>CADECY010000061.1 GCA_902825945.1 uncultured Acidobacteriota bacterium
CATCCGATCACGGCGACTTTGATCACGTCACGCCGGAGGAGATGCGCGGGGATGTTGTGAGTCATGGCGTCCGCTCCGCGAACTGCGCCAGCGTTTCTCTCGCAAGAACGAGCATGCTCGTTGGGAATCGGGCGGCTGCCGCGAACTGAGTCCACAGGCCGGGGAGGCCACCGGGATGCTTTGTGAAGTGCCCGCCTCCGTAGATGTGGGTGAACTCGGAGTTAAAGAAAGCCTTCTCCCATTCGGGGATCGACGCGACGGTTGCGTGGGCAGGTGCTCGCATGGAGCCTTGGCAAACGAGGCCCTCAGCATTGACGTTGTAGTACGGCGCCACCGAGAGCGGCGTGTCGCTGCTGGGGCGCCGATTCGTGGAGAGGGCACGAATCCAGAGTTCCGTTCTGGTGACCTTGAAGACCAGCGGCGGTTGCGGGAACGTCTGTCCGCTCACGGCGTCGAGGAAGTCTGCGGGCGTGAAGAACATCCTGCGATGCTGCGCGGGCGTCCACCAGATCAGCATCTCGGGCGTGCGAACGAGCACGTTCTCCGGAAGGATCTAAGGCCGGGTCATCGCGCCGAGCCCATGGGACAGCTCGCGGAGGAACGCCGTTGATAACGCCGTGGCTGGTCCGAGTCGCGGTGCGTCCGTCTTCGTCGCACAGACTCCGTGCCATGAAGCGAAGGCTCCGTTGGTCAGGTGGCCGCCGCCGTAGACCAGGATGGCGCCCTTCAGGTCGAAGCGACTGGCCGCGCCCAGTGCAAGTTCACACTCCATCGCCTTGCTCCTTCCCGGTGGCACCGGGCAGATTCAAGAGAAGCTCCGCAGCCTTCGCAAGCGTTACGCAGACAGCCCGCAGCGTCCGCCTGAATGCGCGCCGCACGCTCTCGGGATTCGTTGCGTCGAACGGGATGATGAGATTGGGTTCTGGTGAGACCTCCATCATTCCCCGCGATTCGTCGTCGAAGCAGGCTTCGATGTTATCCCCTGGGCGGAATACCGTGAGCAGACTGGGGAGCGGCGGGTTGTGATCACCGATTTCCACCTCCATATCGCCGGTCGTCCGCTGACGCGGCGCACGGCGCGAGGCGGCATCAATGTCCACCGCGCGCTGCATCCAGCCACGAACGTCATCCGGGAAGGACGGTAGCAAGCGGCGAAGCTCGGCAGGTCTCAGTGGGCGCTCGCGCAGACTTGCCGGTATGCTGCTCTCTACGTCGGGCAACTCGATGGACTCGCACTGCGGATCGGCGCTGTACCATTCGCGAAGCATCTCGATGCGTCCGCAGGCATCGTTGTGATCGTACACTCTGATCCACGGACTCAATGCACCGGTCAACAACTGGAGAAACGTCGAGGGCAGTCTTGGATGTGCGCGCTCCAAGATCGCCAGCGTGGGTCCGGCGCCGAAGTAGCCGGCTTCCGAGGGTTCGAGAGTCAAGTAGAACCGCGCTGGATCGACCTCGTCGGAGCGAGTCGAGTAGTCGTCCAGCGTGGTGGTGAGGAGCAAGTGTAGCCGGAAGATCTTCCTGATCGTTGTTCCGCCGTGGCGCTCGACGAACTCGCTGATCGCCGACCGGACGAACTCCTGGGCGTCTCCACGGAACCCGTCCGAAGAAACTACGCGGGCGCGCAAGAGCGCCCCTGCCAGACCGGCCGCTAGGCGTTCGCCTGGACAAGCCACGTACGTTTTCGTCACGGCGCTGATGTCCGGCATTACCCATCCGATCACAGCATCGGTGGTAGCCATGCTGGTGGCGCGGGTGCAGCCGCTTCTGGCCGCTGGACGCGGGCCTGGTCCAACAGCGCCCGCGCCAGGATGTTCGCGGCGAGTTGCCAGTCCGGGCATTTTAGGTACTCCTCGATGATGGTTGTTTTGCCGGTCTGGCCTCCGTGGGCGATGGACGCGAGTTGCCGAATCACGTCGTCCTTGGCGGTTCGTCGTTGCATCGTGGTCAGCCCTTGGTTCCGATCGCGCGGTCGAATCGGTAGACGCACTTGTCTCCGACAGTCTCGGGGCCGGTGAGCGCCGCCGTGGCGATCTCCGGATACTGAGTTGCCAGAAGGCCGCGCACCTGCTCGACGCTCATCGCACTGTTGGGATCCTCGAAGCGGACCCCTGCGTATTCGAAGACGCGGCGCATGGGTTTGACAGTCATTGCGGGTCCCCCTGGTGTTGTTGTTCATCGAAGAGACCGAGGGACGCTTGCGTTGACGCCGGCGGTTGCGGGGCTGCTGCCGTTGTGGTCTGCCCCTTGCTCTTCGCCTTCTTGGCGCGGCGCTCGTCGGCGGCCTCACGCTCGGCTTTCTCCGCTGCCGCGAGCTCTTCCCTCACGGTCTCGAGGTTCGAGGCCGTCTGACGGTGAACGGCACAGTATTCGCGGAGCTGATCCGGAAGGCTCCGGTCGAGTTCCTCCGCGGTGGCGGTGATCCACAGTGGCGTCGTGAGCGCGTCGTTCTCGTCCGGCGTGACCTTTTTCGGAATCACGGTCAGCGTGAGGATGCCCTTATCGTCGGCGGACACGGTCATGATGACGGTGCGGTTGGCGAGCAGCGGCGCGAGGCAGTTGAACAGGCCCGGCGTGGTGGTCATAGCGGGTTGCTCCTTTCTTAGGGTGCGTTGTTGATTTGCGCCGGCTGGCGTATTCTGCGACGGTGGACCGCGCAGCGACGGAAGCGAATCGCGTGGACCTTCCCGCGGGCCTCGCTCGCTGGGTGCGGCCGGAAGACGAAGTGCGGGTGATGGGCGCGCAGTCCGAGATTTTGATTCGCCGGCAGGGTCCGCAGTTCCAGAAGCAACTGCTCCACGTGACGATCGGCCACGTTGCGCAACCCAAGCCGGCCAAGGGCGGCGAACTGTTCATCCGCGCGGAACTGCCGAACTGTGCGGGCAAGCCGAAAGCGCTCTTCATCAGCGGCTCCGCGATACGGCGATACTTCTACCTGCTCGACCTCGATCCGCCGCAATCTTTGTATTGCATCCTGCGTGCGCCGGAGGCGGCGTCACTCAGCCAGCTTCGCCTCGCCTGGCGGACGCGTTCACTCGAGTTGAAGGTCCAGGACGCGGACGCGCGCGAGCTTGCCAGCGCGGAGCGGGCGTTTAACTTGCTGGCGCATTCGGATCTCCGTTCCTGCTACGACGCGCTATGCGCCGATGAGGATGTGCCGCCGCTGTTCCCGTACGGCGGGTTCGGCTCGATCGTGGTGGAAGGCCGCTTGGCCGACGACGAGGAGGCGTTCTTCTCGGAGCGCATCCTCGCCTACAAGCCTGAGATGACAACGCGCCGAGTCTCGCTGCTGTTGCGGCGCTGCGACTTCTTCGCCGACCGCGTGATCTGCCGCGATCCGCGCCGGAAACTGGAGGTCTGGCTGGACGTGAGCCTGCTGCCCGGTCTCGATTGGGACCTCACCTGGAATCACTGGAAGCATTGGCTCCAAAGCCGGATCGAGGTGGAGGCAACCTTCGTCCACACCGGCAAGTACCGGTTGGCCGAAGGTGAGTGGGTGTTGCACAAGTGGCGCGCCGCGCTGCCCTCGCGCTTGCAGGTGCGAGTGCTGGCGGGACTCGCTGATGATGTCCGGCAGGCGCGATCGATTCATGCCCTGCTCGGTGAGCACGCCGAGTTGATCCGGCACATTCGCGCGCAGTGTGAGAAAGCGCCGCTCGAAGCGAGGCAGGTGCAGGCGTGGTTCGACGAGGCTCAGGCATCGACCAATCTCAAGGCGCAGCACGTGAACTGGCGGACCGACTACGAGCCCTACTACTTCGAACAGTTGCGCATGCGCAGCCGGACGTGGTTCCTGTTCCGCGACGAATACTTGTTCGTCTGGGAGAACGTGGTTGTCGCGGAGATCCCGGCGTTCGGGTACGCAACCTATGCGTTCGCGAGGCCGGTGGACATGAACTCGTTCCTCGGGCGATATGCGACCCTCGACCGCAACCGAATTCGGCGAAACAACGACAACCAAGCGACTGCTCTCGGCTTTGTCGGGCGAGTGGTAAGGGCAAAGCGGAAGGCTCGATGGCTCAGTGATGTTCTGAAGCTCGCGGGCGGAAAGGCGGACTACGTCGAGAGCCTCGCCTGAACTCAGGACTTGGGCGTATCAGAAATTGCGGCTTCACTCTTCGCGGGTGTTCGTCGATGGCCGCCGGGCGGCTCGGCCAGATCTCAGATATGGGCGTTCTCCGTCAAGTGACCAATCGAACCGGCCTTTCTTCAGAAATCTGGGGGGGGGGCGTGCGGGTTGCCACAAGCCGACTGAAGGGCTGGTCGTGTGCTCCGGCGCCCACATGCGGAATTCCCTGAGTTAGATGGAGAGATACTTTTGACCGCCAGGGGATGAGTTGGCCTGATAAGATCGTCAGATAGTAGCTGCCAAACCACCGAGGCCGCGAGTACTCAGCACTTTCACGGACGGGGCAAGAAAGCTCGGGGGCGCAGGGGCATTCAAGCGCCCCGCCCCGCCCCGACCAACAGAATCAAAGCGTCGCCAGCCCGGATTCAGCCATTCTCAAGAAGGCCATCGCCGACGACACCGGATCAAGCCAAGTCCCGTGCCAACGAGCCAGAGTGTCGTCGGTTCCGGCACTGAGGAAGGAGAGGAAGTAGCCGGCGCGTTTCCTACACCCGGACTGACAACGACATTGTAGAGGTGGGCGTTCGGAAAAGTTGGATCGACGTAGATATAAGGGTCGGCAACTGCCAAGGCCGTTTCGGTACCGAACCGGGTGACGAACGCTTGCGCCTGAGCAAACAGGGTGATGGAGTCACGCGTGGAACCCGCCCGGACCCGGAAGGGGATGGTCTCGGAGATCGTAGTCTCATCGCAGGTTCCGTTACTGCATGCCTCAATGCCTTGAAAGATCCCGGAGGTGGTGTTGATTATTATCCGAGCGATGGCGTTCGCTTCGAAACTGCTCTCCGTCAGCAGGTAAATGTCCATCAGAATCGGGACCAGTTCGCCTTCGGTGGGACCGGTCACCTCGAAGAAGTAGAGAGCTGTGGCGCTCGCTCCCGCCCCGAGAGATCCTGTAGCCGGGGTGGTTGCCGTGGCGAGCACGTGAGGTACCGGAGCGAGCGTAACGCTCGCCAGGGCCGAAGAGGGAATCGCCGGCGACCCGCCGAACTCACAGTCCGTTGCCTGGAAGAAGGAATTGCCTTCGACACTGCAGAATACCGAGGTGGAAGGCGAAGAAAGCGGGGAGGCCCCTGCGGGCATCGCGCCTGGGGCCACTGCCAAAGCCAAGCCCAAGCAAAAGCACCTAAGCCCCGGAAGCGGCCCTCCGCTGAGGGTGAAAAAGGCGAGCCGACGAGAGAGATTCATACCCAAAACTCCTTTCCAGCGGAAATCGACGTTGGTTCCTTACTGTATAGAGTAATCGCAATCTGGCGGCAGATCCCGACACCGAAACTAGAAATTCATTGACAGCATCGATCGATTGCGAGAGACTGGCATAAATTGACTCCTCGGAGGACATACGGTCATGGGCACCAGCATCGGCTCACTGATGCGCGCTGCGGAACAAGGAAAAGGGCAAGCTGCGGAAAGCCTGTTCACCGTGCTCTACTCGGAATTGCATACGCTCGCGCGCCGCGAACTGGCGCGCCGCGGAGCCGGAGCGTCCCTGGGAGTAACGACGTTGCTCCATGAAGCCTACCTGGACATGGCAGCGCGCGAGGATGCTTCGTTTCCGGACCGTCCCCGCTTTCTGGCCTATGCGGCGCGGGTGATGCGCGGCCTCATCATTGGCCATGCCCGGAACCGGCAGGCGTTGAAGCGCGGTGGCCAGTTCGAGATTACAGCCTTGCCCGCCGATGGCGCCATCGATGTGGCTGTCGGCCGTGAACTCACGCAGATCGGCGACGCGCTCGACGAACTGGCGAAGAGCGAGCCGGATCTCGCCGAAGTGGTTGATCTAAAGTTCTTCTGCGGGTTCTCGTTTGAAGAGATTGCCGGCATGCGCGGCGTCTCGGACCGCACAGTCCAGCGAATGTGGGAGAAGGCCCGGATCTATCTGCATCGAGCCCTTCGCGACGACCTGCCGTTGTGAGGCTGTTATGTCGAAGCTCAGCCCTGAATCCTGGAAGGCCCTCGGCCCGCACTTGGACCGTGCACTCGATCTTCCCGCAGACGAACGCGCGCACTGGCTAGAGACGCTGAGCGCGGAAGACCCGGCGCTCGCCGCGCAGCTTCGTGACCTGCTGGAAGAGCACCGGATGCTCGATCAGGAGCGATTCCTCGAACACCCACCTGTATCCGCTTTCATGCCCTCCCCGGCTGGAGCCCGCGTCGGTGCTTTCCAGATCCTGCACGCGATCGGCGAAGGGGGAATGGGAACGGTATGGCTGGCCCAGCGCGTGGATGGCGAAGTGCAACAGAACGTCGCGATCAAGTTACTGCGCCCATCCAACCGCCCGACTTGGCGCGATCGTTTCCTCAAGGAACGGCAGTTCCTAGCGAGCCTGAATCACTCCGCCATTGCCCGCCTCCTTGATGCCGGCCAGCGCGAGGGACAGCCCTATCTCGTCATGGAGTTCGTCGATGGCGTCCCCATCGACGTTTATGCCGCAAGCCGCTCCCTTCGCGACAAGATTGCGCTGTTTCTCAAGGTGTGCGATGGCGTCTCGCACGCCCACCGGCGTCTCATCGTCCATCGCGACCTGAAACCCTCGAACATCCTGGTGGACAACGGCGGGCAGCCCAAGTTGCTTGACTTCGGCATCGCCAAACTGCTGGACGAAACCGGAGATGCCACCCAAACCATCGAGCGCGTGCTCACACCGAACTACGCCAGTCCGGAGCAGTTTCGCGGTGAGACCCAGACCGTGGCGACGGATATCTACTCGTTGGGGGCTGTGCTCTACAAACTGCTCACCGGCAGTTCGCCGCATGAATCCGCCGGGGCCACCCCCTCGGCGGGCGTCCTTCCCACTGCCCGCGAACTCACTCCACCCTCGCGGCTTCAAGCCGGGCTTCCGGGCGACTTCGATGCGATTCTCAGCAAGGCGTTGCGGGCGGAACCTGACGAGCGCTATGTATCCGTAGACGCCTTTGCGGAAGACCTGCGCGCGTTTCTGAATAACCGTCCGGTGAATGCCCTGTCCGGCAACCGCTGGTATCGCGCCCGGAAGTTTCTCCAGAGGCGCTGGATTCCCCTCGCTGCTGCGGCCGCCGTCGCCGCCAGCCTGTCGGGCGGAGCGTTCCTGGCGAACCGGCAGCAAGCCATCGCTCAGCGGCGCTTTACGCAAGTTCGGCAGTTGGCCAATCGAGTTCTGGCCCTGGATAAGGAAATCAGTGCGCTGACTGGCGCCACCAAAGCCCGTCAGGACATTGCTTCCATGACGCAGCAGTACCTGGAAGCGCTCAGTTCGGAAGCGAGTGATGACCAGCAGTTGACCATGGAGATCATCACCTCCTACATACGGCTGGCAAGCGTACAGGGAGTGCCCACCGGGTTGAATCTCGGCCAGTATGAGCAGGCAGACCAAAGCCTCCGGAGGGCCGAAGAACTGGTCGAATCGTTGCTCGCGAAGTCCCCTTCTCACTGGCCCGCTCTCTCCGCCTCCCTCGAGGTGGCGCACGGCCGGATGATCCTCGCTGACTCGGGCCGCAGACACGCCGACGCCCTGATTCAGGCCCGCAAGGCGGCGGCTCGCGCCGAACAGGTGCTGAGCATGGGCAATCCCACCAAGGCAGATCATAACCGGGTGGCGGAACGGTATGCCAACATCGCCCTGTGCCTTAAGAACCGGCACCTGTATGCGGAGGCCGTCCGCTATGCTCAAAAGGCGTTCGATCATGCGTCGGGGACGCGCTACGACGCATCGACCCTGGTTCAGGCGAGCAGCATTGTTGCCGACGCCAAGCGGGCCATGGGCGATCTCGAAGGCTCCTATCAGTCCATTCTCGAAACCCGCCAGATCCTGGCTCAGGAACCGCCCCAAGCCAGGCTGCGGTGGGTGTACACGTTCAGTGCGCTCTGGCGCGAAGGATTGGTGCTCGGCGCCCGCCACACTCCCAGCCTCGGCAGAACCAGCCGGGCCATCGATGCCTTTCAACGGGCGTTCGACCTGATCGAGGAGACCGCCCGCCACGACCCCAATGATTCGTCCAGCCGAATTCGCTTCGCCTCGGCTGGCAGGGAACTGGGCGATGTCCTGCAAGACCAGGATCCGCAACGTGCGCTGGCGGTGTACGACCATGCGATTCTCCGGCTCAGCGAGGTCAAGGAGAATGCCAAGGCACGGCGAGGCGAGGCGGAACTCCATGCCGCCGCCTCGTACCCTCTGCGTAAGCTGAAGCGGTTCGGAGAGGCCAAACGACGCATCGAGCAGGCCTTCACGCTTTTGCGCGAAGTGAAGACCTACCCCGCCGGCAGCATGGATTTGGAAGATGAAGGGGCAAGGACGCTGATCGCCCAGGCCGAGTATGAAGCCGAGACCGGGCAAACGCGCCGCGCCGCTGGGATCTACGACGACGTGCTGAGCAAGATCATGGCGGCCAAGCCCGACCCCGAGGGCGATCTGCGCCATGCCTCCGGCATGTCGAACCTTTGGGGCGCAATTGCCCGGTTAGAGCATCGCCTGGGCGACACGGCCAAAGCGGATGACCACTCCGCGCGGCGCCTCCAGCTTTGGGACCAGTGGAATAAGAAACTCCCCAACAACGCGTACATCACCCGCCAGCTCGCGGCCGCGCGAAATCCGCAATAGCGGTGTCCGGAAATTTAGCTGACTGAGTTTTCTTGAGCTCGTGCAGACACACCCGTTTCGGAACCTGAAGTGCCTTACCCCTGAAATCGAAGTGCCTATTGGAATTTTGACGATGCTCGCCCGCGCGTCGCTCAGCATCGTTAACAGCACGGTCATGGCAAGCGTGCAAAATATCAACGGTTTGACCCGCTACCAGGCAGACCGGTAGGCGGGGTTGTTATCCGTTCCGCCGAGAGCGACTCGGACACCGAGCACTTGGCCGTATAGTCGGTTATCCGTACACTGGGGCCAGGCGGCGTCGACCGGATCTGAACTGAGTGATGTCAATTCAGGCGGGGGCGGATGCTCCGCGCAGTTGCGGGGAGACGTCATTCTGCGTCGCAAAGGCGAAACTTTCGCTGTCCGGATTTCGTTAGCATGCCGTCAAGCGCGGACGCGATCTCCGCCATCCCTTGCTGGACTCTGGCACGTAAGTCGCCGACGGTGCGGAGGTCATCTGCATCCACGCCATGTAGCAGTTCGCGGGCGCGGGTCACCAGAGCCTGCAACTCCTGGTCGTCGGTCACGTTGCGGAAGGAGAAGTTCGAGAGGAACTCGACCAGGTTCGAGACCGTCGATTGCTTGAACTTCAGCGGTTTGCCGTCGGGGCCTTCCTTGAGACGGTCGGCCATGTGGGTTACGAGGTCGGCCATCGACTGGCGGAGCACTTGTTGGATCTCCGAAGACGCCTCCGCCATGCGCTGCGCGGCCTTGTCGCGCTCCTGCTCCCACACTTCACGCGAGATGCCCTTCAACTGGTCCGGGACGCCGAAGCTGACGTACTGCCAGGAGAAGCCGAACTCGCGCGAGACGTCCTCCAAGGGCGGGTAGTCGGCGGGACTGTAGAGGCTGCGGAGACGCTTGGCGGCATCCTGGCAGAGTGTCGGGTAGGCGGCGAGGAACGCCTTCGCGAGTTCCGCGCGGTCCGTGGCGAAGCGGCGCAGGCGCTCCTCCACCACCTCCAGCGCGGTGATCGGCAGAAGGTGGATGCCGATCTCGAACGGCAGGCAAATGTTGTAGAGGTAGCGGCGGATCTCGCCGTCGAAGCGGCCGATCGCCTTCAGTTCGGCCGAGTCCAGCAGGTGCTTCGAGACGCGGAGCAGGTCCTTGTCGGCATCGGCTTCAATCTGCGACGTCGAGACCTTGCGGGTGTTGCCCATCGTCGAGAGGCGCACCTTGATGCAGACGGTCTTGCGGGCGAGATCGACGCCCGGGTCGTGGATGTCGACGTTGATCGCGGGCGGCACCGGTGGCGGACTGGGAAAGGAGAAGAGTATGGCTGGGGTTGCCATCGTGTTTGGACCTCCTGTGAGTTTGGGATCAGATTGGGAAGCCGGTGATCTGCACCAAGCCGTCGGGCTCGAGTGTGATCTCCACTTCGGGTGTGCCGAAGCCGGCTTCGGTGTGGCGCGGCGTGAACAGCCGCAGGGATTGGTTGGAACTGGTCCGGAGCGGTTCGATTGTGGCGATGGCCGGCACGTAACGCCCGAGGACGGCGAAATCGAGATGCGAGCGGAACCGCTGCCAGAGTTGGGCGCGGTCGGCGTCGGTCATTGGCGATCGCGTCCAGTAGCGGCCGCGATCCAACTCGCGCTCGTAGTAGCCGGAGAAGGTGCCAAAGCTGACGCCCGGTGCGGTCGCTTTCACGTGCTCGGCCAGTTCGCAAAGCTCCGTCACCTGGTGCATCGGCTCGCCGCCTGAAAAGGTGACGCCTTCGATGCGGTCCGCTCGCCACAACTCCAGAATCCAGGTTGCGAGTTCGGCCACTGAATGCTCGACACCCGAGACCGGGTGCGTCGCGGGATTCCAGCAGCCGGCGCAACCGACGCGACAGCCTTGCACGAACAGGACCGCACGGCGGCCGGGTCCGTTGACGCGGCTCGCGTCAACTTTCGCGTGAACCAACATGGCGCACCACCACTCGCGGCGGTTCGACGTGGTACTCGCGCTTCTTCACGGAGCGCGTGACGGTGTCGTTGCCCTGGAACGCCTTCGCGACTTCGGCGCAGCCCTTGCCCTGGAATCCTTCCAGGTCGAGCGAACTCACGCCGCGCTCGTCGATCTCGATGGTCACGATCTTCTCAGCCATGGCTGGACTCCTTCCTCCTCACCGGACCGCGAACCGCAACTGCACCGTCCGGCCCTGTGGCGTGTCGATCACTTCGCGTCCGCGAAAGACGTAGCCTTTCGCTTTCGCCACGGCCATGGTCTGCCGCTCCTTGTAGGACTGGGCGATCAGGCCGAGCCACGCGTCATTGAAGCCGATGCCGCGATCGTACTCGCTGATGATCGCCCGATAGACGCCGGAACCATCGCGCGCAAAGCCGATGTCGTTCGACGCGGAGTCGAGTTGGCGGCGGCGGATGATGATGTGGGCCCGCTCGGGGCGCTCGTCACCCTGATAGCCGACCAGCGCCGCGCCGTCGGCGTGGACCTCGGGTTCGTAGCCCAGGTCGCGGAGCGCGCCGATCAGATGGCATTGCTCCGCGAGGGTGATGGTCGAGACCTCGTACTTGCTCACGGTTCTCCTCCTCGTTGCTACTCGGCGATTTCGCGGAAGGCCCGCTTCGCACCGGGCGCGCCGCCGTTGATGACGGTCGACGGATCGTAGGTATAGACGCCCGGGTGCGACGCGCTCAGGAATCGCCCGGACGCCAGGCGGCGCAGCGACTCGATCTGATCCGCCGCCGAGCGCGACACCGGCACGATGTACTCGGCCGACTCGCGCAGCGACAGATTCAAGCGCCACGCCTTGCGGCAGCACTCCTTGATCTCGGCGCCGGTCCAGCCGTCGTCGTTGGGCCGGTCGCCGTTCAGGCTCCACTTGGCTAGGTAGATCTGCCAGATCGCTTCGCGCTCCTCGGGCGTGGGCAGGTCGAAGAAGAAGGTGCCGAGCGTGAAGCGGCGGCGCAGTTCGGGCGGCAGGCTCGTGATCGAGTTGCACGTGGCTATCCAGAGGCTCTTGCCCTGCGAGATCGCGTCGACCACTTGCAGCGCGGCGCGCAACCGCTCGCCGGAGCCACCGACGAGCGAACTCTGCATCGCGGAAAGATCGAAGGCGACGGTGGGGATGCCCGCGGTGTTGCCGGTCGCCTTGGCGGTGAGCGATTTGGCGGAGCCGGGCGGGCCGATGGCGAGCACTCCGTCCGCGCCGCGATCCTGCATCCAAGTGAGCATGGTGCCGGTCATCTCGGTCTTGACGCCCGACATGTCGGTGCCCGTGCCGGCGAATGCCTTCTCGATCTCGTCGATGAAGACGACCACGCGCGGGGCTTCGCGGCCTCGGATCACGGCGGTCAAGAAGCGCTTGATGGATTCGCAGCCGCCGATTTCGGCAAAAGTCTCGCCGCCGCGCCCGATGGTGAGGCCGGGCGCCTGCTCCACGGCTTGGCGCTTGCGTTCCCAGAGGCGGTCGAGGTCGAGGCCCTTCTTGGAGAGGGACATCGCGAGCGCCTGCTCGGCGGGGAATGCCGCGAGGCCGATGAGCGCGTCCACGGCGTGGTCCATGATGTCCGGTTCCGGCGGCGGCAGTTCGGCGGACTCGCAGAGGCCGGGGATGATCTTGCGCAGTTCGGTGGCGGAGGGCAGCGGCTCGTCGATCACCATGACGTCGTTCTGCAACTCGACGGGGAGGACGGCACCGGGCGGGGTGATGAGGATGAGCATCTGACCGCCGACCTTGAAGACGTCGCGGAGGTTCCAGATGCCTTGGATGATGTCGGGCTGCTCCCAGAGGCGTTGGGGGTTCAGGAAGAAGATGACGGCGTCGGCGAATGCTCTGGCCGTGGCGGCTCTCTGCAGAGTCAAGAGGGCCTCTGCTGGACCGGTCGTGGCCGACTCGCCGAACACCTGCGCAGCGATCTCCTTGGCAAGCCTGTTGCATGGAGCGAAGCCACCCATGAAGTCCCAGGCGAAGACCGACGTCTCCGACTTGGCGCAGAAGATCTCTGCCACAAGCCCCATTGCGCTCGCCGGGTCTGCCGTACGAATTGCGAGTAGCGGGGTTCCGGCGCTACGAGCCCCTCTAATGTGGTTCCGAAAGATGTCGGTGGTTGCAATCATATGTGTTCCCCTCTTTGATCAAGGCGAGCCAACGACGTCTCATACTGCCGTGCGAACTGACTCGCGCGTGGCCCGGTTGTCGCAAATTCCTTATGCGATGGCCGCATCAGGGTGCAGTCGGCCGCTGTGATCCAAAGCCACGGTGCCTCCAAAAGGGTTCTCGGCACTGCTGTTTCAATGCTCGGTGCCCGCGATCGTCGAGCGGCGGGGCTCGTGTGGGCGCAAGCCTTCGGGCCGTGTGCGTCCGAGGCGACGGTGTGAAGCTGAGTCGGAACTCTCGGCCGTCACTGTCACATCTTTGAACGAACATCGAGTGGGCGGTACACTATCGGTTTGATTCGCACCCGGCGGATGTCGAGCCCTCTACGAGGTCGGAAGCCAAGCAAAGCGCCCAAACGCCTGCGGTTGAGCGACACTATACCTCATACAACGACATGGCAAAGAAGCTTCTGCCTGGAGAGTCCGTTCTAGTGCCCGCGGCCCTAATCGGGCTCCAAAGCAGCGCTCCCGCTGCTCTCGTGAAGACCAAGGTTTCGCGCGTCGAAGGGAAGAGAGTAGTCCTGGATCTTCCAAACGGCCAACAATCCGCTGCCATTGGATCCTCGTTGGTGCATCGCGAAGCGGCGGTGCTCATAGTCCGAGTCGGTGATTTCCATACTGAGCCGAGTCTACTGGATCCCCTTGCAAAGTCGCTTCTTCAGTACCTTCGACTTCTCTTGCCAGACGATACCGTCAGGCTCCTCGAGTTACGGTCTTTGGCGGAGCTAGATCAGGCTTGGCCAACCACGGCGCCAGCCTACAGTCATGTCGTTCTTGTCGGACACGGCTATAAGGAAGGGCTGATCTTTGGCGTTGACGGGAAGGTGCCGAGCGCGGAACTCGCGAGGCGGATGGTCGTGCAGCCGAACAATCGAAAATGGTCGTTTCTCTCGCTCTGCTGCCAGACTGGATACGCTGCCTTCGCCAAGCAATTCTCATGCGAAACGGTCTGCAGGGAGATCGTCGCTCCGTTCCATAGCGTTCATGGCGCCATAGCCTCACAGTTCGCCCAATCGTTCTTCGCCTATCACTTTGTCGAGGGGGAGACAGTCGCCGTCGCCTTTCGGCATGCCCGCGCAGGCACGCCGGGAGCAATCAGCTTTAGGCTGTGGCGAAGCGGCAGGCTGACGAGCGATGGTCAATTGACTCCGTCCGCCTAGAGGTCCTGGAGGCACATCCTTCACGTTCCCATGCCACATGCGTTGTAGCGCATACTGATCGTCCTTACCGAATCCGAACATGAGCCCCCGTGACCATTCGAACCCCAGGGATTGTATGTTCCATCGGCAGGGCGGCTCGAATGGATTCGCGATTGGGTTCCCAGTCATTCGCCTTGAGCGTCCAATCCAGGCGGCACCGCATGTGGCCCTCCGGAAGTTGACTTGCGATCTCCTTCAATTCTGCCTTCGTGAAACGGATGCTCCGTTCCACCAGTTCTGCAGGAAGCTGAAGCAGGTCGTCGATCACTAGCGACGCAGTGCTGTTTCGCTGGGTCGCGATTTCGCTCTTCTGGCCCTCCAGCTTCTTGATCGCGCGCGCCGTCATGAAGGCCATCAGGAAACCCTTCAGCCGAGTCACTCGGATTTCGGCGGCTCGCTTGCGCGCGGACAGACGCTCGGCTTCCTTGCTGCAGATGTCGGCGATAGACTGCTGCCAGCGCCAGTAGCCGGCGATGCGGTCTACCTTGCGCCGGTGGGCTTCGAAGTACGTGTCGATCTCTTGGGCGAGTTCCGGTGTGATCTCAGTGCCCGCCTCAGTCGCATCCTCGACTTGGCTCATCAATTCGATGAGTCGATCGTCGAGTTCGAACAGTGATCGATGGTCGCGCTCCGGTTTACGGACTACGCGAGATCGTAGCGCGTCCAGCCTTACGGCGATCTGGTCGCGCATGGCGTCCGGCATCGGGTGCTGATCGGCACCCTCGATCAAATCGGCGAGTCGGCGCGCGAGATTGCCTACCGGCTCCTGCGCCAATGGCAGCACTGCGACTGCGGCCATGACGCATCTCCTTCGAATTCAGAACAACGAAAGCTGTACCGGCGGTCCGGCGGGTCGAATCCACGTCGAGATCTCCACTGGCTCTTCCTGCAGCGCGGGAGCGATCGACACCGGCTCCACCGTTCCGATGTCACTCACGGCCAAGCCCCTCCAGATCTCGGAAGCTGCCTCGCCCACACCCTGGCGCGTCACCAATTCCCGCGCCATCGCGGTGAGCAGGTCGTCGTCCGAGTCCATGGCTTGCAACCCGTCGGCGTGGAGCTTGCCTTCCAGTGGCAGTGACGCCATCAGCTTCTTTCCCATCAGCCGCAGGCACGCCTCTTGCGCAGTGCCCGCGTAAGTCATGTAGCCCACGCGAATCGGCTGGCGCTGGCCGATCCGCCAACTGCGCCGGCTCGCCTGGCGAAGCGTGTATGTCGAAAACCCCGTCTGGTAGAACAGCAAGACCGGAAACTCGAGAAGGTCCAACCCCACGCTACAAAGCTTCGGATGCGCGATGCAAACGCGCATGCCGCTCCGCAGGCGTCGCTCGTACCACGCCTCGCGGTCGGCGGGCGGGACGTCGGAGGTGAGGATCTCGGCGTGGATGCCTTCCTTCCGCAGCAACTGCTGGAGCCGGTGCGTCACGTCGCGCTTCTTCGTGTAGACGGCGAACAGGTGCACGTTCCTGCCGGCGGCCAGTTCGCACTTGGTCTCTTCGATGAGCCGCCGTTCCTTGGCGTAGGCGAGTTCCTGACTGAGGTCCGGCGGTTCCGAGATCACGAATCGTTCGCGCTCGCCGGTCTCCGGGTCGCGGTCGAATCCGTAGAGCGTGCCGAGTCCGAACGGGCGGTCGGGGTAGAGGAGCAGCGCGTTCATTCCCGTGCTCACAACGGACGCGTTGCCGTGATGTTCGCGTAGCGCGTTGCGCACATCGTCTTCGAGTTTCGAGTACGCCTGCTGTAGCACCGGGTCCATCGGCACGGAGATCACTTCCTCTTCGAACGGCGGCAGCGCATCCGAGATGTCTTCGAGCGAGACGAACGCGGCCAAGTTCATGAGGAAGCTGCCGAACAGGAGCGGCGACGCGCCGGGCCGGCGCTTCACGATGGTGGTGACCTTGGCCTTGGAGCAGGCGTTGTCGGCGGCCTCGATCGTGGTGACCTTCTCCAGGACACCGTAGATGCTGGAGAACTGGCGCACGCCAGCCTCTCCGTGGTCGAACCCCTCTTCGCGCATGCGCTGGGGATCAACGCGGTAGAGGATGTTGAAGATGTCGTCTGCGTAACCGCCGAGCAGGGTGCCCGTGAGGATGACGGTGCGTTCGCAGGCGGAGGCGAGCGTGCCGAGCGCGTTGCCCTGCGCGGTGTCGGAGCCCTTCAGTTCGTGGACTTCGTCGGCGATGCCGTAGTCGAAAAACGGGCCGAGGTGCCGGCCGATGAACTCGATTGGCGCCATGCGGGCGATCTTCTCGTTGTCGGCCTGCCAGAGCGCGCTGTGGAACGGTCGGCGGGCTTTCGGCGAGTCCGGCAGGACGTTTTCGGAGTGCTTCGACTTGCGGAAGTCGGTGCGACGGAGTTGATCGTCGGTGGTGAGGACCGGCTTGCCGGTGTCCGGATTGACGACGCTGCCCTGGAACGGGCCCGAGCGCGGCGTGTTGTAGGCGTGGCGCCAGAAGTAACCGAGCTTGGCGCGTTCGCGGGAGACGATGAAGATGGTCGGCGCGTTGGCGGTGGCGTCCCAGCGGGTGCGGGCGGAGCGATGGTTCTTGGCGAGGCGGAGGTCGCTGAGGGTGGTGCGGAGGCCTTCGCGGATGATGCGGCCGTTGCGATACCTCACCTCGTTGAGGCCAGTGAAGCCGTTCGAGGAGACGCCGTTGCGGAGGCCGTCGATGAAGAAGACGCGGACGCCGGGCAGGGTGACGAAGCACTCACGGGCCCACTTCTCTTGGATCTGCGGGGGGACCATTGCGAGCGCGGTGAATCGCCGGCCGCAGGCGTGCGTGAAGATGCTGCCCAGGGAGATGAGCGTTTTTCCGGTGCCGCATTCGGCGACGGCGGCCGCGCAGCGGGCTTCTTCCCAGCGCTTGACGATGCCCATGATGGCGAGAGCTTGCGCGGGGAAAGGCCGGCGCTTCAGTTGGGCGAGCGCGGGCCAGGGTGGGTCCGACGGTTGGTGGAGCGGCGGGAATTGTTCGACGACGCGCTGGCCGATTTCGGCCCCGTACCGGGACAGGTAAGAGGTGATGCAGGTTGGCTCATTCATCGAAAATCTCCGTACAATGAGGACATGGCAGATTGGCAAGAATTCCTCAGCAGCGATCCGCAAATCTGCGGAGGCGAACTTTGCGCGAAGGGAACGCGCGTTCCTGTTACGGTCATTCTCGACAGCCTTGGGGAGGGCTCCACTGCTGAGTCGATCCTGGCGAGCTACCCGTCGTTGCAACGGGAGCATATCCAGGCCGCGTTGGGATATGCCGCGGATCTAGCGCATGAAGAAAGGTTGCTGCCTCTCAAAGCATCGTGAAGTTCAAGATCGACGAGAATCTGCCCGGTGACCTCGTGGCCGACCTGCGCGAATTGGGCCATGACGCGGAGACCGTCTTCGATGAGCAACTCTCGGGCGCCAAGGACCCGATCCTCATGGAGGCCGTCACCGCCGAGAAAAGGATCCTGTTCACCCTGGACAAGGGCATTGCTAATCTCAAGCGGTATCCGGTGGAGGAGCACGCTGGCGTCGTCCTATTTCGACCCGTTCGATCCGGGCGAAGGGTCGTGCTGGCCTTCATCCGTGAACGGTTGCCGAGCCTTCTGGAACTGAACCTTCGCGATCGGTTGACCGTCGTGGGTCCGACTCGCATCCGGGTTCGATAGCTTCTGCACTTCGATCAAACGCCGTTTCAGTCCGGTGCTGAGTAGCCGCAGCATGCGCAGTTTGGTTCCCTTGATGGCCACGGGCGAGCAGTTGAATCCGAGGAGTTCCTCGGTCAATCCACGCCGTTCGAGTTCGTTGCGAAACCAAGCGGCCCACTCTGGGAGAGCGGGAAAACCGAATCGCACTGCGAGCCGGTGAAGGGCGAACTCCGAGGAGCCGTCGTAGAGGACCGTGCGCCGGGCTTGGCCGTCGCAGCCCAGAGTGGTCGCGAAGAACTCCTGTGAGATAACGACGAGGTGCCGGACGGGCCGCTTGCGGCCGGCGATCTGGAGCGATGCGCGGTAGGTGACAGCCTTCTCACCGAAGTAGCCGAAGAGATTCGGTCCACCGGGCAAGCTGACCTGAACTCGTTGCCCATCAGCGACCGCCGCGGCGACCGCGCCGATCTCCTGGTCGCCGCCGAATACGGAGGCGAGATGGATCTGGACCGCCGTGCGCGGGTCCGTCGGCTTCTCGGCGACGAGCCTATTCATGTGCACGGAGACCTCCGTGATCGTGTCACGGGTCTGCCGGACAAACTTCAGCTTCCCCATCCGCAGGTGGGCGTTCTCCATGATCGGACTCCTTGTCCTCGCGCGGTTTCTCGGAGAGCATTTGGATGCGACCATCGGCGAAGAGCAGAGTGAGCCGCTGGCTGAAGCGCTCCTTCTCGCGGATGATCGTCTCCCCGTCGTCGCCTTCCTCTTCGGTGCGGTCGACGAGTTTGACGGCCTCCCAATGCGCCACATGCCGATTGGGCCCGGTGCCGAAGACTCCGTTGAGCAATCCGGAGACGGCGCACAGGCCGACGTGACCTGCGTGCAGCGGAGTGAGTGGGCGTCCGAAGAACTGCTTGCGCTGGGCGTGCGTGACGCGCTGTGCCTGGAGCCAGGCGGGCGATTTCTCCAGCAGGTCCTCGATCTGGTCGAGCGGGAGCCCGCGAAACTCGATGTGGACGGGCCCGCCGGGCGGCACCGTGTACGCTCGGTCGGGCTCGTCCGGCAGCGGCGGGATGGCGTCGTAGTCGCGGGTCAGTTCGTGAAGCTTCCTTGCCGCCTGGTCGACGGTGTGGTCGTTCAGCCGCGCCCGCTCGGTGTGCGACCGGCGGACCCCGAACAGGACCGCCTGCTTGTACCGGACCGCCGCTGGTTCGGTGAGCCGATAGATGGCCTTGTCCTTGAACTGCGTGCAGAGGACCGTGCGGCACTCGGCGTGAAGGCGGTCCGCGGGGACGACCATCACGAGAACGCCGCCCGGCCTGAGCCAGCGGAAGAACTCGTCGAGGAAGAGCTTCTCCATACGCTGGTTCCGGCCCTCGCCGACCTCGAAGTCGTATGGCGGGTTCAGGTAGAGCAGCGAGAGCGATTCGACGGGCACCTTCGCTTGGAACGCGTCCCCTTGGATCACTTCGTCCAAGACGCCGCGCGCTTCGTTGGCGCGGTGGGCATCGAGTTCGATTCCGTAGCGCCGGATGTGGGCGCCCGGGGCGATCGCCGTCAGCGCGGCGCCGGTGCCAGCGCAGGGATCGAGCGTGCTGGCTGGCGCCGGGCAACGAAGGAATCGGGCGATGCGGGCGGCCTCGCGGTCGTCGAGCGGGTAGTAGCCGAGGCGCATCCGGGCTTCGATCCGGGCCACGTTGTGCTCCTATCCCCGGTGCGACGCCGTTGCCGCCGTGGGCACTGGCATGGCGGCAGGTGGTCCGATGCGATGCGCGAAGAACTTTGCATGGAGCTCCGCGAGCACGGCCACGGCTTCACCGAGGGTGAGTCCCATCTCGGGCTGGTTGGCGAGGAGCGTGGACGCGGAGCGTGCGGTCAATCCGGCGCGGTCGCCCGCGGCGATGAGTCCGTGGCAGGTGCGGCAGGCGGCCCATCCACCGACGCTCTCACCGACGATGCCTTCGCCCTGATAGCCGATGAAGTTGTGCGCCGGGTACATTGAGACGACGCCCGGCTCGGAGCAGAAATCGCAGATTGGCTCCATGGTGGCACCTCGGTCAGAACGGAACGTCGTGGTCTGCCTGCTTCGACGAGCCATGGGCATGCGGCTGGCCGGGTTGCGTCACCTCTCGGTGCTCGCCCGTGCCAAGGAAGCGCAGCGTGGTCGGGATGATGTCGACGGAGACTTGAGGCTCACCGCCCTTCCCCGCGAACGTGCGCACCTGGAGGCGGCCTTCGACGAATACGCCGGAACCCCGGGTGAGGAACTTGGCGCAGTTTTCGCCAAGCGCGTTGAACGCGCAGATGCGGTACCAATCCGTGGCGGTCTTCTGAACGCCCCCGCGATCCTTGAACCGGCGGTTGACGGCCACCGAGAAGTTGACGACCGCTTCACCGCTCGGCAGGTACTTCATCTCGGGAATTCCGCCGACGTTCCCCATGATCTGAATCTTCGAGTAACCCAACATTTTCGTGATGTCTCCTTGTCGTTGAAATTGAAACTCGCCGGTGCCGTCCCGGGAGGAATCAGCGCGGGTGCTCGCGGGAGAGCCCGACGCCGGCACCAGACTCAACTCCAAGTGGCCATCGAGGCTCTTCGAGAAGCTGCGAGCCGAGAACGCCACCGACGGGTGGGTCGTCGTCCCGCCCGGTACGCCCGTCAGCAATATCCGACTCGTGGACACGCGCGGGTAGATGTTCGCGCGCGGCGAAGCTCCAGTCCAGTTCCAGAATCCTGCCGCATTGGCATCGGTACGTTCCTTCGTAGCGGACGCGGTATTGGGTCCCGCAGAGGCACGCGAATTCGAAGTAGGAATACTCAGCCATGGCTCTGCGCCTCCTTTCACTCGCGCCCGACGAGCCGGCGATAGAGCGGCCAGAGCAGCACCGTCCCGGTCACCGACCCGACCATCACGCCGAGTTCGTTCGTCTGCCTGGAGAGAAGGACCGCAAGGAAAAGGAACAGGCACGCCTTCGCGCGGAGGTCCTTCATGGGATCAGGCTCCGCGCAAGCTGGCCGCGAGCATCGCCATGCTGACCGCGAAAGCCAACGCCGCAGGCCGCCACCAGGCTCTATTCGCGGCGAACTGAACGCCCGAGGCGACGAGTCCGATCCACACGACGGCAGGAAGCCAGTTCGCCCATGAGCCGTAGAGGTCCGGTTCGGTGGTCATCCAGGTCGCGGTGGAGGCGGACGCCGTGATCACCAGCGCGTGGAAGACAAGCAAGAAGTCGCTGTCGATGTGCGGTTGTGAGCGTGTCATGTGCCGCAGTATGCGCTCGATGCGCTGGTGGACCAAGCGAGTCACGCGGTGGCCGCGATCGTTGTCGCGCGCTCCACCAATCCGTGAATGTGACGGCAGTTCAAGCACGACGCGCCCTCCGTCACCGCGCGCACGGCGGCGATGAACGGAGCGGGAATCGGCTTCACCTCGCCAGCGCGCGTGAAGAACTCGGGAGTGAGCCCCTGCTTCAGCAACTCCGGCGTCAGCCTCCCATCGACTCCGCGGAACACCACGCTCGAATGGGCGCTCGGGCGCTTGCCGCCGGCGCCGCGATCCAAGCGATGCTGCACGATGAGCACCTGATAGGTCTGCTCGACGCGAGCGGCCTCGACGCTGACGAGTTCATCCGCGAGAACGACGGCGTGGGCCCCGTTCCCGCCAATGCGATCCAGTTTCTGGAGCCAGGGTAGGCGGCTGCCGTCCTTCGCGAAGAACGAGATGTAACGCCCCGTCTCGCGCGAACTGCCGCCGCTTTCGACGCCGCGCAGTACCCACCGGTCCGCGCGCGCCTGCCGCTCAGCGGTCACCCACGTCTGGCAGTACACGCCAGCCGAGTCCAGCCGTCGCATCAGGAGCTTCGGCAGGACGAGGCGGGTGGGTTCGCTGGGCATCTCGATCCTCTCCTATCAACTCGTGTGAACCGTAGCCGGTATCGGGCATCCGAGCGCGGCGCGAATCTGCTCCTTGGTGCATCCCGCCCAGCAGCAGTACTTCCACGGCTCGGCGACCGACACCGCAAGATTGTCCTTGCCATGGTCGCGACCAGCGGCCGCGCACGACGGGCACTGCGCGACCCAGTTCCGGCCTGCCCGCCGGCGCACGTCGATATGCTCCAGAATCTGGAAGCTCGCCGTGCCGGTCCAAGCGGCCGCCGACTGCGAACGCGACTCCGGCGCCGGTTCGTCTGGAAGGTTCGCAATCAGGTCCTTCAGCCGCGACTCGGTGACGCGGCGAAAGCCGCGCAGATACTCCATCTGCGGCGCCAACTCGTAGGCCGCGCCGTAGAACCAGTAGCGGCGGCCATCGGCGCGGTGGATGCCGAGCGGTCCGCGAATCGCGTTGCCGAACTGGCCTGCGTCCAAGGAGTCCTGCTTCGGGAAGAGTTCGATCCCGTCGGCTTGGTCCGCGCCCTTCAGTTGCACCGAGAGCGAGCCCGCGAGATGGCGGACGTAGATGCGCGCGTGCCGGGCGAGCACCGGCTTCTCGAAGAAGATCCACAGGTGACCGCCGCGCCGGCTCTGCTCGAGCGCGGCCTGGATTCCGTCCTGCGCCAGTTCGTACTGCAACTTCAGGAGGTCTTCGAGCGCCCGGCGGTAGTCGGCGTCGATCGCCATCCACTTCACGCGCTGGGTGCGCGGGTTGATGGCGTAGAGCCCAATGGTCACGTCGCCGTTCAAGTGACGTTGGATGTCCCAGGCGGTGAGTTCCGCGGCCTCACCGCGCTTCCGTGGGCGGTAGTAATCATGACGGCCCGTGCCCGGATTCGTCGTATCCGATTGCCGCGTATAGGCGCGGCGGTTCACGAACCACCGGATGTACTCGGCCGCCATTTCGGGCGTCGCGCGTGTGAGCTCCGCCATACATCTTCCTTACCGTGGTTCCGGCGATTCGCCAAGCGACCGCGCGTCAGTGCGTGGACGCCGCCAGGCGGGCGGGATTCTCGGCGAGGTCGAGGAGGCGGAACTCGCGGATCTTCTGGCGCATCTCGGTGACCGAGTAGCCGCCGTAGACGGAGTCGGGCAGGCTGAGCAGCCAGAAGGCGCCGCGCTTCCGGTCAAATATATAGAACTCGCCGGAGCGCGGGTCGCCGGGCGCCATGACGAAGAGCAGGACGCCGCGGGCGAATTCGACCCAGTGGGCGACGACACCCTCGCCGATCGTGACGAATCGCGAGACGACATCGCAGAGGTCGTATTGGGGGCGGAGGTTGAGGTCGTTAGTGTTGAGCACGGTGGTCGCGGCCAGCGCGCTGGGGGTGAAGGCAGCAATGTGCATGGCAGTTCTCCTGTGGAAGAGGATCGATTGGCGAGTCTCTGAGTCGCGCTTGTCTCGGTTGACAAGATCGCGGTACGAGCCGAGGCGTTGGAGCGAGTCCCGGGCGAGTCCCCCTCAGCCGCGACTATTGAGGCTCGCGGGCGGCGTTGGAACTTGAAGAGGTGGGGGATGCCAGCGTCACGGCCAAGATTCAGGACGTGTCTGCCTCCGAGTTCGAGGTCTCGTCTGAATCGTTAGCCCTCCCGAGCTTGGCTCGGTACCTTCATCGGGAACGTACCGATCTTCTGCCGCAAGTGGCGTTTATCGGGTTCTATCGTCGAACAGCCCTACAAGATCCCTGCGCATCGCTCTGCTCCGCACGGGTCGACTGCTGAGAGCCTCAGCACAAATGTCGCAGATTGTCATGTGCTGCTCACTATGACTCAACTGAGCAGAGTCTTTCGCAGCCTCGGAGACGCCGAGACTTTGAGATGTCACGGAAGGTCTCCTATGCTCCCGCGTGAGTCGGGCTGCGCTTCGCGAGCAGCATCTCTGATTCGGATGTGGTACTGTGGCACAAGACTACGGCCCGGAAGCACCGTTGCCCGGCAGGGCTATCGTGTACCGAATTCATTTCAACTGTGGAGGTGAAGCGTGAATAGATCGCTTCTTAACGCCACTGCAACCATCGCAGTGGTTTTCCTAGCAGCTAGGCCTGCGCTCTCAGCGGATATTTGCGGGGCGCTTCTGGCGCAGGGTATACGCGATACGTCGTCACAGCAGGTGTCCGAGGCGCGATTCAACGAACTCAAGTCGAACGTCTGCAATTCCAGTTACGACAGCTACTCCAAAGCGGCTACTCAGGCCGCAAGTGGTGGGTTTGACGTACCTGGACTCTTCGGCATTAGCTTCGGGAGTGCCAATGCCAACTCTGAATACTCGACCAAGTGGACGAACTTTTGCCAGGCCAACTATGGCCTAGCGATTTCAAATTCGGATTTGAGAACTCAGTTCAGCACAGCCAATAGAGCCGTCTTGAACTCTTTTGACAATTGCGTCAACGTAACATCGGAACGGTTTATCCGGTATGTTGAGCCGCAGTCGGACGGGCGCACATTTTCGATCAAGTTTGAGAACCGTCGGACGGGAAATTCAACGTTTCGGGTACTTGCGATCAGCCTGACCAATTCCACCAACAATCAGGTGCTGAACGTTCTCCAGGCTTGTGACGTACCACCACCATTCAATCGTTCGTTCCCGTGGGACACTTCTGTTCCGGCGATGAACACGAACGCCTTTAGCATCGTGTGCCGGAAAAATCCAACCGATGCGATCGTCGTGGCGGGAACAACTTCCGCAGGTAACATCGATCCAGTGGTCGTGCCGGCTATTCCTAACCCAGGGCCAACTGTCGCTGATCGAGTTGCAGCGCTCGAAGCCAACCTGGCCACTGCAGCGCCGCGGGGCACCATATTAACGTGGTTCTCGATAGATGGCGCCATTCCGCCCGGGTGGCGGATATGTGACGGTACAAATGGGCCGAATCTGAAAGGTTTTTTTCTCCGTGGCGCCTCTGCACAATCTGACCTATCTGATGCAAAACACGGCAACAACAGCCACCATCACACTGTTGGCACACTCACAACATCTCGGCCGAATGGGGTCGATAACAACAATGTGAAGCAAGAGGGAGGTGCACCGTTGTCTGTCAAGGGGGTTGATCACACGCATACAATCCCTGGCTTCTCCACTGCTCCAGGGGAGAACGTCCCCGAGTACAAAACTGTGCTGTTTCTGTGTAGACAATAGAATGGATTGTCTTCAGCCCGAAACGGACGTGCTGAGGTGTTCCCGTGTCTCGGTTTCCAATTGTAGTGAGCAGTGTGCTTTGCGATGCCTTGCTCGTCGCCGGACGCCCGCTAGCCGGGCCTTTGATCCACGGTAACGATCAGTCGCGAAGTGTCCGGCAGATCAGAACTAGGAGACTGAGCGTACCATGGCAACGCGAGCTCAGGAGCGCAGCGCGACCGGCGGCCTCGCGAGCACGTCTGAACTCATACTTCGATCTTCATGTGATGTACTGCGACGACAGTTGAGGGACCATCGTTGGTCCCTGCTTTTGCGGCTAGAGCGCTGCGATTCGATCAGTGATTGCGACGACCTTCGCCACGTCAGACTCTGTGAGACGGGTGAGGGAGTCGAGCGTCCATTCGCCTTCCGAGGCTTCAGCGATAATGTCGCCGAGCGATCTCGTGGTGCCCTCGGGGCGCTTCGCTGCCGCGGTGCGGGCGGCGTGGAGCAAGTGTCCGCGGGCTTCCGCGATTCCGCCTTGCGCCGAAGCGCCATTCGGATCTGACTCCGAGGCCGCTGCTTCCACTCTCGTTAGGAGCGCTCGAAGCGCATTCCGATCCGGAATGTCGTCGATCGAATCGCTTGCCAGTTTCAGTTCGCGACAGATCTGTGTGTGACGATCGCTGCCTATCCGTTCCACCGCGCGGCGAAGACGGACGATTCCGTTCAAGATGTCAGTCAGTCGCTCCATCACCGACGTCAGCTTCGCGAACCCGATCTTCGCCGGATCAGTAGTGCCGCCGTACGTCCGCAGCACCCATTGGGACAACCCAAACCCCGCGGACTCGCAGAGTTCGTTCACCTTCGCGAGAGTTTCCTCTCGCACCAATCCCTGCCTCGGCTGTGCGGCGGCAGCAACGGAGCCCGCTGATCTGGCGGGCCGCGCCCAATCCGGTAACGGCGGAGTCTGAACGGGCCGGTTGTATTGGTTCAGATCCACCCACACCTTGTCGAGATCATAAAGATAGCGGCCCAACCCGAAGCACGCACACGCGCGCTTGAATGCCTGCGCCTCGGCGCGCGTCGCGGCGTTCTCGTCGTCCGCCCACTCCTCGCCGACGCCGGTGTGCGACCCGAGTCCGTGCACTGTGACGGTCGAAACCACGACCACCTTGGCCGACACCGCGGTCTGGTTGCGGTCGCCGCCGGACCGCCGCTCGAAGTTCTGCGCCACCTGGACGTTGTAGGTGCGCGTCCATCCCCACTCGCCGAACACGTCGTTGAGGCGGTCCGTGTAGGCGCGCTGGTCGGTGTACGCCACCAGTTGTCCACGCTTCTGCGGACCGCGCTTGGTCTGCGTCGTCGTGGTCGCCGTCACGCGCCACTTGATCTCCGCCGGATCGAACGGTTCCGCCAACCGCGCGCGGACCTTCTCCATCTCCTCGACCGACTTCGATTGCGCCTGCGGGGTGCTGACCGCTGCCGGAATCACGATCGCGCTTGCTGACCCATGGTCAGCCGCGCCATTCACGTACGCCATTTGCTTGCTCTCCTTTCTGCTGAACTCTGTAAAACGAAGCGGTGTCGGTCTTCCAAGACATCCGGCTCGCGCTTCGATTCTTTCGCCGCACGCCATCCGTCACCGCCATCGCACTGCTGTCCATCGCGCTCGGCGTCGCGGCGACATCCACCGTCTTCACCGCCGTCAAAGCCGTCCTCATCGACCCGCTCCGTACGCCAACTCATCCGAACTGGTTCAGATCGACACGGACTTCGCCAACGCGAGACGGCCCAGCGGTGACCGGGTGTTCTGGAATGACGTCCACGCGTTCGCCACGCGCACTCGCACGCTCAAGTCCGTTGCCTATTTCGGGAACGCGGCTTTCGATCTGTCAGGGGACTCGTCGTCGCCGCCGGAGGCGCTCTACGGCGTGCGCATCTCGGCGAACCTCTTCCCGACACTCGATGTTGCGCCGATGCTAAGGCGCGACAGCACGGGCAGCATCCTACGTGCGATTCCAGAAGTGCTGGGCCATATGCAGCAGGAACGCCGCGTCAGCGCCGTTTATGCCCACTGCGATTTCACGCATCGCCTCTTCGAACAGTACCCGCCAACGGCGGTCGTCGATAGAATACTGAAAGATTGCATACGCAACCCGCGCGTTCGCACTCGGCCAAGTCACGTGATCACAGGCGTCAAGGTATGAAGCGCTCAGCATGCCGGACGGCGTGATCCACTGGAGCACCCACGAAATCAATTCATCCAGGAATGACGGATCAACCCCCCGCAAGCAAACCGCAAGTTCGTGATAGATTTGGACCGCGTTGTGCGCGGATGATGCCTCCGCGTACGCCCACCGAGTACGTTCCCACTCATGCTTCAGGAACACAAGCGCCGCCCGAACACGCTCATGCGCGTCGTTAGGTTCCCCCAGCCTGAGCGTGCTCGCAGTCTCAACTGAGTGCAACAGACTTGTCCCATACGTGGTCGCCCACAGATCGGATCTTTTCCGTCCGGCGAAGTGCGGCCACCCGCCATCAGCCTGTTGTAGCAAACGCCGAGGATCGAGGACCTCGCCAAGGACCCGAACAACAAGCGGGTCATCAGGCGTGAGCCGATGGAGAATTTGTAGTGCCCGAAATGTGTGGCGGATGTTCTCGACTGTAGAAAGGTGCTCCGGATGTGAAGGTATAGTTGCCAGCGCGCGGACCGATCCCGCGGCAAGTTGTCGGCGGACTCCCTTGATGGCGAGGTGCAAGGCAGCGTCACTGAACCCGAGTTCGCAGAAAACAAAGCAAGGCCACCCCGTCAGATACAGCCGGGGCTTCGTTGCCAGGTCGGTCGGGGCGCTTTGAAACTGCCGTTCCTCTCGAATCGGAGCGTGCTTCCCAAACTCGCCAGAGTGGACCCCTCGTTTGTCTTGATCCCGCCGCAGCCAGTCGAGTAGATAATCCGTCGCGGACTGCCGACTCGACATGATGCTGTCTGGCCGAGTGCTCCGAGCCTTGGAAATCACGCCACGTCGTGCCGGCAGCCCGGACAAGCGCGGCCAGTATGTTTGTGCAATCCGCTGCAGTAGTGGCTTTCGCGCATACAGCTCACGCCAAATCTCGTCCCATGACCACACCTCCACGGTGAATTGGCCGTGCCGCCGATGTTCGTCACTCAACGCGCGCGCACGCGCTTGAACGGCTGCGTTCCGTCGGCCAGTCGTGGCGAGAACAAAGACCGACAGTGACGGACGAAAAAGCATCGCGCCTCGCACCTCGTCGTCCAGTTCCTGGACGGTGAGCGTCGTCCGCAGCAAGCCGTCCTTCTGCTTGCATTGCACTCCAATCCAGCTACCATGCTTCGACCCGAACACGTCGACTCCGGATTGTGCCTGCCCGCGGCGACCATGCTTTTGTGCTCCGTCGTCCTGCCAAATGTCACGCCAAAGGTCCAAGCAAAGAGATTCGAACGCCGTGGGGTCGTTCGGTGGGTCCCATTGCTCGATATCCGCGCTCATGGCAATACTCCATCATCGTAAACTACTCATGATCGTGAACCGGAAGAGGCCCGATCAACCCCTTCTCTTCTTGCCGACAGTCCCGCATTGTTGGTGATCGTTTGAGGGTGCCAAGTGGCCAGCGCGCAAGGCGGCCCGGTGAGGTCCTTGATCCTCGTCCCAACCTTGCACACCTGCACCTCGCTACTCTGCAGTCGCCTGTCAGGCATCGTCCACTGTCGCTCGTCTGATTTGGCCATCCATGGGACGGTTGGTTGTTCGCCGTTTGCCACTACTCCAGGTACTGCGGGCACCTCGGGGGAGGCGGAGTCTAGCGTCGGCGGACGATGGCGTCACCGAGACAGTGCCGGCCGCCTGCTGTCAGGGCGCACGTCGACAGGGGCCCGACTAGA
Source organism: uncultured Acidobacteriota bacterium (assembly GCA_902825945.1). Lineage (GTDB taxonomy): Bacteria > Acidobacteriota > Terriglobia > Bryobacterales > Bryobacteraceae > SYLY01. The sequence goes on from CADECY010000061.1 coordinate 28,629, forward strand.
CATGCAGCCTGATCTCCTGACATGCCGCAACACCACGTGACGAACTTGGCGGCGCGATTCGCGCGGCCATCGCGCGCGTCGATCCGGAACAACCCGTGCTGCTGATGTCGTCGATGCGGTGTTCCTCGGCGACTCGATTGCGGACAGCTCTTCATCGTGCTGCTTCTCACGGTGACCGCGTGCATTGCGCTGTTCATGTCGGACGCCGGCATCTACGGAGTCACGGCGTACTCGACCTCTCGCCGCACGCACGAATTCGGATTGCGGATGGCGCTCGGCGCGACTTCGCGCGACGTCCTGTCGCTCGTGTTCCGTCAGGGATTCGCAACCGTGGCCGTCGGTCTTGCTGCCGGATTCGCGCTCGGCGCAGCCGCGCTACACATTCTTCGCGACAAGTTGGCCGGACTGGATGCCACCAGCCCGGCCTCGCTTGCGCTACCAACGGCTCTGGTTCTCGTCGTCACGCTGGTTGCCTGCTGGCTTCCGGCTCGACGTGCTACTCAGGTTGAGCCGTTGGCGGCGCTTCGACACGAGTGACCCGGCCGACATTCAGCCGTACACGAAGTACTCGACCGGGCGGCCAGCGCACTTGAGTTCGCACGTCCGATCGCGAAAACTGCCATCGTAGTCACAGACCGTGCCGCCAAGGAAGCGGACATGGTCGTACCCCATCGCGCGCAGTCTGGGCTTGAGCCAGCGCTCTTCGAATCCGGAATTCCACAACCCGCTGTACTCGCGGTAGTCGACGAGTTGATCCAGATCGCGCAAGCGGCAGTCGCCGCTCGCCATTGTTGACGTGAACATTGCTCTCGATCTCCTTTCCTTTCGAATCCCCACAATCCATTGCCCGCGCAACCTCACACCTCACCGCACTTCGCGCGGGCTCCCTGCATCCGGCATCCTCAATCCGGACACACCCACACACTCCCGGGTATGTCTGATTGCAAGTGGCGGATTCGGGGCGGGTTGGGACAGCACGCGCTAAGGCAAAGCGGCGGCAAAGACGATCAATGCCGGCTCAACTGGCGCGGCTTTGTTGGGGCAGGCTCCGCAGGTCGTAGGGATGGCGGCTGCGCACGTCGATGAGCGGCGCGTACTCCGGCGCCTGGGCGAAAGCGCGCGCGTCGGCTACCATGATTCTCGAGCGGGTGTTGCGAAACGCGTGGAGCAGAAACAGTTTGAGTTCGCGGTTCGGCGCGAGGTAGAGCACGTCGTACACTTTGCGGTCGAGCGCGATCTCCGCGCAGATGCGCTCGTACTCGGCCGACGACTTCGGAGTCCGCTCGTATTCGAGGGCGAGCGTCACCTCGGCGGCATTGCACTGGAACGTCACGACGGCGTCGTAATCCTTGGCGTAGCGGTCCGCAGTGTAGTCGTTCGCGGCGCGGATCTCGCATTCGGGAATCCAGTTGGCCACAACGCCGGCGCGGCGGAGCGCCAACTGCACGTCAAAGAATTCGACGTCGTGCCAGATTTGGTGGCGGCGTTTCGCCGTTGGCGTCCGCCGACCGCGTTCGACCAGGGACTGCTCTTGGCTCTGCAAGTAGAGTTCGCCGCCACCGCCAAGCGACAAGGCGGTGCTTTTCAGACCGGCGATGGCGGTCGCGTCGAGTAATCCGTGGCGTACGAGCCGGCCAACTCGCCAGGTGAGGCCATCCCAGAGGCGCTTCTCGCGCACACCGTGCAGCGCCGAATAAAGCTGGTGAACGGTCAAGTGGCCGGCACGATGCACCGTACGGAGCAACGGGAGGTCCGCTTCCGGGGAGACCGAGATGGTTCCGGGGGGGAATCTCACGCGGCGGAACTCCACTTTGTGACGTCCCAGTAGGACGACACCCCGCTCGCGATGAACGTGGCGAGGCCCGAGTCTCCGTGCAGAGTCGCGCTCGGACGGACCAGGAGCATCGTCTCTTGCCGCGTCTTGTGCGCGGACTGCGCGATCACGCGAACTTCCGGCGTTGTGCTTCGGTCCAGCGACAGGCGGCCGACAAGCGCTTCGGTCACGGTCACCAAGTACCAGCCGATCGTTTGCGCTGCGCTGGCGCGCGCGATCAACTGCATCTGGCGAATGCCGTTTCGCTCCTCCAAGTCAGACGCGAGCCAAGGGCCCGTGCGCACTCGGCCATGCTGGGCGATTTCGATCCGCGCCCGATGACCGAAGCTGATCTGTCCGAATAGCGTCGAGCGCGGGCGGACGCGAACGCCGTCGTTGATGCCGGTGCTGTTCCAGATGGCGTAGCCGCCCGACGGCCGCTCCTTGCGCTCCCACCAACTGCCGAACGAATGCACGAAGACGATCATGGCGCACCTACTTCTTGGCGTTCTTCTTGCCCGCGAGTTCCGCTTCTGCTCGTTGCAGGCGAGCCACCAGTTCCGCGTTGGTGTCCTCGCGGCGTTGTTGGACGGTGGCTTCCATCTGACTGAGCCGCCGTTCGAGTTGCGTCTGCATCTCTCTCTGCGCTTTCAGATCAGCTTCCGCGCGCGCCCGTTGCGCTCGTTCCGTCGCGAGCGTCTCCTGCAGTTCGCGGATCTCGCGCTGCCAGTCCGACGTGCCCTTGCCCATCGGGATGCCGGACTCGTTGGTTTCGATCGCGCGATTGCACAGTTCGATGTGCCGGTTATACTGGTCGAGTGCGTCGCCGGCACGCTTGTCGGCGACCACCTTCGCGTTGATGGCGTCCGTCAGGCACTCAGCCGCGGCCCACTTGATCTGATGCATCTTGTCCCACCACACCCAGCAGACGAGCATCAGGATGAGAATGACGCCAGTCTCGAACGCAGCAAGGCGGAAGTACGGGTTCCGGGCCGATTGCTCCGTGAGGTTCTGCATGCGCCGTTCGATCTCGTCGCCCCACCGGATCTGGCGCGGGTTCAGCGCCCTCAAGTAGAACTCGAAGATCGTCTCGCGCGGCTGCACGCGGTTCCGAGGGATCGGCCGGTAGGGTTGCTTCGGGTCAACGCTGACGGAGCCGCTTTCGACCGCCGTGGTCGATGACGGTGCTGTTCGCTTCGGTGGAGGCGAGTCTGTCTGCGCGATCGCCGAGAGCGTCAACGCGACTACCAGGGTCCATCTTGCGCACATCGGAGTCATCCCTTCCGCGGCAGCGAAATCATCGCCGCAAGCTTCTGATCCTTGAAACGGAGATTCGCGCCGGTCGAATCCGCGCGCGAGACACGCAGGTTCGGGAACAGGTGCGGCTCGAAACAGGGCACGCGGATGTCGGCGGGCGGGCGAACGTGCAGCCGACCGTGCAGAGTACCCTGGACCGGATCGGTCATGAGGATCTCCATCTTTCCCTTGCCGAGGTTCTTGATGTGGTGATCGAGCGCGCGATACTCCAACTGTTCGCGCTCCGACGCGCCGGTTGTCTTCTCGAATCGCTCGAACCCGAGGAAGTCTTTGCGCCAGAGTTGTTGTGTCCGTTTCTGGACCGGCACCTGTGAGGATGCCTGCTTGAAGTACTTCGCGGTCTCCTCGTCGCGCGTCTGCATCAGCATCGTGGTGCCCGGCGCTGACGAGACGTCCTGCTGGAAGCCGCGCCCAACCTGAAGTAGTTGCGGCAACGACTGCATCGAGAACAGAAACGCCGTGTTCGTCCCGCGCGCCGTGTTGAGGATCTGTGCGAAGTTCCGGTAGCCGAATGGCGCGAACTCGTCCATTACGACGGAGAAGAGCGGCTTGTTGGCGCGGCGGCGTTCCGTCTCCGACTCATACCGCTTACCGACGACGAGTTGCAGATTCTGGAGGAGCATCTTGCCCAGAGCGCGCACGGGCGCGGTGTTCTTGTTGATGTTGAGGCTGACGAACAGGATCAGTTCCTGGTCGATCACTTCGTTGATCGACAACAGGCTGTCGTAGGAGCCGGTGACGACGCTCAGTTCGTCGTCGAGGAACGTCATGCACTCGTTGAGCAAGCCTTGGATCTTCGGCACGCGATCACGGTCGTTGAACGACTGGATGAGGTTCTTGGCTGACATCTCGAAGTTGAGCCGGCGCTGCGCGGTGACGCTTGCGTCGTTCTTCATTCGCGACCGCGCGATGGCCACCTGTTCTTCGATGACGCCGTGGTCGAGCGCCATCACCATCACGTCGTAGAAGTTGAAGCGGCGGCCGGTGTAATGAAGGACGCGGACGATGTCGGCCAGGTAGTTCAGTTGATGCTTGGCGAAGAATTCGTCGTGCAGGTCGAACGAGCCGAACACCATCGACACCTGGGCCATGTAGTTGTCGTCCTCGGAGGCGAACGGGTTGTACTGAACCGAGAGCTCCGGGCGAGACGGGTTCAGCAGGCGCAGATCCATCAGTCGCCCGGCCCGGTGGATGTAGGGGAGAAGCGAGTGGAAGAACTCGAGGTCGCCTTTTCCGTCGAAGATCACCATCGGGATCTTGTGCCGGTCATCCGCCGGGCCGACTCGGCGCATCAGATCTTGCGTGATGATGTTGCGGAGAAGCGTGGTCTTGCCGCTGCCGGTCTGGCCGAGTACCAGCGCCTGCATGACGCGCGTCTCGTCCGGCCACTTCCACGGCTTGCCGTGAACGCCGTACCCGAGGACGACGGCATTCTCCTGCCAGGCGCGCTCGACGATCTGGCGCTCGCCGCGAGTCGGGATCGTCGGCAATTGGTTCGGCCACGAATCTTCCCGCGCCTTCTTGGCGCGAGTGAATTGGTACACGGCCATGTACACGGTGACTCCGACGAGCAGCAGCCACAGCGTAAACTCGACAATTTGGCGGTCGTAGACGTACCACGCGTATTTGGCGATGAGCACGAGCACGAAGTATGCGCCGAGCAGCAGAAGCCAAATCAGAACGGTGGGGTTGTCCTCGATCAACGAAGGCCGGTACTTGTAGTTTGGGTTGTCGTCCATGGCGGCATCCGTCAACGAAGGTGGAAAACGTAGACGAGCAGCAGAATCAGGACGCCGACAAAAGCGAGCCCCACCACCCACTTCTTCGGTTGGCGCCGTGCTTTCTGGAACGGGTTGTGGGGTTCGAGAATTGCGTCGCCGAACAGGTTCCGGACGCCCATGTGCGTCCGGTCGCGTAGCAACTGCTCGAACTCGCCGTGCACCCGCTCGACGGTTACGAACTCCGTCGTCTCACTCTCCGGTCCGTTTGGCATTTCGCGACTCCTCGGGTCTCAGCACGAGCAACGCATCCACTGGACCCTTGCTGTCCGGCGCGAATTCGATCCGAAGAAGTAGCCGGTCATCGGGTGAGCCAGCAATGGCCGACACGACGAGCCATTCGACGGCATCACCGCCGGGTTCCACGAACGGTGCGGGCGATGCGTCGATCACTTCCAGGCGAGAGGTGTCGCCAGCTTTGATGGCTCGGGCTAGTCGCTCGCCCAGTTGTGTTTCGCCGAGCGGGATCAGAGACACTGGCGAGTGCGCGCCCACGAAGCGAAACGCCGCGGGCCTGGCCGCCTGATATCCGACGGCGGACCGGTTGGTGAGACCGTATCGCAGGTAGACCCGGTCGCCCTGCCGATAGAGATCGCGGAGCGTCACCGTCACTCGCCCCTGGCTCGCCCGCTCGCCGTAGATCCGGATCGGGCGCGCATCGGTCAGCATCTCCACCGGAAGCTGGGCACTCTTTTCAGCGGGCTCGGCCGGCTGGGGAGGCACCGCGCGCGCCTGTTCGGCCGCTTGGTCAATGGCGAAGTGCATCTGCGCGACGCTGGCTGCGGGGACGAGTTCATACGAGTACCGCGCCGCCGCCGTCCAGATGAAAAGGTTCGTCTTGGCCCCCTCTTCCAGCGGCTTCACCAACACCTTATTCTCGCGGCGCTCGATCATGAACGCGTTCTGGTTGCCGACGGCGACCATCGTCACCGGGTCAGTCAACTCGATCACCGTGAGATGATCGGGCGCGGTGTCCACCCGAACGACCTTCTGATTGTTGAGGGATTGGGTCTCCACCTTCTGTGCCATCAGGCTGGCGGCGACCGTGATCATGAAAAGTTGGACCGTCCGCATCGGGCTGGCCTCCTGATTACCGGCCCGGTAACGACCCCGCGCGGTGAAGCGCAGGGCCGTGACCGATGCCGGGCTGGTTACGCGAGTTCGCCCGGAGGAACCACCTGCGGCAACTGCCTCGTGCCGGGAAGCTCGACCTTCCCGTCGCGAATCTCACCCGTGCCCGCTGTGTACGGGAACGGATGCACCCACTGCACGCGACCGCCGTCGTAGACCACCTTGCCGTCCTGCGTCACCGCCATCAGGAAGGTCATCTTCGTGAAGCTCTCGCCGTTTTCACTCGCTACGTTTTCGACAAGGAAGCAACGGCCTTCCTCATCGATCTCCACCACACCTTCGCTCACCTTCGGAACCGCCAGGTGGACTGGCCGCCCGCCGGTTCGCTCGACGATAGCTTTCAGCAACTCGTTCGGGAATGCGTAGAACGGCAGAGCACCGGAAGCCTGCTCGTTCTTGGTGCCGCAGACGATCGTGTGGAGCGCCTGCAGCCATCCCATCCGGTTGTCCTCTTTGCGCGCCGCCCACGTGCGCACCAGCCAGATCAGCGACCGGATTTCCTCCTGCCACTGCTGGTCAAACGCGCTCATCGCGGCCCGAGCCTGACATAGCGTGTGCAGCAGCTTCGACCGGCGCTCCGCGTCATCCTTTCCGGATTCGAACGCTGCCTCCGCATCTTGCACCGCGCCGCTGAGCAGTTTCTTCTTCTCCATGCCGGCCTGAATCGTCAGTGCCCAGGCCCGGTTGAGCCGCCGGCATTCGTCGACCATGGCCGGGGTGAAATCGTGCCCCTGGACCAAGCCGCGAAATTGGCCGACCGCCATCCGGTTGGTGAAGAAGTCCGTCAGTTCCTTGCGAACCAGGTTGTACATGCCGCCGATGCGGTCCGTTGGAGGGCACTCGAAGCGCTCGGGCAGGTCCTTCATCGACCGCACCCGCTTCGCCCGAAGCCACAACGCCGCCGGCGACTGCTTGATCTGCTCGCGGATCGAGCGGATCTTCTCCTGGTCTGGTGTCACACCGTGTTTCAGTTGATCCAGGGCGTTTTGGAGTTGCTCGACCAGGTCGCGGTGGAGATCGTCGCGCCCGGCCGCCAGGCATTGAGTCATCAAATCGGTGATGGAGCCGATCTGATTTCCCATCGCGCCGACGGCCACTTGCGGAAGGTTCCACCACGGTGACCGAGCCTTCTTCGCTTTCGTCTTCTCGATCGCGCCGTTGCCCTTGTGGCTGAAGCGATGCTCCACGAACCGCGGGAAGCGATCGCCCTCCACCACGCAGACAAAGTCGAAGTCGTAGTCTCCGCCGTTCTTCGATGCGGTCTTCGAGTGGAGCGTGAAAGTGCCTTCCAACTCAATCTGCTCGGCGGCGATTCGGTCAGCCAGATTCTCCGCTGCCGGACAACCCTGGCGTTCCAACTCGCGCACCAACAGTGACCGCGCTTCCGAACCGGCGATCTTCGTGTACGGGAGCAGGTCCTCCTTCATGCGCACCGGGTACCGCACCACCAAACCCCGGCTGGTGGCCAGAGCGTTGATCGAGCGGTCCTGCGGCATCCAGTCAGAGCCTGCGTACACCTTGCCGTCATGCAGCGTCAGGTAGCCGTCGTCCGCCAGCGCGAACGCCGGCATCTCGAATCCACCCGCCGTGCAGACCTTGAACGCCCATCGCGACAGAATCCGCTCCAACTGGTTGCTCACCCAAGGGTGCTGCACCAGAAATCCGGTCGGATCCGCCTTCAGCACGCCTTCGAGTACGGTGCGTTCCACCGAGGTGGCTTCGTCGTCCTCCGCAGGCATGTCGTCCACCAGCGGTCGCTGGGTTTCCGAGATCCCGAGGAGTTCGAACAGCCCGGTGAAGTCGCGATCCTCGAGAGCGGCTTTCAGCTTGGCGGTCTGGGCAAGGGCGTGCGGCTTGATCTCGAGTTCGAACGAGTCTTCCGGCGCGTGCTGGACCACCGTGTAGCTCGACTCGAAGTTCAACTGCCGCGAGTAGTCGCGAATGCCAAGGATCATCTCGCCGGCGAACGTGCGGGCTTCGCCGGTGAGCCACGAGATCAGCTTCGAGGGACCCTTGTATTCGGGCTTGACCGAGGAGACCGGCAGGACCACGTCGGTGTCGAGGGCATCGGCCACCTCGTCCGCCATGATCTTGAACGATCCCTTGGCCTGCGTTTGCGCGAACGCGAGACGGAACTGGTAGAAGCGGCCGCCGGGCAGACTCAGCTTGTCGAAGATCGACTTGCGCAGCCAGCCTCGGCAGTCATTCGTTCCCAGTTCATGATCGGGCACCACGGTCACGCGGCCATTCGGAATCTGCATTCTCACCTGACAGGGCGAGACGAGAATTCCGAAGTACGTGACAGCGGCTTGCGGCCAATCTGAGAAGCGCGTGGCGAGCGGGCGCTCATAGCGGGCGTCCACTGCGTAGTACTTCCCGTTCTTGGCCGAACCCGACGCGCCGATCAGCCGGTACTCGGTGTCCTCGACGTTGAACCGCGACAGGGCGGATTCCACCCGCGCGCGCTCCACTTGGTCGAGGGGTTCCGAGGTGACGGTGACAGAGGCCACGCGAATCCCTGGACACAGGGCTTCGAGCAGCGTGTTGTTCAACTGCGCCTGCGGGCTGACGTTCGGCATCTTGCGTTCAATCTTGCCTTCCTTGGTGACCATCAGGTTGATGACCTTCAGGCCGGAACTTCTGGTGACGGATTCAGGTGTCGTTGTCATTGGGGTTTCCTCGTTCGAACGGTTGTGGACAACAGACCGTTCGTCCGGGTTGCCCCGAACGCCTGGTTCCCCAAGATTGGCCTGTTGCCGAAACACGTCGTGTTCAGGCCAGGCCTCCGTTGGGAGACCGACCGTTTCCGTCAGGTTGCCCGAGCCAGCCGAAACTGACCGGGTTGCTTCGCGAGGCTGGTTGAGGGCCAGCGAAGCGATCTCCCACATGAGGTGTGGACGCCTTCTACGTCAACTTTCGTTGGTAGTAGAAACCCCTTTGGGCACGGATGTGGCGTGCCCTGCGGCGGCGGATGCGGCTGGCTCCTTTTCCAGCCTGACTTGGCCGCCTTCGATCTTTTGCGTGACTTGGTATTCGGTGATGAAGTAGACTCGCTTGTCGTTTTTGAAAGCGATCACGAGGGCTTCGGGTTCGCTGACGAGTTCCTGTTCGAGGGTGGGCTTGGCGTCGGGTTCGCCGGGGCGGCCGACGAAGTAGCGGACGCCGGAAGGTGACAAGGCTCGACTGCGGCGGTCGCGTCGCGTTGCGCGCGCCGAGTTCGACGACCTCGGCCTCGATCTTGGCCGCGACGCACGCGTCGGCTCTGTGACCGCCACGGGTGATGCGGGTGCTTCTGTGTTTTGCCTCAAAGCCAACCTCCTGTAACGCCACCTGAGTATGGCATGGCCCTTGAGGTTCTCCAAGCGACCGGCGCACAGTGGCCCCCGGTCCGGCTCGCAGCCAGCAGCGATACGTTCAATTCATGCAAAGGACAAGCCACAGGCAAACTCGCGCTGACAGATTGGACATCCCACGAACACTTCCGGCCACCCGCCGACATCCGATATCATAGGCTTCCTGGAGCGAAGGGACTCTGGATCGACAGGATCAACCCCAAAGGGATACGCGCCCTACGGCTGCCGCAGGGTCCGCAGTCCGAAAAGGCGAACAACCGACAAAGCACCCGCTTGTCCACGAACAACGGTCAGACCATGACCATCGCCAACTGGTCAGGAACGACAGACATCGGGCTCAACGTCATACAATCGGCTCAGCTAGGAGACCACGCGACGAAGCACTCTTCTCTAGGAGATTCCCGAGATTCCCCTATCCCCGTCGACACGTGGAAGATTACGCCTCTATTGTGATAGAGTTCTGCATGAGTTCCGCGAAAACTGTACGAGCCCGCGCATTGCTGAACTGCCGGGAACTCGCGACCGCAAGTGTCGATCCGGTCGGTCTGCCGCAGTTCTTTGCGAATTCAGCGCGATAGAACATAAGGAGCGGTGCATTACCAGGTCTGCCGACACGGAAGCTGTGGCTAATAAAAAGGTTCTTGCTAGGGGGAATAATGCCGGGTGATGTATCGCCGTGGGACCCGAATGATTGGGAGCGGCACATCCAGCGCGTGCTGAAGCTCCGCTATGCGCAGCCCGTCGGAAGCTACCAGCACGTCGCGGATGAGATCAAGGGAGACTGCGGCATCGAGGGCTTCGCCGTTGATGGAACCGCTTATCAGTGTTACGCCTGCCAAAACTGGACTGACTTCGGTGTGCTACTGGAGCACCAAAAGAACAAGATGACGCTCGATATCAGCAAGCTTCTGCGCAACGAAAAAGAGCTGCTGAAGATCTTGGGGGCTGTCCGCATCGGCATCTGGAACTTCGTCCTGCCATTCTGGAACAACAAGGATCTGCTCAAGCACGCGCGGAAAAAAGAATCCGAAGTCCGAGCCAAGAAGCCCAAGCATACGAGGGCCGACTTCCGCATCTCCGTCATCACGGGAGAAGAGTTCCTCGTGGAGAAGGAGATGCTCGCGAAACATGACCTCTACCAGTTCGACGTCAAGGACTTGCCTGACACCGCGCCGACCGCCGCGACATGGATGGAGCAGCACAAGGAGCTAGGGCTTGTTGAAAATCTGGCCCGCAAGGCGGGCGTCATCACGAAAGGCAAATCCGCGAAGGTTCACCAGGGCTTCCTCAACCAGACTGTCAAGGACTACACGTCGGGCTCGATCGTCTTGGGAAGACTGCAACAGGACGTTCCCGAGGTCTACGAGGAGGTACTCAAACGGAAGACTGACCGCGAGGGCGAACTCCTGACCGCGAGCGCCACGAACACTCTCGTGCCCGGCAGATTCTTCGACGAAACACTCAGCCAATACAAAGCGGATCTGCGCGGCGTCGCGGGCATCAGCCCGCGGGCAGTTGACATCCTGGCGCGAGAGGCGGTCTCCGACTGGCTGATCCGCTGTCCATTGGAGTTTGAGTAACGCATGACGGACGACAATGCTCTGACGCTCGAAAAGGCACACTCCTTCAGGTTCACCAGGCGACCCATTGCAATCGCTGCAGAACTTCGCCCGGACTGGAAGATGGCCGCGCTCCTGCTCATCCTGCAGATCAGCTCACGAGGCGGGAAGAGCTCGCTACGTCGATTGCACATCCTGAATTGGGCACTCCGCTCGCCAAGGAACCGAGCGGAGTTCGAACAGGTCCGTGAACACCAGCAGCCGCTCTTTAGCTTCCAGTTCCGGTTCGAGCCAGCACTCGGCAGGGCCATCAACCTCGCGGTGGGCGAGAAACTTGTGGAATGGGTCGGCGAGAACCGGCTCCAGATTACGACGAAGGGCAAACGATGGATCGCGGACGTCACCAAGGATGAGTCAGTCATGTACCAGGAACGAGAGTTCCTCAAGCGAATCGGCAAAGACGTCACCGAAGGGTTCGCGATGGAAATGGTGACAGTGCAGCCTACCTGAAAACAATGCTACGCGTAAGGCACCTTCTGATCCACATCAACACCGACAAAGGGGTGTTCGGAACACGGCAGGATTTCGCCGATGGACTGAACGTCTTTCGTGCGGACAACTACGCCGGCAAATCACAGATCGTCCAGTCGATCATGTATGCCCTCGGCATGGAAGGGATGCAAGGTCCGTCGCACGCCGTCCCGCTCGCGCACGCCCTGACGGACTACCTTGAGTACAAAGACGGCAGAAAGGATGCCAAAGCGAAAGTCATCGACTCGATGGTGTCCCTCGAAATTGAGAACGGAAATAGGCAGTTCTTGACCGTGCAGCGAGCGATTGCCGGCGACCGCAACAAGCACCTCATGACGGTCTACGAAGGGCGTGCCGTCACGAAGAAGGAAGCGCTGAGCACCGCGCGCGACTACTACGTGCGAGAGGGCGGGGCTGCCACGAATGAGCGCGGCTTCCATCGTCGCCTGAAGGACTTCATCGGTTGGGATCTTCCGATGGCACCACGTTTCAATGAGCCGGACTGTCCCTTGTACCTCGAAACCCTGTTCCCGCTCCTGTACGTAGAACAGAAACTCGGCTGGGGACGCCTTCCCGCCCGGTATCCAACCTGGCTCGGGATTCGCGACGTTGGCCGCAGGACGGTTGAGTTTCTCCTCGGTCTGGACGCGTACGCGGTCGCGATCGAGCGAACGGCGGTGAACGACGAGATCAAGCGCGTTCGCAGGGAATGGATGAGCGCAAGGACTGAGGCAGAACGCTCAGGATCAGCGATTTCTGGGATCGTCCGAGGCATCCCTGTTGAACCGATAGCCGCCTGGCCACCAGAGATTCCCCCGACCCTATCGGTCATGCGCGAGTCCAAGTGGGTACCGGTAGATGAATACCTCAACGATCTCAAAATGCGTTTCACGGAGCTGCGGAACATCGAGGTTCCCTCAACTGAACAGGTAGAGCCGAAGATCCGCGCGGAACTCGCCAAACGAGAGGCCGACCTTGCGGCACGAGAACGAAGGATCGCGGCGCTCTACGAAAAGTTCGAGGCGGATGCCGCTGAAGCGGAATCGCTCCAGCAGCGTCTCGATACGATCAATGATGACCTGCGCAAGTATAAGGATCTTCGTAAGGTCCGGCGCATGGGGTCGAGCGACAGTCCCGAGGTCGTCAACGGACATTGTCCTACCTGCCATCAAGAGCTCGTGGACTCGCTCCTCGACGTTGGCAATAGGGTCGTACCCATGACGGTGGACCAGAACGTGAGCTTCTACGAGGAGCAGATTCAACTCTTTACTGCGGTCCACAGCAACACACTGCATTCAGTCCGGACGGCGGAAGAGGAATTGCGTGCGCAACGCGGCCAAGTAGCGGAATTGCGGGAACGCATTCGTGACATCCGGGAAACGCTCGTGTCCGCGTCGAGTTCCCCGTCCATCGAAGCCATATCGGAGCGTATCCTGCTGCAGGAGCGCATCAATCGTGTCGCGACGCAGCAGCAAGTGTTCGACGAGCACATGGCGGAACTTGCTCAGCTCGCGACCGAATGGTTTGACGTGCAGGAGCGCCTGGGCAAGCTCCCCAAGGGGGCCCTCTCGGCGAGTGATGAGGCAAAGATCGATTCGCTCCAGAAGTCGTTTCAGGAGCAGTTGACGCAGTACAAGATGGGTAGCCTAGCCGTCAGCGAGATACGCATCTCTCCGGGCAACTATGAGCCAGAAGTTGCAGGAGTGAATCTGAGCGCGGACGTGTCCGCAAGCGACCTCATCCGCCTGCACTGGGCATACTTGCTCGCGCTCCTCGAAGTCGGCACGCGAGCAACGGGGAACCATCCGGGTCTCTTGATCTTCGACGAGCCACAGCAGCAGTCCGTGGAAGAGAACGCGTTCCGCGAGATGCTCCGTCACGCGCAAGGCGAAGCGAACTGCCAGATCATCATCACCACAAGCCACGAACGCAAGACCATCGGCGCATACCTGGAGAAGATCGGAACCAAGCACGTCGTCGAATTCGGCATCAACCGGATACTGCAGAAGATGCCGTAGGCCCTAACCAATCCCTGTAAGCCGTCACGGGAGCAACATGGGTTGGCACGGGAAGCCCGAGAAGGCATGCACTACAGTTTCCGAGGCTGACACATTCGCGGCCGCCGGTTCTCGATCAACGGTCCAGCAAGACGCTGCTCTGCTCCAGCCCAATGTCCCTCTCCCCGACCATCTGCTGCTCCCAGAACTCGCCGACCAGCAGCCCCGTCGGGTGCACCTGCGTCCGCCCGCTGAACACGAGCCGAACCTGATACCGGCACACCATCTTCTCCGTCTGCTCAATCCGCTGCGACGACACCCGGTGAATCTCCTTCGCCCCGAACACCTGGTACGCCCACGGCATCCCGGGGACCGGCTCGATCGAACGGATCCTCACGCTCGACGTGATCGACTCGGCTTTGATCTTGCCGAGCGTGTCATCCTCGCGGAATTTGTTCATCGTGAACGTCCGGAAGTTGAGCGTCATCATGTTCAGCGCTTCGGCGTACTGGCGCTCGACGTTGGCCGGCGTATAGGTCAGGTACGCCGTCAGGAACTTCCGCGCGACGGCGCGACCCTCCACGTCCGATGGCGCCGGTCCATCCGGTGCCGCGGCTGAAGCCTTGAGCGGAACGGCGAAGAGTCCGGCAGCGCCCACCCGGACCACATCGCCGCCCACTACGGTCGCCTCGCCGGCCTGGTCCACGCGGACCACGACCGGCGGCTGGAGCCGCACGTAGGCGAACAGCGCCAAGCTCCCGATCGCCAGGATTCCGCAGATCATCGCGAGCGCCGCCATCCGGTTGGCGTAGGCCCGCAGCGCGCCATCCATCTCGTAGTACTTGGAGAGTTGCGCCTTCTCCGGCAGTTCCACGCGTTGCTTCGGTTTCGTCATCAACATGCACCTCCTTCCTTTCTCAAACCCATTCGTCCGCTGACTGCGTGGCCCCTGCGCCGGATGCTGGCAGTGACGGGGTCGCCTTCGCCGCCGGCTCGCCGGACGCTTTGCTCACCATGCCGCGCCCGGTCTCGGCGGCCCACTTGCCACCCTGGACACCGAGCGCCGCCGCGGCGCCTGCCAGCCAGCCGATCGCATGGGGAACATTCATCGGGCGATAGTCACCCATGCCCCGCCCTCCTCCGCCGCCACTCGGACCCGAAGGCGCCTTCGACTCACTGGACATCGCTCCCCCGGCGCCTCCCGAACTCGCCGTCGCCATTGCGCCGCTCGATCCTCGTCCGCCACCGGAGACGCCGCTGGCTGCGGTCGCGCCACCATCGGCGCCGCCCGCCGATGTGCGACCATACCCGCTCGCTGGTCCCGCCATCAGGCTGGCCGTGGACTGAATCAGTCCATTCGCCGCCGCGAGCACCATCATCGAGGCACTCCCGAGGTCGCCCTCCACAATGCGCTTCGCCAGAAGCGGGATCAGGAGAATGCACACGGAGAAGAGGATGCTCGCGGCGGCGAGGAGCACTTCCGCTGATGCGCCGGCGAGGGCTCCTGCGAAGCTACCCGCTCCCATGATCGCGGCCATCGAGTCGATGTTCAGGATCATGAAGACGCGGCAGAACACACCGTAGATGAGTCCCCAACCCGCGAAGATGACGAGGTTGGTGGCGTACCGCCTTGCGAGTCCGCCCAGGCCCAAGGATGGCAGGAGGGCGAGCACGAGTGGTCCAGCGACGTAGAGGATCGTTCCGAAGAGGCAGTACAGGACGGCGAAGACCATGTAGGCGATCGGATACAGAATCATCGCGATCAGCAAGAGCGCGGCGCTCAGGATCGCGGCCGCGCCGCCAGTGACGAGGTTCAGAAACGTCGCGGAGCCGCTCGCGGCGGTCCACAACTCGGTGAGCCAGCGTCCGAGAACATCGGATGGCCCGGCACCGGCCATCGCGTGCGCCATCTGGTTGAACGCACCGACCACGGAGCGAAAGATCGAGTTGTAGGTCGCGCCATCGTTGTCGAACAGAAGTCCGAGCGCGAGGTACTTGACGGCTGATACGCCGAACGCGCGCACGTCACCGCCCTTTGTCCATGCCTCATACGCGGCGAGCAGCAGCGATGCCAAGAGGATTCCGTAGGCCACCGTGAGCATCGTGCTCATCAGTCCCGCCGCCACCACGCCGTTCACCGCGGTATTGAACATCTGCTCGAAGAAAAACACGGAGTTCCTCCTATCGATTCAGTTCGGCGAGCTTGTTCCGCGTTTCGCGGGTGTAGCGGGCCGCTTCCTTGACGCGAGCGCCTTGCATCGCGAGTTCGATCGTGCGGAGCCGCATCAGCTCCGCCATCGCCTGCTGCGTGTAGGCGTGGGAACGAACCAGCCATGCTCCCGCCTGCGCTCCGATCATCTCCGCCGTTCCGGGCGCCGTGCTTTGCAGCACCGCCATCATCTGCTCTGCCGCCAGCAGTTCCTGATCGGCGATTGCGTCGATGGCGATCGACCGCTTCATCGCCGCTTGCGCGACGGCGTCCGCGCTGTCGATCAGGTCGCGCTGTGTGGAGTGAGCTTCCGTTGCGGCCGGGAGCGGTGTGTAGACACTCGAAAAGCGGCCAGCCACGGAGCCGATCTGGCCCGGGTCCTTGGACAGAATGACGTTCTCGAGCTGCTGTGGACTCGGCAGCGTCGCGCTACGGACGGCGATGCTCCAGATCCCACGAATTGACGCGTAGATTCCTCGGATCTGGCCGACCAGCACGCGTGCGCTGTCGATGGCGGGTTGTGGATAGACGACATTGCGCTGAAAGTCGAATATCGCGGCGAGCACTTGCTGCGCCGCCGACACCGCGCCACTGATCCCTTGCAGAATCGGTGCGATGAAATCCCGAAGGTAGTTGTTCACCGTCGTCATGGTGTTATTGAGCGCGCCGAGCCCGTTGCTCACAATTCCGATGAGGCTCGAGACGAGCTCGAACTGCGCCCCGGCTGGCGGCGGCGCAAGCAGCGCGAGGATGAGCATGAGCACGATGATCCTCGTTCGGTGAGTGTTCAGGGCTTTCCAAAGAGTCGCGAGCACGCGCATGGCATCCTCCTACCTGTTGAGTTCCGTGATCCGGGTTCGCGACTCGCGTGTGAATCTCGACGAGCGCTTCAGGGTCATCGTGTCGTGGGCGAGCCGGGCAGCCTCCAGACGGAGCTGACCCGCGATCATCTTCTGCATGTGCGCCTGACTTTGCACTGCCGCGACGTACGCGGCGGCCGAAGCCATCGCTGCTGTACCCGGCGCGACGCGTGTGGCCTCGTCCTCGATCGATTCCGCCGCACGCAGCACTTGGGCGGCTCCCGCATCACCCATCTTGAGAATCATCAACTGATCGATGGCGAGAGCGTCGTCCACATCGATCAGGCTCCGCTCCTCCGCATGGGCATCGGCGGCGGCAGGCAACGCGCCGAACGTCTGGCGAAACGCAGTGGACATCTCGCCGTGGTCCCCGGTATGCCGGTTCCGCATGATCGATTCCAACTGCGCGGGATTCGGCAGTTGAGCGCTGTGGACGTTCACGTTGTAGAGGCTGTTCAGCGGGTCACGGAAGATGTTGATCAACTGTTGCGCAAGCGCTCTGGCGCGATTGATCTCGGAGATTGGCCAGACGGTCTGCTCCCAGAAACTACGCAGCTGCCCCAGCGTGCTTTGCAGTCCCTGTGCCCCAGACCGTATGCTTTCGAGGACCGGCCGCATGCTGTTCCGGATGAACGTAAGGAGCGTGTTCGCGGCTTGGTTCGCGGTGTTGAGGAGGCTTGTGATTCCGCTGAGCGGGCCCAGTTGAGCGTACGCCGGCTGCGGCACCATCAACCCGCAGAGCATCAGCACGACGAGCATCACGATCAGCGCTGTTCGCATGCCGGCTGCACCTCCTCGCGCGGACTCCGTGCCGAGGCTGCCTCCTGGACGGAGCCGGATAGTTCTTCGGGCAACGGCTGGATGTCGGCCAGCCCTTGCGGGAACCGTTCGCCCAATTCCCTGTAGATCTCGATCAACGAGCGTCCATCGCGCCGGCGGCGGGCGATGAAGTACGTTCGGTATGCCCGCTCGCGTGGATACGTGGTGGCCACCCAGTAGTCGATCGGCGTCGGAATCAGCCGAATGGTCTGGGTCGTCTCGGACTTCTCGCCCAGCACCAGCAGTGCCTCCGCGCTGCGCCCCTTGCGCGGCGCGGAGAATCGCTTGATCTCGCTCAGGGCGACACTGTTCAACCCGAGATGCTCCACCAGCGGGCTCACGTCGCCAGGTTGCTGTCCGATCACTTTCACGGACGCGTTGCGCAGAATGCCCGCGCCATGTTCCTTCGGACGCTGCCGGGTGCCGACGAAGTCCTCGAGTGTCTGGCTGATTCCCCAAACGCTCGCGCCGCGCTTGCGGGCCGTGCGGAACAACTGCACGACGCAATCGGCCAGCACGGGCGAATCGAGGAGGGACCAGCACTCATCGAGCACCGTAATGGACGGCTGGCCTGATTTCCCCGATGCACGCTCCGACATCGCTTGGGCGATGAGCATGCTCATCGCCGTTTCGAGCGCTGGATCGGCACTGAGTCCTTCGATGTTGAAGAAGAGCCAGTTGGCGTCTGTGCGGATGGTGGTGTGCCGGTCGAACAGTTTCGAGTAGACACCCTTCTCGCCCGTCCATTGCCGGAGCGCGACGGCGGCGAGTTGTGCGAGCGCGCGGATGTGCTCGATGCGTTCCTCGTCGTTCCATGTCGACAGTTCGTGGCGCAGGTCGGTGTAGGTCGGTGTCTTGTTAGTCGCGCGGACCGCGACGCGCTTGTAGACCTTGGCGATCGCCTCGGTCAGGATGTTGTCGAGCAGGTTGGTGTCGGACTGGCCCAGGTCACCGATCATGTGCCGCGTCAGGTTCTTGAGGAACGCGATCTTGTCTTTCGTCGGCTGGATCTCGCTTGGCGGAAGATCCCAGGGATTGAGCGTCTCCGCTCCCTCGAGGTCCACCTCGATCACGCGCCCGCCCATCAATTCCACCAGCGGCCGGTAGGAATCGCCGCGCTCGACGATCGAGATGAGCGGATTCGCGCGGGCCATCATCAGGAGGCACATCTGCGCCATGAAGGTCTTCCCGCCGCCCGACTTCGCCATGAACAGCATGTTGGCGTCGCCGAGCGATGGATCGTAGGGCGAGAACGGAACCAGTTGCCGGTATGGCGTCTCCAGCAGCATCAAGGGCGACTGCGGCGTGCCGTGCCACGGCGTCTCCGTCGGCAGCAGGTCCGCGCCGTGAATTGTGAGGCAACTCAGATCGCGCTTGTTCTCTTGAGCCATGCCGGGAAGGCTCCCGATGAGCAGCCGCCTTTGCGCGAGTGACTCTGGGATAGCCCGGGCGCCGTTCATGCGCGTCACGGCGTGGACCACGCGCTGGCGCCGGTCGTTCAAGACTCGCTGCGCTTCTTCGAGATCGGCGCGACTGACGATCGGCCGTGATGTCCGCGCCGCGATCACCATTGAGTAGTTGCAGACCTTCAACGACGACGAGATCACCGCCTGCAGCACTTCCTGCAACTGGCTCTGTGCCACTTGCGCTTCGATATCGATCTTGAACGCGCCGTTCGCGTCCCGTTGTGCCGCCTGCATGCGCCGGAGCCGGCCCTTGAAGTGATCGAGGATCTTGGTCTGGTCCGGAATCACGACCTCGGCGCTGACCACGAGAGGGAAGTCCAACACGAGCAGTTCGCGCAGGATTCCCGGAAACGTGCCGTCCGGCAGATCCTTCATGCTGACCAGCGTGTAGAGCAGGCCGCCCACCTGCAGGTAGCTCTCCTGCTCATCTTCGATGCTCGTGTTCGTGACCTGGCTCCGCGCGCTCCGATACTGGAGTGAATAGTCGGGGCGGCGCAGCGCGCTTCGATCGTCGAACACCGGATTCAACGCCCGCTTCGCCTCTAGGAACATTTCGTCGTCCGTCATCCGGCGCACGCCCATCCCGGTGGCGACCAGCGTCTGCTCGACTCCCGCCATCAGGCTCCCGAATTCCGACAGCAGGTCCTCGTGCCCGCGTCGCGCCCGGTCGATGCACTTCTCCACCGACATGCTGAACAGGTTCCGGCTCTTGCCCTGGAGCCGGTCGGCGAGTTCGTGATGAACGCGCGGGCTCCAGATGAAGTACGCGTGCAGCAGGTGGCGCAGGTAGTGCCCGCGCGCCTCCTTCTCGTCCCAACGGGCCATGCGAAGCCGGTCAATTTCCTGAAGCACGCCGTTCTCGTTCCGGTTCAATCGCGGGTACGCCGATCGCACATCGCCGATTCCCTCGGTGATCTCGAACCGCAGTTGCAATCGCATCGACCGTTCCGGAAGCGAACGAATCAGCGCCTCCAGCGCGTGCTTCGAGCGGTTCCGCAGATCGTCGTCGTGGTAGAAGCTGTTCAGTCCGGTGAGTTCATACCCTGCGACAAGACTGCCATCCGACTGGACCATCACCCCATCCAGGTACTCGCGCACCGGCAGCAATTCGCACAGCGCCGGTTTGCGCAAGTCCTCCTCGTGCTTCGCCATCGTGATCGGCATGGTCATCGCAAGAACTCCTTCGTGAACTCCCGGTCCGGTTCGAGCCCGCAATAGATGCGCGGTTTGGTGTGCCACAGAGTCAGGTCGCGTATGTAGCCGCGCGGCTTGCCGTACTTGAACAGCATGAGGGCGGGCACGGCGATCAGCAAAACGACAAATTGCAAAACGAAATTGAGCGGCAGTCCGTGGATCTCGCGATCGATGAACCGGCTCGCGATGTTGGCCACCGCCGCGAGACCGACCACGAGGAACAGGTCCTCCAGTTCCAGGTAGAAGAACGTCACCCGCTGGTGCAGGTTCCGGTGAACTGGCGTGACTTCGAGCGCCATCTTGGACACCTCCTAACTGACGCCGCCCGTTCCTTGGGCGATGAAGAATTCGGCCAGCCGCAGCAGGCCCGAGAGACCGAAGCACGCCATCGCGGCGAGGACGTGCCGAGCCCACGGCGCACCGGGATAGATGCGAAAGCCCATGCCACCGTAGTGCATGATGGCCATCGCCACCTGCAGCACGCCGTAGAGCGGCAGGAAGACGTTCGCCGACCAGTTGACCAACCCGAGCAGCGTCACCCACACGGCGTCGGGATCGTTCCACGCGCGCTGTGCGGCGAAGCGCTCGATGGCGCGAAGAATGCCGGAGACCATCAGCGCCGCGAAGCCGGCGTAGAGGGAATACTGGAACGGCGCGCTGCGCGAGAATCGCAGGACCGCGATCACGAAGAAGAGCCCGGCCAGCGTCGGCATGATCACGTTGCCGAACCAATTGGTCAGGCTGGTGAGTCCGGTGAGGAAGCTCATGGCAGGTTTCACCTCGCGGGATCGCAACTGAACATGGGTTGTCCCGCTACATCATCCGGTTGATCAGAATCCAGAGAGCGCTCACGGTGAGGAAGCCGCCCGCGCAGGCGAGCAAGCGAAGATAGCCGGGCCGGTTGAACGCGAACTGGATGACGGCGCCGCACACGGAGAGGCCCGCGGCGATGGGGAAGATGCGGCTCGCCAGGTAGGTCCACATGGACTCCAGGCCGAGCGCGATGGCGAATCGATTGCCCGCCGGAGTCCACGTGTCGATGAGGGCATGCGTGTTCGAGATCGCGAGCAGGAACATCGCCGCGAGGATCGAGGGCAGCGGTCCCGTGCCGGACGTCGTGTCGAGCACTGCGCGGATGACGAAGAATGCCGCCGCTACGGGCGCGATGCGCGCCACGATGAACTGGCTCACGAACATGGCGATGTCCTGCTGGATTCCCGCGAGCCACGGCGTCCCGACGGCAGCGCCAGGAGGGAAGAAGACCGGCACGCCGAGGGATTGGAACCAGGTGAGCGTCGGTTCGAGGCCGAGAAAGATGACGGCCCAGAGCATGTGCTTCGAGAATCCACCGCCGACCCAGAACACGGTTCCGCCTTCCTTGCGGAGCGCGATGCCGGCGTTTAAGAGGCAGAGGAACGCCGCCGGTCCTGTGAGGAGCAGGAGCACGCGCATGATGTCGTAGAGAAGAGGTGGCATGGGATGTCCCGAAAGGGGCAGTCAGGCCTGAAGACCGCTGCCCCGATCCAGGGCGCGGTTCTACGAAACGCCGCCACCGCCCTGCGCGATCCAGAACTCGAGAAGCCGCGTGACGCCCGACACCGCGAGACAGCCCAGCGCCGTGACGACGTATCGCATCACGCCGCGGCCGGAGATGTAGGACACGAGTCCGGCGGCGATGGCGAGCGCGGCGCCGACTGGCGCGATGACGTTGCCGATCCAGTTGACAAGGTTAAGGAAAGCGCCTTCCGGCTGTGCGCCGGTCTGGCCTTGGACCGCGACGTTGGTCTGGGGTGCGGCTCCTAGGTTCTGGGCGACCAGCACGACGTTGGTGCTGGCCAGGAGGATGAGCATTGCGGCGAGGAGCACTCTCGCGCGCCGCTTTGTTGCCGACATCTGCTGCATTAGGTTTGACCTCCCGGGTTCTACATCAGGCTTCGGTGATAACCGGGCCTGTGGGGAGGGTAACGTGAGGGTACCCACGGCCCAAACGAGTAAGGACTGGCCAGTTGTCGATCATGTCCAGCCGATTGATCAATCGAGAGTTCGTCCCGGGCAGGGTCAGCTCATTCCCCAGCGGCAGAACAAAAATCTCAGCGGTGAGCGCGGGCCATCGCGCGGTTGCGAGGACTAATCCGTCCATTCCACCAAACGAACGAAACACAGCCATCCCGCCAGACACGAAGAAGACTCTGATCTGATACGCTACTGGGAGTGGACAGCAATAACGGCGGTTTCCCTGAGCCGACGAGATGGGACCATGCACATTTAGCGATTAAAGCAGCGCTCTCGGCGGTCCCCGCCATTGGGAGTCCTGCAGCAGAGTTGTTCGCGGCGATTATCGCGCCTCCGCTCGCCAGACGTCGAGACGCCTGGCTCCTATCCTTGGCAGAAGGACTGTCGGCGCTCCGAGGCGTTGTCGATACTTTTCAGCCGGAGAAGCTAGCAAACAACGATGCTTTCATCTCGGCAACGATGCACGCATCCCGTGTTGCCCTTCAGACTCATCATGCCGAGAAGCTCGCGGCCCTGCGGAATGCTCTCCTGAATATCGCTGCAGGCCGCGCGCCCGATGAGGATCAGCAGGCAATCTTCTTAGGGTACGTCGAGGTGCTATCGACGTGGCACATTAGGATCGTTAGATTCTTCCAGGCGCCACTCAGATTTGCTCAGCAGTGTGGCGCTCGAACGGACTACTCGTTTGCTGGGGCGCCTGCTCAACCCCTGGAGCAAGTCTTCCCCGAACTCAACGGGCGGCGCGACTTCTATGACCAAATCGTCCGAGATCTCCACGCCCGCGGGCTGCTCAGCGGCGATGATCACATGCTTCACACGATGATGACAGGCTCGGGCGTCTTTGCCAAACGCACGACTGCCCTCGCGGACCGATTTCTTGCCTTTATCGCGACGCCAGAGCGCCAGACTTGACGCGCAGTCATCGGACTCGCAGCTGCGTAGTCACGCTTGCCGTCGACCCATTGACCGGGCACGAATTTTCGGGAGCAAAGCGATCACGCGGAGATTCGCAAGTCATGGGCTCAGTCACTCAGCTATCTCAGCCAGACCCGTTGACTCTCAGCGTTTCCTTCCGAATTGCCCATGGTAGCTGAATGGGAACCCGTAGAACCGGCGATGCTCGACGTCTTTCTTCGTCCCCTTCGTCTTCGGCGAAATCGGCAGCTTCCAAAGTCGCCTCGCCACTCGATTGATTTGTCGTTCCCGATGCTGGTCCATGTGGGAGAGTTCGCTGGTTACAACGGTCTTGCCAGCGAGCCAACGAAATCCGTTTGCCCAGCAACACGGCAGCGGCTGGTCGAGCGGCTGCCCGACGTCTCGACGGCCAACGCCAACCGCTATCAACTTCATTCGCAGACGATGCTTGATGGATAACCGAGTCTGGCGGATGTTCGGCAGGTTCTTCTTGCGCAACGATCGCATCAGTCGGCTTGAGATCTCAGTCAATTTGCAGCGTTCCTTGCCGATGGAACTTGGCCGAATGCGAACCAAACCGTCATATCGAAGCTGATAGCCCAGAAATTGAATCCACGGGTACCCCTTATCCTCCGCTGTTGGTGGTCCCCAGCGATACACCGGGCGAGATTTCGCTTTCCAAACAGACCTCTTCTCTTCTTCCCGATAGGGGACGAGAGCAGCGGGTTCGTGTACTGGCAAGCAGAGTGAGTCGACCGCGGCCTCGTAGCGGCGCATCGCATCGGCGCAAGCTTCGCGATCTGGTGACAGGACGAGCATGTCGTCGCAATAGCGGAGATATGTCACCGGTCGGTCGCCAATGCTGGTGATCACCGCCTTGTCCGCTTGATGTAGCACCGCGTTGGCTATCAGA
Organism: uncultured Acidobacteriota bacterium; assembly: GCA_902825945.1. GTDB lineage: Bacteria > Acidobacteriota > Terriglobia > Bryobacterales > Bryobacteraceae > SYLY01. Next base: position 52,497 of record CADECY010000061.1, read on the forward strand.
GTCGAGAGTGCACCTCCCTGCGGCACACCGACATTGATCACAGCAACAGGATCTTCTCCGTAGAGCCGTTTGAGCGGTTCGTCCCGCCACCCATAGGTCGCGCCCTTGATTCGCAGTTGCAGCTCTGGCTCCGCCACTTCCCGAACGTTGCGCAGGAACGAATACGAGGTCAAGTATGCTTCAAAAATTGCCAGCGCTCGCGGCGAAACAAGCAGGGCAGGATCCAGCGCCTGAGCGTCCGCAATCAG
>CADECY010000062.1 GCA_902825945.1 uncultured Acidobacteriota bacterium
CCGGCATTATATGCGAATCGATTCTCGATTGCTCAGGAGCCTGGCGCCCGGCCGCTTGCTTCGCGGCAGGTATCGGCAATCAAACCAGCGACAGCTCGCACGTAGCCGATCGAAGGCATCGTGCAACTGATCCCACGGAAGCTGATCAGTCCTTCGGCGAGCAGCGGCCGCAACGTCTCTTCCACCCATGCGATCGAACGATGGGGTTCGTGCGGATGCTGATGGAACGGGTCAACCAGGAACCCGATGGGGAGCCCCGACACGTCGCGCAGCGCGCGCACGTCTTCCTGCCATCTGCCGTAGACCGCGAGGGCGAGCGCGATTGGCCGGTGCGGCTGAATCAACTGCCACAGGTCCGCGGGTTTCTCTCCGGAGATCAGAGTGCCGAACGGCTCGATATCGAAGGTGATGATCGTGGGATCCGGCGGCCGGTCTCCTGCTGTACGACCTCCACCGCGAGCAGTCCTGCTTCAGCGAATCGGGAATCGGGCTGGAACGTCAAGTGGATCGCGTCCACTCCGGCGCTCCAAAGTTCAAGAATGTGGGCTGTGTGATTGGCGATCACATCCTCGATGCGTCGATCGGGCACCAGACTCAGCGGGATGGAAGGGCCGACAGCTCCGAGCACATAGGCCCGCTCGCCGGCTGCCTTTCGAGCGATCGCTGCCGCCGCGCGATTGCACTGAACTCCGCGGCTCACATCGGGTATCGGATCAACGCTGAGCGTGTGTGTATCGATCACGTCCGCGCCAGCTCCCACGAGTTCGCGGTTCCATTCGAGCAGCGCTTCCGGATGAGTCAGGTTGAACTCCACCTGGTAGGAATCGCCGCCCCACGCCGGATTCATCGGCGACGCATTGCAGAGCAGCACTCGTTCCGCGAGCGCCTGCTCCAGCGGAATCGCGGGCATGGCCTACGCCGGTGCCCGATCGGTCGCGCGCAGCAACACCTGCCCCGCCCGCACCGCGACCTTCTTCGCGATCACCTCGCTCCGCAGGTAGCCGAATGCGTACTGCTTGCCCGTGGCGGGGGATAGCGCCGCCGAGGTCACTTCGCCGACCTCCTTGCCTTCGAGCGTCAGCTTCTCGCCGGGCTTGACTAGCTCAGAAGAGTCCGACACCAGTTGAACGAGCTTCCGGTTCACCGCACCGCGCGAACGGACCCGCTCGACGATCTCCTGCCCGAGATAGCAGCCCTTGTTAAAGCTGATCGCATGCAGCAGTTGCGTTTCGTGCGGAATCTGCTTTTCGCCAAAATCCTCGGAGAATCGCGGCCGCGCATTCTCGATCCGCACCGCGCGGGCTTCTTCGGGAGTAGCGGGAATCGCCCCCACGCCGAGCAGCCAGCTTTCGACGGCGCCATGTTGGCCGCTGTCGGCGAAGATGCGGAATCCGGGTTGTCCGGTGGAACTGAGTCCCGCGATCACGCCCGCCTGCCATGGCATGTTGCCAAACGGACCGGGCACATCGGCGGGCGAAATCTTGGCGAGCAGTTCCGCGGCCGCCGGACCTTCGAGCGCGAAAACGGCTCGGGCCGCGGTGGCATCGTGGACCGTACAGTCGTCGGCGATGATGTAGCGGTCGATGTGTCCGGCGAGCGAATCGGCCGCCTCGGGCTCGGTGTCGAGAATTAGCGTGTCGGCGGTGCAAAGCACGTTCGCGTCGGCGAGGATGCGTCCCTGCGCGGAGAGAAACATCGCATAACAACCGGAACCGGGCTCGAGCGCCTGCACGTTGTTCGAGCACATCGCGTGCACCAAGCGGGCGCGGTCTTCGCCAATCAGCACGATGTGGCCACGGCCGGTGAGATCGAGCAATGCCGCGCTCTCTCGAAGCGCGCGATATCCGTCGGTGATCATTGCGACAGGCGCCTCAGGTACGCCGAGATCAGAGTGATCGCGATACCCGAGACCGTGACGCCCGTGAGCCATCGAGTGGCTTTCGATTCGGGCGTGCCCGCGCGTCCCAAAAGCAGCGCGATCGCCATGACGTGCAGTGCCAGCAGGAACTTGATGCCGAACAACATGTGATAAGGCTTCGGCGTGCTGGTCTTCAATAGGAAGTTGTACAGGCCGCTGATCACAATCAGGGCCGAGAGCCGCCATGCCCATGGCTGAAACGCCGCGGCAGTCTCCGGGGCCCAACGCCCTTTGAGGATGACCCGCGCAAACAGGAATCCGCCCAGCAGGAAGATCGCCGAAGTGACGTGCGTCCAACGCGAAAGAATCGGTACCCAATCACCCATGAAGCTCCCAGTATAGCGAGGGCTCAGCCCACATCACGAAACGAAATCGTGGACTTCAATCCGCGGAACGGCTTCCCGTCCACTTCCGCGTACGGGTCGATGAAGAAGTTCAACGGATCTCCGGCCTGATGCGGTGAGAGATGCACGTCGCGCCCGCGCGAGAATTCGAGCCGGTTCTCGTCGTGGGCTCCGAAGAAGTAGTCGCGGCGGGCCGGATCCTTGGCCGCCTCCGAGGCATCCACCGGGATCCAGCCTATGCCCTTCGCGTGGAATTCGGCCCAACAGTGATAGCCCGCGATCTGACCCCGGCCTCGCTTGGGCGGAAGCGGCAGGCCGATCGCGAATCGCGCGGGGATGCCGAGGGCGCGGCAGTAGCCGATGAAGATCGCATGGAAGTCCGTGCAGTTTCCACGGCGCGCGTCGCAGGCGTAATAGATATCGCCGCGGCCCCAGCCCTTACCGGACTTGTCGTACTTCACCGTTGCCACCACGTGCCGGTAGATCGCGCGGGCCATCTCGAGACCGGACTTCGCGCCCGCTTCGGCGACGACATCGCGCGCCCAGCCGCGGACCTTTTCGTCGAGCGGAACCAAGCGGTCCGGATGCAGACAGCAGCCTGGTCCCGGATCCTGCTCCACGGCGCGGCTCGCCTCGATCGGCGCGACGCGCTCGAGGCGAATCGCCTCGATCGTCATGCGAATCTCGCCGTCCGAGTTCGCGGTGGTGAACAGAAACTGGTTCGACTCCTGGCCGTTCGTGATGCGATACCGCCAATGCGAGTCGATCTCGCGCCGCACGATCTTCTGATACGCATCGGCACGTGGAACCGGCAACCAAACGCTCGCGGACTTGCGATCGGGTACGCCCGTGATCTCCACGCGATACTCGACCTCGAAGTGCCGCTGCCTGGGATCGGCGCCGAATGCCGCCACGGCGGCGGAAGAGAACAACGCACGGCGAGTCATCGATTCGCGAACACCTCGCGCTCATCACGCGCTGCCTTCTGCTTCAGGGCCGCGACCTTGACGCGAGCCTGCTGCGCCTCGTTGGCCCGGCCAGCCGCTTGCAGCGCGCGGGCGAGTTGATAGTAGATCGCCCCCTCGTTCATGTTGAGCTTAGCCGCCTTGTCGAGCAGAGGAATCGCCGCGGTGGCCCGGCCGGCCTGCAAGTGCGCGCGGCCGAGATAGTAATACGCGCCCCACCCATCGGGCCGCGCCGCGCGCGCTTTCTCGAGCAGCGGAATCGCTTCCGCGTCGCGGCCGCTTACGGTCAGCAGCGCCCCGAGATAATAGGCGGTCTCGGCGTGATTCGGATTCCGCGTCAGCGCGTCGCGCAGATGCCGTTCGGCGCCGGCGTTGTCTCGCAGGGAAAGCGCCGTCTTGCCGAGTTCGAGATGGACGCCCGCAAGATCGGGATCCAGTTCCGCGGCCTTGCGGAACGCCGCGGACGCTTCCTCGAACAGAGTGTTTTCCGCGTACGCTTTGCCGAGCAGGAACTGCGCCTGCGCCGGAGGAGCCGAGCCGAGCAACTGATCGAAGATCGCTCGAGCGCGATCGCTCCGCTTCAGCTTGAGTTCGCCCACGGCGCGAAGAAACAGCACGCCTGGGGAGGCAGGAAGCGTCTCGAGCGCCTCGAGCGCGAGTGCCAGTTCGCCGGTGTAGAGCCTGCAAGTGGCGAGCAGTTCGCGCGATTGCAGCGACGCGGCGCGGCTCGCGTCGAGCTTGGCGAACAAGGGCTTGGCAGCCGCATAATCCTCCTGCTTCAGATGCGCCAAGCCGAGATTCAGCCATAGCCCCGGCTCGCCCGGAGCGAGTTTCATTGCGCGTTGATAGACCGCGATCGCCTCTGCCGGACGGTCCAGCCGCGAATAGACCACGCCGAGATTTCCGAGCGCGCCGATGTTGTCCGGTTCGGTCTTCAGTACTTGCCGGAATCCCGACGCGGCGCCAGCGAGATCACCCGAGGCCAACGAATCGGACGCCTTGCGGAACAGCGCTTCTGGCGAATCCGCGGCAACGAGCGCGAACCCGAGCGCGGCAAGAGCGATCCGAGCGGGCTTCACTACAGCCGAGTGTAGCAAGCGAAAATCGGATCGCGCCCGCGCGAGCCTCGTGTAACGCGGGCGTTTCGCCGATACAATGGAAGTATGGGCTCAGCACGGCGCCATTTTGGCGCCGACTTCTGGACCCTGGTGGGGGCCACCTTCATCGGATTCCTGGGGATGGGCGCCGTGTTACCGGTGCTCGCCACTCACATCCGGCACGATCTCGGCCAGTCCGATTTCATTGCCGGTCTCGTGATCGGGACATTCTCGGCGGTCGCCCTAGCCAGCAGGTTCATCTCCGGTCGAATCGCGGACCGGAAGGGAAGAAAAATCGCACTGATCGGAGGGCTGCTGTCTTGTAGCCTTGCCGGTATCGCCTATCTGTTACCGATCGGAGTGGCCGGTGCGTTCCTCGGACGCGGGCTACAGGGTTTCGGCGAAGCGCTCCTCTATACAGGTGCCGCCGCCTGGATCGTGGAACTCTCCGACGACACGCGCCGGGCGCGTGCGCTCGGATATCTGAGCACCGGTATCTGGGGCGGCATCTGCGTCGGTCCCGCAATCGGACAGATGCTCGGTGACTTTCAGAAAGCAGGATTCCTGCTTGTCCTGTCGCCGCTTCTGGCGATCGCGGCGGTGTCGCGAGTGAAAGAAGACTACGTGGCGCCCTTGAAGCAGGGCCCCCGTCAATGGCTTCCCGGCGGATCGTTCCTGCCCGGCATCACCCTCGGTCTGGTCAATGTCCACTATCCGGCAGTCACCGGATTCCTGGTCCTGCACCTTGCCTATGCCGGTGAAGCCGGCAAGACCGCCATTTCGGCCTACGCGTTGATGGTACTGACCTCGCGTTTCTTCCTCGGGGGATTGCCGGACAAAGTCCATCCGCGCGTGACCTTCTATCTCGGGCTCGGGTCGATGGCGGTGGGGCTCACCATGATCGCGTTGGCTCCGCCTGGATGGCTCGCCATCATCGCGGCCGGGCTCATTGGGTTCGGGTTCTCGTTTCCGTGGCCTTCGGTGGCGACGGTGGTGCTGCGGCGCGTTTCGCCCGCCGAACGGGCCTCCTCGATCGGGACTCTCAGCGCGATCGTCGATCTGTTCGTCGCGCTCAGTTCTTTCACGAGCGGCGCTGTGGCGACGCGGTTCGGATATCCGGCCACCTATGTGCTGGCGATCTTGGCATTAGGTGGCGCGGCCGTGATCGGACGCCGATACCTGACAGACGATTCCCTGGCATACTCGGGAGATGCACAGGCTGCTGCTGTCCCTGGTCACGCTGGCCCCGCCGGTGATGCTCGCCCAGAGTCCGAACTGGCCCCAACATCTCGGTCCGTCGCGTAACGGCGTCTACTCGGGTCCGTGGTCGGAGAAGTCGGGCTTCCAGCAGATCTGGAAACACGATCTCGGTGAGGGGTTCGCGGCTCCGGCCGTAGCCGATGGACGCGTGCTCGTCTACCATCGCCAAGGCGGCCAGGACAAACTCGAAAGCCTCGACGCGGCCACGGGCAAAACCCAGTGGACCTACGCCTACGCGACCGGCTATCGCGACGATTTCGGTTTCAGCGAAGGTCCGCGCGGAACTCCGGCCGTCGATGGCGATCGCGTCTTCATTTACTCGGCGGAGGGCCTTCTTCATGCCGTGAACGTGAAGACCGGCGCGAAAATCTGGTCGCTCGACGCGCGGAAGGAGTTCGGCGTCCGCAAAGAGTTCTTCGGGACCGGATGCTCGCCTCTCGTGGACGGTGGCCGCCTGCTGATGAACATCGGCGGAGCGAACGGAGCGGGTGTGGTGGCGCTCGATCCAGCCACCGGTAAGACGCTGTGGAAGGCATTGAATCACGAGTCCGGCTACGCGTCGCCGGTCGCGGCCGACATCAACGGGCAGCGCCACGCGGTCTTCTTTACGCGCGAAGGAGTCGTGGTGGCGAACGCGGCCACCGGCAAGGTCACGATCGAGAAGCGGTGGCGCGCACGCATGGCGGCGTCGGTCAACGCCGCGACTCCAATCGTTTCGGGCACTCAGGCATTCTTCACGTCGAGCTACGACACAGGTGCGCTGTTGCTCGACGTGGCGACGGGAAAGGAGATCTGGTCCGGCGACGAATCGCTTTCCTCGCACTATGCGACGCCCGTGTTGGCCGACGGGCATCTCTACGGACTCCACGGCCGTCAGGAACACGGCCAGACACTGCGCTGCGTCGAATGGAAGAGCGGCAAGGTGAAATGGGAACAGCCGGGATTCAAGGCGGGAACGGTGACACTCGCAGGATCGCATCTGTTCGTGATCACCGAGCAGGGAGAACTCCAAGTGGCTCCGGCGACGCCGAAAGGCTACAAGCCGGTAAAGAAGGTTCGGGTGGCGGACGCTTTGGTGCGCGCCTATCCGGCGTTGGCGGGCGGGCGGTTGTACGTGCGGTCGGAGGCGGGGATCGCGGCGTTCCGGATCGATTGAGTAAGCCGGGTTTGGAGGGCTGGTGGGATCGAACTATAGTGGCTGCCACCGGCCTGGTCACGATTGCAGAGTTCGAGAGCCTTTCCGGCGACGCTGCCCGGAACAAGGAACTGGTTGACGGAGAACTCGTCGAAATGCCAGGAAACCTGCTCGAACACGTCTTGCTACGCGACGACATGGTCTCGACATGACGCCGCCCGCACGGAAAGTGGGAGGCCGAGTCCTTTCGGACGCCTTGTTCAACTTCGATGGTACCGCGCGAGCACCCGATGTCGCGCTTGTTGGCCGCGACAAAATGAAGCTTGCAGCCGCGAAGAGGCGATCCAGCCGTTCGCACCAGACATCGCCGTCGAGATCGCGGGTGAGTATGAGCCGTTCCAGGATCTCCTTGCGAAAGCCAAGCTCTACCTTCGTTGCGGAACGCTCGAGGTTTGGCTGATCTCGATCAAGTCGCGAGAAGTGGTGCAGCTCACGCACGAACGCCGTGAGGTATTGGAAGACAACGAAGGGGTGCGAACCAGCCTCCTTCCTGACTTCGCATTCCGGCTGCGCGACTACTTGCGCTGACCCTGAGGCTGCGGCGATGACGGCTGCAAGTTTCGAGCAAATGCCGGACACCCCGGCGCACGACAGGGAACACCCTTCGCGCAACGCTCGGGCGCGCACGTCACCACCGTCGAGATCTCTTCTATTGAGACGGCCATGGCCGCGTGCGCCAGACCTCGCCGTATTGGGTCTGGAACTACGGAAGCGCGGGTGATCTCGTCCACGGGGACGGCGAGGAAGTCTCGACGGATTTGCTTTCGGGTTCTCTCCTCCGTCACAGAGATCTGCTGTACCGGTTGGAAAGGTGAACCCGGGCGGGCCGATGCGTCCCGGGTCCACTGGCTCACGCGCAGCGGCGGGCGAGTTCCTCCGCGAAATATGGCCGGACCGACCGTAGCATCCCGGACAGGCTCTCGTAGCTGAAGAAGAACTCTTCCATCCGCTCGCCCTCCGAGATCATCTCGCCGAACGTTTCCAGGCTCCCGATGAGAAAGCCGGGACGGGCCGCGATATGGCGGCTGTCGCGAGGCACGTAGTAGAGCGAGACCACGCCGTTGCGAGCGCACGCGAGGTAATTCTCCGCCGCCACGTCTCCCGCGATCTCACGCGCGGTCACCGTGACTTCCACCGCTTGGCGGACGGCGTCGACGAGGTCACCGGTGAATCTCCAGGCCGAGAGGGGGTAGTGAGCGGGATCGGTCACGCATACGCGATCGCCGCCTCCGGCGAGAGCCTCTTCAAGCGGCCAAGGGTTCGGCTCGTGAGCCAGGAGTTGAAAGTGGTTTCGGTCGAGCACGGTCGCACCCGCGAGCGAATTGTAGATGCCCAGGAAGCCGGGCGCCTGGCGAACCAGTTCGCAAAGGTCGGCGAGAATTCGCGACAGGCGATCGGGACTGCCACGCCAGCCTTGCGGATCGGACTCGAGTGTCGAAGCGACGGTCAAATGAAACCGCGCGAACGGATAGGGGTTGGCTAGCAGCGCGTACTCGCGCCCGTTCAATTGGACCTTGTAAGGAAACTGGCGGTAGCCGCTGGCGTGCGGGATCATGTCGAGGTCGAGCCGGCTGAGGCGCCGCCCCGCGAGGCGGTCCGGCAGCTGCGGAACCCGGACGGGATGCTTGCGCTCGGCTCGCTTCGGGTTGTGCTGCACCACCAGACATTGAACGGACTCGTCCGAACAGATCCGGTAGCGCTGGCTTTGAGATAGATCGTCCTGCACGAACCCGTTGGCTGCGTGCTCGTTCCACAGGATCTCGATCTTGGGCGGAAGGCCTCCGGCGGTGTTGTCCAGGAGTTCCTGAAACAGCCGGGCTGTGCGATGATATGCTTCTTCGACGAAGGTCATGAGATGCACTCCGTGGTGATTTCGCTCTGACTCGGGGAGCGATGGTCCATGATGCGCCCGCCGGGACGCTCGCGCAACTGCAATTTGTTGCAGAATGGTTGCATGGCTAGATCAATACCCGAGGAATCCCAGTTGAACCTGTACGCTGCGTCGTATTTGTTCGCGCAGGGAGAGAGGGCCGTGGACATCTGCGCGCAACTGGACTTGGAGCCGCCGAAGGTGGCGAGGCTACGGTCGCGCGCGATCGCGCAGGAACTGCTCGAGGTCCGGCCGCCGGTGCTCGGTCCGCGCTTCACGGCGGAAATGGAGCGCGCGGCGCTTGCGCTTCTTCAGCCAGATCCCTTGAGCAAGAAGTTGCGCGCGGCGGAAGACAAGAAGCTGCTGCGGGCCCCGGTCACGATTCGCGTCTATCCGAGCGCCAGCCGCGGAACCGCTCCTTCGGACTGGGACCTCCGCCTGAAGGAGTTCGGACGGGAGTGCGCCCGGCACGTGGCCGATCTGTTGCCGCGAACTGGACACATCGGTGTGTCGTGGGGCGCGAGTTTGGATGCGGTGGTGACGGGCATCGAAGAACTGGCTCTGCCCAAGCGCGTGTCAGGCGAGCAGCTACACTTCGTGCCCACCTGCGGAGAACCGCTCGGCCGCGTGCCAGACAAGGCTTCGGCGTCGAACATGGCAGGCCGTCTCGACACAGCGATCAACGGGTCGCGCCGCCACTCGTTTTCGCTCTCCGGCGTTCCGTTCCTGATCCCGATCGACTTCGGCGATGTGCCTCTCGGAGAAGGCCCGAGCGAAACCGCGGTGGTCCGCAAGCTGATCGCACGTGTACCTGCTCATGCTCAGATCTTCGGGGGCACTCCCGGAGGCGCGAAACGAGACCCTCGCGGAGGCCCGCTTGCGGGCCGGCTCTCCATGATCCTGACCAGCATCTCGCCGGAAGGGTTGCCGTTCGGTCACGGCGCGGGAGAGTATCTGGCTTCGGCGGGTGTGGACGTGGAGAAGCTCCGGATGGCGGCTCTTGGGGACATCTCGGGTGTTGTCCTCCCGAGACCGGGACGGGCTGGCCATCCGCTGCTGACCAAGATCTCCAGCCATTGGACGGGGATCAGCATGGAGCAACGGGAATCGTGCGCGGCGCGTACGGGCGAGGCGGGTGACCGCTTTGGAATCACGGTCGTCGCGATCGGAGCCGCGAAGGCGGCATGCGTGCTCGAGAGCCTCCGCCGGGGCCTGGTGACGCACCTGGTGATCGACTCCGATCTGGAGGTCGCCTTGCGCACCGCCGCTGGCGCGTTGAAGTAACCCGCGGCGAGCGCCGGCATGCGGGCAGGAAACTGAAATAGAGTAACGGGATAGAGGATTCCGCCGCATGAAACTCGCCGTCGCCATCATCGCCGCATTCTGCGCACAAGCAGCCCCGCTCCAAATGGGCCGCGCCGCCGTCAAGATCACGCCCGAACCCGGCACACCGATGGCCGGCTACTACAGCACCCGCCTCGCCACGGGCACGCATGACGATCTGCATGCCAAGGCGATCGTGCTCGAAAAGGACGGCCGCAAGGCGGCTCTCGTAGCGTGCGATCTCGTCGCACTCGGGCCGCAGGTCATCGAGCAGGCACGTGAGAGCGCGGCGAAATCGACCGGCATTCCGGCCGGCAACATCATGATCTCGGCGACACATAGCCATACAGGTCCGGTGATCACGGGCCGCGGCGCCCGCGATGCCCAATACGGCGGAGACATGCCGATTTTGAAACGCTACATGGAGTCGCTACCCGCGAAGATCGCGGAAAGCATCCGGCTGGCGAACGCCAACCTCGGGCCCGTACGCCTGCAATCTGGCATCGGCAATGAGCCTTCGCTCGCCTTCAACCGCCGCTTCTTCATGAAGGACGGAACCGTCGCATGGAATCCCGGGAAGTTGAATCCGAACATCATTCGTCCCGCGGGGCCGATCGACCCGAGCGTCCACGTGCTCTACTTCGATTCGCCGGACGGTAAACCGCTCGCCACTTACGTGAACTACGCCGTCCACCTCGACACTGTCGGCGGACTCGAGTTCTCGGCCGACTATCCGTACACGCTCGCTCGCACGCTCGGCGCGGTCAAGGGTGCGGACATGCTGACGCTGTTCACCATCGGATGCGCCGGCAACATCAACCACATCAATACGTCCTCGCCCGCTCCGCAGAAGGGTCACGCCGAAGCCCAGCGGATCGGAACCGTGCTCGCGGGCGAAGTCATCAAAACCTACACGCGATTAAAGCAGGTGAACGATGGTCCCTTGCAGGCTTCCTCCCAGGCCGTTCCACTCGACTTGCCGAAAGTGACAGCCGAAGAGTTGCGCCGCGCCAATCAGATCGCCGATTCGGTGAACAGCCCGAAGCCGCCGAGGTTCCTCGATACTGTCTGGGCGTTCAAGGCGATTGACGTGGCCCACCGCCAGGGCAAACCGCTCGAAGCCGAAGTCCAGGCGATCACGCTCGGCTCCGATCTCGCGATCGTCGCTCTTCCGGGCGAGATCTTCGTCGAGCATGGGATCGCGATCCAGAGGGCATCGCCGTTCCGTCACACGATCGTCGTGGAACTGGCACATGGACCCGCGACGTACATCCCGGATGAACGGGCGTTCCCCCAGGGAAACTACGAAGTGGTTAGCTCCCGTGCCGCGATCGGATCTGGTGAGAGAATGGTAGACGCCGCAAATTCGATCCTTGAAAAGGCATGGCGTAATCGATGATCCCTCAGACGGACGACAAGTACATGGTCCCGGTGCTGCGTAGCACCTTCCAGATTCTCGGCGAACTCGCAATCGCGGGCACGCTCAACCTCAACGATCTCGTGATCCGAACCAGTCTGCCGAAGTCGACCGTCTTCCGCATTCTCCGCAGTTTGCACCAGTTGGGCTACGTTCTCCGCAACGAACAGCAGCGCACCTATTGGCTGAGTCCGAAGTTTGGCGATCTTTCCCATGCCGGAGCGTGGAGCGAACCGCTCCGCCGGGCGGCGCGTCCGCACATGTTGAAGCTGCGCGACGAATCCGAGGAGACCGTGAATCTCGGCCTGCTCGATCTCGATCGCGTCATGTACATCGAGGTGGTGCCGAGCGTTCATCCGTTGCGTCTGTGCGAACGTCCGGGCGGTTGGGATTACGTCCACTCGAGCGCTCTCGGCAAGGCGATGCTCGCCTTCGCTTCCGGCGAGTACATCGACAGCCTTCTCAAGGATCGCAAGCTCCTGGCGCTCACGCCCAAGACGATCACCGACCCCGTGCGTTTCCGCGAGCAACTCGCCGAAGTCCGGGAATGCGGCTACGCGTTCGACGACGAAGAGACGACTCTCCTCGGCAACTGCATTGGGGCGCCGATCCTCGACGCGAGCGGGCATGCCGTGGCGGCGGTGAGCATCTCCGGACCGACCTCGCGCTTCAATCCGCGCGACCAGAGTCTGATCGCCAAGCTGCTGCGGGAGGCACGCGCCATCTCCATCAGCTACGGCTACGTTCCCCAAACCGTGGAGGTATAGAGACATGGATCGCAGGCTGTTCCTGCAGCTTTCGGGCGGCTCCCTATTCGCGCAGTCGTGGAAGGGATCTCCGGTGATGAAGGCCGGATTCGCGGACACCGATATCACGCCCGAGATTGGAATGGAGCAGCCCGGCGGCTACGGCAAGTCGTTCCACCGGACTCTGCATGATCCGTGCAAGTCGCGCGCGGCGGTGTTCGACGATGGCCGCAAGCGCGTCGCTCTAGTGGGTCTCGACGCGTTGATCGTGCCCCGGCACCTCGTGCTGTCGATCCGGCGCGATATCGAGGCCAAGTGCCGAATCCCAGGCGCGAACGTGATGATCGGCGCGTCCCACTCGCACTCTTCGGGCCCGCTCGGGATGGTGCAGCCGGGCGAGTTCGACGGCGCTCCGGAACTGGTCCGGAAGCTCGCTTACGAGCAATCGTCGATGGCGGATCCGAAGTATCTGAAGCTCGTCCACGAGCGGACCGTGGAAGCCGTTTGCAAGGCGGACGCGGGCCGGTCGGACCTCATGCTCGGCGTGGGTTCGGGCATCGAGGACAAGGCAGCCTTCAACCGGCGCTTCCGCATGAAGAACGGCCGGAGCTTCACGCATCCTGGACAAGGCAATACGGACATCATCAAGCCCGCCGGACCGATCGATCCGGAAGTGGGTGTGATCGGGGCTTGGAAAACGGACGGCAAGATGGCTGGCGTGGTGGTCAACTACGCCTGCCACGCCACCACGAGTCCTGGTGGGATTTCGGCCAACTGGATCTACAATCTCGAGCGCGTGATCCGCGGCGTGTTTGGCGAACAGGTAGTGGTCGTTTTCCTGCAGGGAGCAAGCGGCGACATCACCCAGGTGGACAACCTGAATCCGTACGTGCAGCCGAACGGAGACGAGTACGCCTGGATCGTCGGCGGACGCGTGGGTGCGGAATCAACGAAGGTTCTGTTCTCGATGCATCGCGGCGTGCTCGCGCCGGTGGATGCGCTGTCGAAGGTACTTCGGATTCCGCGGCGCAAACCATCGAAGGAGCGTCTCGCCGCGGCGTTCGAACTCGCGAGAAAGGATCCCGCGAAAGACAAGGTGGATCGCACGGAGTGGACCTTCGCGAAAGAGACCGTGATGCTCGACTACCTGATTCAGAAGGAGCCGGTGGTCGACGCCGAGGTGCAAGCCGTTCAGGTAGGCCCGGCGGTGTTCGTTTCCAATCCAGCCGAGTACTTCGTCGATTACGGACTCGACATCAAGGCCAAGAGCCATTTCAAGTACACGTTCCCGGTCGAGTTGGCGAATGGCTGTGTGGGTTACGTCCCGACCGAGGAAGCGCTGAGTCCGTCGGGCGGCGGATACGAGACGAGGCTTACGGCCTATTCGAACCTCGTGCCCACCGCTGGCCGTGAGATCGCCAACGCGGGGATCGAGTTGGCGAATCGCTTGACGCCGGGCCCGGTGCCGGTACCCGCGAAGGCCACCGCGAAGACGGTGCCGTGGTCCTATGGGGATGTCCCGGCTCAGCCGGAGTGACTTCAGTGATTGCGGAAATTCTCAGCCTCGACCAGTTCTTCGATCTGCCCGACAAACGCGGCTGCTCTTACGAACTCATCAACGGAAGGCTCGTCGAGTTGCCCACGCCCACGTTCCTGCATGGTGCTATCCAAGGCGCGGTTTCCCTCGCGCTCGGGACGCTCGCCCAAGAGCGCTTCCCGCACCTGATCATGTCCGTCCGCGCAGGCTTCGTGCTGAATGATGAGACCGTGCAAGCCCCGGATGTCCTCCTGATCGAACGCGAGCGGCGCCAACGGATGACAACTCGCCGCGGATCGCTGTGCGGCGCTCCGGACCTCGCCATCGAGATCGTCTCGCCGTCGGAATCAGCCTGGGGTGTCGATGAGAAGATCGATGCCTACCTCGCGGCGGGAACGAAAACGATATGGGCGGTTTGGCCGAAAACGCGGCGAGTCTGGGTTCATCACACCGACCGCAGTTCCGACAAAGCCGCCATCACCCAGACAATCGATTCGCCCGAGGTCTTCTCCGGAGTTCAGATACCGGTAGAGCCGCTGTTCCTGGACGGGCCGAGTAGGCGTCCTACTCGTTCGTAGAACCCAACGCATTCCCGCCACGATCTGGGGGCTCATTTGGCACCTCCGCAGTGAAGGCGCGATGCGCAGGTGGACCGCACCGAAATGAAAAAAGGGCGCGCGCACTGTTGAGATGCGGCGCCCTGATTGCGATCTGTCGACTTTCCGAGTCTACCAGTAGAACTTCAGCCCGAACTGGATCGTCCTCGGGCTGATCGAAGTCGAGAAGGTCCGCCCGAAGTTCGGATTCTCCACCGACGTATTCGGACTCGCGAAGTTCGTATGGTTGAACGCGTTGAACAACTCTGTGCGAAATTCGAAGCGGTAGTTCTCCTTGAACACGAAGTTCTTGAAGATGCCCGCGTCGAGCGTGTTCACCGCATTTCCGCGCAGGATGTTCATCGCGGAACTACCGAAACGCGGCGCCTGGGCCGGATGCTTGGCCGTGTTGAGCGGCCAGTCGAACGCATCGCGATTCCAGCGCGGAGTCACGAGTCCGTTGCCGCCGAGCACGGGATCGCCGATCAGATCCGGACGGCAAAGGTTGGTCGGCGACGAGTTG
Source organism: uncultured Acidobacteriota bacterium (assembly GCA_902825945.1). GTDB lineage: Bacteria > Acidobacteriota > Terriglobia > Bryobacterales > Bryobacteraceae > SYLY01. Next base: position 14,792 of record CADECY010000062.1, read on the forward strand.
CAGTTCGCCGCCGCGACCGTTGGCGCCGTCAGGTGGTAGCCGTTGTGCAGCGTCTGGATTCCGGAGAGATTCCAGCCTCCGAGAATCATGTCCACGGCCTTGTTGACACCGTCGCCGAAGCGCTGGCCCTTGCCGAACGGAAGTTGATAGAGGAAGTTCGCCGTGAAGCGGTGCGGAACGTTGTCCACCGAGAATCCGTTGTTGTTCTTGAGATTGAACGGATCCTGCACCTGGCCGACATTGCCGCTCGATCGCGCGCCGTTCTTGGCGAGCGTCTTCGACCACGTGTACGCGCCCTTGAACATCAGGCCCTTGCCCATGCGCTTTTCGGCGGTAAGGAGCAGCCCGTGGTAATTGGAAGCGCCGCTGCTGTTGAATCCGAACACGCGATTCCATTTCGGCCACGGGATCCGGGTCTGAACGTTGCCCGGTCCGGGCTGCGTGGCGTTGTAGTCCAGCGAATTCTCGAGGTGCGTGCTCTTCGAGCCGAGATACTGGACTTCGAGCACGACCGACCGGCCGATCTCCTGCCCGACACTCAGGCTCCACTGCTGCGTGTAGCCGTCAATCCAGTTGTTCTCCGGACCGGTCAGCACGCCGAAGATCGCGGTCGCGAGCGATCCGTTCGGATTGTTGATGTCGCCCGCCCACGTTAGCGTCGGGCGCGTCAGATCGGACGTGTAGCCCGCCCAGAGTTGCGCCGGCGGTCCGGTCACCGAGTTCTGAACGAGATTCATCAACTGCGGGCCAGAGTAGTAGATGCCATAGCCACCGCGAACCACCGTGCGGTTGCCGGTGAACGGCCGATAGGCGAATCCGAAGCGGGGCGCGATGTTGTTCTTGTCAGAGGTGAAGATCGTCTCACGATCGAGCAGGCCGAAGCCGAGGTCCGGACGCACGCGCTGATAGAAGGGAGCGGCGTTGGTGTTGTGCTTGGGGAAACGGAGCCCGCCCCCGCCGTTCGCAAGACTCGGATCGAAGGTCGGAGTCAATCCGCTGAGTTCGCGTGGCACTTGGCCATATTCGTAGCGCATGCCGATGTTCAGCGTCAGCTTGGGAGATACCTTCCAGTCGTCGAGAACGTACATCGAGAGCATCGTGCGGCGGAAGCGTCCGGTCTCGTTAGGCGCGAGCGCGATCGATGAAGACGCCATGTTGCCGAGCAGGAAGTCCGAGAAGCCGTCACCCGAGAACTGGCCCGAGAACGTGTACTGGTTGTTCAGGCGGGTTCCGAGGAAGGCATCGGCACGGTGACGGCGGATGTCGCCGCCAACCTTGATGTTGTGCTTGCCGCGCGACCACGTGATGCCATCGTAAAACTGGAAGCTGTTCACCGTCAGGAACCAAGGTTGCGCTTCTCCCAGAGCGGAGAAGATCGTGTTGCCGAGACCGATACCTTCGACGAAACCGGCGCCGCTGCCTTCCTTGGGGGCGAACGGAATACCGGCGTTGGCCGCGATCGGGTTGCCGGAATTCTGTCCGCGCTGGCGGTGGATCTGCCGCCCGTAGCTTGCGCGGAACTCGTTCAGAAGCCGCGGCGTCATGATCGAGGTCAGGTTCACAGCCAGGTTCTGCGGCTTCTGCGGAATGATCAGTCCGCCAACTTGAGAGAAGGTGCCCGGATTGTATTGGTTGATGTCCTGAAACCCGTAGCGAACCATCAGGTCATGCTTGTTGGTCAGGCGCCAATCGTACCGGAACAAGGCCGAATCATAGTCATTGACACCCGAGATGTTCGTGCTGAAGTTCTGCACGGGATTCGGGTTATTCGGAGCCTCGTAGAACTTCATGAGCGCCTGCGCGATCGGGTCGAGGCGTTGACGCGGAATGATGTTGCCCGGGAACGGTTGGCCCGTTTGGGGGTCGCGGATCGTCTTCGAGAAGCCGGCGAAGTTGCCTCCGATCTGGTCGGCCGTCGGAACCATCGCGGTGCGGAATGCGCCCTGGCGGATGCGGGATCCATCGTAGTTGCCGAACAGGAACATCCGGTTCTTGATGATCGGCCCGCCCACCGCCGCTCCGAATTGATTGCGGCTCAACGAAGCAATACGCTGGGTCGGCGTGAGGAAGAAGTTGCGTGCGTCGAGATTGTCGTTCCGCAGGAACTCCCAAAGAGTTCCGTGAAGCTGATTGGTGCCGGACTTCGTCACCACGTTGATGACCGAACCGACGCCGCCGAATTCGGCCGAGTACTGGCCTACCTGGATGCTGAACTCCTGAATCGCGTCCACCGACGGACCGAGGTTCCAGCTATTGAAAAAGGCCTCTTTGTTGTCGGCGCCATCCAACTGGTAATTGTTGTCCTGGTGCGGCATGCCGGCCGCCGTGGGGGCGCGTTTGTTGACGATCGCCGCCGATCCGGTGCCTTCGCCCATGCCCGCCGTCAGGGTCGTGAGTTCCATGAAGTTGCGCCCGTTGAGCGGCAGGCTCACCACGCGCGACTGATTGATCACGCCGCCAATCTGGTTGTTCTCGGTGTTGACGAGCGCCGCGCGGCTCTCGATCTCGATCGCCTGCGACACTTCGCCGACCTGCAACTCGACATCGGCGCGGACCTGCGATCCGACTTCGAGCACCACATTGTTCATCGTGGCCTTCTTGAAGCCGCCTGCTTCCGCTTCCACCCGGTAGACGCCGGGGTTCAACGGAGCGATGCGATAGGTGCCCGACTCGTCGGTCACCGCTTCGCGGCTCAGCGAGGTGCCCTGATTGATGGCGGCCACCTTGCAGTTCGGCACCACGGCGCCGGACGAATCCTTCACAACACCAGTCAAGACAGCAGTCGGAACCTGCGCGGCTAGCGGAATCGCGAGCAGCGCAAGCATGGAAATCAACCTACGATTGACCCCTGGGTTCATTCGTTTCTCCTTTGAAATGAGGAATGCGGACTTGGATTCAGTATACTCGGAGCGATGGGGGCGATGTTCACCGCGATGATGACCGTTCTTGCAGCGGCCCTTCTCGCCACGCAGACCGAACAGGACTTCGTCCGCGCGATCCAGGCCAACCCGCGTGACCCGAAAGCACACGGCGAGTATGCGATTTTTCTACAGCAGCAGGGCCGGACAGTGGAGGCGGTCGCGCACTTCCGGTCCGCCCTCGATCTCGACCCGAAATCACCGCTCGCGCCGTTCAATCTGGCGCTGGCGCTGCTGGGGGCGGAACGGCCCGCTGACGCGCTCGCCGTGCTCGACAAGCATCCGGCCCGCACCGGCGATTGGCACGCCTTGCGAGGAGCGGTTCTCAATACGCTGGGGAGGCAACCGGAGGCGATTGCGGATCTGAGGCGCGCCGTGGCTATCGATCCTTCCAATCCCGACACGCTGTACGACCTGGTGATCACGCTGCTGCGCACCGAGGCGAACGCCGAAGCGGCCAAGTACCTCGACCAGGGCCGGGTTCGTTTCGCGAAAGTGGGCAAGATCCATGCCGCCGCTGGAGCGCTCGCCTACGCGACGGGGAAGAACGAACAAGCCGCCCGTGCCTATGAGACGGCGGTGAAACTCGAACCCGCCGCGGCGGACTTTCACGCCTCGCTGGGCGACGTCTACGACGCCACGGGCGATTTGGCGAAGGCGGAAGCGGCGTACCGGAGATCGCTCGCGCTCGATGGGTCCGTGGCGGCGGTGCATGTCAAACTCGGCAAGAACCAGCTCAAGCGGCAGCATGCGGCGGATGCGGAGGCAGCGTTCCGGAATGCGCTCGGGTTCGATCCGTCAGACGCCGAGGCACATTTCCAGACGGGGAAGATCGAGGCTGCGCGCGGAGATCATGCCGCGGCGATCGGACATTGGGAGAAAGCCGTGACAACGAATCCGGCGCTCAAGGAAGCGTGGTATCAGTTGAGTTTGAGTTACCGGCGTTCGGGCCAGGCGGAGAAGGCGGCCCGCGCCGCCGAGGAGTTCAAGAAGCTTCCATGAGGATTCTCGGGTTCGTTTTCGCGATCGCGGTCTTCGGCCAGGAGGCGTTCCAGGTTGGCTCGCTTCCCGCCGAGCGAGTGGTCGTCTATCAGGGCGGATACTTTCCGCGCCTCGGGGCGCTGCCATCGGGCGAGTTGCTGGCCTTCTTCAAGACCGGCGCCGCGCACATCGGAAAGGGCGGCCGCGCGTCGATGTCACGATCGGCGGACGGCGGCAGGACATGGTCCGAGCCGGTAACGGTGTTCGACCGGCCCAATGCCGACGACGGAATCGTCGCAAGCGGCATCGCGCGGGATGGCTCGGTGATGGTCGCGGCGGTTTCCTATACGTGGAATGGCGACCGCTACACGACCGAGGGCTGGATCGCGCGCACCTGGTTCCAGCGTTCGCGTGACGGTGGCCGCACATGGAGCGAACCCGTCGAGGTGAACGTCAAGCCGCTCGATTGGGCCTATCCGTTCGGACACATCCTCGAGGAACCGGACGGCTCTTTGCTGCTTTCCGGCTACGGCGGACCACTGCCCATCACGCCCGAACGTCCGCAAGCGAGCTTCGTGGTCCGCTCACGCGACGGCGGAAAGACATGGGGCGATCTCGTGCGAATTGCGCCCGGTCACAACGAAATCACGATGGCGAAACGCCGCGACGGATCGATCCTCGCGATGATGCGGACCGTCGATGGCGCGCGCTTGAATGCATCGATCAGCGGGGATGGTGGCCGCACATGGTCCGCGCCGGCGCAAGTGACGCAGGATCGCGAGCATCCGGCTGACCTGCTGCGATTGGCGAACGGAGATCTGCTGCTCACCTTCGGGCAGCGCAACAAGCCGTTCGGCGTGCAAGCGATGCGCAGCCGCGACGATGGCGCAACCTGGGAGCGCGATTCGCGCGTGGTGCTCGCGTTCGACGGCGATCACTCCGACCTTGGATATCCGGTAACGATCGAACGGCGCGATGGCCGCTTGGTGACTGTCTACTACATCGTGTATGGCGAACGCGATTCGGAAGGCTTGAAAGGAATCGCGTCGAAGAACGCTTTCACCAAGGCGATCATCTGGACTCCGCCGCGATCGTGGAAGCACTGATCATGCCGCGGTTGGCGCTGGCGCTGGCCGTGCTCAGCGCCGCCGCGCAGGAGCCGCCCGAGGCGATGGCGCTAGCGCGGCAGGCTTACGAATCGGTGCGGGCGGGCAACCCCGAGGACGCCGCCGCCAAGCTGCGCGAAGCAGCGAAGCTCGCACCCGCGAATCCGCTCTATCGATCCGCCCTCGGCGGAATCTTCAAGAGGCAAGGCAAACTCGTGGCGGCCGACATCGAGTTCAAGGAGGCTCTGAAGCTCGATCCCGCCAATCCGGCATTACTGCTCGAATCGGCGGTGATCGGCGCGGATCTGCGGCAATTCGAAGCAGCACGAGCGTCGCTCGTGAAGCTCGTTGCATTGCAGCCGGAGCACGTGGCCGCGCGCGACCTGCTCGAAACGGTGTCGCTCGACTGGGGCGCGGAATTGGCCGGACTGCGGCGATATCGCATCGGGCTCCAACTCGCGCAAGACACGGCGAAGCGCTATCCGAAGTCGGCGCGCGTACACTTGATGCTCGGCCTGTTCGAGTCGCGCAATCAACAGAACCTAGCAGCGGTGGCCGCGTACCAGAAGGCGCTCGCGCTCGATCCTTCGTCGGCGGATGCGAGCGTGGGGCTTGGGATCGCGCAATCGAGCGCCGGTCTGATTACGGAGGCTCGCGCGACGTTCGAAGCTGGCCTGCGGAAATTCCCGCAAGATCCGGCCCATCATCAAGCCTACGGAGTGCTGCTCGTCAAGATGGCCGAGTCGGGCGCGGCGCCCGAAGCCAAGGCTCGCGAGGCTCTCGAAACCGCGTTGCGCTTGGATCCCGCGTTGCCTGAACCACACTATCAGTTGGGAAATTTCGCACTCGCGGCTGATCGCGCGGCCGATGCGATCGCACACCTCGAAGCTTCCGCGAAGAACGGGCTCGATGATTCTAGGATCCACTGGGCGATGTCGCGCGCGTTGCGGCGGCTGGGCAAGTCCGAAGAAGCGGCGCGCCATCTCGTACTGTTTCAGGCACGCAAGAAGGCGGAGCAGCCATGAGGCTCGCCTTTTTCGCCGCGGCCTTGCTGTGGCGCGACATCACTCCGGGGTCGGGCGTCACGTGGCGCCATTTCAACGGCATGTCACCCGATCGCTTCCTCGTCGAGTCGACCACGGGCGGAGTGGCGTTCCTCGATTTCGACGGCGATGGCTTGCAGGATCTGTTGTTGGTCAATGGCGGCGAAACTCCGCGGGGCCGATCGGCGCAGCCGGTGCTGCACGCTCTCTACCGCAATCTCGGGAACGGGAAGTTCGCCGATGTGACAGCACGCGCCGGAATCGGCAAGACTGCGTTCTACGGTATGGGCGCGGCAGCGGCTGATTTCGACAATGACGGAGATCCGGACATCTACCTCACGGGATTCCCGTCGAGCGCGCTGTTCCGGAACAACGGCGATGGCACGTTCACCGATATCACCGGACAAGCCCGTGTCGCCAACGGAGGCGAGTGGGGAACTTCGGCCGCGTGGTTCGACTTCGACAACGACGGGCGGCTCGACCTGTTCGTCGCCAACTACGCCGAGTTCTCGTACAACGACACGCGCCGGTGCGAGTTCGAAGGCAAGCCCGTCTACTGCGCGCAGACGGCCTACAAAGGGCGTCCCGCGCGCCTCTATCGCAACAACGGCGACGGCACCTTCGCCGATGTCAGCGCCACGACCGGGGTGGCCGGACTACCGGGCAGAGCCCTCGGCGTGGTGGCGATCGACTACGATGGCGACGGCTTCACCGATTTGTTCGTCGCGCGCGATGCGTCACCGAATCTTCTGCTGCGCAACCGCGCGGGCAAGAGCTTCGAGGATGTGGGCTTGTTGGCGGAGGTGGCCTATAGTCCCGACGGAGTCGCGCGGGCGGGCATGGGTGTCGATGCGGGCGACCTCAATGGTGACGGCACGCCCGATTTCGTGGTGACGAACTTCGACAGCGAGTATCACGCGCTCTACTTGAACCCGGGCCGGCTGCCTTTTCGCGAAGCGACCGTCTCGTCACGTCTTGCCGAATTCACCAAGCCCTATGTCGGATGGGGCGTGCGCATGCTCGATCACGATAACGACGGCGCGCTCGACCTCTTCATCGTCAACGGACACTTGCACGAGATGATCGAGCGCTCGAATCGAACGGTGAGCTATCGCGAACCGCCGCTGCTGTTGGCCAACGATGGCCGCGCGCGTTTCTCGCGTATCGATGCGGGTCCGGTGTTTCGGACCGGATACCTGGGCCGCGGCATGGCCTCCGCCGATTTCGACAACGATGGCGCGGTGGATGCGGCGTTCGTCTCGTTGAACGATCCACCGGTGATCCTGCGCAACGAGTCCGCCGCCGGCCGCCAGTGGCTGGGTGCGCGGCTGCGCGGAACCGTGTCGAATCGTGACGCGATCGGTGCGCGGATCACGCTGCGGCAGGGGGCGCGAACGTTGACCCGCTGGATCACCGGCGGCGGCAGCTTCCTGGCGTCGCACGACCGGCGGGTTGTCTTCGGACTCGGCGGCGTTGGCGCGCCTTGCGATTTGGAGATTCGGTGGCCATCGGGAGTCACGCAACGCGTCACCGGACTCGCGCCGGGGCGCTATCACGACATCACGGAACCCGCTCGATGAGGTTAGGTACGGTAACTAACTCTCCAAATGGGGGACCGGCTCGGTCTCTACGAAGTCGCCGCCCCGCTCGGCGCGGTCGCGCGAGCCCGGACGGTTGCATCGATTGAGGCACGCTCGCCAGGTCCCGGCCAACTCCCTCGCGGACCGCGCTTTCACCGCACCAGACGAAAGAAATCACCATACCGGGACACCGGCTCATCCGCGGTCAGAAGAACCAACCGGTCCACCTGAGCCTGGGCAACCAGCTATCCGGTCGAACGGGTCACGTGGTGCCACGGCAGCATGGCTGACCTGCCTCACCTGGCTCTGCCGTCAACGGAAGACTCTCAAACGTCCCCGCCCCCAGCCGGCCCTAGAAATCCTCGGGCACCCGCAGTTTTCCCAAGCTCACCTTCAGCCAAATCTCCCACAGGCTCACCGCGCTCACGAACAACGTGTTTCCCGGATCGCTGATCATCTTGCGGGCCTCTCCGGATAGCAGCGGGCTGTTCGCGAGCCACCAGAGGACAAGGTGGGTATCGAGCAGAATCCTCGAGTCCCCGGTTCCTTCAGCGGTCGATCAACGGACTGGGTGAAGCCGCCGGGAGTGCCGGCGGCAGCGAGAGCCGGTGAAGTTGTCTCCCGGATCCGGGTAGCCTCGAATGCAAGTATTCAGTTTCCGTCCGGAAGAAGATCATGACTTCCGCCGCGGGTGCGATTGGACTCCTGGAAGGCTATCGCTGAGAAGCTCGGTCGAAGTGTGTGAACCGTGCAAAGGTGGGATGCGGCGGAGGAGGGGCTGCCGTTTCACCGTCTCCAATTGCAGCACAGGGGCACGTATTTGCCTATGAAGACGAGTTGGACGCCTGGTGGCAATCGCGCTCGCAAAGGCTTTCTTCCCAGCCACCCGAACGAGAGATCGTGCCAGCCGAACCGGTCGCGCCGCCCAAGCATGTCCACTCTCGTGCCATCGCGGCGGCCGGACTTGCCGGAGCGGCACTTCTGACCGTTTTCCTCGTGACTCGGCCAACAGTTCGCGGTTCCGCTGGCGACGTTCGAAACACGATGAGAAGCAGCCCACGTTTCCGCTGATGGTTCCCAGTTCGCTTTCTCGTCCAACTACACGCTCGGGACTTGGACATCTGGGTGAAGGCGGTGAGAGGGGAAACCATGAAGCGTTTGACGACGCATCCACACGTCGATCACCATCCCCGCTGGTCTCGGGACGGCAAGTTGATTGCGTTGTGGCGGAGAGTGCCGCAAGCCGAGGTTTCGGAGTTGATCCTGATCCCACCCGAGGGCGGACCCGAGCGGAGAATCTCAAAGTCCCTGATCCCTATCTATCAAGACTGGACCCCCGACAGTCGGGCTCGGATATCTGAAGCGGTCAATCAATGGACAGGGGAGCGCTCAGCGCGGCCCCGTGATTGCACCCCGCGGTTAGAACTCCATCTCCCGTGATACAGTCTCGATGAGATGCGTCACCTGCACTCCGCAACCGTTCTCCTCTTCGGCGTGATCACCGCCACCGCCGAGCCGCGCATCGAGCGCGATATCCCCTACGCACAGCCGAAGAACGAGCGGCAACTCCTCGACGTCTACGCGCCCCAATCGGGCTCGAAGCTGCCTGTCGTGGTGTGGGTTCACGGCGGCGGCTGGATGCGCGGCGCCAAGAACGAAGTGGACCACAAGCCCACCGCGCTCGTCGATAAGGGATTCGTCTTCGTGCCGATGAACTACCGGTTCTTTCCGAACGTCAAGATGGGCGATATCATTCGCGACGTGGCCAAGGCCACCGGCTGGGTCCACGCCAACATCGCGCGTTACGGCGGCGATCCGAACCGGCTCTTCCTGATGGGCCACTCGGCTGGCGCGCAACTGGCCGCGATCCTGTGCACGGACTTCCAATATCTCGCCGCCGAAAAGGTCCCGAAGAAAGCGATCATCGGCTGCGTCCCGGTCGATGGCGACACCTACGACGTTCCCTTGCAGGTAGCCACCGCGGTGGCGCGCCGGAAGAGCCTGAATCAGCCGGATCCGAAGTATGGACATCCGGAGAAGTTCGGCGACCTCGGCCTCCAGCGAGCCTACTCGGCGGTGACGCACGTGGCGCGCAACAAGGGCATCCCGCCATTCCTGATCCTGCATGTGGCAGACCACACCGACACGAGCGCGCAGGCCCATCGCTTGTGGAACGCGCTCGATCAGGCCGGGATTCGCGCGAAGGTGTTCGGCGCGATGGGCACCGACCACGTGAAGCTGGACCGCGATCTCGGCGTCACGGGCGATCCGGCGACGAAAGAGCTGTTCGAGTTCGTGGACGGGATCGTGGGGAAGCGATAGGTTGCGCTCCACCCAGGACGGCCAACCGCAAGCAACGATCGCCCTGGTGGCACGAACCAAGCCGATCGCCCGGTGATTACGGCCGGGCCGCGGGAGCCGCTATAATCTCCCGAAGGAGTCAAATGCCCAGATTCGTCATTGAGAGGGAACTCGGCGGAGTGAAATTGAGCGAAGAGGACCTCCGTCAAGGCGCGTTGAAGTCGCTTGCAGTCTTGCGGGAGATGAGCCCGGGCATTCAGTGGATCACCAGCTTTGTTACCGATGACAAGGTCTACTGCATCTATTGGGCGGACGACGAATCCGCGATTCGTGAGCATGGCAGACTAGCCGGCATCCCCGTCGACCGGGTTGCGGCTGTCAGGCGCATGCTCGAACCCGCTGAATTCGAGTAACGCCGCGGCGGTCCGTGACGGGCTGCGCGCGAGTTCGATCGCATCGACCGGGGAAAGGCGCCTTCCGGCGACCCAAAGTCCGGGCGCGGCATCGCCCGACGCGTCCCACGCTGCTTGCAGCCAGCGCTGGACGTCCGCGTATTGAGATGGACGGGGATGATATCCGATCCGGCTCCTCAGGCCATCGGCGGCCCCCGCCAGCAGGACGGCTCGGGAGGAGTCCCCCTGCATGGCGGCGGCGATCGCGGCGGCATCGAGGATACGAGTGATCCCCCGCCGGTAGCCGAGTTGGGCAAGGTCGTCGAGGGCGCGGTGCAAGTCTGTGCGGGCCCTTTCAGGGTCATGCTGCCGGAGGGCCAGTAGCCCCAAATCCTGGTAACATCGTGCGGTGCCCAAGCGATCTCCGAGGCGATCGAACACGGTAACCGCTTCACGGTAGAACTGCCGGGCTTCCTCGATTTTTCCCTCCGCGGCGGTGGCGTCGCCCAGCCGATTGAGCGTCCAACCCACGTTCGTGCCATCACCCAGGCGAGCGAAGATCCCGAGCGCTCCGTCCAACAAGACTCTGGCCGCCGCGTGACCGCCCGCGCCGCTCAGCGCTACGGCTAGGTTGCTCATCGCCGCGGCTGTTTCCCGCTCATTGCCGAGTTCGCGCGTGACCGCCAGCGCCTCTTCCATGTAGGCTACGGATCTCGCGTGGTTACCAGCGTTCTTTTCGTAGTTGCCCATCGACGTGTTTGCCGACGCGATGCCCCGCCGGTCTCCGATCGCCCGGAAAGTGTCCAACGCCTGCGCGCCCAATGAGCCTCCCCCGGCGAGGTCGCTCAGGCTGGCGGCAATGCCGAGGAGCCGCGCCCGGTCCCGAGTCGGCGTCTCTCCCATCAGTTCAAGAACTGCCAATATGTACCGGCGACCTTCGGAGAGGTGCTCCCACAATTCCCAGAACCGATGCAAGGCCTTGGCGAGAAGTACAGCCCACGCGGTATTGCGGGTGCCGATCAACCAGTCGAGCGCCACGCGAAAGTTGTCGTGTTCGCGTTCACATAACTCCAGCCAACTCGCCTGCTGGGCTGTTCCGGCAACTCGGCTCCCCTCCTGGGCAATGACGATACAGTAGGCCGCGTGCGCGCGCCTCGTCTCGAATTCGTCCTCTTGTTCGCGGAGCAACCGCATTGCATATTCGCGAACCGTCGCCAGCATGGTGAAGCGCTTCCCCGCGTCCGGATCTGCGTCGCTCCGCAGAAGGCTCCGGGCCACCAGAGAATTGACCCCGTCGAGCATTTCCAGCCCCGAGTCCAGCATGGCGTTGGCCACCGCTTCGGCGCTTTCGAGCGTACAGCCCCCGGCGAAAACGGATAGGCGCCTGAAGAGTTTCTGTTCCGCGCCAGACAGCAGATGATAGCTCCCATGTACGACCCTGCGGAGAGTTTGGTGCCGTTCCGGCCAATCGAGGGTCCCGGACTGCAGTGAGTCCAAGCTCTCGGTCAGCCGTTCCAGAATCTGAGATGGTGAGAGAACACGAATGCGCGCCGCCGCGAGTTCGATCGCCAAGGGCAGGCCGTCGAGCCGCGCGCAGATCCGGGCAATGGCGCTCGCGTTGGATTCCGTCAGCTCGAACGCCGAGTCCAGGGCTTTGGCGCGTTCGCAAAACAACTGAACGCCGAAGTTCTCTTGAATCCCGTTCAATGGCGCCTGCTCACGCGTATCCGGGAGCCTGAATGGCCTGATGGGAAACTCGTGTTCGCCATACAGACCGAGCGCGCATCGGCTGGTGACCATGATGTGCAAGGACTCGGCCACATCCAGCAGGCGGCCAACCAGTGGCGCCGCCGCCAGCACTTGTTCGAAGTTGTCGAGGACCAGCAGCCGGGCTGGGTCCGATACTCCCCGCAGCCGGGAGCCGAGCGCTCCGCCTCGATTGCCCGGAGGTGCGAGCCATTGCGCCAGGATCGCGGCAGCCATTTCCGGATCGGTGGTGTGCTCCAGTGAGATGAACGAGACTCCACCTGGAAACTCATCTCGCAGAAGCCGGGCAGCCTGGATGGCGACTCGTGTCTTTCCGCTGCCTCCAGCTCCCGTCAGCGTGATCAGCCGTGTCCGATCCAGTAACAGACCGCGGATCTTGGCGATCTCGGTGTCACGGCCTATCAGGCGCGTGCGCTCGGCGGGCAACGAGAGGCCGTTCTCGCCGAAAGGCGCCGTCTCTCGTGGCAGCGCGGCTCGCGGCAGGAAGTCCAGGCGATAGCGGCCCTTGGGAAGCCGGATCTCCACCGGGTCTCCCTTTCCTTCCTCTTCGTAATAGTCTTGGAGTTTGGCCCGCAAACGCCGGGCCTGCACTCGCACGATTGTGTCCGACTGGGGGTCAAAGCCCTCCCCGCGGTCGAAGACAGCCACTCCGATCGCATATTCCTTTGGCGAATCCGGGGAACTGGAAAGCGCCGCGTCTCCCAGGTAGGCGAGCAGACGGCGAAGCATGGGCGCTTGTGACAGCCCGTTACTCGCCAGCACCCGGCCCAGGTGGGCCTTGGCCTCGGCGTGAGAAACAGCGGCGGGCGAGGTGGTGCTTGATTCCACGGCGCGCATGCGATGTCGAGTTTAACAGAGATCAGGCTCGATTGACGTGCCGTTCACCGTGAAGTCACCTTCGTTCACTTCTCTTGTGTCGCCATATCGTACATGCTCGAGGAGGAGGTTGATTACCCATGACCCATACTGCTTTGTTCTCGCGGAGGGCCCTCGCGCCCGGCCGCGTTCTGAGTTTTTTCCTGATGCTTTCGAGCGTTGCCGGGCAGCCGCCCTCGCCACCACCGGTTACCGCCACGCTCCTGGCGTCTGGGCTGGCCGGTGCTTCCGGCACCGCCATCGGACCCGGAGGAGCCCTGTTCGTCGCCGAGGGCGCGGCGGGACGGATATCGAGAATTGATCCAGCGACCGGCCAGGTTACTATCTTCGCCTCGGGATTGCCCAAGCAGCTCATTCCGATCGGCGGCCCGATCGACTTGGCTTTCATCGGCGGCACGGCCTACGTTCTCGTCACGTTGGTTGGGCCGGAATTCGGCGGGACTTCCGTGTCAGGCATCTATCGTGTCGATGGCCCCGACAAATTCACCGTGATTGCCGACATCGGCGCGTGGGCCGTTGCAAATCCCCCAACGACTCCGTTCGACGGGCCCAGTGGCTTACAGTACGCGATCGACACCTACCACGGCGGCTTCGTGGTAACAGACGGCCATCACAACCGGGTTCTTTTCGTGACGCTCGATGGAAAGATCACCAGCCTGCTCCAGTTCGGTAATGTGGCACCCACTGGGCTCGCGACTTCCGGAAACACCATTTATGTCGCCGAGGCGGGCCCCGTTCCCCATCTGCCCTCCGATGGCAAGATCGTCGCATTCGAGCCCGGTGCGTCCTCCGCAACCCAGATCGCCTCCGGTGGAAGTCTCATGGTGGATGTGGAATTCGGCCGGGGGCGCGAACTCTTCGCGCTCTCCCAGGGCACCTGGGACGGCCCGTTTCCAGGGGCACCCTCACTGCCTGATTCAGGCGCCCTGCACCGGGTCAATGGCGACGGTACGCTGACCCTGGTCAGGGGTAACCTCGATCGGCCGGTTTCGATGGAAATCATCGGCAATACCGCCTATGTGGTTACTCTGCTTGGCCAGGTCTGGAAGGTGGATAACATCGCGGGTCCACCCTACGGGACCAACTGACGAAGCGTCCGGTCGAGAGCGGTGTGCCTCACCGCGACTTGTCTCGCGGCGCGCGACAGCGACTGGCGCCGCGAGATCCCTTTGGGAAGCAATCCACCATACTCGGCAGCCAAGGCGCCCCAGCGTTCAGCGAATCGCCCCATGGCGGACGAGCCAGGCGACAGGCGCTCCACCAGTGGCCGCCACGCGGCTGAATCGGGCCAGCGAGTCACCACCGCCTGCACCATCGCCTCGTGGTCCTGACGCGCCTTGACCGCCTTGGCATTGCGGATCGTGCCGGCCTGCCAAAGCCGTTTGAATTCCTCGACGGGGAAATCGTTGCCGTGTCGAGGGATCGGGTCCCCAGTGGCCCTCCCCGGATGATTCCGAGGAATTCGCGTGCCGCGGCGCCACCTACTCCCGCCGAGCCACCAGCGCGCCCCAGTGCAAGCCCGCCCCGAACGCAGCGAAGCAGAGCGTATCCCCCACCGGACCCGCCTCCGCCGCGGCGATCAGCATGCTTGCCGACGAGGTGTTGCCGTAGTTTCGGATGTTCGAGTAGATCCGCGAGGCATCCACGCCCAGCGACTTGGCGATCCGGGAGAGCAGGTTCTGGTTCGCCTGGTGGAGCAGGAACTGGTCCACCGCCGAGGGTTCGATTCCGTTACGCGCGAGGACTTCGGTGATCGCGGCCGGGATCTTGCGGGAGGCGTGGACGATTACACCCATACCGTCCATGGTGAATGCGCCTTGGAGGGGCAGTTGGATGAGGTCCATCGCGGAGCCGTCGGAGTGGAGCACCCAATCGACTACTTGCCAGCCGCCGGGCCGAGCGCTGACGAGGCACGCGCCGGCGCCGTCTCCGAAGAGCATGCCGGAGTTCGGGTCCATGGGCTCGTGGTCGATGGTGGCCGACATCTTTTCAGCGGCGATGACGAGGATATTGCCCATACGTTCCGCGAGTCCGGCAGCGAGGGCGAGGCCGAAGAGCGCGCCGGCGCTGGCGATTGGCATGTCGATGGCGGGGGCCGAGCCGAGTCCGAGGCGGTGGGCGGCTGCGGAAGCGGGTCCGGGGAAGCGCCGCTCGGCGGTGCCTGAGGAGAGGATCAGCATCCCGACATCGGCTGGCGCGATGCCCCCGCGCTCGAGGCAGATCGCGCCAGCGCGGACGGCGAGATCGGCCACGGTTTCACCGGGCGCGGCCCAGTGCCGTTGCTCGATACCCGTCATGTGCAGGATCCAGGCTGGATCCTTGCCGATGCGCGGCGCGATCTCCTCGTTGGTGACGATCCGTTCCGGCGCCCAAGCCCCGAAGGCGCGTAGGAAGGCCATGGATCAGCCTCCCTGCTTCTCCACGTAGGCGACGATCTTGTTCACCGAATCGAAATTGCGGGGGCGCAGGTCGCTGTCCGCCACTTTGACGCCGAACTTCTCCTCGAGCGACGCCACCAAGTCGGTCAGCGCGAACGAATCGAGCAGTCCCGAGTCGAACAGCGATTCGTCAAGGTCCCCCGGCGTTTTCTTCGAAATGTCCTTCAGTATCGCGAGGACCTTATCTTCCTTTGTCATCGTCAACCTCTTGCCGGGCGTGAACGAACCGGTCGTAGAGGCGCATCATATCGTCGAAGATCGTGCGGCCCACCAGTTGGTATCCCGGCGTCGTGAAATGTATGTAGTCCCATTGCGCCATGCCCGCGTAAACCCACTTGCGGATCGAACCGGCGCCGCCCATGCGCGAACGCCAATCCCAGAAAGCACATCGGAACTCCACCGCCACTTTCCGTTGCAATTGGACTACCTCTTCGAGCGCGCGCGCTGATCGAACACGGCAATCCGGTGGACCTACCAGCAGGATGCTCGATGCCGGAGCCATGGCGCGAATCCGTTGCACCACCTGCCGCAAGCCCGCTTCATAGGCCTGTGCGTCCCAGATCGGGCTGTTCGCTTCGTTGGTCCCGTAGGCGAGCACGATCAATCCCGGGTCGCGCCGCTGCAGGTGTGCGGCAAGCAGTTGATCGTCCCACTCGGTGATGATGCTCGCTTGCGCGCCGTTGATTCCAGCGGTTTCCCACGTAAGTCCGGCTTGGTTCTGCACGATCGTGCCCAACAGCCGTACGGGCTTTTCCGACGTTGTCTTGAACAGGAAGTTACGTTCGCCCGGGACCGTCGTCATGTCCAGCGCCGCCGGACCATGCGGCCCGTCGCTCGAAAACGATCCGCGCAACTGGCCGTCGATCCACAAGTCGAAGCTGCCACCGCCGGGCTGCTGTAGGAATAGCAGTTCCGCGGTGTCGCCGCTGGCGCGCAGTGTCACCGTTTCGCCCGGGCGCGTGGCCGTCAGACTCACCCCGCCCAAACCGTGTTTGCCATCGCCTTTGCGGAACAGTGCGCCCTCGGTGCGCCACCCGCGCGAATTCTGGTACGCCGGGATGTCCTTGCGCCGGTAGCCGAGATAGGGAAGGCCAGGCATCGAGAATCCGGGGCCGCCGTTGCCGAACCGGCTCTGGAAAGCTTCGCGCAGCGCCGCCGCCAGATCATCGGAAGCCGTGTGCGAATCGCCGTAGTGGAGCACGTGAACCGCCGGGACGTCTTTGTTGAGGCGGTACAAGCGCTCGAAAAACGCCACCAGGCCGCCGCCGTTGTCGAACGGCTCGATCTCGGTGTTCATCGCGTTGGAAACGTCCGTCGTGGCTTCCTGCCGCTGAACATAGGTCACCGCGGGCGCCCGCCGCACCGGAGTCCGCCGGACCACCTTCTTCGCCGCCGTCTTCTTGGCGGATGACTTGGACGCAGTTCGGCCCGTCTGTGCTCCGGCAGCGAGGCTGAGACACAGAGCCACGGGCAACCAAGCCCAGTGGCGTTTCATTTTCCTGCCTTCCAGCGTCCGAATCCCTCTAGAATGGCCGCCTCCAATAGACCGCCTACTTTCGCCGCCCCCCCAGGCGTCGGATGCAGGTAGTCTCCTTCAACTAAACGCGGTTTAGCCGCATACCACTCGGCCATTGTACCGTTTCCGCCCATCGCGGCGTAGGTGTTGAAAAACGCAACTCCGGTTTCGAGCGCCGTCTGTTTCTGAATTTCCACGATTCGTGGCAGCGCGGGCACGGTCACGATCCCCTCGGCGGTCCGCTTCCCGCGATCCATCGGGCTCATCACCAGAATCGCCGAATCGGGCAGGAACGAGCGGACCCGCTCGACCAGCTTGCGGAACTCGGCCGAATAGTACCTATCCACATAGTCCGAATTCTCGGCCTCGTTCGACCCATAGTTGATCACCACGAGTTGGGGCTGTTCGTGCCGTAAGGCCTCGGCCCATTGATTCGGCTCGAAGTGATGGACCAGCGTTTGGACCGAAGCGCCGTTCAACCCGATGCTCGAGTAAACTACGCCGGGTCCCGGCTTCTCGAAGGTCCAACCGAACAGGCGGACCCCGCCGCGCGTCACCATCAATTTCACCGATTCGGCGCCGGGTGGAAGCGCGGCGGATTCGAACCCGGGCGCCGCCTTCTCGGCCGCAGTCGATACCGTCATCACCGTCTGTGTTCCGGCCTCGACGCGAAACTCGCCGCCTCCCGGCTGCTTCCAATAGTGGACTTCCACCCTCGTGTGCGCGGCGTCGGGGAGTTTGACGGTCGAGGTCGCTCCGGCCCAAGCGGTGTGGCTCACGCCGCCGAGCCCGTGGACGCGGTCTTTCACCCCGCCGCGATAGCTCGCCGGATCGTTGGTCCAGCCACTCGAGTTCAGCGTGATGCCGCGATGCCCGTACCAAGCCCATGGTTTCGACAGCAGGACGAAGCCGTGGCCCGCGTCACCGAAGCGCCTTTGCAACAAGGCGCGCACGTCGCTAGTGATGAGATCGGCCGTGGTGGGCGAATCACCGTAATGGAGCACATGCAGCACGCCGGGCTTCTGTTGCTCCGCCTTCTCGAGCGCGACGTAGAATGGCCGCATCGCTCCGTTCGGATCGGTGATGCGCGGAACGCCGGGAGACGAGGTCACATCCGGCTGCTGAATCACGGGCTTCGGTGCCAGACCTTCCACCGGTTTCGGCGCGGGCTCTGGCGGATCGGGTGCCTTTACGACGATTACCGTCTCTTTGACGGGAGCAGGTGTGTTCCGCAGAATCGAAAGCACAGTTTCGCGTGACGGGGGCCTGACCCAGTCGAACGCCGGCACGAGCGGCATCAAGTAAAGCAGCGCACCCAGCAAGGCGATCGCCGCGAGCGTCTTCCGCGGAAACGGCGTTGCCGCCACCGGAGCCGGTGGCCGTTGGGGAGGCCGCGATTTCGGGTGCCGGTGCATCTAGAACTTCTGATAGATGAACGGGGCCGCCCCGCTCGACGCCGTGTATTGGATGCCGATCGTCAGCAGCGCGAGGGCCACGGCCTGCACTGGGGCCGGTGCCGCCACGAACGCCTCGCGCACCAACTCATAGGTGCGCTTCGGAAGGTATTGGAGCGCCGCCGCGATGCCGAGAATCAACGCGAATCCGGGGCTGATGTTGTCGGCGGCGAAAGTCGCCGAGCCGAGTTGCGCCAGAATGTCCCGCGCGTTGTCGAGGTTCGCCGCGCGGAAAAAAATCCAGCAGAAGGCCACGAAGTGGAATGTGAGCACCGCCGCCGCGAATTTGCCTGCCGCGGAAGCCTCGCGCTTGCCCCGCCACGCCTGCCATGCGCGTGTCAGCGCCAGCCCGAGACCGTGCAGTCCGCCCCAGACCACGAAGGTCCAGTTGAGTCCGTGCCACACGCCGCCGAGCAGCATCGTGACCACCAGATTCGCGTATTGCCCGAACTTCGACCGTTGCCCCGGGAGCGCGAAATAGAGGTAATCGCGCAGCCAGTTCGACAGCGTGATGTGCCAGCGCCGCCAGAACTCGGCGATGTTCGTAGCCTCGTACGGACGGTTGAAATTCGCGGGAAGCCGGATCCCGAGCAGCACCGCGCTGCCAATCGCAATGTCGGTGTAGCCGGAAAAATCGTAGTAGAGCTGGAAAGCGTACCCATACACCGCCGCGAGCACTTCGAAGCCCGAGTAGAGCTTGGGTGTATCGAAGACACGTTCCACCAGATTCACCGAAAGGTAGTCCGCGATCAGGAACTTTTTCGCCGCGCCCATCGCGATCAGGAACAGTCCGCGTCCGCCCTCGGCTTCCGCCAGCGGAGCCTTCAGCTTGTCCCATTGCGGAGCCAGCGCCGCCACCCGTGTAATCGGACCCGCGAGTGTCGTGGGGAAGAACGAAACCGAGGCGAGATGATGGAACACCGTCTTCACCGGCTTCGCGTCGCCGCGATAGATGTCCACCGTGTAAGTGAGCGCCTGGAATGCGTAGAACGACAGGCTTACCGCCCACGATCCGCTCGCGATCCTGGTCAGCAGAATCAGCCCGAGATTCATCGCGATCGAGAGCGAAACGAACACCCGTTTCCGGCCATCGGACTTCGCCCGCGCGATCTCTCCGCCGATCCAGTAGTCGGCCAGCGCCGCCGCCGGAATCAGCGCCGCGTACATCCACGACCATCGCAGGTAGAAGAACACGTTCGCCGCGAGCACGAACCCCAGCACCGCGCGAGGCTGCGCGGCGAGTGCCCAGAATGCGAGGAATGAGAATCCGAGAAAGAGAAGGTATTCAGGAGAAGTGATCGGCATGACCCAGACGGAGTGCCAGAGCGAACCCGGCGCGATCCATCTCATTACGGAGCAGCGCGCCGGCAAGCGCTTTCGGTAGTGCCGAAAGCGCTCTATCGTCCAAGGTAGCACCCCACAGTAATAACGGAAGCACGTGGCGGTCCATTACACGGCCCGGTCGAGTACCCATGGGACAATAGAGCGAATGGAAGATTTTACACGGGAAGGCACCCTACCAGCCCAGGAACTGATGGCTTGGGCGCTCGACCGGTACCAGGATCGCTTTTCGATCATGACCAGCTTCCAGGCCGAGGGCATGATTCTGATCGATATGGCGGTTCGCATCAGGCCGAATGTGCGGATTCAAACGATCGACACAGGCCGCATGCCCGAAGAGACCTATCAGGTGATGGACGCCGTGCGAGAGCGTTATCGGGTGGCGATCGAGATCCTCTACCCCGATCATCGCGAACTGGAACGGATGACCGTGCGGCACGGCATCAACCTCTTCTACCGTGAGCCGGTATTCCGTCGGCTCTGCTGCCACGTCCGCAAGGTCCGGCCGCTCGATCGCGCGCTCCAGCAACTGGATGCGTGGGCGACCGGGCTGCGCGCCGGACAGTCCGAGGAGCGGGCCGGAGTCGAGAAGCTCGACCAGAGCGGCGGCCGCGTCAAATTGGCTCCACTCGCGGACTGGACGGCGGCTCAGGTGGAAGAATACTTCATCACGCACGATCTCATCCGGCATCCTCTGGCGGCGAAAGGATACCGCAGTATTGGATGCGCGCCCTGCACGCGCGCAATACAGCCGGGCGAGCCCGAACGGGCCGGCCGCTGGTGGTGGGAAGAGGGCATGTCGAAGGAGTGCGGCCTTCACGTAACGCCCGAAGGAACGGTGAAGCGCGCCCTCGACGTGTTGTTGGAAGATATAATCTCCAATTGATCGACCTGCATACGCACACGACGGCTTCCGACGGAACTTTCACTCCTTCTGAGCTGATCAACGCCGCGAAGAAGCTCGGGCTGGAAGCTCTCGCGATCACCGACCACGACACCTTCGACGGTTATGACGAGGCTCGTCCCCTGGCCGAAGCCGCCGGACTCCCGCTCATCTGCGGGATCGAGGTGAGTACCAACCTCCCCCGGCCCGGCGGCGGGCGCGCGCGCAGCGTCCACCTGCTGGCCTACTTCTTCACCGAGGCGCCGGAAAGCATCCGCTCCTGGATCATCGGCCAGCAACAGATGCGGCGCGAACGTAATGCCTCGCTCGTCGCGCGGTTGAATGAATCCGGAATCGAGATCACGCTCGACGAGGTCCGCGAGTTGGGCAAGAACATGATGGGACGGCCCCATTTCGCTCAGATCCTGTTGCGGAAGGGCTACGTCGCGACACTGCAGGAGGCGTTCGACCGCTACCTGGGCGAATCCGGAATCGCCTACGTCGAAAAGCACGATCCGGGCCTCGAGGAGGCGGTGACGGCGATCGTCGGCTCGGGGGGGATCGCCTCGCTCGCGCACCCGGTGAGAATCGGACTCCGCGACACAGCAGAACGCGATCTGATCCTCCGCGTCAAGCGGCTCGGCATGCAAGCGATCGAAGTTCACCACTCCGACCACGCAGCCGAACACCGCGAACTCTACGGCTCGATCGCGGCGGAACTCGGATTCGCTGTTACCGGAGGCTCCGATTTCCACGGTGGGAACAAACCTGAGGTTGACCTCGGAACCGGGCGCCGCGGAAACGTCGAGGTGCCAAGAGAACTGCTGGATCGTCTGCGCGAGATCGCGCGGGCGTAGACTGATGAGTACGGTATGACTTTCGACCGCGTTTGGGTGCTGCTGTTCACGCCACTTCCGTTGATCTGGTTCGCGCTGGAATCGCGCCGGACGGGCGCGCGGCTCGGACTGATCCTGAAATCGCTTTCGTTGCTCGCGATTCTGCTCGCGCTCGCCGAGCCGAAACTCTCGACCTGGGAGACCAAGGTCGCGCTCGCCGTGCTCGCCGACACCTCCGCCAGCACCTCCGTGGCCGATCTCGAAAAGGCCACCAAGCTCGTTGCAGCGATCGAAGGCGAACGCGGCCGGCACTGGACCCGCGTGATTCCCTTCGCGCGCGAACCTCGCGATCTGCAAGCGGAGGAAGTGGCGAAGAACTTCCAATTGAAACAACTGGCCGGTGCGCCGAGCCGCGGTACCGATATCGAGGCCGCTGTGCGCGACGCGACCTCGGCGCTGCCGGCGGGCATGGTCCCGCGCATCGCGCTCATCAGCGACGGCAAGGAAAATCACGGATCGGTGACGCGCGCCGCATGGCAGGCTCGCCAGTTGGGCATCCCGATCGACACCTATCCACTCGAAGGGCGTCCACGCCCGGCGCTGCGCCTCGATCAGGTGCGGCTGCCGGCTCTGGTTTTCTCGGGCGAGCGTTTCGCGATCGATCTCGCGATCGAGTCGCCGAAGGCGGCCAAGGCGTCGGTCGAGCTGACCGCCGAGGGCAAGCCGCTCGGCAAGAGCGAGGTACAGCTCGAGCAGGGCTCGAACATGGTGCGCCTCAACGCGAACATCGCCTCGACCGGCGCGGTGGAACTGGCGGGCGGTGTCAAGGCCGAAGGGCTCGGCGAAGTCCGCTTCGCGCAATCGGTGGCCCTCCGGCGCCCACGGATGCTCTACCTTTCTCAGGATCCCGCAAACGCGGAAACGCACTTCATGAAGACGCTCGAGGCCGCGCAGTTCGACGTGCAGAAGTCGGCGGTCATGCCTGACGGTCCGCTCGATCCCTATCAGGTGATCGTGCTCAACAACTGGGATCTCGAAGGCATCTTCCCCACGCGCAAGAACGACATCGAGGCCTTCGTTCAGCAGGGCGGGGGATTGCTCGTCATCGGCGGCGAGAAGAACATGTACGCCGAGAACAAGCAGTTCGAGGACGCGCTTGACCGCTCGCTGCCCGCGAAACTCGCGCCGCCCCGGTCACCCGAAGGGACCTGCGTGGTGCTGATCGTCGACAAGTCGTCGTCGATGGAAGGCAAGAAGATGGAACTGGCGCGGCTCGCCGCGATCGGTGTCGTCGAGAATCTCCGGCCCATCGACCTGGTGGGTGTACTCATGTTCGACAACTCGTTCCAGTGGGCCGTGCCGATTCGCAAGGCCGAGGACCGGCCGTTGATCAAGCGCCTGATCGCCGGAATCACTCCCGATGGTGGTACGCAGATCGCGCCCGCACTCACCGAGTCCTATCGCAGGATCGTGCCGGTCACCGCGACATTCAAACACGTCGTGCTCCTCACCGACGGCATCTCCGAGGAAGGCGATTCGATCTCGCTCGCCAAGGAGGCTGCGGCGCAGAAGGTCACGATCTCGACCGTCGGACTCGGGCAGGACGTCAACCGCGGTTATCTCGAAAAGGTCGCGAGCTTCGCCAAAGGCAAATCCTACTTTCTGAGCGACCCCTCCGGACTCGAGCAGATCCTATTGCGCGACGTCATGGAGCACACCGGTTCCACCGCGATCGAGAAGCCGCTCACGCCGGTGGTGATGAAGCAGGCCGAGATTCTCGATGGCGTCCAAATCGAATCCGCGCCCGCCCTCAAGGGCTACGTTCGGTTCATCTCCAAGCCCTCGGCCGATACCGTGCTGACCATGGAGCGAAAGGACCCGCTGTTTGCCCGCTGGCAATACGGCCTCGGACGCTCGGCCGTCTTCACCTCCGACGCCAAAGCCCGCTGGGCGGCCGACTGGGTCGGTTGGGCCGGCTACGACAAGTTCTGGGCAAACGTCCTGCGCGATCTCCTGCCGCACGCGCAGCCGGTCGAGGCGTCGCTATCGTTCGACAGCGCTAGCGGCGAACTGGTGGCGAACTACCAGTTGTCGCGCCAGGTGCCGGAGCCCGCCAAACTGCCGGATCTGTTCGTCTTCGGCCCCAACGGTCTACGCAAGGCGATGACGCTCAAGAAGGTCGCCCACGGATCGTACCGGGCAACCGTTCACGCCGGAGACCAGCAGGGACTCCTGCGTGTCCGGCCCCTCGAGGATTCGCGGGCCTTCCCGGAAGTCGGCTACTATCGCCAGGAAGAAGAACTCACCGACTACGGCTCGAATCCGGAACTGCTCGCGAAGATCAGCGAGTACACCGGGGGCCGGTTCCAGCCTAGCCCGTCGTCGCTGTTCGACTCCGGCGGCAAGTCCGTGCCTTCATCGGTGACGCTTTGGCCCGGACTCTTGGGTGCGGCGGTTCTCCTGAATATCGGAGAACTGCTCAACCGCAAGTGGAAAGGCCTGATGGCTTGGCTGCGTCCGAACTCGGCGTAGAGCGAAGGCGCGCGAGGCGCGCTTATTCGCCGCCGGCCGGAGCCTGCGAGCCAGCCGATTGACGCTGGTACCACGGATCGCGGAAGCCCACCTTCCGGATCGGCACATTCGACTTGAGGCTGATCGAGTTCATCAAATAGGTGGCGTGTTCCTTGCCCAGATGAAAGAAGGTGTGATCCACACCGCTGCCACGCTTATGCGTGATCGTCAGCAGCGTGAGCGCGCTGCCCGGCAGCGTCGGCGAGATTTTCGCCATCTTCGGCATCTTGACGCGGGGCATCCACTTGGTGAACTTGCCGCGGGGCTTTTCGGGCTGCTGGGCGATCGTGGCCTTCACTGGCTTCGGTGGCCGCGCGACCTCTCCGAACTGGAGGTCGACGATGCTCTTGTACGGAATCCGGAGCTCTTCGCCATCCGGAGTCTCGAACGACAGCTCCGTCCGGGGATCTAGCCGGAATGTGCCGCGCCGATAGGCGGGCATGTCTCCGTCCTGGGCGGGTTTGGTCACCCAACGGACCTGGTCCGTTTCGATGGTCTCAAACGAGCCGGCACGCGCATTCATGATGCCCTGGGGCAGCGCCGGCAGAGCGAGAAGAAAAGCAAGGAAGATGGATCGAGCCATGGTTGCAAGAACTCCGGTTCTTCTATCGGCTGATCCCGGCGCCGGGCTTTAGGGTTTGGCCTGAGCTACAGGCTCAATACCGGACACTTCGACTGCCGTACGATCTCGTAGGTATTGGAAAACAGCCGGCCAACTCCGCTACGCATCTCTCCGCGCCCGATCACTAGAAGGTCGGCCGAATGAGCGATCACAGCCTGCTCCAGCGCTTCGGCCACCGCTCCGCGCAGCACCTCGAGCCCCGACTCGACACCCGCCTCCCGCGCGAACTGGGCGAATAGTTCTTCGGCCGCCGCCGTCGACTCGGCCGTTCCGTCGCGATCCACGTAAACCGCGCGACACCGCGCGCCGAAATCACTGGCCAGCCCGAAAGCCTGCCGCAGGACGCCCGGAGTGGCGGGCGACAGATCCACCGCGCACACGATCGAGCGATACTCGAGCGGCGCCGCCGACTCCTCGACATGCGCTTCCGTCCACACCGGAACATGTGCGTCGTGGAGAACCTTCGACGTCACCGATCCCAGCAATAGACTCCGGAACTTCCCCTGTCCCCGCGTCGGAAGCATGATGAGATCCATTGCCCGTTCGCTCGCGTAGCGCGTGATCGCCTCTCCGGGCTCGCCCTCGATCAGCACACGCCGCACGTTGATCCCGGAGAACTGCTCCACCAGAAACCGGTGCAGATTCCGTTCGATCTCGGCGAGCACGCTCTCCTTGTCGACGAGGTTCAGATAGGCATACCAGTCCTGATAAGCACCGGGAGGCAAGTTCATCGCGTGGGCCAGCGTCACCGTGGACCCGAACTTGCGCGCCAGTGCCGCCACGGCGGGTGCGACCGCGAGGCACCGCTCGGAGAAATCGACCGGAAACAAGATGTTGGCAAAACGTTGCATGAAACCTTCCCTAGACGCTCAGCACCGGGACCTGCGATTCGCGAATGAGCGTGTACGCCTGATCGCGCAGACGGCCAGACGCCACCGCGCGCTCCGGATGCCGCCCGATGACCAGCAGGTCCGCGCCGGTCTCCTCCGCGAGTGCATTGATGGATGGCGCCAACTCGCCCTCGCGGACATACCACGGCGCGAACACTCCGCTCTCGGTCTGGAGCTTTTCGAGCATCGCGCCCGCGTGCTTGGTCCAGCGCTCGGGATCGTAGTAGGTGAATCCGAGCATCGTTTGCGGCGGCAGCACGTGGACCATCGTCACTTCCGCCCCGTCGCGCGTGGCCAGCGCCGAGGCCGCGCGCAGCACACCAGCGCTCGCCGGTCCCAGATCCACCGCGCACAGGATCCGCCGGAACGGAGTCTCTCCGATCTCCGGCCGGTCCGAACGGTGCGTCGTCGTCAGCACCGGACACCCGGCATCGTGCAGCACCTTCGCCGTCACCGATCCGAGAATGAAGCGCCGGAGCGTCCCGTGTCCATGCGTCGGCATCACGATCAGTCCAGCCTGGCGGTCATGCGCCTCGCGCACGATCTCGGTACCGGGATCGCCGTGGAGCACTAGCAGATCGGCGCGGGATTGCGTCGCGTCGTGCCCGTGGGGCGACACATGAACCACGGTCAACGTGGCCCTGAACCTCTGGGAAAGCCGCTGCGCGAAACGTTCGGCGTGCGCCGAGGCTTCCGAGAAGTCAGTGGGAAGAAGGATCTGGCGGAGGTCCATCCGGTCACCAATGTAGCACTTGGATGAATCTCCGAGCGGACGCAACGTTACCGCGGTTTGGGCTCTCGCAAACGGATCTCCACGATCTGCCCGTCTCGCGTAAACTCGACCGTCCGAGGATTGCTCCCGACGAAGAGGAATCTTGCCCCCACACTGAGCCAATCGGCGCGGACTTCGTACTTGCGGCCAAGCGCCAACCGCAAGCCGGCCCGGTTGGATGACCGCGCGGCGTTGGCGAAGTCCGCGCGTGCCGATCTGGCGTCGTCCGCAAACGCCCTTGCGCCATCGGTTGCAGGGCTGCCATCAGGCCACAAAACATCCACACGCAACACGCCGAAAGCAAGCGGTTGCGGCAGGCGCAGGTCCACATCAGCCACAGTTTCATCGGGTCCCAGATTGAAGACCTGTGCGGCACGCATCTCTTGCGTCCCCGGAGCATATACCGGATCGAACGGCATGTACTTCGTGGGCGCCCCGTTCATATTGGCGGCTAGTACCACGGGACCAGTGGGCACTCCGTTGATTGTGTATCTTCCATCCGCACCCGTGTCGCTCCACGAATCCGCGATGATTCGTACCCGGCCGGACTCGAGCCGGCGGCCCAATTCCACTCGAACGTCGCGTGCGGGACGCCCCTCGGCGTCCAGAACGCGCCCGGATATCTTGGCCGTGGTCCTGAAGGAAGGATTGATGACGGCGCAACCTGGGGGACGAACCCGGAGTGCTGTGCCTTCCGCCGGAAATGCCCTTCCCAACGTAGGACTGGTAACCTGAAACAGCACCTCTCCGGATGGGATCCCATCGGCCCGAAAGAAGCCTTCGGAATCGGCCCACACATCGCGCCGAAACGCCCCACGCACCGTGACGGTAACGAGAGCATCCGGAACAGGCGCCGCATCCGCGGCCAAGGTGTGTCCCCGCAGGTTCTGGACGACACGCCCCTCCACCCACCCCAGGGCGTTCGGATCAGACTTGTCTCGCCGGCGCATCCAGGAGAGATCGGGATCGTCCGGCTTCACCGTCTTCACAGGGTGACAGCCGCCTGCGATGTATACCGGTTCTGCCTCCCGTCCTTTCCATGCGGCTGGAAGCGTCTTGCCCGGTGCCCCTTGCGGACCGGGGCCAAAGTAGCGCCGCACGCGGGATTGATCCGACGGGCTCACCAGGAAGAATAGAATGTCTTGCCCGGACGCGAAACGCGTGTAACAACTCGACTGGCTGCCCGGATCCACGAAGACCTCCGCCCGATCAGGCGGCAGTCCCTTGAACGCTTCGAGCACCTCGAATCGATACAGAGTGAACTGCGCGAACTTCCCGCTTCCGTCGTCGTTGTGGTCGATCACCCGGCCACGAAATACAACCTGGCTGTCGTGATAACGCTCACACGCGCGGACCGGTTCGTAGCTCGTGCACGTGCAGGCGATTAGCGGCGCGCCGATGCTCGCGAGCAGGAAGAATGACGTCCGCCACATCGCTTTGGCTTGCGAAAGGTACTTCATCTTCCAGACGCCAAACGCAGATCGCTGCCGTTTGACGCTTGGAGATTCCGGAGTGCTTTATGGGTTCCGAACTCGTAGCGAAGTGAGTTGCATGCGTGGCCGCGGCGGCTACCGCAGCTTCACCGGCTTCCCGCCCTGCTCCTTGCTCTTCTGTGCCGCATCCATGAACGCGAAAATCTCGAGCGTCTCTTCATTCGACACCGGCAGTACTCCCGTCTGGAAGAACTTCACCACTTCCCGCAGCATCGGCGGATACCCGGCCTTCATCTTCGGATGGCTCTGCAGCGTCTTCTTGCCCGCGAACACGATCGCCCCGTAATCGGAGTAGGGCTTGCCCGTGCGGACCGTACCCGTTCGCCCGTCTTTCCACTTGCCGACAACGACATCGCCATCCGGCGCCGCCGTGCGGCTCACTTCCACGACTCCCGGACCCATCAGCGCGAACAGCATCTCCACCGGGTGAATCGCGTACCACGACAAATCGAGGTAGTGCGTCTTTTCCTCTGGTCCCGGACCCCACGTGATCACGGCCTTCGCGTCCGGCGACTTCATCGTCGTCGCGATCTCGCTCCACCGCAGTGACGAAGCGCTCGTCCACTTCACGCCCGCCTGCTTGGCCAGCCGCGCGATCTCCCGCGTATCCTCGAGCGTCGAAGCCAGCGGTTTGTCGATGAACACCGGCTTCTTGCCGGCCTTGATCACTTCCTTGAAGTACGGCAGGTGCTTGCGCCCGTCCACTGCTTCGATGAACACTGCGTCCACTTTGCCCACCAGCGTCGCGATGTCGGGACAAATCTCGATGCCCCACTTCTCGCTCAGATCCTTCGCGTAATTGTCCACGCGCGACCGGCTCGACTCGATATCCGGGCTCCCGCCTTTGAACGCCGCCACCACTTTCACGCCCGGAATGTGATCGGCGCTCGACGGGTCGTTGAACGTCTTCGTGAACGCGATCACGTGCGATGTGTCGGTGCCGACGAGACCGACTTTCAAATCCGCGGCGGAAAGCGCGCCCGCGAACGCGAGCGCAATCAAGGAATGCTTCATGAGCCGCATTGTACACTAATCTTTCCGGTGGACACGCAGACTCCGTTGATGTACGTGAAGGGTGTCGGACCTGCGCGCGCGCAGGTTTTCGAGTCCAAGGGCTTGCGCACCGCCGAGGATATCCTCGGCTACGCGCCCTTTCGTTACGAAGACCGCTCCAACGTCAAGACCATCAAATCCCTCGCGCCCGGCGAGATGGCCACCGTCCTCGCCCGCGTCCACTCGGCGCGCCCGTCGAAAATCGCGCAACGGATGGCACTGTTCGAAGTCTTTTTCACCGATTCGGCCGGCTACAAACTGACCGGAAAATGGTTTCACGGCGGATACCTCGCCAACGTATTCGTGCCCGGAATGCAGGTGGCCCTGTTCGGCAAGGTAGAGGTCGACAACTACTCCGGCGGCGTGCAGATGATGCATCCCGAGTACGAGGTGATCCCGGAAGACGAAGAGCAGGAAACCGCGCTCCACACGGGCCGCATCGTTCCCGTCTACGAAGGCGGCAGCGGCCGCGTGGTCACGCCCCGCATCGTGCGGTCGATCATCAACCGTGTCCTCGCCGAAATGGCGCCGATCGACGATTCGCTCCCCGCCGCCATCCGCGAACGCCTGAAACTGACCGATTACTGGCGCAGCATCCAGGCGCTCCACTTCCCGGAACCCGGAACGGACCTGCGTACCCTCAACGCCTTCCGCTCCCCCGCCCACTGGCGCCTGATCTTCGAGGAGTTCTTCTGGCTCGAGTGCGGACTCGCCCTCAAGCGCATCGAGGCCCGCAAAGAGCGCGGCATCCAGTTCGAGCTCACGGATAACGTCCGCGAAAAGATCAAGGCGATGCTGCCATTCAAGCCCACCTCGGCGCAAAAGCGGGTGCTCGCCGAAATCGCGAAAGACATGGCTTCGCCCTATCCGATGCACCGCCTGCTGCAAGGCGATGTCGGCAGCGGCAAGACGCTCGTCGCCGCCGAAGCCGCGATCATCGCGATGGAAAACGGATATCAGGCCGCCCTGCTTGCGCCCACTGAAATCCTCGCCCAGCAGCACTACTTCACCATCCGGCGCCTGTTCGAAAAGATCGGATACCTCACGGTGATGCTCACCGGTTCGTCCACCGCGCGGGAAAAGCAGCACGCCAAGAAGCTGATCGCGGGCGGCATGGTCCCGATGATCGTTGGCACGCACGCGCTGCTCGAAGAGGATGTCGAATTTGCCAAACTCGGACTCGTGATCATCGATGAGCAGCACCGCTTCGGTGTCATGCAGCGTCTTCGCCTGCGCGAAAAGGGCGCCATGCCCGACGTGCTGGTGATGACGGCCACGCCCATCCCGCGCACCCTCGCGCTCACGGCGTACGGCGATCTCGATACCTCGATCATTGACGAACTCCCCCCAGGACGAAAGCCCATCAAGACCAACAACATCATGGAGCAGGCTGCCGATTCCGTCTGGGAATTCGTGCGCGCCCAAATTACCGAAGGCCGCCAGGCATACGTCGTCTGCCCCGTGATCGAAGAGTCCGAGACGCAGACCATGAAGGCCGCCGAGAAGGAGTACGAGCATCTCCGCGCGCAAGTCTTCCCTAATCTCTCGGTCGGCTTGCTGCACGGGCGCCTCAAGCCGGACGAGAAGGAGGCGGTGATGGCGCGCTTCCAGTCGGGCGAAATCCAGATCCTGGTCTCGACCACCGTGATCGAAGTCGGCGTCGACGTCGCCAACGCCACCGTGATGGTGATCCAGCAGGCCGAGCGGTTCGGCCTCGCGCAGCTCCATCAGTTGCGCGGGCGCGTCGGCCGAGGCGCGCACGAAAGCTATTGCGTTCTCGTGACGGGCAAGTTGAGCGATCAGGGCCGCGAGCGCATCCGCACCATGACCGAATCGAACGACGGCTTCTACATCGCCGAGATGGACCTGAAGCTTCGAGGCCCGGGCGAGTTCTTCGGCACCAAACAATCCGGCATGCCCGCCCTCCGCATCGCCAACATCATCCGAGACCGTGAGATCCTCGAAGTAGCGCGGTCCGAGGCATGGAGCTTCGTCGAGAATCCGCCATCCGAGGCTGAACTGAATTCGATCTTGAACTATCTGGCCGAGCACTGGCAGCGGCGATACGGATTGGTGCAGGTCGCATGATCCGCGTCATTGGCGGGGAGTTTCGCCGGCGCTTGCTGAAGACGCCGGAAGGGCAGGGCACCCGCCCCATGCCAGACCGTTTGCGCGAATCGCTCTTCAATATCCTCGCGCCCAGAATCGAGGGTGCGGTGGTGGTGGATGCCTACGCCGGGTCGGGAGCGGTCGGCATCGAAGCGCTCAGCCGGGGTGCGTCGCGTGCGATTTTCATCGAGAAGAACCGGCTGGCCGCGCGCGTGATTCACGACAATCTGAAAGCGCTCGGCATCGAGAGCCGCGGAGTGGTGATTCAGGCTGCGGTGGCGGCGCAGATCGAAAAGCTCCGGTGCGACATTCTGTTCTTCGATCCGCCCTATCCGCTCACCGACGAGTATGATCGCGTCTTGTCCACGCTCGATCCGCCGCCGGCGCTGGTGATCGCGCAGCACTCCATTCGCCAGCCCATGCCCGATTCTTATCCGAGCATGCGGCGCGTTCGCCAGGTGCGGCAGGGCGATAACGTGCTCAGTTTCTACGAACCTGTTGACGTGGCATAATGCGGAATCACCTCCGCCATGCTCAGCCCTGAACAACTCGCCGAACTCCGGCGAATCCCATCGCCCACCATCGCCAACGCGATCGAGACATTCCATGTTCGCCCCCGCCTCGAAGGCTACACCTCGTCGAACGTCCTGTGCCTGTTTCCAGAGATGGGCCCGATGGTTGGATACGCGCACACCGTGTCCATCCTCACCAATCAACCCGCGCCCGCGCGCCGTCACGTCAACCGCCGCGACTATTGGGAATCGATTCGCCATCAACCCGGACCACTCATCACCGTGGTCCAGGATCTGAGCGAAGAATCCGGCGGCGCCTACTGGGGCGAGGTCAACTCGAACATCCACAAGAAGCTCGGCAGCATCGGCGTGCTCACCAACGGCTCCGTGCGCGACCTCGACGAAGTGAAGCAACTCGGCTTCCACTTCTTCGCCGGGAGTGTTCACGTCTCGCACGGCTACGCTCACCTCGAAGACTTCAATCGTCCCGTGCGCATCTTCGGCATGACCGTCCACCCGGGCGACCTTATTCATGCCGACAAGCACGGTGCCGTCATCATCCCCAAGGAAATCGCTGCTGAAGTCGCCGCCGCTTCGCGAAAGGTAGACGAGGCCGAACGCCCCATGATCGCTCTCTGCCGCGCCGAAACGCTCGACCTCGACGCGCTCGACAAACTGATCTCACCGGACTACTGAGATGCGCACCCGCCTCTGGACCGCCCTCGCCTTCGCCTGTCTACTCGCCGCCGCCTTCGCCGCGGTTCCGCCCGGCAAGCTCGAAACCCTCGAGCCGGTGCTGCCCGGCGTCTGGTTCCGCATGGGCGACCTCGATCAATACGGACACTGCAACAACATCGTGATCGAGATGAAGGACGGGCTCCTCGTGGTCGATGCGAACTATCCGAGCGGCGCCAAGGCGCTCATGGCGGACATCCGAAAGGTCTCGAACAAGCCCGTGAAATGGGTCTTCGACACCCATCATCACGGCGACCATGCCTACGGAAATCCGCTCTGGACCAAAGCCGGCGCCACCACCTTCGCCTTCAAAGGCGTGGCCGAAGAGATGAAGCGTTATGAGCCGGCCCGTTGGCGCTCGGACGCGAAGAATCGCAAGGATGTCGGCGAACTCGGGCTCTCGACCGCCGAGCCGCCCCAGCAGACCTTCGACAAGAATCCCTACGTGATCGAGGACGAGACACGCCGCGTCGAGTTTTATCACTTCGGCTGGGCGCACACTCGCGGCGACGGCTTCGCCTATCTGCCGAAGGAGCAGGCCATCTGCACGGGCGACGCCGTCACCAACGGACCGTACAACGGCTACGGGGATGGCAATGCCGCCAACTGGCCGAAGGTCGTCAAGCGCGCCATGGGACTGAAGGTGAAACACGTGCTCCCCCCGCACGGTCCGGCCGGTGGACGCGAAATCCTCGAAGGCGAGTACCGCTTCACGAGCGAAATCTACCAGACCATCCGCAAGCAGATTCGCGCCGGAAAGAAGCTCGAGGATCTGGTCGAGATGAAGAACGGCAGCCCCGTCAAGGGCAAGTTGCAGCTCTCGGCCGGCGTCCAGCATTGGGTCGGCTCTTTCTATCCGGGCCAGATCAAGGACATCTACGAAGAGATCACCCAGGGGAAACCGCATGGCGAAATTTCGGGCGGCAAGTAAACTCCTGCTCGGCGCCGCGCTCCTGTTCGCGGGCGCTAAAGACGACCCGTGGCACTACGAGATCCGCGTCCCGAAACTCACGACCGCGCCCAGGATCGACGGCGACCTCGCCGAATGGAAACATCGCGCCTTCAGCGACGGAGTCTGGGATATCGCCCGCCTGCGCAACTCGCCCTGGTTCGATCCGCGCGTGAATCGCCTCACCGATCACGGCAACGAACCCGCGCCTGAAGATGACCTCTCCGCGCGTTACTACACCGCCTGGGACGATCGATATCTCTATCTCGGAGCCGAAGTCCGCGATAACGTGAATGACGTGTCGGACCCGCAACACGAGCCCAAGCGCTGGTATTTCAAGGATGCGATCTGCTGGTTCATCGAAGCCCCTCGCGAACCCGTTGCCAAGAAATTCGGTCAAGGCGACAACGCCTTCTGCTTTGTGATCGACACCAAGCGGCCGCCCTACGCCGCCTGGTGGCGCCACGGTGCGCCGGGCAAGACGTATGTCGAAGAGCCGCTCACCGCGGCCGATTACGCAATCCGCATGACCGGCCACAACGCCGATTTCGTTCTCGAAGCCCGAGTCCCGATGGCCGGCACCTTCGGCAAGAGCGATCCCCGCTGGACCGCCCCCAAGACCGGCGACGTCTACTCGCTCGAAATCGTCCACACCGACCCCGACGGCGGCGACTACGGCGGCCACTTCATCATCTACGGCAAAGGCGATGATGATTCCACTTGGTCGCCGATGACCCTGACTGGTCCGATCGAGGGTCCGGAGCGGAAACCGAAGTAGCCGCGTCTCGGGTGAGTGTGGCGCAATCTGGAACGGAGCTTCGACCGCTACTAATCGGATCGATAGATCTCCGATGCCTTGAAATCCCCGAATCCTCCCCTTCAGCCAGATCCACAATTCTCTTCACGCTGAACCAAACCGCGACGCCTCAGCGGAACTGCCCAGCACAGCGGAATCCGACAGCATTGGAGCGTTCAATGGGACCAGCGTCACGGTAGGAGATTCGGAGGAATTTCGGAAACAGGAAGTTCCATGAGCCACCGCGAACGACGCGAAGTCCCTCCATCGCTGGGCCCATAGGATCCACCGCCGTTCGCCCTGCTTTTTCAGAGTAATAGGAGGGACTGAAAGGGTCGCTGGTCCACTCTCGGACATTGCCGACCATGTCGTAGAGGCCCCACGCGTTCGGCTTCTTGTTGGCCACTGGCAGTGTCCCTTCCGATGTCGAACGTTTGTACGATGCAATTTCGTCGAGACTACCGTACAAGGCTGCGACGAATCCCGCACGTCCCGCGTA
Source organism: uncultured Acidobacteriota bacterium (assembly GCA_902825945.1). Taxonomy (GTDB): domain Bacteria; phylum Acidobacteriota; class Terriglobia; order Bryobacterales; family Bryobacteraceae; genus SYLY01. The sequence goes on from CADECY010000062.1 coordinate 49,225, forward strand.
CTCCCACTGAGCTTCCGTCGGCAATCGCATACCCGCCTTCCCACAATACTCCTGGCCGTCGCCCCAAGTGACGTACTCAACCGGCCGATCCGGCCCCTTGAATATGCTCGGGTTTATCCCCATAAGCCTCTCGTAGGCTGCCTGCGTAACCTCGGTCTGGCCCATCCAGAAGCCCTGCGTGATTCGTACCGTGTGCGCCGGCGGCTCTTGTGGATCGCATTCCGAATCGCCATCCGAACAGCCCATGCGAAACTCCCCGGGCGAGACAAACACATATCTCAGTCCGTCCCGTCTGTTGACTTGTACGCGACCAGTCTCCGATTTCGACAATTCCGCAATCCGATTTCGCAGTTCGGCGATTGTTTCGAGCTGTAAATTCGCGCGGGATCGCAGTATCTCATCGACACTCTGGATCAGCTCGCGCCACTTCATTGCGACGAAGAGCAGCCCCGACACGGTCAAAACAAGACCTGCTACCAGCCAGCGCAGCCGCTTGCCCTCCCGGCGTGAAGAGATCAGTGCTAGCTCGCGCGCGGCCGCCACTTGCGCCCGTGCGTCCTCGATCTGTTGTCGGCGGGCTCTTTCCTCATCCGCGGCGCGATGCACGGACGCCCGGCTGTCCTCCAGGAAGCGCATCGCATCGTCGAAGGCCGGGTTCGGAGGAGACATCGGGCCCTGCCCACCTGCAACCGCTCACGATGCCGCCGGTACAATTCGAGGCGGAGCGGCTGCCCTTCCTCGCGTTGCTCGAACAGCTTCATCAGTGCATGCTGGAGCGCCGGAAGTTGATCGGGATCGTTGCCTGCGTCATTCAACAGTTGCTGCACCAGCGGCTCTTCGATTCCGGTTTCCCCGATCTCGAGGGGGCCGCGAATGGCTTCCTCGATCTGCTCGCGGGTCAGCCGCGGAATCAGATACTGTGCCCCGCTGAGAGCTTCCGCGAGTCCGGGGAAGCGGGCGCACTCTCCGAGAAACTCCGATCGCATCGTCAGAACGACGAAGACCGGAACCGAGAGATCCTCGCTTGCCCTGAGGATCAGGCCCACGAAGTACGCCGCCTCGCGCTCGGCCGCATCGGAGCCCGCCGCATCACGAACCCGGAAGATCTCCTCGAACTGGTCCACCACCAGCAGAAGGTTTTCGCGCTCGCGCTCGAGGTGCTTACGCACCAGATCCACCAGCGCCGCGCTGTGCTCGCGGAGGCGTGCCGCGATCCCGGAAGCAGGTTCCGGAATTGCCATTCCATCCGGCTCGCGAAGTGCGTCGGCCAAACGGTCGATCGGAGCAGACCCCGGCCGCATCACCGCGATTTTCCAGCGCGAGGTGGCGCCGCGCAGGTATCCGCGGTAGAGCGCGGGAAGCAGGCCGGCTTTCACCAGCGAAGACTAGCCACTGCCCGACGTGCCGACAACGCCCACGAAGCGATGAGCAGCGAGAACGCGGAGGAGTTGTTGTGTGTGCTGCTTCCGTCCGTGGAACAGAAGCGACTCATGTGGTTCGAACGAGCGCACGCCGATGAACGGATTCCCCACGCCGGTGACGAGCGGCGTCATCGTTCGGGCCTCCGAAGCGGCGCGAGAAAAGGTTCGAGACTGCCGCCCGGCTGCAGCAGGGTAAGTTGGGGCGGAAACTCTCGCCGGGTGCCTTCTTCCGGAGCGCCTGGCATCACCGCCGCGGAGCGATACGGCTTTCCGGCGCGGTGGATGCGGATCGCCCGGATGTAGTCCCCGTAATTCTCGTCGAACCAATGGCGATGCGCATGGCCGCAACAGAACAGCACCGCGTCCGCCTCGGTCAACCGGCGCTGATGCATCTCGCCGAGGATCGCCGGGTCGCGGCCGGACTCGGGTAGGTGAACCTCGACCGGCGCCAGTTCCTCCTTCAGCCGGGCTGCCAGCTTCTTCGCTTCGCTCGAGTCCTCCGGGTCCGTGCAGTCACAGATCAGATAGATCGCGGCATGCTGCCCACCCTCGACAGCGGGAGGTGTGGGCGTCACGCGATTCACGGCCTTCCTGACTTCGTCCATCACGAGCTTCTCGAGGCGATAGTCGGGCACCCCAGACAGTACGACAATCGGCGAGGGGAGCGAGTCGAGGTATTCCTTCTGCTCCAGCTGGATCTTATCCGAAGGTGAAACCCAGACGAGGATGGGCTTGTCCAAGGTGCGGGCAGTCGTGATCTGAAGCGCCGCGAAGCCCGAATAAGCGGGACCGGCGAGGTGAACCGTGTAGGCTGCGTCCGCCATTTCCTCGCCAACCACCTGCGGGCCGAGATCCGAAGCGATCCGATCCGAAGGAAGGATCCGGAATCCTTGCCGTGCCAACTCGGCACATAGCCGCGTCCACGCCGCCTCCAAGCCGGGAGGCGCCGGCTCCGCGACGTAGATCGCGGTCTTCTGATTGGCGATCTCTTCGAGTACGCTCTTCACACCTCGCGCCGTCTTGTCGATGCTCTCTTGGAACCCGGACTCGCCCGGCAGATACTCGCGTTCGTCCGGAGGGTTAGTGTGGAACGGAAATCCGAGCGCGGATTCGAACAACTGGCGCACGCGCCTGTGCGGCAGCTTGATCGCCTTGATGATCCGGAAGCGGCTGCCCATCTGCAATCCGGACTCTACCGTCTTGCCGAAGTGCTCGCGCTCCATCACGCAGTAAGCCGAGTTGAAGTAGCTCGGCGAAAGCACGGCCACCATCGCCGCGGCCTCTTCGATGCTTCGCTTGATCTCGTTGTCGAAATCGAGTTCACCGGTCAGTTCCCGCTTGTCGCGCCAGAAGGCCGGTCTCTTCCCCAGCAGCACGTGGACTCGCTCCGTCAGAGCCGCCTCGAAACTCGCAACCCAGCCGTTCGCGTCATCAGCATGCGCGTAGCTGATGAAGACGTCGTATTCCTTGCCGGGGACAAAGGCCATGAGAGAACGGCGGTATCGCCAGTCTCCGTATCGTAACAAGTT
>CADECY010000063.1:0-29628 GCA_902825945.1 uncultured Acidobacteriota bacterium
GCCCATCATCTTCGCCGCACCGACGGTGATTACGTAGGGATCGTTGCCGGGCGAACTGATCGTCCCATAACCGGAGCCGCTGGAATGCCGTCCGTTGTTGCCGGCGGCCACCACGACGACGATTCCGGCTTTCCACGCCTTTTCGACCGCCTGACACAGCAGATCGTTCTTGTAGCTGGTGGCGACTTGACGGCCGAGCGAGAGGTTGATCACGCGAATGTTGTAGGTGCTCTTCAGCGCGATCGCCCGTTCGATCGCGGCGATCACCGCGCTATCGCTGCCCTTGCCGTACCTGTCGAGCACGGTCAGACTGATAAAGTGCGCCTCCGGTGCAATGCCCTTGAATCTGTGCGTGAACTGCGTACCTGTAGTGCCCTTCCCGTTGGAGCCGATGATGCCCGCCACGTGCGTACCATGTCCATAGGCATCCTGCCTGATGTCTTCCGGAGTGAAGACTTGGCTGTACTTCACGCGAAAATTGCCCCACGAGTCGGTGAGATCCTGATGCCAACTGATTCCCGAGTCGATCACCGCGATTCCGATGCCTCTCCCGGTCCACCCGTAGCTATTGGCCGTAGTGGAACCGACGCTGGCCGTCACGTCGTCCATCAACCGGTTGACCGCGTGATCCGTCTGGACGTTCCGTACTCCCTCGAGACGCGCGATCGATGACCGTTTTGCCTGCGGAACGTCGAAGACGGCCGCGTCCACCAGTGGCAAGCTCCGGACAAAAGCCGCACCCGACTTGCGGACAGCGGTGATCCTGGCTGCCGTGGGAGCTCCGTTGAATTGAACGATGATCCTCTCCGTGCTGCTCGCCAATGCGCAGAACGCACTCATCATGACGGTGAAGGTGACTTTGAGTTTCATGCCAATGCTGGTGCACGTTCGGCGCCACACCCCGCTTTCGTGGGCTCAACAACATACGGTCATTCCCCTAGACAAGATGTCGGGCTAGTGCAGCCACAATGGCCGTTCTGGCTGTAAGATAATCGAATGCCGACAGTTCTGTCACAGTCCGGAACCTCCATTCTCAAGGCCTACGCCGAGGCAACGCCGGGGTCCGCGCGCCTGTTCGCGCGAGCGAGCGAAAGCTTCCCGAGCGGCATTACGCACGTGGGCCGCTTCCTGCGGCCGCATCCCGTCTATGTGGATCGCGCGGCCGGTCCACGCAAGTGGGATGTCGATGGGCGCGAGTACGTCGACTACTTCGGTGGCCATGGCGCTCTCCTGCTCGGACACGGCCATCCTGAGGTGACTGCGGCTGCGTCACGGCAGTTGTCGCGTGGTGTTCACTACGGCGCTTCGCATGAACTGGAAGTCGAATGGGCGGAGCTGATTCGCGAACTCATTCCCTCGGCTCAGAAGGTGCGATTCACCGTCACGGGAACCGAAGCCACGCATCTCGGGCTGCGTCTCGCGCGTGCCTACACGGGCAAGCAGAAGCTGCTTCGGTTCACCGGACACTTCCACGGCTGGCACGATCACGTGGCTTTCGGCGACGTGGTTCCTCCAGGGATCCTGCCGGGGGTCGCGGAGGGTTCCGTGCTGTGCCCGCCGAACGACATTGCGCGCGTGCGCGAGGTCTGCGCGTCGCGCGACGATATCGCAGCGATCATTCTCGAGCCGACGGGCGCCACGTTCGGCCAGATCCCCTGTTCCGGCGAATTTCTGCATCAGTTGCGCGCGGTGGCGGACGAGCATCGCATCGTGCTCATCTTCGACGAAGTCATCACTGGCTTCCGCGTGTCGCCCGGCGGAGCGCAAGCACACTATGGCGTCACACCCGACATGTCGACGCTCGCGAAAGTGATCGCCGGTGGATATCCGGGCGCCGCCGTCGTGGGGCGGCGCGAGATCTTCGAAGCGATGGACTATCGCGGAGATTCCGCGGCCTTGCAATCGCCACGCGTGGCGCATCAGGGCACCTACAACGCCGGACCTGTTTCCGCGGCTGCCGGCATCGCTACCTTGCGCGCAATCCGCGACACCGATGCCTGCGCGCGGGCGAATGCAACAACGGACCGGATCCGGCGCGAGCTGAACGAAGTCTGCCGGCGCCGGAGCATCCCGTGGTGCGTCTATGGAGAATTCTCGGGTTTTCACATCTTCACGAATCCCGATCGTGCCTCGATCACGCCCGCGGACATCTATGCGGGCAAGGTCGCACCCGCCAAGCTCAAGGGCGGAACCACGCTCAATCTGCTTCAGATCATCCGTGCCGGACTCCTGCTCAACGGCGTCGATGTGGCAGGTTGGCCGGGCGGCGTCGTGTCCGCCGTGCACGGCGATGCGGAAGTCGAAGCTACGGCGCTGGCGTTTGACCAGCTCGTGACGGGAATGCTCGAGGCGGGCTGCCTGTAGTCAGACAAGGGGAGCGACCAAGGCGTTACTTTCAGACCGCCGCTCGCGGTCTCGGGGTCCTTGATCGTCACGGAGGTGCCGCGCCGCAGCCCATTCCTCAAACCACGGCTCAGCACCGGCTGAAATGAGATCGAGCACCAATACCCGACACGATCCGGGCGCCATTCCCGCAACGTGGTAGCGGCCGTTCGCGTCACATTCGGCGATCCGTGAGCCGGTGGTCCGCAATCGCTGGGGATCGTGATCACCATGGCTCCTTGCCGTTCTCGACTTTGCCGGATCGCGTCGCACGTCCGTCACCGAAGACCAAACGAAGGGACGGTGCGCGCTGATACAGCGTGATCACTTGCCCCAGGACTTCCTGATCGACGAACTGGGCCGACGCCGCGTGGACTCCTGCGAGTGAGGCGTGCGCCACACGCGATACCGCCCGTCATGGACTCGATCGATCTGAATGTCCCCGAACGGTCGCGCCGTCTTGCAAACCCGGAAGTCCGGCGAGAGATCAACCGGCTCGAGCAGCAACACGAACGACCGCTGTTCGGGCTTTACCGAGGCGGACAGCTCGAACGTCACATCGACGGGAAGGGAAGATCCAGACGGATGTCGAGCCGTTTGCTCCGGGGCCCCGCCATCGTGATGCGTTCCGCGGCCGCGCCGAGCGCGGAGCCCTGCGGATACCGCGTCCAGTCTCCTTCGCCGATCGCTTGGTCGCGGAATCGTCCGTCTGCGCCGCCAAAGCCGAGTGCTCGGCAAAAGGTGGCGTCCCTTCGCCACGCGAGGACGCTCGCCTCTACGCGAGGGCTCTCCGGCATTCGAATAGAACGTCGTGGCCAGGCCCGCTCTGGCCTTCAACCGCCGGTGGGGAGCGATTCCCAGCATCCCGGTGAACGAAACCGGTGCCAAAGGCGATCTTTTGGGGGCTTTGCGGGGAAAACAACCTCGACGGGCTCGAGCCCGTCGAACGAAAAGCCTCCGCCGGCCGGTGTTGTGCCATCTTCGGTCAGCCATGCGATGAGTGGAGGAAAAATCAGCGAGACGAAAAGCCACAAGCCGCGGCCATCGCGTAGAACAACAAGGCGCGATCTCCCAAAACTGCACGCAAGCAGCACCGCTATCGTGAGCACGGCGCCGCGCAGCAACACGCGGCACCGCCCGAAGCGGTCCGAAACGACTCGCGCCAACGGTCCGCGGAGAGCATAGCTGATCGAGGCGCACGCACCGAAGATCCGAGATGCCACTGCGACGAATCGGACTCGGAGAGCCAGCGCGTGATCGAGAACAGGAAGGCGAAGTCCGTCGCGAACAACGTTCAGTAGACCACTCGCGTACGCGATCTTACGAGTTGCATTGCTGGGACAGCTCAGAGGTATCGATCGCGGAGGACTCCCGTGTGGTGATCGACGTGGCCCACCATGACGAAGGCCAAGGCGCGCACACTGATCGCCCTGCCGCTCGCGATGCCCATGTTCGTCCACGCTTTGTCCGGCAGATTGCGGAGCAGCAGAATCGTCGAATCGCGTACCGAGGCGAATTCGTCGAGCAGGCTCTCCCATGGCACGCTTGCCGAATCGGCCGCCACGACATAGGAATTCTCCTCAAATGGCGACAGCGGCGTCTGATCGCGGCGTCCGATCCGTAGCGCGCGATAGGCGAAGATCCGCTCGGCGTCGATCAGGTGTCCGAGCACTTCCGCGATGGTCCACTTGCCCCCGGCGTAACGATGAGAGCGCTTCGCCCCGGGAAGCGATTGCAACATGCCGAGCAACTCATGCTTCTGCGCCACGAGCCTGGCAACCGGATCGGGAAACGGGATGGCCTTCGACACGTAGCCGCGGAAGAACTCCGGAACCTCTTCGTCCGGAGGCAGTCCTGGGAGGAATGCGTTCATGGGATTCATTCTCTCGCGGTTTGGCCCGTTTCGCCGGAGACTCGCGCTATAGTGACCAGGAGATCGCATGACACCACGAACAATCCTCGCCTCGCTGGCTTTTCTGGCAGTGCCATTGGCCGCGGAAAACAAGATCGACTTCCTCCGGGACGTCAAACCGATTCTCGCCCAAAAGTGCTTCTCTTGCCATGGAAGCGAAGTCCAACAGGCGGGGCTTCGGCTCGACCTTCGCCAGAACGCGATGCGTGGCGGCGACTACGGTCCGGTGATCGTGGCTGGCAAGGCGGCCGAGAGCAAACTGATCAAGCGGATTGTCAGCGGCGACGGCGGCGTTCAGATGCCTCCTACCGGCGCTCTCCCGGAAGAAGAGATCGCCACGTTGCGCGCCTGGATCGACCAGGGCGCAGACTGGGTCCTCGAGGTCAAGGAAGATCCGAAACCGAAGCCCGTCGACCCGAAGGCTGCGGCGATGATCTCGGCCGTCCGGTCCGGCGATGCCGCGGCGGTTGCCAAGATGCTTACCGCTGATCCGGGATCTGCCAATCTGCGCGACGCATCCGAATCGACTCCATTGCATCATGCCGCGGGGTTCGCGCCGGCGAACGTGATCAAGATGCTGCTCGACAAGGGCTCTGACGTCAACGCGCGAAACCGGCGTGGATCGACGCCCCTGCTCTGGGCCATCCATGATTTGGCAAAGGTTCGGATGCTGGTCGAGGCCGGTGCGGAGGTGAATGCCAAGCAGTCGGAAGGGCGGACGCCGCTCTATCAGGCGGCCTCGCTCGGGAACGGGCTCGCGACGGTACGTTTCCTTCTCGACAAAGGCGCCGATCCGAACACCGCCACCATGATCGGCCTCACTCCGCTCATGGCAGCCGCGAATCGGGGTGATGCGGAGCTGCTCCGGCTGCTGATCGCACGGAAGGCGAAGGTCGACGCACGGGCCGGAACCGGCGGAACGGCACTGATCGCGGCGGCGGCCAGCGGTGAACCTGCTGCCGTGAAGCTGTTGCTGGAATCTGGCGCCGATGCGAACGCCATGACGAAGAAGAAAGAGACGGCACTGGCTGCCGCCGCAACGGCTGGAGCGGAGGAATCGGTTCAGTTGCTGCTCGCCCGGGGCGCGCAGGCCAAGGTGCGAGACGATCGCGGATACTCGCCACTGATGTATGCGGCCGGATCGGACGCGGCGCCCTCGGGCATCGTGAAGATGCTGCTCGCGGCTGGGGCGGATCCGTCGGTCACGGCAGAAGGCGAGACCGCGCGGTCGCTCGCGGCCAAACGAGGCGACACTGGAGTGGCGCGGATTCTCGGCGTTCCGGACGATGTTCGCAAGCGTGGCGGCGTGGCGCCCGTGCCGGCCTCGGCTGAGGTGCGGCCCATCCCCGAGTCGATCCAGAAGGCGCTCGCGTTGCTCGACAAGCAGAGTCACGCATTCATCCGGATCGGCGGGTGCAACTCTTGCCATGCTCAGGATCTTCCCTCCGCCGCCGCCGCGTTGGCGCGCAATCGCGGACTTCCGGCACCCCGCGAAATCGCGCAGCTCTCGCTAGCGATGAGCGGAACCAGTCCCGACCGCGTGATGGATTTCAACGTGATCAGCGTGGCCAGCATCTCATGGCAGTTGTTCGACTCGGGAATGAATCGCAAGCAGGCGGACGCCTATACCGACGCCGTGGTGCGCTACATCAAGGCCATGCAGACCTCCGCGGGCAACTGGCACTCCTCACAGAGCCGCCGTCCACCGATGAGCGCGGGCGAGTATCAGGCCGCCGCGTTGGCGATCTACTCGATACGGCACTACTCTCCGGCGGCGGAGAAAGCGGATACGGACAAGTCGATCGCGCGGGCAGCGGCGTGGCTGGCTGGTTCGAAGCCCACGAACACGCAGGATCGCGCGTTTCAACTGATGGGCCTGGTATGGGCAAAGGCGAGTTCCAGCAGCATCGCCGCCGCGGCACGCGCGCTCTCGGAATCGCAACGCGAGGATGGCGGATGGAGTCAGCTCCCCACCATGGGTTCGGATTCCTACGCCAGCGGTCAGGCGATCTATGCACTGCACCTCGCGGGCAAGTCCGCGAATGATCCGGCGGTGAAGAAAGGTACCGGATATTTGTTGCGGACGCAGGCACAGAGTGGATCCTGGCACGTGAAGACGCGTTCGATCTGGTTCCAACCGTACTTCGAGAGCGGATTCCCGTACGGGCACGATCAGTGGATCTCGGCCGCCGGCACCGCGTGGGCCTCGATGGCGTTGGCCGCCGTGGCCGAACCGGGACGCGGAACTCCGGTGAGTTCGGGTGGCGAGTAGCGGCTACTTGCCTAGCCGCTTCCGCTTGTACTCTTCGTACTCGGCCTTGATCTTCGGATCCTGCGGTGTCGGATAGAGTTCAGACGACTTGTACTTGCCGGTCATGAACTTTTCCTTCGTCCACTCGTCGTGAATGTGCGTCTCCTCGGCGCGGTCCACGATGGGCTTCACGGTCTTCGGCGGCAGGAAGTAAAGTCCCGTCTTGTCGCCGAAGACCACATCTCCGGGAAACACCGTGGCGGCACCGATCCGCACCGGAATGTTGTAGCCAGTCAGCGAAACACTGGCGATCGCCGAAGGATGCGCGTGTCGGAAGTAGACGCCCATGTCGATAGGCGAGATGCCTTCGAGATCGCGGATCGCGCCATCGACGACGAGTCCGCCGGTAACGGTAGCGGCCTTGATCGCCGTGGCGAGGTTGTCGCCGACCACCGATCCGCCGTTCTCCTTGCCGAATAGATCGACCACGAGTACATCGCCGGGCTGAAGCTGATCGATCACCCACTGATGCGGCCCGCCCGTGAATCCGCGCCTCTTCAGATCGCCCACGATCAGGTCATTGAGATCGGGCCGCAATGGCATGAACTGCGCGGTGACGGCGCGGCCCACCAGCTTCTTCTCCGGATGCAGGATGCGCCAGTTCCCTTCGTACTGGTTCGGATATCCGAGCCCCGGCAGCGGTCCCCACGCCTCTTCCACCGTGAGTCCGCGGACCTTCTCGAGCATCGTATCCGGGACCTTCGGGCGGCCGTCGTCGAATCGATCGTACGGGTTCGACGCCGTGAGTTCAACCAATTGTTCTTTGGAGAGTTTGAAGTACTGAGCGCACACGGGCAACGCGAGCGCGGCGAGGAAGACAAGGGTGCGGAACATGGCTTTCCGCAAGGTATCACACGAGAGAAGGCGCGTGTTTCTTCAGCAGCGCGTCCGGAAACTCGACGCCCATGCCGGGCCCCTGCGGCGCGCTGTAGTAGCCGTTGGCAAAGGGTGCCGTACATAACGCCATGAGTTCGTTGCCAGGCTCACCGGTGCCGAAGCTCTCGGCCATCGGACAATTCGGATGCGAGATCACCAACTGCATTCCGAAGGCGCTGCCACCACGATGCGGCAACACCGGAACCGACTTCGCCGCAGCCATCGTGGCGACGCGGCGTCCGGTGGTGAGTCCGCCGGACCACGTCAGATCGGGTTGAAGGAAGTGGGCAGCCTGATGGCGCAACAGGATGTCGAAACCGTAGTGGGTGTACTCGTGCTCGCCGCTCGCGATACGCGTGCCTTTCACCTCCCGGCAAAGCTTCTCGTAGCCGGAGAGATCGTCCGGCAAGATCGGCTCTTCGATGAAGTGGAGCCGGACATCTTGCAAGCGCTCGGCCATCTCGAGGGTGAACGGCACGTCCCAACGGCACAGCACGTCGATCATCAGGAGGTTCTCGGAGCCGATCGTCTTGCGCGCGGCGGTGAGCATATCGACGATCTTCTTCCTGGGATCGCCGCCATCGGCCGGTCCATGCGGCATCGGCAGTTTGAACGCGGTGAAGCCGAGCTTCAATCCGGCCTCGAGATTTCCCCCAGTGAAGTACGCGCGAACTTTGTCGCGAACTTGCCCTCCGAGCAGTTGCCAACAAGGCACGCCTGCGCGCTTGCCCGCGATATCCCACAGCGCGAGATCGATTCCCGAGAGTGCTTGGATCGCGATGCCCTTTCGTCCGTAGAAGGACGACGACGCAAAGATCTGCTCCCAGAGCAGTTCGACGTTGAGCGGATTCGCGCCGAGCAACAGGTCCTTCATGTGATTCTCGATCACATAGACCGCAGCGCCACCGCCGCCGCCCATGCCGTATCCGGTGATGCCCTGCTTAGTCCGAATCTGAACAAGGATCGCGCCCGCGAGTTGCGAAAATGGCCCGAACCAGCGTGACCTTGCGGGGTCGTGATCGGATTCGAACTTGCTGGTGCCGAATCGCCCCGTGCCGAGCAACCGGAACGGCACCGCTTTCACTGACGTGATCTCGAGCTTGCGATCGGCGGCGAACACGGACGGAGCCGCACCCGCCGCACCTAGGAAACGCCGGCGCGAGATCACCTTACTTCTCGGGAATCGCGGCGACGCCCGGAAGCGTCAGTCCGCCGAGGAATTCGAGCGACGCACCCCCGCCGGTCGAAACGTGCGTGATCTTCGAAGAGACTCCAGCAGACTTGATCGCCTTCTCCGAATCTCCGCCACCGACCACCGACACGGCACCCGAGTCCGCCACCGCGTTCGCGACGGCAACCGTGCCTTTGTCGAACGGCGGCATTTCGAACACACCCATCGGTCCGTTCCAAACGACCATCTTCGACTTTGCGATTTCACCCGCGAAGATCTCGATCGTCTTGGGTCCGATGTCGAGGCCCATCTTTCCCTCGGGAATCGTCTCGACCGTTTCGTTCTCCGCACCGGCTTTGAACTCGGCCGCAACCACGTGATCGACAGGAAGGAGCAGCTTGCCGCCGCTGGTCGCCAGCAATTCCTTGGCGAGGCCGATCTTGTCTTCCTCGACGAGCGACTTGCCCGTGGGCAGGCCCTGCGCCTTCAGGAACGTATAGGCCATCGCGCCACCGATCAGAAGTTTATCCACCACCTTCATCAGGTTCTGGATCACCTCGATCTTGTCGGAGACTTTGGCGCCACCGAGAATCGCGACGCACGGGCGAGGAGGATTCTGCGTGGCGAGCGTGAGGTACTCCACTTCCTTCTCCATCAGCAAGCCAGCGGCTGCTTTCGAGACGAAGGGGATCATGCCTTCGGTCGAGGCGTGCGCGCGATGGGCCGATCCGAAAGCGTCATTCACGTAGAGATCGCACAGCGAGGCGAGTTGCTTTGCGAAAGCCGGATCGTTCCCCTCCTCTTCCTTGTGGAAGCGGAGATTTTCGAGCAGCAACACTTCTCCGGGAGCGGGCTTCATCGCTTCCACTTCCGCGCCCACGCAATCGGGAGCCATCTTCACCGGGCGTCCGAGCAGTTCGGCCAAACGGACCGCGCAGGGCTTCAGGCTCATCTCGGCGTTGGGCTTGCCCTTAGGACGGCCCAGGTGGCTGGCGAGAATCAGGCCAGCGCCTTTGTCGAGCGCATACTGAATCGTGGGAAGCGACGCCTTGATGCGCTTGTCAGAGGTGATCTCCTGTCCTCCGGGAGCGAGGGGAACGTTGAAATCCACGCGAATAAAGACGCGCTTGCCCGCGAGATCGAGATCTTTGATCGAGAGTTTTGCCATGCGATTAGAAGTCCGATTTTAGCACCTCGTACATGATTCTCACCCCCTTCTTGAACTCATCCACGGGGATGCGCTCCTGGTCGGAATGCATCGTGCCGGCCGTGGCGAGGTCGAGAATCATGGGAGTGAGCCCGTAGGCGAGGAGGCCCTTGCGGCGCAGCTTCACCGAGTCGGTTCCGTGGGGAACGAGGATCGGCGTGACGGCAGCACCGGGATGGTACTTCAGGATCGCCGCTCGAATCGCGGCGAACAGGGGCGTGTCGTGGCGGCTGGCGCCCGGGTCGTTCGGATCGGAGATCAGTTCCACCGCTACCTGCGGATCGTTGATGCGGGCACGCATCTCGGAGACGAACTCCTGCGCGTTCACACCAGGAAGCAGACGGCAATCGATGGTCGCCTCCGAGTTCGACGGAATCACGTTGACCTTCGGCGGATCTCCGACACCCGCGCGCAGCGTCGTCAGCGACAGTGTGTTCTTCTGAATCGCGTTGATGTACTTGTTGTCGGCGAGCGAGCCGCCGAGGTTCCGGCGCATCTCTTCGACAACCGCGTTCGGCTTTCCTTGCGCGGGGGCATCGAGAGCGCGCGTAACCGCGCGGAGCAAGCGCTCGTTCGCGTTATCCGGAATGGGTTGCGATGCGTGTCCAGCGGTGCCCTTGGCGCGGATCCGGACCCACGCCACCTGCTTCTCGCCCACCGCCACTCCGAAGACGAGCTTTCCGGGCGAGAAGACTTCACGAGTCCCCATTCCGCCTTCGTCGAGCACGTACTCGGCGTCGATCTCGCGGAAGTGGTTGTTCGCCATCCAGACGATGCCGTAGGTTCCGTTCGTCTCCTCGTCGGGCGTAGTGAGCATTACGATGTCGCGCGACGGAGTCACACCCAGCTTCTTCAGCGTGATCAGCGAAACGAGATGCATGATGCCGATGCCCTTCATGTCGAGAGCGCCGCGGCCCCAGATATAGCCGTCCTTGATCTGCCCGCCGAACGGATCGATCGCGCCCCACGCCGCGCGATCCACCGGAACGACATCGAAGTGGTTCAGCAGCAGGAGGGGCTTCTTCGCGCGATCGCGGCCCGGCAAACGCACCAGCAGGTTGATCTTGCCCGTGGCGGCATCGCTCACCAGCCGCCGCGGTTCCAGTCCGGCGGATCGAAGTTCGCGCTCGAAGAACTCCGCTGCTTCGCGGGCATCCGCGGGCGGATTGATCGATTGGATCCGGATGTACTTCTGCAAAAGATCGAGCGCGTAGTTCTCGACTTCGGTCCAATTGGGCTCGGCAAAGAAGGCGAGCAACAAAGGAAGGGTGATCATTTCTCGATCTCCGGTACGTTCGTCAATTCCACGGCGATTCCGGCGGCGCGATAGGCTTCGAGCAGCGCTCCGGCAGCGGGTCCGAGCAGCGGCGCGACACAACGGTTTCCATCGGTGAACTCCACGAGCATCCGAAACCGCTCTCGCACGATGTCGCTCCGATAAACTCCGCCGATGTAGCCAACAAGCGCGGCCTCGCCATCGTGGAAGATCTGTCCGCGGACCGCGCCAGCGAACTGCGCGAGCGCCTGCGCCTCGGACTCGAGGATCTTGCGCGCCACCTCGTCGCCGTCGCGCGCTGCCTCGTCCACCAGCTTCGACATCGAAGCGATTCGCGGTTTGGGAAACTCCGGCGTGTAGAAGCGATGCAGCAGATCGTTCGCGTCACGCGCGCCGGTTTCCGCCAGCAGCCGGTCATGCAGAATCGTTCGCGGACCCCAGCCCTCATGCTGTCGCAGCGCTGCTCGCAAAGCTTGGCGCGCCGTATCGAACCCGCCGCCTTCGTCGCCGAAGACGAAGCCCCAGCCGCCCGCGCGCGCGGTCCGTCCCCCGGCGTTTCGCCCGAATGCGATCGAGCCCGTCCCCGCGATCACGATGATTCCCGGCGCACCAGCGGTCGCACCCGAGAGTGCGATCAGCGCATCCGTAGTGACACGGAGAGCGTCGATGCGGAACATCTCTTCGATCAGTGGCTGCTTGTCGGCTGGGCCTCCGCTGAATCCGACGCAGGCGGCGGAGAACTCGCGCCGATCCGCTGACTCAGCGGCTTGCAGCAGAGCCTGCTCGACGCAGCCGCCGATGGCGCCGATGAAGCGCGTGCGGGCTTCGGGTCCGCTGATGTGGTTGCAGGGTCCACCGCGGCCAGATCCGAGCACACGTCCGGACGCGTCTCCGATGAGCGCGGTGGTGCTCGATTGTCCGCCGTCGATACCGAGAAACAGTTGCCGCAATCGAGTATTCTAGCCCGCCAGCGGTCCTCAGCGAATCGCGTAAAGACGGAAGCCCGCGACTTCGGCAATCTTGATGAAGTTCCAATCGGAGGTCCGCTTCTCGACATCCGGCGCCATGTGGTCACCCTCGTGGAGCAGGACGTGCGTGATGCCGTGCGCCTTCATGATCCCGGTGGCGGCACTTCGCAGGCCGAGAGGATACCCGAGTTGATACAGGCGCGGTCTGACATCCACCCGTTTCCAATTGCCCTGCTCATCCATGAATTCGAGCGCCATCGCGGACGAGTATTCGGCGGAGGGCGAATCGATCGCGACTTCGTCGAGCGTGACCGCGGATGGGAATCGAACCTCCATCGACATCCCCGGACGGATCGGCTGCCAGGAGCGCCATCCTGTGAGCGGGCTATTGTCGAACGCGGCCTGCACTTCCCACGGCATCGGATCGGCACGGAGTTTCCATTGCGGGTCGCGCGCGACTTCGGCACCGCGATGGAAGATCCGAAATTCGAAGACGTACCATTCGTCCCGTTCGTGCGTGTTCAACTGCACCACTCGCACCCCGCGCGTGGCGACGGCGGGAATGCGAAAGTGATGACGCCGCGCCGCGGACCAGTCGCGGATCAGCGGCGAATAGAGTTGGACACCGATGTTCTGCCCCTCGGCGGACTGGTAGACGACCAGCGACTCGCGGCTGGTGAACGCCTCAGCGACTTGGCCCGGCGCGATGATGCGGCCGTTGGCGGGCACCTTTTCCTGCAGTACGCGCGCCACCTGATAGGGGAAGCAGCGGCGCATCAGGAAGTCGTGTTCGCTCTCCCAGCGGAGTGCGGCGCGCCATTCGAACGCGTCGAACCGCCATGCATATTGGTCGCAGTAGAGATTGAGCACATGCGGCCACGCACTGACCGCGTGCGCCAGTGTGACCACCGCCAGCGAACGGGGAAAGCGATCGAAGGCGAGTGTCATCGCCAACGCAATGAAGGGCAGCGGTGCGATCAGGAAGCGCGTACCGATGTTTCCGTAGTAGGGAAGCAGGTAGAGCAGTCCGGCGGAGAGCAAATAGCGCCCCTCGCGTCTTCGCAGCGACAAGAGCGCGAGAGGCGCAAGCAGGAACAGCGGACCGAGCAGTCCGTTCAGCGCCTGACCACGAATCGTAACCTCGAGCGGAATGGCTCTGCGATCGGGCAGTCCGTAGGTCTGCATGTCGCGCTTGTATTGCTGTTCCCACGAGACGTGGATATGGGGGTTTGGAAACCACTGATTGAAGAACGGTGAAACCGGATTCCCGAGCACGACAGCGTTCTTGACGAGCCACGGCGCCATCATCGCGGCAGCGCAAGCGCCCGTGATCGCCACACGCTTCCATGGAGCGCGTTTGACGGCGAGAAAGACCAACGCGAACGGAACGGCTAGAAACGCGGTGTACTTGATCGCGAAAGCGAATCCAGCGAGAAGTCCCGCGGCGGCGAGAATCGAGTGCGCGCGGGTCTGCTCCCATATTCGAAGCAGGTAGAACGATCCGAACATAACCGCCGCCACCGCGACATCGTTGTAGGCGCTGGCGCCATCGATCCCGGCGACGGGCACCACCATCACGATCACCGCCGCGCAAGCGCTCGCCGCTGGGAATCCGAAGCGGCGCCCGTAGGAGAGGATCAGCCAAGGCAGGCAGAGAAAGAAGGCAAAGTGCGTCAGCGCCGCGCCTGAGTATTTTCCGAATGGATACGCGAACAGAAACAGCATCTCCATTCCCTGCGAGAGGTTCGCGTAGAGATTGGTGGTGATGGCCGGAAAGCCGTGTTCGCGGTAGTAGCGCCAGACGTGGCCGAGATGATACGCGCTGCCATCGGGACTCAATTCTGGCGCGAAGGCGTGGACGAACCCCCAGACCCCGAACGCCAGCGCCGGGATCGCAAGCGTGGCCGCGAGCCAACCGGGAAGCAACGGAAACGAGGGGGCCGGAGCGCGGCGGCGAAACAACAGCGCAGCCGCCCCAATCGCGACCGCGACGATCGTACCCTTGTGGATCACGTGCGCGGCGGCCAGCAGGAAGACGATGAGACTCAGAAGCGCCGAGCCTGTCAGGAACTCGAACGCGGTCCGTTCCTCGCGAAACAGCGGCGCGGGAAAACGGCGCCAGAATTCGCGGCCCAGTCCGAACGAGGCGAGCACCGTCATGGCGACGCCGAGCAGGATGTAGACAGGCTGTGGCATCTACTCGACGAAACCCGCGTTGAACAGTGCGATCCGGCGATCGGTTTCGAGCGTCGCGCTATTTTCTCCGGCGCGCAGAATCGAGCGGTCGATTGCCTTTTCGTACCGGCGCTCACCGGCGGCGTCATACCGGACACGGTCAACTTCATGGCCGTTCACGAGCAACACCAGGACGGTGGCAGCCGGCGCGCTGAGGTCGGTCGAGAACCGAAGCTCGTTGGTCACCGCCAGGTCGAACTTCATGATGGCCTTGGACTCGACCCAGCGATGACGATCGCCTTCGAGCGGGCTCACGCCCTCGGCCAAGTGCGCAGGCGCAAGCGGGTCGTTCATGGCGATCCACGGCTTCAGCCCACCAGCCTTGAACCCATGTTGATACTGATGGGCCGGAGGCGCGTAGAACTCCGGACCGCGCGCGCATCCGGAAAGGAGGGCGGCGGCGATGAGCCCAGCCTTCAAAGGAACACGCGCACAACGGACTCGCTTCGGCGCCCCGCCAGCGGCGTGTTCCGAGACATTTGGCGCCGCGCCTTCGCGGCCTGTGCGCTTCAAACGCTCTTGTCCTTGGCGTAGCACAACGGCTCGATCGGACATTGGGCACATTGCGGATTCCGGGCCGTGCACATACGCCGCCCGTGATGGATGATCTGGTGCGAAAACAGAATCCAGCGGTCTCGAGGGAGGAGCTTGACCAGATCCTGCTCGATCTTGACCGGATCGGATTCCTTGGTGAGGTCGAGCCGGTTGGCGATCCGCTGGACGTGCGTATCGACCACGACACCGCTTGCGATGCCGAACGCGGTTCCGAGCACGACATTCGCCGTCTTGCGCGCGGCGCCAGGAACGGTGAGCAGTTGCTCCATGCTCGGCGGGACTTCACCGCCGAAATCGTTGAGCACCTTCTTCGCCGCGCCGATCACCGACTTCGCCTTGTTGTTGAAGAAGCCGGTGGAACGGATATCCTCGGCGAGTTCTTCTTGGGACACGTTGGCGAAATCCCGCACCGTTGGATACTTCGCGAACAGTCCCGGCGTGACCATGTTCACGCGCTTGTCGGTGCATTGGGCGGAGAGAATAGTGGCCACCAGAAGTTCCCAGGCGTTCGAGTGATTCAGTTCGCAGGTGACGTTCGGATAGAGCGCGTCGAGATGATCGAGAATCGTCCGGAGGCGCGCCTTTCGTTCGGCGGCGGTCTTGGGCCGTTGAGGTTTCGCCATGATCGGTCGTGGCGCGAGGCCAGAGAGACCTAAGATAATAGCACTTGCGCGTCCCGATCCTGATTGTCGCGGCGGTGGTGATCGCCTTCGGCGGAACCCTCTGGGCACCGTTCCACTACGACGACTTCGGGATGCTCGCCGACCCCGCGATTACCTCGGCGGACGGATGGCGCGACGTGTGGAGATTCACGCAGACGCGTCCGCTCACCTACTTCAGCTTTTGGGTGAATTACGCGCTCGGCGGCGAGTCGCCCCGCGGATTCCACGCGGTGAATCTGCTCGTGCACCTGGCCTCCTCAGTGCTGCTCTGGCTTTGCCTATCGCGCCTGGTCACGCGGCAGGCGGCGCTGATTGCGGCGATGATCTTCGCGCTGCATCCGGTCCAAACAGAAGCGGTCGCCTATGTTTTTGCCCGCGGAACGCTGCTTGCCACGATGTTCTGCATTGGCGCCCTGTACGCCTGGATCCGGGGCCGGCACTGGCTTTGCGTGGGCTTGTTCATCCTCGGGATGCTCTCGAAGGAGGAGTGCGCGGCCTTCCCCGCCCTGCTGGCACTGATGCATGTGACGATGTCGCGTAATCGCGCCGAACGTCCGCCGATCGCTGCGATGTTCGTGATTTCCCTGGCCCTCGTGGCCCGTGTCGCCTACGCAACGGTGGTGATCCCCGGGTCGGGCGCGGGAACGCAGGCTGGCATCACCCCGCTCGCCTACCTGCTGACGCAAGGCTGGGCGATCCTCCGCTATGTGCAACTGTTCGCGGTCCCGGTGGGATTCACCGTCGATCCGCAAATCGATGTGGTCGCCGACTGGCGCGGAGCGCTGTGCTGGGGCGCGATTCTGTTCACGTGCGTGGTCGCGGCACGGTTCGCCGAAAGGCTGGGCGCGGGCCTCTGGCTGATCGCGGGGCTATTGCTGCTTCTTCCGACGTCCTCGATCTTCCCCGCCCAGGATCTGGCAGCGGACCGCCGCCTCTATCTGCCGATGATCTGCTTCGCGACCGCGGCAGCGCAGGTACTGCGGCGTACCGAGTTCCCGATTCTGCTCGTGGCGGGAGCGTGCGTGATGGCTCTGTTTAGCGCGGCGCGGACGGAGGTCTGGGCTTCGGAGGCGTCGCTGTGGGAGGACGCGATGCGGCAAGCGCCGGCGAAACTCCGGCCTCGGCTCCAATTGGCGCGGGTTTCCGAACCGGCAACAGCCATCCGGCTGCTCGAAGAGGCGAGAATTAGTGCGCCCGGCAACGCCGATGTGGCATCCGAACTGGGGAGAGCCTACCTGATGTCCGGCGATTCGAGCAATGCGTTGAAGGAATTTGGCCGGGCCGTCGCGCTCCGGCCGAACGACGCGCTCGCGATCAACAATCGCGGGGTAGCCTTGTCGCGTCTGGCGCTGCGCGAACCAGCGGCAGCGGACTTCCGCCGCGCCATCGAGATCGACCCGTGCTACTTCGACGCGCGGTTGAATCTGCGCAAGTCAGGCATCGAGTCCACACTTCCCGATTCGTGCCGGATCTCGGACAGGCAGCGACAGCTCTGGAAGGAGAGTTCGCCACGATGACCTATACCCTCCAGTGTGAAATGCAGGTCCCGCTAGGGCTGCGTGATGCATTCGCGGTTTTCGAAAACGCTGGGAATCTGGAGCGGATCACACCTCCCTGGCTGAACTTTCGCATCCTGACGCCGAACCTCGAAATGAGGCCCGGCCTGGAAATCGACTACGTGATCCGGTGGCTGGGGATTCCGATGAATTGGAAGACGCTCATCACCGACTACGAGCCGCCCTCCTGCTTCATTGATGTCCAGGTCAAGGGCCCATACTCGCTGTGGCGCCACCTGCACACCTTCCGCGAGACGGAATCCGGCACACTGGTGTCGGACAGGGTCGATTACGAACTGCCGTTCGGACCCCTCGGCGCGATCGCGCATGGCGCACTGATCGGATCCCAACTGAAATCGATTTTCCGCTACCGGCAGTCGGCACTCGCCGGAATGATGGGCGGAGTGATCTCCCTGCGCGAGCCCGAGATTACGGCCGGCGCTGCTGCGTCCTGAGCTGCGGATCTTTCCTCGCGCGCACCTCGCGCACGGCGTAGATGCGGCGCCCCTGACTCTCGAAGTAGGTCCGCATCATCATCTCTCCGAGCAACCCGGTGCAGAACGTCATGACGCCGGTAAGAAGCAGCAGCATGCCCGCCATCATCAGCGGACCGTGCTCGTAAAAAATCTCGTAACCGAGCATCTTCTTGACGAATAGGAATCCGAGCACGAGACTGCCCAGAGTGCCGCTCACCAGCCCGACCTTGCCGAAGAAGTGCATCGGACGGGTGAAGTAGGTGAGCAGGAAGCGGATCGTAAGAATATCGAACAGCACGCGGAACGTGCGCCCGATCCCATAGTGCGACGTACCCGCCGCGCGCGGCACGTTTTTGATTTCGACTTCGGCGACGCGCGCACCGTAGACGCTCGCGAGGGCCGGGATGAACCGGTGGAGTTCGCCGTAGAGGTTGACGTCCTTGAGCACTTCGGCGCGGTAGGCCTTGAAGGTGGTGCCGAAGTCGTGGAGATCCACGCCGCTCGCCTTCCTCATCATCCAGTTGGCGACGCGGGAAGGAATTCTGCGAATCGCGTTGTCGATGCGATGCTTCCGCCATCCGCTGGCGATATCGTAGCCTTCGTGGATCCTCTGCAGAAGTGCGGGGATGTCCTCGGGATCGTGCTGCAAGTCGCCATCAAGCGAGATGATGATGTCGCCCTGGGCTTCGTCGAATCCGGCCGAAAGGGCCGCCGTTTGTCCGAAGTTCCGCCGCAGTCTCAAGACCCGGAGACGTCCGTCGGTCTCGACCAGGTTCGACAGTAGATTGAAGCTATTGTCAGTCGATGCGTCGTCGACGAAGATGATTTCGTACTTCTTCTGAATCCCTTCGAGGACGGCGGTCAGCTTGTCGTAAAGACGGAGAATCGTGGGTTCTTCGTTGTGGATCGGGATGACGACCGAAATCATGGGCTGATTTCAGTGTAGCAACGGCGCTACTTCACCGGCTGCATGATCACTTGCGGGCTCCGGCAATCCCGTACATCCGCCGAACACGGCCGCGGCTTCATGTTCTTGTCCAGGCAAATCCGCACCTCCTGCAGGAATCGCCCATTGCCTGTGCACACGATTCCGATCGACTGCGGCGTCATCCCCGGATTCGCGGCCACGAATTTCGCCTCGATATCAGTGGGCTTGACGGTGATCTGGCGCGGCGGCTGCTGATAGTCGGGCGGGACTTTGATCGCACGGTACGTATCGCGGATCCGGTTGAAGTACTGCTTGGGTGTCAGTCCGCTGCAGGTGCCGTGCTTCTGCCATTCGTGGCGCATCAGGCCTGGACTCGGCATGATCGGCATCATCTCGTCGATCGTCGCGCGATCCGGTCCGGGGCCCGTTCCGCACGATTCGGGCCAGCCGCGTTCGAACTGAGGCCAAAGTCCATGAACGATGAATCCGAACTTGCGCTCGCCGCCGCACTGGAAGCGGTCACGGGAGCCTTGGGGTCCGGCACAGTGTTCCGGCGACCAGGAAAGGCTCAACACGTAGTAGTCGAATTGCCCGGGAACGTTGCGGCCTTGCGCAAACAAACTCGAGGATGCCGCGAGGAGTAGGAGAGCAGATCGAAGCATCGACTCAGAATAGCAAAGCCCGTGCTGGTAAAATGGAACAGAGGTAAAACATCTTTGGCAGAAAATGATCCGCCGCAGGGCCCACCGAGCCAGATGCCGCTGGGGGGCGACTCCAAGAACCTGATCCCCATCAATATCGAAGATGAGATGAGGCGTTCCTACCTCGATTATGCGATGAGCGTGATCGTGGGCCGGGCGCTACCCGATGTCCGGGACGGATTGAAACCCGTCCACCGCCGCATCCTCTACGGAATGCACGAGATGGGCCTGCAGCACAACAAGGCCACCAAGAAGTGCGCTCGTATCGTCGGCGACGTGATGGGTAAGTACCACCCGCACGGCGACAGCGCGATCTACGACACGTTGGTCCGCTTGGCGCAGGACTTCAACATGCGCTACCCGCTCATCGCGGGCCAGGGGAACTTCGGATCGATCGATGGGGATCCGCCAGCCGCGATGCGATACACCGAGGCCAAACTGGCCCGGATCGCGTCGGCGATGCTCGAGGATATCGACAAGGAAACGGTCGACTTCCGCGCCAACTACGACGATTCGACCGAAGAGCCCGAGGTTCTTCCGAACCGTGTGCCGAATCTGCTCATCAACGGATCTTCCGGCATCGCGGTCGGCATGGCGACCAACATCCCGCCGCACAATCTCACCGAGATCATCGACGCGACGATCAAGCTGGTGCGAAATCCGTCGTCCACGCTAGCCGACGTCATGGCCGGAGACGACGGAGTGAAGGGCCCGGACTTCCCGGGCGGCGGATTCATCCTCGGCCGCGAGGGAATCCTCAACGCCTACCGAACCGGCCGCGGCAGCATCAAGATGCGGGCCAAGGCCGCGACCGAGAAGTTCGGCAAGGACCGTGAAGCAATCATCATCAACGAGCTTCCCTATCAGGTCAACAAGGCGAAGCTGATCCAGGACATTGCCGCGCAGGTCAACGACAAGAAGCTCGAAGGCATCTCCGACGTGCGCGACGAGAGCGACCGCGATGGCATGCGCGTGGTGATCGAGCTGAAGCGGAACGAAAACGCCGAAGTCGTGCTCAACAACCTCTACAAGCACACGCAACTGCAACTGAACTTCGGCATCATCATGCTGGCGATTGTCAACGGCCAGCCGCGTGAACTGGGCCTGATCGACTGCATCAAGCGGTTCATCGACCACCGCGTCGAGGTCGTCCGGCGCAGGACCGATTACCTGTTGCGCAAGGCGCGCGAGCGCGAGCATATCTTGCTCGGATTCCGCAAGGCACTCGATCACATGGACGAGGTGATCAAGATCATCCGCGCGGCGGGCACGCCGAAGGAAGCGCGTGAAGGACTGATCGGCCGGTTCGAATTCAGCGAGCGGCAGGCCCAGGCGATCATCGAACTCCAACTCCAGCGCCTGACCGGCATGGAGCGCCAGAAGATCCTGGAGGAACTCGAAGAGATCCAGAAGATGATCGCGAGATATCTCGAGATCCTCGGCTCGGACAAGGAACTGCGCGGCGTCATCATCGACGAGTTGAAGGAAGTCCGCAAGCAGTTCGGCGACGCGCGCCGGACTCAGATCGTCGATGATCCCGGCGAGATCGTGCTCGAGGATCTGATCCAGCAGGAAGACGTCGCTGTCACGGTGACGCGCGGCGGTTACCTCAAGCGTACTCCGATCGACACCTACCGGCGCCAGTCACGCGGCGGCAAGGGGCGGATCGGAATGGGGACGCGCACCGAGGATGTGGTCGAGCATCTGATTCTCGCCAACACCCACAGCTACCTGCTGATCTTCACGAATATGGGCCGCGTCTACTGGCTGAAGATCTATCACATCCCGGACGCGGGTACGGCTAGCAAAGGCAAGAACATTTCCGGTCTGATCAGCCTGCAAGAGGATGAGACGCCGAAAGCCTTCCTGCCCGTGCACGAGTTCGTGGCCGGCCGTCACATCGTCATGCTCACCAAGCATGGCGTGATCAAGAAGTGCGAACTCACCGAGTTCGACAATCCGTTGTCGCGCGGCATCATCGCGTGCTCGCTCGACGAAGGAGACGAGCTGATCGCGGCGCGCCTTTCCAACGGTGCGGATTATATCTTCATCGGCACCCGCGAAGGCATGGCGATCAAGTTCAATGAGGACGAGGTCCGTCCCATGGGGCGTCCGGCGCGCGGAGTGCGCGGCATCTCACTCGAAGAGGGTGACGCGGTAGTCGGCATGGAAGTGGTCGATGAGCAGACCGCGACGGACGGACTGATCCTCGCCATTTCCGAGCAGGGCTATGGCAAACGCACCAAGCTCGGCGACTATCGCCATCAGTCACGCGGCGGCAAAGGCGTCATCAACATGAAGACGACCAACAAGACCGGCCCCGTGGTGGCGTGTCTCTATGTCAAGGAGACGTGGGACCTGATGATCATCACCAAGGACGGCAAGATCATCAGGATCGAATCCGCTCAGATTCGCCAGGCGGGCCGCTCGACCCAGGGTGTGCGGCTCGTGCGGGCGGATGAGGGCGATTCGGTGGCGGCAGCCGGTGTGGTGCCGGAAGCCGAAGACGTGCCGGAAGAGGGTGAAGACCAAGCCAAGCTGCCTTTGCAATAGGCATGATCGAGGGGCCGGGCGTCATCTCGCCGGGCCCCTCCGGATCTTCGAACTGGAGTGAACTCTCGGCGCCGAAGCAGCGCCAACTAGCCAACTAATTGCGTACTCGATCTCGAGGCGTTCCGGCTTCTCCTGAACAATGCGAACCGGTAGCCAGTGACCATCGATGAGCTTGGCGAGGGTGACGGAGAAGCGGCCGGTTCGCATGCTTGTCAGTTCGAACATCTCGGGGTCGTAGGTGAGCTCGCCATCGAGCGAATCACCGGGATTCCGCGGCTGGAATCGCAACCGGTTCGGCCCAGTTCTGGGATTCGCATCCCGTCCGGAAACGAATCCCAGAACTGGTGCCGGCTGGCACGCCGTTCGCTCCGGGCCGCCAACACCGCGCTCTTCGGCTCGGCCGAATACTGGTCGCGGCGGGCCGATTGCTTTTTCAACTCCTCGATCCACTCGATCGGGCAAGGAACTTTCCCGTCGCATTCCACGCATCGGAGATCGGAGCCCCAGTCGAGCGGAATCCGCTCCAACGTGATCGAGGCCCAATCGGCCAACGCCGATCCACGCGGACGCGGACGGCTCCGTTTGAGCCGCTCCTCACGTGCGTACGGAACGTCGGCCATACCCTCGGCATCGGGCGGTCCAAACCATGGCAGCCGCGACTGAACGGAAGCGATGCGGCGGGCGACCGCGGTGACTTCCGGATCCGTGGCGCGAGCCATCGAGATGGCAATCAGCAGCGATGCCGCGGTACGCACCATGCCGCTATAATCGCACTATGGCAGCGTTGGTGACTCTGGGACCGCCTCCGTCCGTGGCAGACCCACAATCGCTTCAATCCAAGCAGGACCGGCTCTTCGAAATCCTGCGCGGACTCAGCGACGTACTGGTCGCCTATTCGGGCGGCACTGACTCGGCTTATCTCGCCTGGGCCGCGAACGAAACGCTAGGGGAACGCGCGGTGGCGATCACCGCCGACTCGCCTTCGATTCCGGAATCGCACAAACGCGACGCGGTCGAGTACGCGCGGATCTGCGGCTTCCGTCACGAGTTGATTCCGACGTTCGAGTTCGAGAATCCGGACTACGTCAAGAACGACAAGGATCGCTGCTTCCACTGCAAGGACGAGTTATTCGAGCGCATGGAGGCAATCTCGGCCGAGCGCGGCGTTCCGAACATCGTCTATGGCGTGAACAAGGACGACCTCGGCGACTATCGGCCCGGACAGCGCGCGGCGAAGATCCACGAAGTGAAGGCTCCGCTCGTCGAAGCCGGGCTGTCGAAGGCCGAGATCCGAGAATTGTCGCGGCAGGCGGGACTTCCCTTCTGGGATCGCCCCGCGGCGGCATGCCTGAGTTCTCGCATCCCCTACGGAACGCCGGTCACAAAGGAAGTGATCAAAACGGTGGAGAACGGCGAAGAAGCGATGAAGGCTCACGGATTCCGCCAGTTCCGCGTCCGCTATCATGGCGAACTGGTGCGGCTCGAGATCGCGCGCGAGGAGTTGGGGAAGGCGTTGAATCTCGAGATGGCCGGCCAGTTGACTGCGATCTTCAAGCCGTTGGGATTCCACTATGTCACGCTCGATCTCGAGGGCTACCGCCAGGGCTCGCTGAACGAGGTCCTGCAAAAGCCGGAGTAACGGGCGATGTGGGCACGCTGGGCGGCTGCGGTCTTGGCCTTCGCGATGGGTGTCAGCGGGCAGCGGAAGCCCGTGTACCGCGTGGGTGGCGATGTGGTGCCGCCGAAGGTGCTGAACAAGGTCGAACCGGTGTACACGCCGGAAGCGCAAGACGCCCGAGTGCAGGGCACGGTCCTGCTCTCGATTGTCGTGTCGGAGGAGGGCCGCGCCGAGGAGATCAGGGTGATCAAGCCGCTTGGCAGTGGACTCGACGAGCGCGCGGCCGCCGCGGTGGAGCAGTGGGCTTTCCAACCGGGAGCAAAGCGCGGCAACCCGGTGCGGGTGTTCGCGACCGTGGAGGTCAACTTCCGGCTATCAACCGCCCCGCCGGCCAGGCAGCCCGCGGAAATCGCATGGCTCATGGAACTTGCCCGGCGGCAGGATCCGGCTGGGATGTTCGCGTTGGCCCGTGAGTACGGGGCCGGCAAGAAAATCGCACGCGACGAAAAGCGTGCGGACGAGTTGATCCGCGCCGCCGCGAATCTGAAGCACGGACCTGCGATGTTCGAGTTGGGAAGCCGGCAACTCATGACGCGGCAAGGGGAGGAAACCGCATGGAAGCTGATTCACGAAGCGGCCGATCTGGGCAGTGCACACGCGCAGCAGTTTCTGGGTGACCGCTACAGCACCGGAATCGGAGTCAGCGAGGATAGTGAGCGGTCGCGTCAGTACTACCGCCGTTGCGCGTCCAGCGGACTGGCGTCGTGTCAGTACCAGCTCGCGGAATCGCTCTTCGCCAAGGATGGCGCAACGAAGGCAGAGAAGCTGCAGGCGTTCGCGTGGGCCTTGCTTGCACAAACCAAAGGCACCGAGCCCAGCAACGAAATCGCCGAGGCAATCCGGGTGCTGTCGGCAGAAGACCGCAGCGCAGTGGACCAAATCCAGCGCCGGCTGGAGTCGAAATGACGGCGATACAGCGAATCACGTGCTTCGCCGTGGCCGCAGGGATGCTTCCCGCACAGGCGCCCAAACAGGCCCCGATGCGAGTCGGCAACAGCGTGCTTCCGCCCTCGGTGCTCAGCAAGGTGGAACCCGAGTACTCACCGCAGGCCGGGGAAATCGGCTTGCAGGGAAGAGTGCTTATTTCGATCGTCATCAACGAACAAGGCCGTCCCGAGAACATCGAGGTGGCCAGCCCGCTCGGCTTCTGGCTCGACGAGCGCGCGATCCGGGCCGTTGAGCAATGGGTATCTTTGAAGAAGCCGGACGCCAAGCCAGAATCAATCAAGCGAGCCCGAGAGTCACTTCTGAAGCTCGAAAAGCGAAAGTACCCGCGGCAGCTGATCGACGCGGCGGCGAAGAAGAACCACGGACCAGCGATATTCGAGCAAGGCAGGCGGACCTGCTAGTGGCGGCATCGCCCGAGAATTCGGGGGCTGCCTGGAAGCAGATTCGGGACGCGTCCGTGCCCGGCAGCGTGGCGGTACAGGAGTTTCTCGGCGACCGGTACGCCGCCAGCAACGGAGTCGAAAGGGATGAAGAGCGTGCGCGGCGCTACTATCCTTTGTGCCACTGGCGGCAATCCGCGATGCCAGGTCCGGCTTACCGAGTTGCTCCTTTCTAAACGCAGCGGCGGCGAATATGACACGCTACACGCCTACGCATGGGCGGCGCTGGCGGCCTCGAAGGGATTCGCTCCGGCGCACGAAATCGCGGATGCGGCACAGTCCCTTTCCGAGGCCGATCGGAAGTGGCTGGAGCGGGTGCGCGAGCAATTGAGCGCCCGCTGACTACCGCACCGTACGCTTGTAGACTAACCGAGGCCACACGATTCCGAAGCGGTGCGGGACGTTGCCGAGCGGCCGGAACCGCTCCCCGAGATCCTCATGCAGGCGATACTCGCCGGCCAGGAATCCGAGCACCGGGTCGGGCTCGAGTTCGTTGTGCATGATGATGAAGTCCGGGCGCGGGGTCAGCAAGCGCTGGGTGATGGGGTGCGCGCGCTCATCGCGGCCTGGACCCCGAATCAGGTCGTAGACCGCGACCCAGTGCGCTCCGTACGCAAAGGGCTTCTCGGGTAGTTGCCCGAACTTCGGCGACCACACGGTGCCGCCGAGCGACTTCGAATACGTGAGGAACTCGGCGTAGTTCGAATCTGCCTCGTTGGGTAGCGTCAGGTCGCGCGGATTGTTGGCCATCGCGAGAAATGACAGAATCAGTACGGCCGTGGAGAGTGCGAAATCGAACCTTGCCATCGATGCGAGCCCGAAGACGGCGAACAAGATCAGCAGCGTCACCAGGGGCGCGTAGACGTTGTTGCTCGATCCCGAGTCGAGCATTCCAGCCAAGGCGATCATCGCCGCGGCGGCCAGTTGCGCGTGCCAAATCGATGGCCGGCCGATCGTGCGCCACAATCGCCAGACCGCTGGGACCAGCAGCGGCAGGCAGGCGCCCGCGAGGATTCGCAACAACTCAGCGGGCGACGCCCCGGCCGGATCGATCCATGCTCGCGGAACCTCCCAGGTGTGATAGTGGAAGTGCGATCCGAACAACGCCTTTCCCGCGAAAACGTAGGGGATCGCGCCCAACAGCACCGGAACAGCGGCCGCGGCGAGCGACCGTTCGAAAACGATCGCGCCAATCACGAACCAGACGCCCTGTTGCTTGAACCAGAACGCGCAGGTCAGCATGATCATGCCCGCGATCACTTTGCGCCGTGCCACCAGCCAACTGCCCGCCAGCCCGCAGAACAGCATCGACGAGTCGCTGTGCGCGCTATCCAGGTAGGCATCCATCGCCTTATAACCAGCCGCGAATAGACCCACCGCGGCGAGCGCCCACGAACGATCGCGCGTCTGATCCCGGACAACGAGAAACATCATGACCCCGGTGCACAACAGAGCCAGAATCGCCTGAAGCCGTAGCGCGGCCAGGCTCACGCCGAACAGCCACGTTACCGGCAGCGAGGCGTAATAGAAGCCGGGATTGTAGGCGAGCGCAACGAACTCGCGGGATGGTTCGGTATAGATGGGCTGGCCCGAGGCGGCCCGCTCCACATGCTGGAGCACGGTGGCCTCCATCATTTCGATCACCGCCGGAAACCGGACGTGAGTCGAGATCTGGAACAGCAGAAGGAAGATGCTCCCCACGGCCGCCGCGGCGCCGGCCCAGCGCATCAGGCGGTCTATGCGATCATCTCCTTCACAACGCGTCCCGCGACATCGGTGAGGCGCATGTTGCGGCCACCGTGGAAGTAGGTCAGCAGAGTGTGATCGAGCCCCATCAGGTGCAACGCGGTCGCATGCAGGTCATGCACGTGGACCTTGTTCTCGACCGCCGCGTATCCGAAGTCATCGGTGGAGCCGATCACCTGTCCGCCCTTGACACCTCCGCCCGCCATCCAAGTCGAGAAGCCGCGCGGCGAATGATCGCGACCGTTCTTGTTCTGCGACGACGGTGTACGCCCGAACTCGCCCGCCCAGAAGATCAGTGTCTCGTCGAGCAGACCGCGGCTCTCGAGGTCGCGAATCAGGCCCGCAATGGGCTTGTCGGTATCGCCACAGTGCTTGATGTGATTCCTGTCGACATCGCCATGCGCGTCCCACGTGTCGTCACCGTGGCCGCCGCCCGAGTAGACCTGAACGAACCGGACTCCGCGCTCGACCAAGCGGCGCGCGATCAGGCAGCGCCGGCCGAACCTACCGGTGCGCTCTTCATCCATGCCATAGAGCTTTCGCGTCGCTTCGGTCTCCTTCGTCAAGTCCACCGCTTCCGGCGCCGTGTTCTGCATGCGGAAGGCGAGTTCATAGCTCGCGATGCGCGCGGCGAGTTCGGAATTCTCCGGGCCCGCGGGCACGCGGAGTTCATTCATGCGCGCAAGTAGGTCGAGCTGCTGGCGCTGCTGCCCGGCGCTCACACCATCGGCTGGCTTCAGGTACAGCACCGGATCTCCGCTCGTGCGGAACTGCGTGCCTTGGAACGACGCCGGCATGAATCCGGACGACCAGTTCGGCGGGCCCGAGATCGGACCGCCACGATGATCGAGCATCACGACGAACCCGGGCAGATTCTGATTCTCGGTGCCGAGCCCGTAGGACACCCACGAACCCATGCTCGGAAAGCCCTGACGGATGAATCCGGTGTTCATCTGCAGCAAGCCCGATCCATGCGCGAAGCTGTCGGCATAGGTGCCGCGCACGATGGCCATGCGATCCACGAGTTGTCCGAGATGCGGATAGAGATCGGAGATCTCGATTCCCGACTGCCCCATCCTGCTGAACTTACGCGTGGACCCGAGCAGATTTCCCGGCTTGCGTGCCTTCAGCAACGGATCGTCATCGAGACCCGGCATCGGCTGTCCGTGATACTTGGTGAGCATCGGCTTCGGATCGAACGTGTCGACTTGGCTCGGGCCGCCATACATGAACAGGAAGATGCAGCGCTTTGCCTTGGCGGCGAAGTGCGGCTTCTTCGGTGCGGTGGCAGGAGCCACGCCTGGCGCGGCCTTGGCGAAAAAGCCCGATTGCGCCAGCATCCAGGTGAGCGCGGTTCCGGCGAATCCGCCGCCCATCTCCCAGAGCATTTCGCGGCGCGTGCGTCCGCAGAATTCGCTGTTCATGGTCACATCCAGTAGAAATACTCGTTGCTGTTCAGCAGCACCAGCGCGAACCCTTCGAGAGCACGCTTGTCCGCGTCCGCGCCGCCTTCGCCCGCGATCTGTTTGGCATTGTCCGCGAGGAACTGGCGCGCATTCTCGATCTCGGCGGCGGAAGGCACGCGGCCGACCGTGAGGCGATAAGCGAGTTCGATGCGTTCGCGCGTGTCCGGTCCGGCTTCCTTCGACAAGCGCGCGGCGAGATTCCGCGCCTGCGCGTGCGTGAATTCGCCATTGAAGAAGATCAGCGCCTGCGGACCCGTCGTCGACACGGGCCTCTGTTCGCAGCTCGACGTGGTGTCCGGAGTGTCGAGCACTTCGAGTTCCGGCACCGCCAGACTGCGCTTGACGAAAATGTAGACGCTCCGCCGCGAAGCCTCAGCCTCATCCGATTTACCCCAGCCGTCGCCCGGGCGTGACTGGCCGGCGAGCACCGCCTCGGCCAGCTTCGGATAGACGCTTTTGCCGTGCGTCTTCGGGTTCAACCTGCCGCTGACGGCGAGGGTCGAGTCGCGCAGGACCTCGGCATCCAACCGGCGCGGCGACCACCGCCAGCGCATCGCGTTCTCGGGATCGGCCTTGCCGGAGCCTTCGTTCCACTCGCTCGACAAACGGTAGGCGGCCGATTTCGTGATCAGCCGTTGGAGATGCTTCACGCTCCAGCCCGATTGGACGAATTCTGTGGCGAGCCAGTCGAGCAATTCGGGATTCGACGGACGCTGGCCCATCACGCCGAAATCATTCTCGCTCGCCACCAATCCTTCGCCGAAGTGAGACTGCCAAATGCGATTCACCATCACACGCGCGGTGAGCGGATTGTCGTGGCGGGTCAACCAGCGCGCCAGCCACAGGCGGCGGCCGCTCGACTTGGACCCTGCCTTGATTGCCGAGGGGTCGATCGAGCCGAGAATCGCCGGAATTCCGGGAGTCAGTTCATCGGCTGGCCGGCGTGGATCGCCACGCGTCAGGAGCTTGGTCGGGGGAACCTCCGAAGGATCCTCCATCCAGATGTAGGCGCGCGGCGGCTCCGGCATGCGGGCCTTGTTGACAGCATCCTTCTCGGAGCGCCAGGCGAGAATCGACTTGCGATCCTCCTCGGACGCCTCCCGCAGCAAGACAGCATCGAGGCGTTTCTCGAACTTCTCCACCAGTTCCTTTTGCTGCTTGTTTCGGCGGTCAACCGGCTGCGAGAAGGCGAGCACGGTCTCGACGTGGTCCAGGAACGATAGATCGGATTCGACCTTGTTCCGCTCGCGTTCCTTCAACAGCCGTTTCAGCACGTCCTGCCGTACGCGCTCGATCTTGCGGTCAATCTCGGCGGCGGCCTCGTCCGCCTTCTTCTTGTCCGCCTCGTAGGCGGCAATCTCGTCGTGGGTTCCCACCAGGCGGTCGAACTCGGCACGGCCCTTTTGTGGGCGCTTCAGCGGCTGGAAAACCGCGAGCGTTCGATAGTAGTCCTTCTGGCTGAACGGCTCGAACTTGTGATCGTGGCAGCGCGCGCATCGCAGCGTGACGCCGAGGAATGCGGACGAGGTCGCGGAGATGATGTCGTCCAACTGATCATAGCGATCCTGCAACTCCTCGGCG
>CADECY010000063.1:29638-51900 GCA_902825945.1 uncultured Acidobacteriota bacterium
GGGCTCGTCATCCCATGTCCCGAGCCGAAGGAACGTGGTTGCGATCTGCGTTTCAGCGTTCGAGCCTTCGATCTCGTCACCCGCCAGTTGCTCGGTCACGAAGCGGTCGTACGGCTTGTCGCGATTGAATGAGTCGATCACCCAATCGCGATAGCGCCAGACGTTGGGCTTGGTTCCGTCGCGCTCGTAGCCGTTCGATTCGCCGTAACGGACCACATCGAGCCAGCGCCGCGCCCAGCGCTCTCCGTACTGAGGACGGCTCAAGAGATCTTCCACCACGCGGTCGAACGCTTCTGGAGAGTCGTCGGCCAGAAACGCACGCTGCTCGGCGACGGACGGCGGAAGCCCGATCAATCCGAGGTGGACCCGGCGCAACCACGCCTCCTTCGATGCGGGCGCCACGGGTGCCACTCCGCTCGCTTCCATCCTGGCGAGAAGGAAGGCGTCGATCGTGGTGCGTGCCCAACCAGACTTTTTCGGTGACGGCACCGCGGGCCGCGATGGCGCCACAAACGCCCAATGCCTGGTGCTCTTGCCCGTCCCCTTCCCCGTGGAGGCACTGCCCGAGGCTCCGCCGTCGATCCATTCCGCGATCACGCGAGCTTCGCGTTCGGAGAGCTTCTTCGGTCCGAGCGGCATCGACTTGTCGGCGATGCGCGCATAGAGCAGGCTCTTCGACGCGTGTCCATCAGCGATCGCGGTACCTTTGGTTCCACCCTTGCGGATTGACTCCGGCGTGCGCAGATCGAGTTCGCCCAT
The DNA here is from genome assembly GCA_902825945.1 of uncultured Acidobacteriota bacterium. Lineage (GTDB taxonomy): Bacteria > Acidobacteriota > Terriglobia > Bryobacterales > Bryobacteraceae > SYLY01. Next base: position 30,398 of record CADECY010000063.1, read on the forward strand.
TTTGACCGATTCGCCGTGGCACTGGAAGCAGTGCTGCCGAAGCAGCGGTTCGACATCGCGCGCGAAATCCGGCGTGGCGGCCGCGAGAACGGCCGGCAGGAACGCTGTCCAGAGACGCCGGATCATCACTGTTCATACTAATTCGCCCGCCGTTCCAGCGCAACGCTGTGCTACGTTGAAAAATACCGATGCCCGATAATAGTTTCGATATTGTCTCGGAAGTTCCGATGCCCGAAGTGCTCAACGCGGTCCAACAGGCGTTGAAGGAAGTGCAGCAGCGCTACGACTTGAAGGACTCGAAGTCCGATATCGTGCTGAACGAGAAAGAGAAGCAGATCCTGCTCACCAGTTCCGACGATTTCAAGCTGAAGGCCGTTTCCGACGTGCTGCAGTCAAAGCTGGTGAAGCGCAAGATTTCGATCAAGGCGCTGACCCACGGACCGATTCAGCCCGCCGCGGGAAGCACCGTGCGGCAGGAGATCAAGCTTCAGGTGGGAATTCCGATCGAGAAGGCCCGCGAGATCGTCAAGGTGATCAAGGACAGCAAGAAGAAAGTGCAAGCAGCGATCAACGGCGATCTAGTCCGGGTGAGCGGCAAGGATCGCGACTCCCTGCAGGAGATCATTCAACTGCTGCGCGGACACGAATTCGGGATCGACATGCAGTTCACCAACTACCGGACGAACTGATCACTTCCTCACCGTGACCGGCGTGGACACAGTCCGGTTGCCCGCCGCATCGACAGCGATTGCCGCGATCGTGTGCGGACCAGCGGCCCACCCCACCGTGCTGAACACCACCGTGTAAGGTAATGTGCGGCTGAAGATCACCTGACGGCCGTCCACCCAAAACTGAACTTCGCGAATGCCGAAGGCGTCGGAGGCCGACGCGGATGCGCGAACAAGAACTCCTGCTTGGGCATTGTTGGCGGGCGCGGTCAAGGATACCGCGGGCGGTGTCGAGTCGAGCGGCGTGGCGCAGGCAGCCGAGACAAGCCGGTTGATATCGGCCCGGACCTCGAGGTCCGTCAGCGCCCGAGAGTAGACGCGGACCTCGTCGATGATTCCGTTGAAGTACTCGCCGCGAGCCGGATTGGCGCCGATATGAAGCGCTCCGGCGCCGGAGGCGAGCGGACCGGACGCCCCAACCGCGCGGACCAGGGCTCCGTTGACGTAGAGCGTGAGGCGAGCGCCGTCGTAAGTGGCGGCAAGGTGGGTCCAGGCGCCGGCGGGCAGGACCATCCCGCCCTGCGCCGGAATGTCCGCCGCACCAGTGTTCACGATCGAAGCCGCGGGTCTCGCCGCTGTCGCGGAAGCGTAAAGCGCATACGAGATTCCACCGGGCCGTTCCTTCACGAGGACGGGTGAAGGTCCGGAGAGCGCGCCGGGCCGGACCCAGGCACTGATCGTCATGGCGGAAGAGAGGCGAATTTGCGGCGAATCAGGCTCGGTCACCACTTGCGATACGCCATTGAATGCCTGCCCCCGGCAGTAGCGCCCGGCGGCGGATCCGTCATCGAACGCGCGTGAGGCCACGACCCCCTCGAAGTTCTGCACGGTGATGCGCACCGTGAGAGAGGTGGCGACGTTTCCCGATGAATCACGCGCTCGCGCGGTGATGAGGTGGGCTCCGCTCGGCACACTCGTGGAATTCCAGACGAGTTCGAACGGCGACGAGGTGTCCTCCGCCCCCACGGCGTTCCCGTCCACCAGGAACTGGACGCCCGCTACGCGCACGTTGTCTGAGGCCGAGGCATTCAGCGAAAACGAACCCGACAGGATCGCGCCAGCCGCGGGTCCGGTGATCGAGACTGCGGGCGGAACGGTATCGACGGGTGTGTTCCGTACCGTGATCCCGACCTCGGCGGAAGTGGCTATGTTGCCTGCGGCATCCCGTGCTCGTGCCGAGATCCGATGGGTGCCATCGGCCACGCTCGCGGAGTTCCAGGAGAACTGATACGGCGCGGCGAGATCCTCCGATCCCGCCGCGCCACCGTCCACGAGAAACTGGACTCCCACAACGCCCGTGTTGTCCGAAGCAGCCGCCGCCAACGCGAAGGTCCCGTTCACGATCGCGCCAGCCAGCGGAGCCGTGATCGAGACCGTCGGCGCGATCGTGTCGGTGCTACCGCCCGAGCCAACCGAGAAACTCCTCTCGATCACCTGCCAGTTGTTGGCGTTGTCTTTGACCTTCACCGTGATGGTCGCGTTCGCGAGGCTGGTGATGGGGCTCGCCAATGGCAGGGTCCAGATGTACTGACCGGCCTGTTCGCTGAAGTCCGGCGCAAGTTCGGTGTCCGCCACTTTTCCGTTGATCGGGAAGCTCGCCTTCACCGAGAACGATGCACGATCGAGCCCCGAGTAGGAGTCGTACATTCCGACGCGTAGCAGCGAGAGCGAGACGTTGGCGCCCGCACGCGGCGCCGAGACCGTGAGCGTTGGCTTCAGCTCATCGGCGAACCAGTTCGACAGCTCGGGGTCTTGCGACGAGATCGGACATCCGAGATCGATCCAGCGAATGATGGCGAGCTTGTCGTCTTCGCTCAGTGGGGGAATACCGGACGCTGGTGGAGGCATGATCGTGCCGGTGAAATCGAGGTCCGCGTCGTTGGCATTCGCGCCCGGAGGCAACGTCGCGGAATCTCCGGGGGTGGATTCGGTGGGATGATCGGCGTTGGTCCAGCCGTCGGTGCGGCGGCCGAGAATCTTCCAGACGAGAAGGCTTCGGCGAGACTGGAACGCGCGCACATAACGCGAGACGTTCATCTGCCGCCATGTCTGGCTGGCGATCACGGGTTTGACTCCGTACCGCGCGGCTTCGTCGTTGGCGAGCCGGTGCCAGGTACCCTCGAAACCTTCCACCACCGCCGTATCGTCGAGCACGAGGCCTGCCGGAGCGGTGGCGTTTTTCGTGTGACACGGAACGCAACTCCGCTGGAGGATCGGCTTGATGTCCCGATAGTATTCGACATCCACCAGTCGGCGGGAAACTTCGCGGACGATCGTGTTGCCGCTTGCATCTTTCGTGAGAAGGGGAGTCTTGTCGATCAACTGATGCACCGCATATCCACCGCGCGCCGCGGCGGTTTGCGAGAAATCGAGCGGTTGTTGGGAGTGGGCATGACAGCCACCGCAATCGGCACGGGTTTCACCGGGACGCACCTGATGCCAGGTTTGCGCCATGTTCAGCACCATTCCGTCCTTGTCGAGGGTTTGGAAGGTGAACGGGGTGTCGGCGGGGATGCGGGCGAGGAAACTCGTGTCCGGATTGCCTTCCGGATCGGTGACTCCCGCCTTGCGTAGCGCAATCTCCCCGAGAATCCGCAGGCGCTCGACCGCTGAGTGGGCACGGAACCCCGGTTCGTAGAATCGCGGTCCGTAGCTCCGCACCGCGACACTTTCCATCGCCACGATCCGCACGGCCCAGATGTCGGAGTTGGAATAGCGGCCCGCGTCAGCACCTTGCTGCCACCAGTTCGAACTCGGTCCATTCTCTGTCGAGTTGAACGGATCAAGACCCGCGAAGCGAGCCACGCCCTTTCCCGGTGAGGTGTTGCGCTTGTAGAAAGTCGAGGTTCCCACCAGTCCGAAGGGAGTTCCGGCAGGCAACTGCGCACCACCGGATCCGTCGTTCGGCAGCCACGCGAGCGCGGCGGGCCGTGGCGCGCCGTGGATTCGCGAGTATGGAACGACCGCACGCGGATGAATCTCGTTGTACCCGGAGTCGTTCTTGACTCTCACCAGTCGCGTGTGATCGGTAAGCGGCACGCCAGACTTCAACAGATAGATGCCGCCGTCGTACCACGGAAGCGTGGTGGGCCGATTGAGCGAATTCGCCGGGCCGGGCGAATAGCTCACCAGCATGTCGTTATCGGGGGCCCCTGACGGATGCGTGACCTTGCCCGCAAACGTCCCGTCAAGCGCGCGCGAAGACGCTTCATCCTCTCCGTGCGTGAACGCGCTCAGTGCTAATAGGCCTGGCGGCGAGAACGGGTACTGCTTGTAGCGCGGCGTGAGATGAGCCTCGTGTCCGGGCGCGAGCCACCAAAGGCCGCGCCGGACGAGCGGGTTCGACGAATCGAACGGATTGGGGGACCCGAACGGCGCGGCCCGGTTCGCGGGAAACGCGAGCACCGTGCCGTAGCCGTTGTTGTTTAGGTTGTAGTATTCGGTCACGGCCACACGGCCGTCGGTCAACTGCGTCTGGAAGTGCATGGCCGCGGCTTCCGTGAAGGCGCTGAACAGCGGCTCCCATTTGCGGCCGTCGGGCCAGATCGCCCAGAGTCCCCATACGCGATTGTCGCGGAGGCCCTGTGCCTCATAGCTCGAGAACATCACCCGGCCATCCACTAAAACCGTGGGATGAAGCGCGCTTCCGATGTTGAGGTGTCCGATCTGTTCGACGTTTTTGCCGTCTTCGTCCATGACGTAGAGCCGAAGGTTCGGGAACGTGAAATCCCTGTTCGGGAAGTAGCTGTCGCGCGAACTGGTGAACATCACGCGGCCATCGGGCAACGGGCACGGACCGAGATTGAAGATTCCGTAGCCGAGGTAGTAGCTGCCGGACGAAGTGGAGCGCAGCGGGTCCGCTGACCACTTCGTGGGTCCGCCCGGCGGGGTCCACTCCTGGTTCGTCAGCCGGATCACCTGCCGCGTGCTCAGGTTCAGCTTGTAGATGTCGGCACCGCCGGGAGGCGCGTTGCGCCGCTGGTAGTTCACGACGCTGGCGCGAAGATCGGGGAAGTAGGAGAAATAGACCCACTGCGCGTCGAAACTCAGAGTGGGGTCGACCACAGATCCGTTTCCGCCCGCAAACAGCACCTCTTCGGTCCCGTTTGGACGAAGCAGCATCAGGTCAGCACCCGGCTCGATCCGGATCGGGTCGAAGACTTCGGGCAGCCTGGCATATTGGCTGTCGCCGGATCGAGGCGCGCGCACGTAGACGATGTCGTAATCCACGACAGGCTGCTGCCCATACAGGGGCACAACAAGAGCCAATTGAAGCAGTTTTTTCATGATCGTGTCCTGACCCGTCTGACCCGGCCGGTGGTCCCGCTCAACCGGCACGCGGCATGCCAACACCTCATCAGAGTTTCTTTCGACTGCTGGACCGGGCAGCAGGCTACACAAAACCCCGAAATGAGGGGATGGCGTCCCGCCTACGGGGCAGCACATTTTACCCGGTAAACAATTCCCACCAGAAAAAATGAACGGACTCAAAGGGATTCCGGTCGCTCGAACGTTGTTATGGAAAAGGCGAAGCTACAGACCGCCACCGCGGAATTTCGACCCCGTGAGAGGAAACCGCACCAAGGCCGCGTGTGAGCTTGTTTCGCCCTTCGCGGTCCCTCGAAACGAATGTCCGGGCCTCGGACGCCAATTCATGGCCCAGCCACCCCTCCAAAAGTGGCTGGGCCATTTTCTTCTCCACCGCCCCCAAAGGGAACTCGGCATGCAGAGCGTTATCCAGGAAACGGCGGATTCGCACAGACCGCACGGCACCGGTTTTCGACCCACGCGAGGACTCGCAACTTCTGGTGTCATGCGCGATCCGCTTCCCGTGGTGAGTCCTCAGCCGATTGAATTCAATTGGCCCCGACAGTCCGGTCCCGGTGCGCTAGGAGGCACCGGGGCCGGTTCCAACCACGCGGCCGGCCTCGAGAGGCCCCGCCCGAACACTTCGAGTATCGCTCCCACATCGGCGTGGCCAAGCACTTCGTTTTCGCGTGCACTCACAGGTGCGCCGTTGGTGGGCACGCGGGGCGGTCCGGCAGGCCAGCGATCAAGCGCGTGAAGCAGCCGGGTTCCGAATCGTGGCGCCATTCCACGATGAGTTGGGTCGCCGCGCCGGCCACTTGGACATGGCTCTCCTCCGGCCCCTCGAGGATCAGGAATCACGGGCCACGTTTCGGCGTGAGCTGGCGAGCGGCGCCCCGCAATTGGAACACGCCGGAGACTTCTCGTGAGGGCGGTTCTCCAACGTAAGAGTGAAGGCGCGGAAGCCGAACGATTCACGCTCCCAGACGGAGCGGCAACTGCTGTTCCACGTGATAGTTCCGCAGGCTTCTTCTAGAATAGGATTAACTCGTACAATGGCCACCGGCGTGCTTGAGCGAACGCGATCCGCCTCGGCTTCGAGGCGGTGGATTCGACCTGACTGCGGAGCCGCAGCTCTAATCTCAGAATGCGGTCTCAGAAATCTCCGTCCGGCTCGGCTCCAATGGCACATATCTGAACGCTGCCGTCCTGCTCGAGCAATACGGCCAGTGGCGGCAGTTCGCGAACGCGCGCCAGGACCACTTGCGCGGTGGCGCGCAAGCGATCTCCGACGCTCGCGAACGGTCCATCAAAAATAGAATCGCAGAGCCAGTTGCACGATGCGCGGATCGGCCGCCGACGTCAACTGCCCCATGCGCGCATTGGTCTGATTGCCCTGCTGGTCGAAACGCGCGGCGGTGTCGACGCCAGTGAATTGCGCGTGATTGAAGATGTTGTACAGCTCGGCCCGGAATTGGAACCGCGTCTTCTCGGTGACAGGAATGTCCTTGAAGACGGAGATGTCCCAGTTGTTGCGGCCCGGTCCGCGGAACTGTGTCTTGGCGGCATTGCCGATCGTGCCCACCGCCGGCACCCGGAACACATCGGTCCGGAAGTATCGGTCGAAGGTCCGCTCGGCTTTCGGCAGCGAGGGGTCTCCTGTGACCACCACCCGCGCGCCATGGCTCGGAGTGCCGGTGATGTCGGTGGCGACCACGGTCGAGAACCCCACCGAGGCGGGGGCGCCGCTGATGAAACTCGTGATCCCGGAGATCTGCCAGTCGTGCAGAATTCGTTTGGCGATCACGGATTGCACCGGAGCTTTCGGAACATCGTAGAGGAAGTTGAGCTTGACGACGTGCGTGCGATCGAAGCCCGCGAGCCCGTAGTTCCAGACGCGCGGATTGACGAGCGGACTCACCGCTTGGCCATCCGCGTCGGTGTAGTCCATCGCCTTCGACCAAGTCCACGCGGCGCCGAACTGCAGGCCGCGCTGGAAGCGGCGGTTCGCCGTGACTTGCAGTGAGTGGTAGTTCGAGGTTCCACCTGGCTCCCAGTAGTTGATGTCTTCATACCCGCGATAGGTGCGCAGGAAGGTCGATGCATACGGCCGGTTCGTGGTGGGATCGAAATTGCGGCGGTCGAAGTTGGCGCCGAAGGGAATCGCGTTGAGGTTGCGGGTCCAAGAAAGCGCGCGGCCGAGCGAGCCGATATAGCCCACGTCCGCGAGAACACCGCCCGGGAGACGCCGTTGCACCGACAGGTTGTAGTTCATGACGGTGGGGTTCTTCAGGCGGAGGTCGAGCCCCGTGACGGCGTTCGGAAACACGAAGCGGCCGGCGTTGAGGAAAGAGTCGAGGTTTCCGTAGTAGACGATGGGCCGCTCAGCGAGCGGCGGCTGGACGGTTACGTTGTTCGACGTGGTGCCGCTCGGGATGCGGTGATAGAACATTCCAAATCCGCCACGCACCGCTGTCCCCCCGTTTCCAAACACATCCCAGGCGAAGCCGAATCTCGGGCCCAGTTGCACACCTCGGTTATCGATGAGCGTGCGGGGAATGCTCGAATCGAACTTGTTCGATACCATCCCGTTCCCGTTGGCACCGGTTCCGGGAGCGAGCGCGCCAATCAACGCCGCGTTGTAAATCTCGCCCGTGACGGGATGCCGGCCCACGCGCTGCGTACCGTTGAGGAACGGCTCGATCAGCCGCGGCGCCTTCGATGCGTCGAACGCATCCGGCGAGAAGGACGCCGCTGGGAAGTTCTCTGTATACTCGGGCGAAATCACGATGAATCGCATGCCGTAATCGAGCGTGAAGCGGCGCGTGACCTTCCAGGTGTCCTGCACGAACCACTCGGGTGACGGAATCGGATAACGCCCGATTGGGCGCAGCGACGCCTCGGTGTAAGTGTCGAAGACTCCGAGCGCGGCGTTCGAATACGCGTAGCCGGTGTCGATCGGGTTGTTCACGTTGCGTCCGAACGCGAAGGTTCCGTTGAACGCCTGACCGTTGCCGTTCCGGTGCCAGGTGTTGTCGTAGTAGAAGCCAGCCTTGAAGGTGTGCGAGCCGAAGTTCTTGGTGAGATTGTTCGAGACGGTGAAGATCGTGAGCACCGAATCGAACGGGAAGCGCCCTTCAAAGCCAAGCGTCGCCGCGCCGGGAACGCCCGCGAACGTCGCGTTCGGAACCATGCCCAGCGGATTCACGTCCGGAAAGAACTGGCCAACGCGAAAGCCAGCCGTGGCGCGCTGATTCCTTTTCACCTCGTCCGGAATCTGTTGGCTGTACCAGGGCCGGTAGCTGTAGCTCATATTCAGTTCGTTGATCAGCGTCGGACTGAAGATCCGCTGGTAGCGCCCGATTGCGACCTTCCCGTCATTGACCACCTTTTGCCGGAGTTGTGCCCAGCCGACGTTCGAACTGGCCGGAACGTTGACGCCGTCCCACTGGAATCGCGAGTGCGTATAGTTGAACGCGAGGATGTTGCGGCTGTTCACCGGCAGGTCGAACTTCAGCGTTTCGGTGCGCACCGGAGTTTTCGTTTCGTCGGTCCAGGTGTAGTTGTATTGACCGCCGGAGATCGCGCGGTCGGTGAAGTTCACTCCGGGAAACATCTTCAGCAATGCCGCGCCGTTCGAGTCGACACGCGAAGCGGGCATGATGTTGCCGGGGAACGGCGCACCGGCTCGTGGATCGCGAATCGCGATCACGCGATTGTTGGTATCGAGGGACTGTGAGAAGTTGCCAGTTCGCTCGAGTTCGCTCGGAACCGTCGCACGGCGGAGAATACCGCTGCTCTGCGGCCAGTACTCCTGGGTCCAGAAGAAGAACAGGCGATCGCGATTGCGGTTGAACTTGCCGGGAATCGTCACGGGGCCGCCAACCTGATAGGTCCAGGTGTTGTAGCGGTAGCGGGACCTCGGGAGTCCGATCTGGTTGCGGAAGAATTCGTTCGCGTTGAACTGCTCATGGCGTTTGAAATAGGACCCGAGCCCGTGGAAGTCGCGCGCGCCGGACTTGCTGACGATCTGAATGTTCGCGCCAGACGTGCGTCCGTACTCGGCCTGATAATTGGTGAGCAGAACCTTCACTTCTTCGACCGTGTCCATGCTCACGGTGACCACGGAATTGAACATGTTCGTCGCGTTCAGAAACGCGCCGTCGAGGTTCAGGCTGTTCGTGTTGTTGCGATTCCCCTGGACATTGAGGCGCCAATCGTTGCTGAGTCCCTCGGCACCGCCGGTATCGACCACGCCAGGCAACAATTGCAGCAGCGAGGTGATGTTGCGGCCGCGAATCGAAAGTCCGTCGATCTGTTTGGGCGTAATCACGCCGGCTCGCTCGGCACTCGCGGTTTGCACGACAGCTCCCTGGCCCGTTACCGTCACCGATTCCGCAACCGCTCCGACTTCGAGCGCGATGTCGCCGAGTGTCAGCCGGTCGGAGGCGGAGAGACGGATTCCGGGACGTTCCAGCGTTTTGAATCCCGGCGCGGAGATCGTGACCCGGTAGTCGCCCGGCACGACGCTTTGGAAGCTGAAGTCACCGAGTTCGTTGGTGGCCGTCTCGCGCTGCGTGCCCGTGGATATTTGGATGAGTTTGACGGGCGCGGACGAGACGGCGAGTCCACCGGGATCGCGGACCGTACCGGTGATCGATCCAGTGATGCTTTGGGGACGTGCGAGCGGCGCAAGCAGGGCACAGGTTGCGGCGAGGACGGCGATTCGCATATCGAGCCAGCTTATCGCAATTGCACTTTCGTTATGGTTGCAGGGGCTATAATCGGACCCATGCGGATCCGTTGGAGCGGCATCTTGCCGCTGGTGGCGCTCACCGCGGCGGGAGCGGACCTGCTGCGGGACTTCCGGCCATCGCCGGTTCGCAGTCCGCACGGACCCGCGAGTTCGGTGGAGTTCGAAACTCCGCTCCATGAAGTGGACGCGGGAAGCCTCGCGTTGCACTTGCCCGGCGCGATGATGAACTTCGAGTTCGGGGAGAGCGTTTGGGTGATCGGATACAAGACATCGATCCTCGATGCTTCCGGGAAACCTCCGCGTGAGAACTACCTTTGCCACACGTTTCTGGGCGACCAGCGCGTAATGCAAACGGGCGATCAGGAAGTCCGCGGACTCTATTCGGACTCGTTTACCCGGGACGTGCGCCTTCCGGACGGGTTCGGGGTGCGGGTGATCGCGGGTGAGCCGCTGCACTGGATGCCGATGTTCAACAACCGGGCCGATGAAGCAGTGCGAGTCAGGATGAAGGTCGAGCTGACCGTGGTTCGAGACAAGGATGTCGTGCGCCCTCCGAAGGAGCTCTACGCGACACTGCGGAGCGTCGCGACACCGCACCTGTACTTCGTCAAACCGGGGCGCGATGAGCGGAGTGCCGAGTTCGAGCTTCCGGGCGCGCAACGTATTCATTTCATGGGAACTCATATCCATCCGCACGGCAGTTCGGTGGAGCTTTTCAACGTGACTCGCAACGAGCGTGTGTGGCTGGGACACAGTCACACGGACGCCAAGGGCGTCATGACTGGAATGGACGTCTACTCGAGCAGCGAGGGCTACGCCGTGAAGCCAGGCGACCGCTTCCGAGTCACGGCCGTTTACGTGAATCCGGGCAAAGCTCCAATCGACGCAATGGCCGGTCTCTACATCCTGTACGCACCCGCCGCCCGCAACCATTGAAAATTTCTCGCGCGCCTCTTGACGGAGGCGGGGTGCGCGGAGTAATGTGAGTCCCATACCTGCCGCGCGTACGATGGCAGGGGGGCCGGGCAGCCCGGGAGGCAAATATGCGATTGATTCAAGCGGGCTTTCTTGTGTCCGCGTTGGTGTTGGCGCAAGTGCGCGACACAGGTTCTGTTTTCGGCAGCGTTTCCGATGCGCAAGCGGCACTGATGCCAGGAGTCAAAGTGACCCTGACGAACGCCGGTACCGGATCGGCGCGCACCGCGATGACGGATTCAAACGGCGGGTACCTCTTCCCGCTGCTGCCGGTCGGCAGCTACAACCTCGAGGTGGAACAAGCCGGTTTCCGCAAGTATGAGCGGAAGGGCATCGTCCTCCAGGCGAACGAGAACGTCCGGGTCGATGCCGCCTTGGCCGTCGGCAATGTCCAGGAAACGATTTCAGTCGAAGCGTCGGGCGCGACCGTCGATACGCGATCGGCAACGCTCAACCACACAGTCGATCAACGCCGCGTGGTGGAACTGCCGCTGAACGGCCGCAACCCGGCCGATCTGGTGCTGTTGGCGCCTGGCGTGTCTTCCGGCGCGGGCAACAATTCCGGCGACGTTGGCGGTTCAGCATGGCGTCCCAAAGGCCAGAAGGAGATCACCATCAACGGTTCACGCAACAACAACTTGCGGTACACGCTCGACGGCGGAACCAACATGGACGATCTTGTGAACAACAATCTCGATTTCCCATTCCCGAACGCGGTTCAGGAGTTCAGCGCCCAGACGAGCAACATGGGCGTGGAACTCGGCGGGCTTTCCGGTGGCGCGTTGAACGTTGTCACCAAGTCGGGCACCAACCAGGTCCACGGCGACGCGTTCTGGTTCGTCCGGAACACGGAGCTGAACGCGCGCAACTTCTTTTCGCGTGACCAGGATCTGCTCAAGCGCAACCAATTCGGATTTACGCTGGGCGGCCCATTCATCAAGAACAAGCTCTTCGGTTTCGGCGGCTACCAGAAGCTGACGATCCGTCAGGCCGCGGGCAACAATCGCGATCTGACACTGACAGCGGCCGAACGGCGGGGCGACTTCTCCGCCGAAGGCATTCCGCTGTACGACCCCCTCACCAATGGCACGCCCTTCCCGCAGGCGCGGATTCCGTCGACCCGGTTCTCTCCGGCCGCGGTCAAGCTGCTCTCCTTCTCGCCGCTCCCCGATTCGGAAGGCTTCGTGCGCTACACCATTTCGCAGCCAGAGGATGGAGTTCAGGGAATCGGCAAACTCGACTACGTTCACAGTACCGCTCACACGTTCCTGTTTCGCGCCTTCGAGAGTGACGGCAGCACGCCGTTCAGTTCACCGAAGGACAATATCCACGCGGTCCGTTATGGAGGTGGCCGCGACGCTCGCAGTGCGACCTTCGGCCACACATGGGTTCGCGGCAGCAACATGGTGATCCATTCTCAATTCACCGCGGCGCACCAGATCGCTGACATCCGCACCGATTTCCCGGTGACGACCGCCGATCTCGGCGTGGCGCTCAACCCCTTCGGCAACCACATCGACATCACGATGTCGCAGAGCGGTGTGTCCTTCAACCGTCCGCTGCACGCCATCAGGTTTGGCCGTGGCAGCCTCGAGTTCCAGCATGACTGGAGTTGGTCAAAGGGAAGCCACACGATGGTTTGGGGCGGCAACGTGGTGCGGAAGCGCTTTAACAACAACACGCTCTTCCACAGTTCCGGACAGTTCGACTTCGATGGTCACGTGACCGGGTTCGGAAACAATTCCGGTTTCGACCGGGCCGACTTCATGCTCGGCGGATTCTCGTTCTTCACCCAGAACAGCGGCGAGTTCGAATCGCGGCGCGGCACCCAGACCGGCTACTACTTCGGCGACACCTGGCGCGTCCGGCCGGGACTGACGGTGAATTTCGGAATCCGGTACGAGCCATACGGATTGTTCAAGGATCTTCTCGACCGCAACCAGACGTTCGATCTGGCGGCCAACCAGGCAGGTATTCGCTCTTCGGTGTTCAAGAACGCACTCCCCGGGTTGTTGTATCGCGGCGACAAGCGGCCGTCCGGGTACGGCGGCGGCGACACGTTCGGCGATACGGTAACCGACCCCGACTACAACAACTTCGCGCCGCGCGTGGGCTTCGCGTGGGATCCGTTCGGAAACGGAAAGACGAGCATCCGTGGCGGCTACGCGATCTTCTTCGACGCGCCATCCTTGAACGCACAGAATGACGCCAACAACGTGACGCCGTTCTCCTACTCAGTGGAATTCAACAACGGCTCATTCGACCGGCCGTTCGCCGGCAAGGAAAGGTTGAACATCTTCCCGGTGAGCGCCGCCAACCACGACGTACCCTTCCCAACTCCGCTGTTCACGATCGTGCTCGACAAGAAGTTCATCACGCCCTACACGCAGAACTGGTCGCTCACTCTCGAGCGCGAGTTGATGCCGAACACGCTCGTGCGCTTGGGCTATGTCGGCACCAAGGCCACACACCTCAAGAGCGAGTACGACCAGAACGCGCCGATCTACAATCCGGCACTGTCGCTGGCGCAGAATCGCGCCGATATCGACGGGCGGCGGCCGGTGAAAGACTTCCAGACGATCTCGCGTTGGATGCACGGGTTGAACTCCTCCTACAACTCGCTGCAACTCTCCCTCGATCGCCGCTACGCCAAGGGCTTCACGGTGAACGCCTCCTACACCTGGTCGAAGAACCTCGACTACCATTCGCGCAATGGCTTCGGCGGCAGCCGCGGCATCAACAACCCGTTCAACTTCTTCTTCTCGCGCGGTCCGTCGGATCTCACTCGCGAGCATCGCTTCGTCGGCTCATTCGTGTGGGATCTGCCGAAGCTGTCGAATGCTCCCGTGGCGGCGAAGGCGGTGGTCAACGGATGGCGCTTCAGCGGCATTGCCACCTTCCAGTCGGGCCGTCCCTTCAATGTCGGCGCTTCGAACAATGCGCCCGCCGGAGCTGGCAGCGCCCGCGCGGATCTGATCGGATCCGTCTATCCCGTCCTCGACACCGGACGTTCGAAAGGTGAAAAGCTCGCCCGTTACTACGACATCAGCCTCTTCACCAATCCCGCGCCGAACACGTACGGCACGCTCGGCCGCAACATTCTCTTCGGGCCTGGCTTCGCCAACTACGACATCTCGATGACCAAGGGCTGGAATCTGAAACTGCTGGGAGAGAAAGGCTACGTGGAGTACCGGTTCGAGGCGTTCAATCTCTTCAACGCCACGCACCTCGGGAATCCGACAACGGGCTTGACGAGTCCGAATCGCGGGAGGATCCTGGGTACGGATGGCGACCCACGAATCCTACAGATGGCGCTCAAAGTCGCGTGGTGACGGGTTGACCAGAAGGAGCTTCGCCGTACTGTGCGCGGCGGTTCCCGCCTGGGCGGCTGATCGCGCGCCTGAGACTAGCTCGTTCGACCTGAGTCTCGTGGAAGACTCGGTGGTTCCGAACGAGCTTTTCTTCGTTCGAGAGCACTTTCCCGAACCACGGATCGGCGCCGCGGCGTGGCGGTTGGCGCTGGCGGGCATGATCGACAGCCCGTTCGAGATCTCGAGGGAAGAACTGATCGGGCTGCCAAGGACTCGTTTGGCCGCAACTCTCGAGTGCGCCGAGAATCCACCGGGTGGCGGCCTGGTGAGCCACGCGGGGTGGGAGGGCGTCACGGCAGCATCGTTGCTCGATCGCGCGCGGCCGGCGCAAGCGGTGAGATTCGTGCGATTCGAAGGCTACGACGGGTACTCACGGACCCTTCCGGTCGAACTGGCTCGTGAGAGTTCCGTCTTGATCGCTTCCCGGATGAATGGTGAGCTGTTGCCCGCCCACCATGGCGGACCCGCCCGGCTACTGGCCGCCGGCCGCTATGGGATGGATTCGGTGAAGTGGCTGCGAAAGATCGAACTGCTGGAATCGGCGTCGGCACAAGGCGATGAGTATGTCCGGCGGTCGCGCTCGCTGCTCACCGGAATCACGGCCGGTGAGCCGGTCGGTCCGGTGCTGATCAAATCCGCATTCACGAGGCCCGCGGGCGGAGCGGTCTTTCACGGACGACGATTCCTCGTGCGCGGCGTTGCGTGGGGCGAACATCCGGTGGCGAAAGTGGAGGTCAGCACGGACGGTGGCACGACATGGTCACTGGCGCGAGTTGCCAAAGCGGAGCGGTTCTGCTGGGCTCACTGGGAGTGGGATTGGAAGATTCCGGCGCGGGGCCAACACGTCTTGATGGTTCGCGCGACCGACTCGCGGGCCAACACGCAGCCGCTCGAACGCGAATCGAAACGGATCGATCCATACGAGCAGAATTCATGTCACCGCGTGGAGGTGACAGCGCGGTGAGCGTCCTGATGGCTCTGCTGTTGGCGCAGGTAAGCCTGATCCAGCAGGCCGACGAAGCGTTTCGCGAAGGCCGTCTCGATCAGGCGGAGGCTCTCGCCCGGCAGGCCGTTGCGAAAGAGCCGGGCCTGACTCACGGGCACATGATCTTGGGCGTGGTGGCAGCCACCAGAGAGCAATGGGCGCCCGCCACGCAACACTTTCAGACCGTCATCCGGCACGCTCCGTCCGATCCGCATGCCTACTTCTACTTGGGCCAAGCCCGCTTGTATCAGAAGCAATGGCAGCAGGCGGTGGATCTGTTCACGCGCGCGTCAAGTCTGAAGTTTCCGGACCGCGACCGGCTCTTGGTGGAACTCGCGTTCGCCGAGAACCAGGCGGGACGCCCGGCGGTGGCACTGAAGCGGCTCGACGGCGTGGAGCCGCCCACAGGTCCATTGGGTGCGCAGTACTTCGCCGTCAAGGCATTCGCCGGACTCCGTATGGGCGACGCGCCAGGCGCCATCGAAGCGATTTCCAAGGCGCGCGACCTCGATCCCGACAACTCCCAATATCACGAGTTTCTGATTTCTACCCTGATCGGCGTGGATCAGACGGCGCGGGCCTTGGCGGAGGCGATCCGAGCACAGGCTCGCTTCCCCGATGACCCCGAGATCCAGTTTCTGTTCGCGCTGTCAAGCTACTACGTGCCGGAGAGCCCGCTGGGCGGCGTCGCCCTGCGCAATGTTCGCGAGGCGGAACCGGGGGGCTCGCGCGCGTTGCTCGCGCAGGGGTTGCTCGACCGCAAGGCTGGCAGGATCGATGCCGCAATTCGGGCATTCGAAGGCGCGGCGGTGAAAGGCCTTCCAGACTCGCACCTGCTATTGGGCATCGTCTACCGAGAGAAGGGCGACATGGCTTCCGCGCAGCGCGAGTTCGTGGCGGCGGAGAAGGCGAACCCTTCGAACGGTCAAGTTGCGCTCGAAGCAGGTAAGCTTGCGCTCGCGCGCGCTGACGTTGCTGGCGCGATCAAACGATTCGCCATTGCCGCGGAGCGTATGCCCACCAGTTCAGCGGCGCACTACCAGTTGGGACTGGCGTTGCGCCGCGCTGGACGGTCCGCCGAAGCCGAGGAGCACTTGGCGCGCTCGCGCGAGCTCGACCGGATTCACGCCGAGGCCGCAGCTCCGAAGTAGCTGCACCTATCGCCGCGCCAACCGTGCGGCAAGCCAGTCGAAAGCCTGCTCCTGGATCACCGGGGTAAAGCGTCCGATTTCGACCGGCGCCTGGAAGGTGAGCGCGTCGCGCGCTCCCGCCCGTTCGTAGGCGGCGCGCGCCGCGTCGACTCCACGCCGCGCATCTTCCACCGGAATGTGGCGGTCGAGCGTAGGAGCGACGATCAGAGCAGGCTTGGGCGCGGCAAGTGCGAGCACCTCGCTGAAGTCGAATGGCACGCGGGATTCGTGACCGATGAAGAAGCCGAGGCGCGGGATGAGTCCGTGAGTGTGCGAGTAATGGCGGAGTCCCTCGGTTCCCTTCTCCGGGGTCTGGAGCGGCTGGAATCCACCCACCGAGATGACCGCCATGACCGCCGGGTCGAGCGCGGCTTCGAACAGCGCGACGTTGCCTCCCATTCCATAGCCGGCGACTGCGACCCTCGCCGGATCGATCTCCTCCAGCGCGGCCACCGCGTGAACGGCTGCCCGTGTATCGGCGACCATCTTTCCCATCAGAGACCAGCCTGGATATTGCGTGTAGAAGTCGCGCGCGTCAAGCACACGCGTGCCGAATCCGAGTTGATCGAACACAGCCACGGCGAATCCGCGTTTGATGAGCGCGGCGATCATAGCCGAGGTTTGCCGCCCGTAGCCGGTAGCGTACGATTCCGGATGCAGCCATACCGCCACCGGTACTCGGCCGGATCGCGATGTTGGAACGTAGAGTTCCGCCTTCAGTCCATCTCCGAAGGGAAGCCCGTACGCCGTGGCCCCTGCGACTTTCAACGGGCGCCCGTAGAGAAGCGCGAGCCAGTGATTGTCGGGCGGCGGCAACTCCGATAGCCGCTGCTTCGGAGCGAAGGCGGCACCTGACGGCTCCTCGCCCAGAGCCCAACGGATGTTGTCGCGAACGTCCGGCCGCTTGATGAATCGCAGCGGATCGGCCTTCTCCTTCGCCGAAGCAAGCCAGTTCTCGAAGGTGTAGCCGTTGATCCATGTCTCGGACTTCGGAAACTTCTTCCGGCCGAACGCGGTGTCGTAGAAGTTCATGAAGTTCTCGATGTCGCCCGCCGCCGTGGCATGTTCGCCCGCGCGCAGGTGCAACCAGATGTTGTCTTCCTTGCCGTGGAATCGGAAGACGCGGCGCGCGGAAAGATACGAAAGCTCGAAACCGCGTGGATTGCCTTCGACCTCGGCGAACGCCGAGTACATCATCACCGCGCGCGGCGCCACCAGCGCAAGCATCATGTGCTGATCCACGGGCAGCTTGTGTTCGCGGCCAGCGAAGAACCGCAGCCTCGGGTGAAACCAATAGGAGTTGTGCGAGCGGGCCGTGATCGCCTCGAGTCCGTTGTAGAGGGCCGGATCCGGCTGGAAGCGCCACGGCAGGCACTCGCCTACGTTTCCGCTCGATGCCACCACCGCGCCGATCCGTTCGTCGAACGCCGCCGCGAGCAGCGCCTGCTTTCCGTTGCGCGAGTGGCCCGTGATACCGATCTGCTGCTTGTTGACCTCGGGCATCGTGTACAGGTAGTCCACGGCTCGCATGCCCGCCCAGGCCCAGCGCGCGAGTCCGGAAAAATCGTAGTCCGGCCAGACTTCGATGAAGTCATTGGAATCGTCGGGATCGCCATACTTCGGATCGGTCGCGTTGTAGATGCAGGCGATGTATCCGCGCCGCACCGCCGTGTGGCTCCATCCGCCCGATCGGCGTTGATTGGTGAGAAACACCGGAAACGGGCCCTGGCCCGCCGGGATCATCAGTTCGAGATGGAGCTTGGCTCGATGACCGGGTCCGAACTCGAGCAGCACCTTGCGCGTCGTCACGCCCGCACCCTCGCGAGTTTCGCTTGTAACGGTGGACCTCAAATTCGCCGGCGGAGGAGGCATTCGCCCGAAGACCCATTGTTCGAACTGCGACTTCATCCACACCCGCTGGCGGCGCCACTGCTCGGGAGTGGTGATCGGCACCGGGCCATCCTTTTCGCGAATGATCAGCGGATCGGGAAGATCGGCGCTCGACGGCATCGAATCGAAGTCGGGCGGCAATTCGCCAGTCCGCGTGACCCACTCCTCCCAGGTCTTGTCCTGCGCGCTGATGCGGCCCGTCGAGAGATCGAGCGTGGTGGGCGTGATGATGCCGCGAAGCTCATCGAGGTACTGTTTGCGGCGATCACTGTTCTGCGCGGCGGCGCAGGCCGCCAGCGCGACGAGAAGGAGAACGCGTTGCATCAGAGACATCGTATCGTCACGGGCGGGCTCTTGTACGGGTGGCCCGACTCTTATAGACTGTTCCACAGGTAAAACACTCATGCTTCGATTTGTTTTGTCTCTACTGTGCTGCCTCACGCCTGCTTTCGCGCAGATCACCGCCGGAATCCGCGGCACCGTCTCCGATCCGTCCGGAGCCGCCGTTCCCACGGCCAAGATCACCGTCACCAACACCGGAACCGGACTTGCGACGGCCACCACGCCAGCCGCGGACGGCGTCTATACCTTCAACCTGCTACCGATCGGCACGTATCAGCTCGTGGTCGAAGCAGCGGGATTCAAGCGCTTCGAGCAATCGAACATCGTCCTCACGACGAACCAGGTCGCCGGCATCAACATCACGCTCGAGGTGGGCAATGTCGCCGAACGCGTCGAGGTGACCAGCGGCGCGCCGCTCGTCAATACGCAGACCACCGAGGTCGGCCAGTTGATCGAGTCGCGCCAAATCGTGGACCTGCCGCTCAACGGCCGCAACCCGATCCAACTCGCCACGCTCGTGAACGGAGTCTCATCGACGCGAGTCCACACCGTGCTGCTCGGAACCGACGAGCGCGACGCATCCGCGCTGAGTGTGAACGGGAATCGCGTGACGATGACGCAGTTCAACCTCGATGGCGGCGAGTTCGCGGGCATGCGCATGAACTCGGGGCTCAACTACCCGAATCCCGATGCCATCGCCGAGTTCCGGTTCATCACCAACAACTACAGCGCCGAGTTCGGCAAGAATCCCGGCGGGGTGATGAACGTGGTGACCAAGTCGGGCACCAACGAAATTCACGGGAGCGCTTGGGAATTCAACCGCAACTCGAACTTCGCGGCGCGGAGCTTCTTCCTGCCGCGTGTCGCGCAGTTGAACCAGAATCAGTTCGGATTTTCGGGCGGCGGTCCGGTGATCAAGAACCGGCTCTTCTTTTTCGGAACCGCGCAATGGTTGCGTGTGCGGCAGGGTCGCGCAACGACTTCTTTTTCTCCGCCGACGGCCGCCGAGCGCACGGGCGACTATTCCGGGCTCGGACGCGCGATCACCGATCCTCTGGCCAACGCGCCATTCCCGAACGCGCGCATTCCGCAAGCCCGGCTCGACCCCGTGGCATCGAAACTGATCGCGACCGTCCCGCTCCCGAACTCGCCGGACGGCCGTTTTCTCGGCGCGTTTCCCGAGCCGACCGACAACCGCCAGTTCCTGCTGAAGGGCGACTACAACATCACCGATCGCAGCCGTCTCACGATCTCGTGGTTCGATGACGCGACGCTTTCCACATCGATACTCGACTTCGGCCGCAACCAGTTTCCGATCGTGGGCGTCACCGGACCACCGTCCAAGCGCAGCAACATTCCTTTGAAGAATGCGATCGCGACGCACACTCACACCATCCGTCCCGACCTCATCAACCAATTCCGTTTCGGATTCGTGCGCGTGCAGTGGGATTCCACCAACGAAGGCCGCGGGCCGAACCTCGTCGATCTCGGCAGCAACTTCCCGAAGCAGCGGTTCCTCGATCTGCCCACGATGAGCGTGCCCGGCCGAATCAGCATGTTCGGCGGAAACAACCTCGTGACGCTCTCGAACGACTATCAATTCGCCGACACCATGAACTGGGTGAAGGGCCGGCACAACGTCAAGTTCGGCGCCGAGTTCCGCAAGACCGCGCTCGAATCGCTTTCGAGCGGAAACGCGCATGGCGCGCTGCTCGCCTCGGGCGTGATCACTGGAAACGCCATGCCCGATTTTCATTTGGGCCGCTCCAACATGTTCGTGTCGAACTTCCTCGGCGGCGACTACCGGCAGGATTACAAGGCATTCTTCGTCCAGGACGATTTCAAGGTGACCCGAAACGTCACATTCAATATCGGCATGCGGTACCAGGTTTCGAATCCGTGGTACGCGCTCCCAACGGTGCCGTTGCGCGAAGGCGGATTCGCGCGGCCCGTATCCACGCTGGTTCTCGGCGCCAAATCGCAGGTGTTCGTGAACGCACCCGCGGGATTGCTGTATCCGGGCGACCCGGGAATCCCGAATGGTGGCGTGAATACCGACAAGAACGATTTCGGTCCGCGCGCGGGGATCGCGTGGGACGTGTTCGGCAACGGCAAGACCAGCCTTCGCGCGGCGTACGGAGTCTTTCATACGACACCCCAAGGACAGGCGACCACCGGAGTCGCCTATTCGGCGCCATTCTTCATCAACTTCAACGTGCCCGACACGCCGAGCTTCGTCAGCCCGATTCCCGCCGCGCTGCAGACGGCGTTTCCGGTGCCGACGGCCAAGGACATGAGCTTCCGCCCCTACATGCCGCTCACGCTCCAAGGCATGGATCCGAATGTGCGCAACGCGGTGGTGCAGCAGTTCAACTTCACCATCCAACAGCAATTGCCGGGCAAGATCGCGTTGCAGGCAGGCTGGGTTGGCAACGCGACGTCTCACCTCGAATACTTCAGCCACGTGAACCCGGCGGTCTTCCTCCCTGGCAACAATCCCGACGGAACGCCGCGCTCGACGATCGCCAACACCAACAATCGCCGCGTGCTGAACGTCGCGAATCCACCGGCGGCGGGAGCGCCGTTCTCATATGGTCCGATGACACTCGGCGAATCGAAAGCAAACAGCAACTACCATTCACTTCAGATCGAAGCGCGCAAGAGCTTCACCCACGGCGTGAGCCTGCTCATGTCCTACACGCGCGCCAAGGCGATCGACGTCGCGTCGGTGTTGCTGTCGAACGGACTCGCGACCGATGTTCCGCAGAATCCCGGCGATGTCCGCGGCAGCCGGGGCCTCGCCGGATTCGATCAGCGGAACCGCTTCGTCACGAGCCTTCTCTACACCACGCCGTCACTCAGTTCCAAGCTCAACGCCAAGTCGAACGCCTTCGCCAGCCGGCTGCTCGATCATTGGAACGTGGGCTCGATCCTGACTCTCGCCGCCGGATTCCCGTT
>CADECY010000064.1:0-33783 GCA_902825945.1 uncultured Acidobacteriota bacterium
TTGGCGCCGTCACCGGCGCAGGCTGGTGATCCGGTCGATCTATCGTCGGGTATCATGACCCTGCGCGCGACAGACTTGGCGATTCGAGGCGGGCGGGGCTCCATCTCGTGGGGCCGAGTCTTCCGTTCCATGACCACGATTGCTGGGCCGATGGGAGTGGGGTGGTACTCCAACTACAGCTTCGGCCTGGATACCGCGAACACGGCGACGGCTGCCGCGATCTTCCTCATCATGCCCGACGGCAACCGCTTCCTCTTCAGCCGGGGAACGGACGGCCTCCTCCGGAACTCTACGATTCCTGCGTTGCGCGGAGCGCTTCTCAGCCCGCCACAGCAGGAACCCCAGCTACGGTGGAAGGACGGTACCGTCTTTCGCTTCCGCTCCTTTGGGTTCGGCGGATTGCCTTGGCTCGTCTCCATTGCGGACCCCAACCTCAACACGGTTACAATCACCCGTGACCCGAACGACCCAGTCCGGATCACACAGGTGACCGACCCCGTGGGGCGCAGCCTCGCCATCACATATGACGGGAACGGCCGCGCGACCCAGGTGATCGACCCGGTGGGCCGATCGGTCCGCTATGCGTACAACCAGTTCGGGCTCACATCGGTCACGGACCCGGAGGGTGGTGTGACCCGGTACGAGTACGTGGCTGCGGGCCAACTCTCCCGCGTGATCGACGCGAACGGCGTAATTCAGGCCGTCAACACCTTCGACGCGGTAGGCCGCGTGATTGCCCAGGACCGCCCGGACGGAGGGCGGCTGACTTTCACCTACACGCCGGTCAACCCGGAGGCGCGAACGAGCCCTGTGCAGACGACGAGAGTCAGCGATCGCCTCGGAGTCGAGCACACCTATCGTTTCACTCCCACGGGTTTCGTGATCGGCATCGTGACAAAGGACGGCCACTCGTTACAACACTCGCGCGGGTCCACGAACGAGATTGTCCGTTCCGAGAATGCCGGTGCCCAGAAAAGCTACTCGTACGACGGCAACGGCAACCTGATTGCCTTGACCGACGAACTCGGGCGCACCACGGCGTATGAGTATGAGCCGCTGCTCAATCGGATCACGGCGATCAGAAATGCGCTCGGCGAGACCACTCGATTTGCATACGATCCCCAAGGGAACCTGCTTTCGCTCACCGACGCACGGGGCAGTCGTGTCTCCTACACCTATAATGAGTTCGGTCAAGTAGTGGAGATCACGGATGCCATGGGTGCGAAGACTATCATGACCTATGACAGCGTTGGCAACCTGGTGAAGACGACCGATGCGCTTGGCAACTCCACGGACTTCGTGTACGACGCCACTTCGAGATTGACCGAGACCCGCGACCCCCTTGGTCGGCGAACGAAGACTGCATACGACCGGCTTGATCGCGTCGTCTCCGCGACAGACGCCCGTGGCGGAGTGACGTACTTTTCTTACGACCCCGTAGGCAGTCTCCTGTCCCTCACAGACGCACGCGCCAATACCACGAAGTTCGTCTATGACTCTATGAATCGGATGGTCACGCGAACCACCCCGCTTGGCACTTCCGACTCGCGGACGTACGATCAGAACGGCAACCTCATCCGATTCGCGGATCGTCGGGGACATGCCGGGGATTTTACGTACGACGGTGAGAATCGACTAGTCAGTGAGTCGTACACGGATGGCGCAGTCGTCAGGCGTACCTACGATAATAGAGGCCGTCCTGTGTTAGTCTCCGACTCGACAATAGGCGAATTTCGCTTCTCGTATGACATTGCGGGGCGACTTGCCTTATCCGTGGGGCCATTTGGAGCCGTGCTGTACGGGCGAGATCACTTGGGCCGAGTGACATCAAGGCAGGTTGTCGGTCAGACGCCCGTGGCCTATGCCTACGATGCTGCTGGAAACGTCACGGCCGCGACGATGCTGAACGCTTCAGTAGCCAGGGCCTTCAATTCGCGAGGCCAACTGCAGGCCATGTCGCGCAGCAATGGCGTTGTTACCAACTATTCTTATGATGCGGCCGGCCGGCTGCTCTCGATCATGCATTCTGGCTCATCAGGGGTCTTAGGATCCCATGCGTACGGCTACGATGCCGCAGGTTTCGTGACCCGCGGCGAAACTGCCATGGGGCAGCAATTAGCCACACAGCCGCAATCCGCCAGATATGACGCTAATAATAAGCAGACCCAGCGTGCCGGTGCGGCAACCGTGTTAACCACTTTCGATGCCAATGGGAACATTGTTTCGGAATCTAGCCCCTTAAATACGGTGATTTACTCGTGGGACTCCCGGAATAGACTGCGCAAAATAGATACTTCCGTGGGATCCACGACACTTTCGTACGACCCGATGGGCAACCTGCTGCGGCAAGTAGATGCGGCGGCGGCTTCGCAAAATCGAATGACGACTTTCGTGCTGGATGATGCCACCAACGTCGCGCTCTTGGTGGCCGAAGACTCCTCCGGGACTTCGGGCATTTCAATTTTGGCGGGTCGAAGGGTTGACGAGCATTGGGCCACCAATTCCTCGCCTGGAGCAGTCGAATTTGGGCTTTCAGATTCCGTACATAGCACCACCGCAACGGTCGATGGCGCGGGTCTCGTGACATCGCATTACTTCTATGATCCATTCGGTGGGGGCGCTCTTTCTGGCTCATATCCATTTTCTTTTAACGGTCGTACTGTCGTGAGGGCCGCGTTATTGTATTACAGGGCGCGATACTATAGCACGGCCGCCGGGCGGTTCATCAGCGAGGATCCCAGCGATTTGCATCCCAGTTATGCGATTGCGCGGAATAATCCCATTAGTTATGTTGACCCATATGGACTATACCCAGAACTCCCGGACCGTTGGCAGGGAGCACTACAATTGATAAGCGGTACCGCGCAAATGGTCACGGCGGTTGCCGTGGCGGCTGCTGGGGGGCCGACGCTCGGAGCTGTGGCTGCCGCGGTCGTAACTGCCAATTTCGTCCTTGGAGGCCTGCAAGCGGGGTTTGGTCTCGCTCAAGTGATCGGAGGGAATCAGGTGCCTGGTAGTGTTTTCAAGGGCGTTCTGGGTGAGCCAATGGGAGCGGTGGTGGACCTCTTGACTGGGTGGGGCTCCAGAGGCTTGGCGGCGCTGGCAACGTGGCACGACATCTACGAGGCCCTGGCTAGGTACGGTCCAGACGCCTGGAACTCTTTGCAGAAATTACTCAACCAGGGAGCTTCATGCGGGTGCAATTGCTGCTGTGCTCCCTAAGTGGATTCTCTATGCAAACTGGGGCCGTCGACGCCGCGCCGAGTAATTCCTCGGTCTGGGCAGATTTTCAGGCCAAACCTCGCGCAGTAGCCGATGGGTCGGCCGGGGGACGGTCCGGACCGGACTGATGGTTGACAGAAAATACCTGCATGATTGCTGACAATGCAGCCCGCCGAAAACGCCCTTCGCCACCCACGACTCCCATTATGGCGGGGCTCCACCGCTGTCAAGGCGACCCGCTCCGGGTTCCGCTAAGCTACGGCCTTGACGGCGGTTATTCCAGCTTGTGCCCGAGGCTAATAGGATCAGGCTCGTTCATGCTGTGGCGGGGCTTTATCGATCGCCTTGCTGGGGGTGAGTTGCCCGGGGCTGCGGCTATGAATCTCGCGGTACATCGCGCCCGAACGCTCCCGCTAAAGCGGCGCTATCGTCAACAAGGTTGTCGGCGTGTTTGCCCGGAACTGTGCCAGGTTATCCGCGTCGGTATCGGGCTGAACGCCGGGGGGCACGGAGCCGAAAGGGGACAGGTTGCGAATCTGATCTCGGTGCCAATGCTCTGCGATGACCTCGCTGGATGGACAGACCTCATTCACCGGAACGAAGTCATCGCATGAGGGAGGTTGACACCTGAAGAAGATCCTCACACGACGGAACCTACTACGTGCTGGCGGACTCGCGGCGGCGGGTCAGAACCGTGCGGCGGCGCATGAACGGGCAGCCCTCAACGCGGTAGACCGGCGTGAGGTCGCGATGATGATCCGGAATGATGCTGCGGACTCTCAGCACGCACAGTCGGATGCGCCGCACGTTGCCAACGGCGACGAGGTTTCCTTCCCTCGCTGGTTTGCCTGCTTCACGAAAGGGTTGCCTACGTCACAACAAGGTGAGGTCGAGCCGGGTGCCTACGAGTCGCTGTTGCGCGCTGTGGAGTCGGGTAAGAACGCCGCTTTCGAGGCGTTGGCTCGTGGCTCTGGGCGCCGCCTCGCCAATCCGCAGGCCGCCCATGCCTATTGCCTGGAAGGCGGTGATCCCCATCGTTTCGGCTGTGTTCCTGCTCCCGCCTTCGCCAGCCCGGAGATTGCGGCCGAAATGAAGGAGATGTATTGGCTGTCGCTGGCGCGCGACATTCCGTTCCGCGAGTTTCCGGCATCGGCGATTACGACGCGGGCAGCCGAGGAACTGATGACATCGGAAAGGGCGCTGTTCCGTGGACCGACCCCGGCCGACCGAGACGGCCCCTACATCTCCCAATTCCTCGTCCGCCCGATACCCGTCAACTCCACGGCACTTGAGCAACGCTATCGAACGCCAGTCCTCGGCATCGAGTTCATGACCACCTTCGGCGAGTGGCTTCAGATTCAGAGCGGCGTTCCCCCATGGCGCGAGTGCACCTGGGACGGAATCCACCGCTACATCCGCAACGGGCGCGACCTTGCCGAGTGGGTCCACTATGACTTCCTCTATCAGGCATTCCTGAACGCCGCCTTGATCTTGATGAACCACCGCCCGGAGTCGGTGCTCTCCGAGACCCGGTCCGTCTTCAGCGAGCAGAACCCGTACAAGCACTCCAAGGTGCAGGACGGCTTCGTCACCTTCGGACTCGCGCAGGTGGTGGACTGGCTGGGCCGGGTCACCACGGCGGCGCTAAAGGCGGCGTGGGCCCAGAAATGGCTCGTGCACCGCCGCCTTCGCCCCGAAGCGTTCGGCGGACGCATCCATCAGACCAAGACGAAGACCATCGAGTACCCTATCCATGGCGATGTCTTGAATTCGATCGCCGTCGAAGAGACATTCCGTCGCCACGGATCATATCTGCTTCCGCAAGCCTACCCGGAAGGCTGTCCCCTGCATCCTTCCTATCCCGGCGGACACGCGGCGGTCGCCGGCGCCTGCTCGATCGTCCTCAAGGCGTTGTTCGACGAGAGCGCGCTCATGCCCGATTGCGTCCATGCCTCCGCCGACGGTCTGTCCCTCGAACCCTGCCCGCCGGGCTTTGTCCCCACGATTGGCGCGGAGGTCAACAAGCTCGCGTCAAACATCGCCATGGGCAGGAGCTGGGCGGGTATCCACTACCGGTCGGACTCAACCGCTGGCTTGCGCCTCGGCGAGGAGGTGGCGATCTCCATTCTTCAGGACTTGGTCCGCACATGCACGGAGGACTTCGGCGGGTTTGCGTTCACGCGCCAGGACGGAAGCAAGGTGCGGATCAACCCCTCGGGGGAGGTGTCCTGAATGAGGTACTGGGCGCTGGCGCTGCTGATGCCGGTGATGCTGCCCGCGCAGCAGCCGATGACGTTTCAGTACTTCTACGACGATACCGGGCAATTGATCAAGGTGGTCGATTCGACGGGCATTGTGATCGAGTATGTGTACGATGCCGTGGGGAACATGCTCGAGGTGAAGCGGTCATCGGTCGCTCCCGGGTCGCTCTCGATCTTCAGTTTCGTGCCGCAGCAGGGGACGACGGGCGCCGTGGTCACGATCATGGGGCAAGGCTTCAGTACGACGGCCTCGGCGAACCAGGTGCGCTTTGGCGGGGTGGTGGCGGCGGTGCTGAGAGCCACGGCCACGCAACTCGTGGTACAACTCCCGCCGGGCGCGGGAACGGGGCAGGTGTCGGTTACGGTCGGCACGCAGACGGTGAGCTCTAGCATCGCGTTCTCGGTGGTGCCCGTTCCGGTGATCACTTCGGTCCGCCCGAAGGCGGGATTGGCTGGGACTACGGTCACCAACTTTCAGGTAACCGGATTCAATTTGGCCAACAGTACGTTCGCGTTGCTGCCGGTATTCCAGCCGGTGGCGGCCACGGCGAGCGGAGTCGTGGTGAACCAGACGGGTACTCAGGCGACGATGACACTGACGATCCGCCCGGACATCGGGCAGCAGTTCGTGGTCACGGCCACGAATACCTTTGGCGCCTCGGATCCGTTTCCGGGCATTGAAAAGACTTTGACGATCTACAATCTGCCGCCCGGTGGTGACGCCGATCAGGATGGGCTGACGAACGCGGATGAAGTCGCTCGGGGAACGGACCCACGCGCGTTCGATACGGACGGGGACGGGTACGGCGATGGACTGGAGGTGGCGCTGGGCTCCGATCCGCTGAATCCAACGAGTGTGCCCAATCTGACTTCCGGCCCGAGGGAGTCGATTGGAAGGTATGTGTCGGTGGTGAACGGGATTCCGCCGGTTCCACTGCCCACGACATCGAATCGTGAGGCCATCGGGTTGTACGCATCGGTGGTGAACGGGATTCCGCCGGTTCCGCTGCCTACGACTTCGAGTCGTGAGGCCATCGGGTTGTACGCATCGGTCGTGAACGGGATTCCGCCGGTTCCGCTACCCACGACTTCGAGTCGCGAGGTGATCGGGTTGCTTGTGTCGGTGTTGAACGCGGCCTCCCTGGCTCCGGTTGTCAGCGGCTTGGCGGGGGACTCGGGGAGAATTCGCTTGAACAAGGCTGGGGCAGCCATGATTTCGCGAGGGCAATACGGGGCGGAGCAGGATTACGGTCCCGACTCCGATAGCGATGGGATTCCCGACAAGTTGGAGGAGCTTCTTCTTACCGACTCATCTAAATCAGATACCGACTTGGATGGATATCCCGATGGATTGGAATTGGTTTTGAGCTCGGACCCGCTGGATATGCTGAGCATCCCGTTGATCCAGCGGGCGCCGGAGGTGTTCGGACCGCCGGTGAGTATTCAAAACGGTGGTGGCAAGCTTGCGCGCGCGGGAAGAGAACCGCGGAAGGAGTAAATAAATGCATCGGATCAAATGGATGATTGCAGCGATTCTGCTGGCCGGACTACCGTTGGATTTGCGCGCACAGACGTTCAATAGCGGTTCGAACGGCAGTGACGGGGCTCTGAATCTGACCACGCCGGGTACTATTGTGTTCGATCCGAAGTCATTCAATCCACCGCTCGATCCAGATGGTGACGGCATCTACCATTTCACGACGGTGAACATCGCCGCCGGCGTCACGGTCAGGTTCTCCGGCCGCAACCTGAACGGTCCAATCTATTTTCTAGCAAGCGGTGCCGTGCAGGTCGATGGCACCATGGATCTAAGCGGTGAGCCAGGACACCCTGTCAGTTTTACATCCGCAAGTGTCCGCACTCCGGCATACCCAGGAGCGGGAGGATTCGTTGGCGGAGTGGGAGGACGCGTCGGTACAGATGCACCGCCGCAAGCCGGTGGTGGACCCGGCGGCGGAGCCGCCGCCGTCATATGCAGCGGCTGCTCGAATGCGCCCGGTGCCCATGGCACTTTCACCGGTAACCAGTTTCTCATACCTCTCATTGGTGGCTCCGGTGGCGGAGGGGCCATCACCACTAATAGCGCGGGTTCACATGGTGGTGGTGGTGGTGGCGGGGGGGCCATTCTCATAGCAAGTTCCACTTCCATCACGATCAGGGGCGCGATTCCAGCCACGGGCGGCCAAGGCGGAGGCGGAGGTGCAGGGGCAGGAGGAGCGATTCGTCTGGTAGCAAATAGCATTGCCATCACTGTCGGAAGCCTACAGGTAGGTTCGAACTTTGGAACGTCGCCCGGAGTCATTCGCATCGAGACGTTCCAATATACTGGCCCGACGCTTGTGCCTGTCGTTTCACCATCAGGCTTGTTCCTTCCAGCCGGGCCAAACCCCTCGATTCGAATCGCGAGTATCGCAGGCATTCCGATACCCGCGAACCCGACAGGTTCATTCACGGTGCCGGATGCTGCGATCAATACCAGTTCCGCGGTTCCGGTCGTCATTGAGGCTCGTAATATTCCGGCCGGTACGATTGTGAAATTGCGCCTGTTTTCCGAACAGGGCCCTGACCAAATCCTCGATACTTCTCCATTGGCGGGCACCTCGGCCATTTCCACCGGCACAGCATCGGCAGTCTTTCCCAGTGGATATTCGCGCGGATTTGTCAGAGCTACATGGACGCAGTAGCAGGATTGCCTGGACTGATTCCGGCTGTGCTTGGATTGGCCAGGGCCCAGTGACGGATTCGTTATGGTACTGTCACCTCGGGCCGCGTCCCTCTGGCAGTTTCTGGAATACCTGGATAAGCCTGACTCTTGGGAAGCAAAAGGATCCTAAAACGTCAATGAACCGTCATTCATTTAGCGGAACCAGCGCCACCGCGGGCAAACCGCTGGAGGAGAGTCCATTGACCACGGTGACGATTCAGGGGCAAGAGTTCAGGCCCGGCAGCGACCGCTTCCGGCAGCCTGCCACCCGGCTTCTTGCGAAGCTACGTGCGCGCTACCTGGACACAGTGACTACGAGGACCGAGTGGCATCCGAATCCAGCCAGGCAACTCCCTCCGTGCGGTGGGGCATGGTGAGATTCTCGCTTGCCGCCCTCGCGATCGCCTGTGCGCTACGTTGCCAAGCCCAGCAGCCGATGACCTTTCAATACTTCTACGACGAGACAGGTCAACTGGTGAGGGTCGTGGACTCCACGGGAATCTCGATCGAGTACGTCTACGACGCCGTGGGCAACATGCTCGAAATCAAGCGATCGACAATCGCGGTCGGGCGCCTGACGGTGCTAGGCATCGTCCCTGCATCGGGCGGCCCTGGCGCCACGGTGGTGATTCAAGGACTCGGGTTCAGCTCGACGCCTGCGTCCAACGCCGTGCGCTTCAATGGGCTTTCCGCAACCGTCCTTTCAGCATCGGCCACCCAGTTGGTCGTCGCGGTTCCTCTGGGCGCGACAACCGGTTCGGTGACGGTAACCGTGGGCTCAAACACCGCTGCCTCGCCGGCCAGCTTCACCGTGGTACCTGTTCCTGTTGTGACTTCGGTCTCGCGACGCGCGGTCGTGGCGGGTCAATCGATACCCAACTTTCAGGCAGGTGGCGCGAACTTCGCGGGCGCTTCCTTCACCCTGGCTCCCATGTTCGCTCCATCACATAACATCGCCAACGTCGTGGTCGCGCCCGCGGGAAACGCGGCATCCATGACTTTGACGGTTTCGCCTTCCGCGGCCGGGACCCTGGTGCTCGTGGCCACGAATGCGACTGCCTCCTCGGACCTCTTCCCGTCCGCCGCGAATTCGATGGTGGTGCTTCCTGCTTCCAACGCCGATGGCGACTTCGATCGGCTCACGAATCAGCAGGAGTTGACGGCCGGTACCGATCCGCTGAACCCCGACACCGACGGCGATGGCTACTCGACGGCGTCGAAGTCGAGGTGGGGTCGGACCCGTTGGACCCGCGAAGCACGCCCGAGACCTCGCATCCCATTCGCGAAGCTGCCTGGGTTCGTGTCTCCACGCTGAACCGCGCGGACCCGGGGCAAGCGCCTGGCGCCGCGGCAACAGTCGCCATTCGCGAAGTATCTCCTCCGAGATTCTCCGCCCTCAATCGGGCGGATCCAGGTCAGGCCCCAGGGGCAGAGCCGGGGATCGCGATTCGGGAGGTCACGCTACCCAAGGTGTCGGTGCTGAATACCGCCGATCCGAGTCAGGCCACGTCAGGCGTGGATCAGACGGTGGCAATTCGAGAAACCCTTGCCTATGCTCTCTCGGCTCGGAACTTGGCGACGGCTCTGACTCCGAACTCGGCACCAACTGCCACCGCTACTCCGAGCATTCAACCGGGCCGCATTGTCCTGACCGGGCGGAATACCCTGCCATCGTCTTCTGCGCAACAGTTGCTGGAAGGAGAGACGGTAACCTTCGCGTCCGCGCCCCCAGCCGAAAACGCGGAGGCTGTGTCTGTCGAGTTCTGGGCAAACGGAGCGTTGATGCACCGGATCGTTGATCCGCCTTACGAAATGACGTTTACGGTTCCGCACGGCCCGCGAAGCTTGACAATGGCGGTGAGCGCTGTCTACGCCGATGGCACCCGTGTGGAACTCGGTTCGAGCCGCTTCGATGTGATTCCCGAGGCGTTCACGACGGTGGAAGGAAGCGTGGTGGACGAGGCCGGGAAACCGGTTGCGGGCGCGAGAGTCGAACTGTACGCCGCTGGAATGAATGGCAGCTTCTTCCACGTCGAGGCCGAGTCCGGCGCCGCCGCGGGTGGCAAGCCACCGGATGCCCAAAAGCTCGTTTCGGCGCCGATGTTGAGAAACCCCGGAAGCGTATTTGGCGAGGATCCCTGGGGCGCTCTGCTGCAACGGCCCTATCGCGTACGTCTGGAAGGCCTGTTCGTCGTGGATCAGGACGGTGAGTTCAAGTTTGACCTTCGAACCAATCACCCGGGCAGAGTCATGGTGGACGGACAGGTTGTGGCGGACGCGCCATCCAGTCCGATGGGAACGGTAAGGCTGCGGCGGGGACTCGTGCCGGTAACCGTTGAGGCGGGCGGCAGCGGCGACGGCGATCTGCGATTGACCATCAGCGAAACCGCCAGCGGACGAAGGGTCTCACCGGACCGGGCATTCCTTTCCACTTCGCCTCGGCTCGCGGCAACCACCGGCGGCGATGGTACTTTCAAGATCACCGCCGTGCCAGCCTACCTGAGCAACGTCCGGGTGGTGGCCTACTCACAAGACGGCGGGAACGCGGCGACCGGCGCCTCCGAAGCGGTGCGACCGGTTCCAGACGGCGTCACCCGGGTGGGCGCGACGAAAATCAGTAATAGTCGAGGAGCAAGAAGATGAAGACCAAGACGGCGGCGGCCATGGCTCTGATTGTCCTGAGCGGACTCAGGGCTCAGACGTTCAACAGCGGTTCCACTGGCGTGGACGGAGCCCTGAACTTGACCACGCCAGGAGTGATCCTCTTCGACCCAGCGGCAAGAGGAGTCGATACCGATGGCGACGGCATCTTCCATTTCACCACGATCAACATCGCGGCGGGCGTAACGGTCAGGCTCCGCAACACTCAATTCAGAGGACGTCCCGCGATTTGGCTCGCCTCCGGTGCCGTTCAGATCACCGGGACCATTGATCTGAACGGTGAGGAGGGCCATCTAGTTGGCGTCCCTCCCGCGAGCCGGGTATTCTCCGAGGCGGGAGCGGGCGGCTATTCTGGTGGGGCGAGCGCATATTATGGCCTTGGTCCCGGCAGGTGGGCCGCATACTGCGGGGGTGCGGGACACGCCACCCCAGGCAGCGGTGGCGCCGGCAGTGTTTATGGCAATGTCGCGCTGGTCCCTCTGCGCGGTGGCTCGGGTGGCAGCGGCTGCTCCACGGGAGCAGGAGGAGGCGCGGGCGGAGGCGCGATTCGCCTCGCGTCATCTGTTTCGATCACGGTTGCCGGAACGATAACCGCTCGGGGAGGGGCCGGGGCCAATGATGCATCCGGGATCAACCCCATTGGAGGTGGCGGCAGCGGCGGAGCCATTCACCTGGTGGCTCCCGCTATTCTAGGCGCCGGCGCGTTAGACGTTGCGGGCGGTGGGACTCGCGACAGCAGAAGCGGTGGCCCTGGCCGGATCCGGCTGGATGCGTTCCAGCAGCAATTCACCGGAACCTCGGACCCATACCCATCAGTGACCACGCTCGGCTCTCCGTTCCTGCCGCAGCCTCAGGTCTTTCCGACGGTTCGCGTTGTCTCGATCGCCGGGGTCGCGGTTCCGCCGAACCCCCAAGGATCTTTCGTCGCTCCGGACGTGGCCTTCACGCAAAATGGCCCGGTGCCCGTCGTCTTGGAGGCCCGGAACGTCCCATTGGGCACGACAGTCGGCATCTACCTTCTCTCGGAAACCGCTGCTGACCAAGCGATCAACTCCGCCCCTCTTGCGGGAACCCTGGCCCTCTCCTCAGCGACCGCCAACGTGACCTTCCCGGTCGGGTACAGTCACGGTTATGTGCTTGCAGTGTGGTAGGCCCTCCGCCGGGGTGGATGCCCAAGGCCGATGCGACGGGGCTGGTTCCGAAAAAACGGCACCATGCCCTCCGGCGCGATGGTGCGCCGGAGGGCTTTCCGATTCCGCGCTGAATACCCTGATTTCGTTGCAAAGCCCCTGAGCGGAGGCCTTGGGCATTCTGAACGCGACGCCCGCCCTCCACGCCCCCTTTGACGCTCGCCGTGAAGATCCAGCCGGACTCGACATGCGGATGCTGAAGGTCCGCTGACTCGAGGAGATCGACTGGTCGTAAGCTTGTTCCATGTTCACAATCGAGGACCGCGCTGCCCTTCGGTCCAGCCTGCTTGAAAGGGCGGCCCGGGACACCCGGATCACCGGAGTGGCGATCACAGGCTCAGCCGCTGAGTCGCGCGAAGATCGATGGTCCGACATCGACCTCGCGTTCGGTGTTTCGGCCGCGGCGCAACTCCCGGATGTTTTGGCCGATTGGACAGCTCCGATGTACGGAGAGCATGGCGCCGCTCACCACGTGGATGTGCTCGCCGGACCTTGGACGTATCGCGTCTTCTTCCTCGCGAACACGCTCCAGGTGGATCTCGCGTTCGTCACGGAAGCCGAGTTTCGCGCCTTGGCCCCATCGTTCCGGCTGGTGTCCGGCAAGGCGGCCGAACCCCGAACTCCACCGGCGGCCAGCATCGAATGGATCATTGGAATGGCTTGGCTCCACGCGCTTCATGCACGAAGCTCGATCGCGCGAAGCAAGCTCTGGCAGGCCGAATACATGATCAGCGGGATGCGCGATCACGCGTTGGCGCTTGCCTGTGTCCGGCATGATCTGCCCGCTGTGCACGCTCGCGGCATCGATGAGTTACCCGAATCCGTGAGGGCGCCGTTCACTGCTTCGCTCGTGCGGCACCTCGACGCGGACGAACTGGCGCGTGCGTTTCGCGCGGTGACGCTCGCGTTGCTCGATGAGATCGAGAGCTGCGACTCGCACTTGGCAACGCGGCTGCGTGATCCTTTGTTGCGCACCCTTGACTCCGGTGACCACAAGAAATAGACTGCCCCCCATGGTCCTCCGTACATTTAAGGAAAACGCGCACAACGGAGCCGGTCGCCGCCCGAATCGTTGCGCGTTCCTGCCTGTTCAGCGCGGCGGCTCTTCGGCCCTGTGCGCTCGCATATTGCTCGCCGCGCCACTCGCCGCTGTCCTCGTCCTGACAACGGCCCCAGTTTACGGCCAAGGTTCCGCGTTCGGAACCATCAGCGGCCGCGTTACCGATCCGACCGATGCCGCGATTCCCGAAGCAGCCGCTATCGCGACGAATGCCGCGACCAGCGCTCGCTACACCGCTACCACGACAGCGGACGGATTCTATCGCATCCCCTTCGTTCCGCCCGGAAAATATTCGGTCGAGATTTCGCACACCGGATTCCAGAACTCGGTTCAGCCAGACGTCATCGTCACCGCGGCCGGATCGGTCACCGTGAACATGCGGCTCGCGGTCGGAACGTTGGGCCAGACGGTATCGGTTACCGAGCGAGTGGGCCTGGTCGAAACGGAGAATGCCGACCGCGCCGGCGAGATCGATCGCGTGCGCACCACCTACACGCCCACGACCGCGCGTGTCGTGCTGAGTATCGTCCCGTCGATTCCCGGCATCACGACTTCCACCAACGATCGAGGCATGACGCCGTCCGGAAACTCGGGTGCGTCGGCGTTCATGATCAACGGCGGTGTCGACCGCACGAGCGAGATGCTGATCGATGGGGTCGCCAACCGAACGAGCGCCGGCGGCTACGCCTACGGAATCATTCCCACCCAGGAAAGCGTGGCCGAAGTGAAAGTGATCACCAATCCGTACAGCGCCGAATACGGCAGCACGACGGGCGGCGTCATCAACGTTATCACGAGGAGCGGGAGCAACGAATATCACGGCGAGCTGTTCACCTATATCCGGAACACGGCGTTCAACGCGAATCAGTTCGAGCGCAATCTCGCCGGGCAACCGCGCCCGCGCCTGGTCTACAACACCTTCGGCGGCGTCGGCACGGGCCGCGTCATCCGGGACAAGTTGTTCTTCGTTTTCAAGTACCACACCAATCAGACCAATCAGATCAAGTCGTACATCGGGCGTGTTCCGACCGAACTCGAGCGCAACGGGAACTTCACGCAGACCTATTGGCTGAATCGCGGCGCCATCACGCCGATCACGGTCTACGATCCGTGGTCCACGCAATTGAACCCGCAGACGGGCCGCTTCACGAGGCAGCCGGTTCCGGGCAACGTGATTCCCTCGGCGCGCATCAATCCGGTGGCGCGGAATCTCTGGAAGTTCGTTCCGCTTCCCAACGCGAATCAGAACCAGCAAATCAAGGCCGTCAACTACATCCCGTCGAGCACCGCCTCGGCTCCGCGCGACTACATCGAGATCATGCCGAAGATCGACTGGATTGTCAGTGAAAAGACGAAGATCATGTCGCGGGTGACCAAGACGCAGTTCGATCAGACCGACATCCGCTTCTACGACACGCCGGGCGACGTGAACCAATCGCTGTTCGTGCGCCAGAATTGGAACGCCGCGTTCGATCTCACGCGAACGCTCTCTCCGACGAGCGTGCTCAACATCCGCGGCGGACTCGAGCGTTACGTGCAGGGCGGTGTCGAACCGATCCGCATCGGCGACTTCCCCCGCCAACTCGGCTTCTCCCCAACGTTCGTGGGGCAGGCGAATACCGCGTTTCCGGCTTTCACTTTCGGCGGTTCGAATCTCGGCGGGGATCGCTTCACGGGCGCCGGTCAAGCGGCCGCGGTCGTGGTTCCCGATCAAGTCAACAACTTCGACGTGCTGTGGCTGAAGAACGCCGGCCGTCACAACTTCAAAGTGGGCGGACAGGTGCGCCTGGAGCGCATCTACACTCCAGCAGGCGGATATGACGCCGGACTGTTCTCGTTCGGGCCGGGCGATACCAACGGACCCGACCCGCAAGTGCAGGTTCAAGGCGCGGGTGACGAAGTCGCGTCGTTCCTCTTCGGCGTGGGCTCGGGCCGTCTCGAGATCAACTCGGCGCCCGCGCGCCAGATGCTCTACTTCACGACGTTCGTGCAAGACGACATCAAGATCACGCCGCGCCTGACGATCAATCTCGGATTGCGATGGGACAAGAGCGGCGGACTCACCGATCGCTTCAATGCCCTGACCGGACCTTTCGATCTCACTTCGCAAAGCCCGCTCGCCGCGCGTGTCCGCAGCGCACCCGGAGTCTCGGCGTGCGCCGCATGCGCCAATCTCGTGGGTGGGCCAACCTTCCCGGGAACCGGCGGCGTTTCGCGCGAGATCTACAAACTCGGCAACACGGACTTCGCACCGCGAGTGGCCGCCGCTTATGCGCTCGGCAGCAAGACAGCGTTGCGCGCGGGCTACGGCCTGTTCTACGGACCCGTCTACTACGATCCGGGTCAAGTGGGCTTCAGCCAGTCGACTCCGTGGGTCACCTATGACGCCAACAACATTCCGCTGAACCTGCTCGATAACCCGTTCCCATCCGGAGTGATCCGGCCCGTGGGTGCTTCGCTCGGGTTGGCGACCAACATCGGAAGCAGCGCCAGCTTCGTCGATCCGAAGAACGCGACTCCGCGCGGCCGGCAGTTCAGCTTCGAAGTGCAGCGCGAGATTCCGTGGGGCATGCGGCTCAGCGCATCCTATGTGAACAACATCATCACGCGGCTGCCGGTGAGCAAGAACCTCAACTCGCTCACCGAGGCACAGTATCGGCAAGGCGCGGCGGTGCTGAACCAGCGCGTGACGAATCCGTTCGCGGGCTTGGTTCCGGGGTTCGCGCTGAATCAGGCGCAGACCGCCGCATCGTCGCTGCTGGTTCCCTTCCCGCAGTTCCCCGGCGGCGTGATTCTGCAGAACGCACCGTTGGGCAACTCGCGCTATGACGCGATGCAACTCTACGCGGTGAAGCGGTTCAGCCACGGCATCAGCTTCAGCGTGGCCTACACGTGGTCGAAGAAGCTCGAGGCGACACGCTATCAGTGGCCCACCGATCCGTTCCTCGAGCGGACCTACAGCACGTTCGACATTCCGTGGGTTTTTTCGCCGAACTTCGTCGCGGAGTTGCCGTTCGGACGCAAGCATTGGCTCGCGAACAACCTGCCTCGCTGGGCCGACGGCATCATCGGCGGATGGCAGGTGAACAGCATCGTCCGCTTGCAGGGTGGCAAGCCGCTCGACCTCGCCGACAACGCGATTCCTACGGGCGCCGATCCGCGCGATGTTCCTGGCGGGCAGAACTGGAATCAGTGGCTGAACCCGGCCGCGTTCCGGGTGACGACCGATCCGTTCTACATTCGCCGCTGGTCGACGCGCTACTCGAATGTTCGCGGACCCGGAATCCGGCGCGTCGATCTCGGTGTGACCAAGAAGGTGGCTATCACGGAACGCGTCACGTTCGAACTGCAGACGATCGCGACCAACGCTTTCAACACGGCTGAGTTCTGGGACTCGCCCGCGGGCACTGGACTCAATCCGGCGTCGCCGGCGTTCGGGAAGATCTCCGGATTCCGGGGAATCTCGAACTCGCCACGCGAGCTTCAGTTGGGGGCGCGGCTGGTGTTTTGAGGCCGCTGGAAGGGCCAAACACGAAGGCGTTCGGCGCACAGCAACGTGGGATAGATCATCCAGAATGCGTGTCCCCACAGCCGCAAGGAGAGCCACGGGCTCGCGAACAGTAGGGGCACAGCGAGAACGACGAACGGGAGCATGACCAGCCCCGGCAACAGTAGGACGGTGAGGAGGAGACGCTGGAAGGAACCGGTGGTCTCCGGTCTCCACCGCCTCTGTCCGAGCCGGCGCATGCTGAACCCCACGAGGAGCCAAAGGAGCGGAACGAACAATGCAGTGAGGATCTGACCTCGCACCGTCATGACGGCATCGACGCAGGTCACCTCTCCGGTGGCAACGGACTGCACGATCGTCGCGGCGAAGAACGCGGGAGCATCGAAGGCAATTCGGGCGTCCCCAACGGGACCATAGTGCGTCCAGCCGCCACAGAATCCGTACGGCTCGAACAGAGGCCGGGCGAGGTCCCGGAGGATGAGATCTTTGACGACACCCTCTCCCTCGCTTTGGGCAACGGCCCAATAGCCGTACGCAGTCATCGCGGCATACCGAATCGTCTGCATAGCCGCCAGCACGGCCGGAAACCACCGCGACGCGAGGATCACACCGGATTGGACACCACTACCCCGCCCTTGGTTCCACCGCTGTCACCGCCTCGCGGATCGCCTGGGCCAACTCCGCAACATTGACGGGCTTGCTGACGTAGCCGTCCATTCCCGCCTGAAGACAGCTCTCACGGTCGCCCTTCATCGCATTCGCCGTCAACGCGACGATCGGGATCCGCCCGCCCGCGCCCTCCCGCCGCCGGATCAGCGCGGTCGCCTGGAATCCATCGACCTCGGGCATCTGCACGTCCATCAGAATCAGATCGTAGCCGCGCAT
The DNA here is from genome assembly GCA_902825945.1 of uncultured Acidobacteriota bacterium. Lineage (GTDB taxonomy): Bacteria > Acidobacteriota > Terriglobia > Bryobacterales > Bryobacteraceae > SYLY01. Next base: position 17,492 of record CADECY010000064.1, read on the forward strand.
TCCGCTCATCTCGTAGGCGATGCCGCCGTTGGGCGCGAGTTCCACGCGGTGACCCATCCGTTCGAGCATTTTCGAGATCACCCGCTGGTTGACCGAATTGTCCTCGGCAAGCAGGATACACAGCGGTGCCGCCGAAGCCGCCGCCGTTTCCACCATGGGGGCTACGGGCAATTCGGCGAGCGGCAGCGTGAGGTCGAAGGTGAACTCCGATCCGCGCGCCTCCTCGCTTCGCGCCGTGATCTTGCCTCCCATCAACTCGACGAGCTTGCGCGAAATCGGAAGGCCGAGCCCGGTTCCGCCGTAGTGCCGTGTCGTCGAGCCGTCCGCTTGGCGGAATCGCTCGAAGACATGTTCGAGCTTGTTCGCCGGAATACCGATGCCGGTGTCGGACACGCGGAACCGGAGCGTCACCACCGTCGTGGTTGCCACCAGCACGCTGGTTTCCACGGTGACGCCACCTTCGTGGGTGAACTTGATCGCGTTTCCGATCAGGTTGAGCAGCACTTGGCGAATCCGCAACATGTCGCCGAGGACCGCTTCGGGAACCTCTCGAGCGATTTTGGAAACGAGCATGAGCTTTTTCCGCCGCGCGGGAGCCTCCATCGTGCGCACTGCTTCGTTCATGCATTCGCGCAACGAGAAGGGCTGGGCGGAGATCTCGAGGCGCCCCGCTTCGATCTTCGAGAGATCGAGGATGTCGTTGAGCACCGAGAGCAGGCTCTCGGCGGAACTGTTCGCCGTCTCGACGAATTCACGCTGCTCCCCTTCGAGGCCGGTGGCTAGCGCAAGTTGCGTCATTCCGAGGATGCCGTTCATCGGCGTCCGAATCTCGTGACTCACGTTGGCGAGGAACTCGCTCTTGAGACGGCTCGCTTCCTCGGCGCGATTCTTGGCGGACTCGAGTTCGCGAGTCCGTTCGGCGATCGTCTCCTCGAGCTTGCGTTGATAAGCTTCGTGCCGCGACACGCGCCACTTGTATCCGCCAGCCACGGCGAATCCCGCCAAGGCGGCGGCAATCGCCGCGAACCAGGGTGTCTGGAAGAATCGCGGCTCCACCACGAAATCGAACGCGGCGGGCTGGCCGTTCCATTTCCCGCTCCCGTGGCGGCCGCGGACCGCGAAGCGATATCGGCCGGGCGAGAGGTTACCGTACCGGTAGGTCGAAGTCTGGGAGTCCTCCCAGGCTGTGTCGACCACCGCGCCCCAGCCGGTTTTGCCTGTCAGCCGGTGCTGGAATCCGACATTGCCATCAGCGAGAGCTAGCGTCGCGTAGTCGACGCGCAGCGAGTTCCGGCCCGGGCCGGCACGGCCCTCCTTGTTCGGATCGGCGGGCTCGCCTCCGAGCATGATCGAGGAGAGCAGCACGGGCGGCGCGCCCGGATCCGGCTTCCCGGACCGCCGGTAGCGCGACAGCCCTCGGCTGGTGCCCGCGTACATCGATCCATCGGAGGCGAAGAACAGGGCTCGCGAGTTGCAGTCGTCCCAGACCAAGCCGTTCGACGAGCGATACCAAGACCACGACCTGCCATCGCCGACGGCCAGTCCGCGATCGGTTCCGGCCCAGATCTTCCCTTCCCTATCGGCACCCAACGAGACGATGTAGCTCCGTGGCGCTCCCGCGAAAGCCGTCCGGCTGATGGCGCGCTGGTCCTGAAAATTGGCGTCAGATCGCTCCCTGGCGGCTCGGTTTCGGCTCGCGGTTTGGTCTTGTTTGGCAGCCGCAGCCAGAGCCGTGGGCGCTCCCTCCGTGTCCATTCCCTCGAGCTTCCACTTCCCGTTCTCTTCCGTGAGGCGCACGATTCCACCCGGATCGCGATACGCGGTCCAAATGGAGCCGTCGGGTGCCGTGGCCAGAGCGCTGACGAAATCGTGGACGAGCCCGTCCTTCTTGGTGAAGGCACGCCATGTGCCGTTCTGATACAGGTAGAGTCCAGCCGTTCCCGTAAACCACAGCCGGCCCTTCGCATCTTCGGCCGCATCGAAGAAGCCAGTCCTTTCCGGGACTCCCCCAGGGGTCCGCTCTTCGAAACGGACCATGCTCTCTTCCCTGCCCGCAGCCGGAACGGTGCTGCGCCAGAGTCCGTAGGTTCCGGCCACCCAGAGATGTCCGGCGCGATCGGCCAGCAGCTTCCGGGCGTTGATGGCGGTCAGACCGGATTCACGGCCTGCCTTCGTCGCTGATTTCCCGTCAGGCGCGATGCGATATACGCCACCTTGGTTGTCGCACGCCCAGATCGCACCGTCCGCTGTCTCAGCCAGCGAGTAGTGAGTGTGGACGGAAGTCAGGCTGACCGCGCGGAATACACGCCGCTCGCCCGGCTCCGCCACCTGAAGACCGGTCTCGCCGCCAGCCCACAGCCTGCCGCGCGAGTCTTCGAGAATCGCCCAAACGGAATCATGACTCAGTCCCTCTGATCGAGTCCAGCTCTCCCACTCACGGTATCCGACCCAGCGGATCAAGCCCACGCCCGCCGAACCGATCCATACCGCCCCTTGCCGGTCCACCAGGACGGCTGTCGGTGCGTGCGCCGGCATTCCGCGAGAGGCGTCCGCCGATAGCCATCGATCGCCGAGGCGGACGGCGATTCCGTCGCGCGTAGTCGCAATCGGAGCACCGGAAGGATCAAATGCGATCTCGGATTTGCGGTCCTGCACCGGTGGCAGGTTGCCCGTGAGGTCCTCGGTCTTGCCGTCCGGCCTCCGAACCCAGAAGCTCTGCACGGCGCGCAGATAGAGACTGCCGTTGGACGACTCGATCGCGTCCCAACCCTGAAGGGGCAGGCCCGCGTCGTCCAAGGCGGCCTCGAGCCGCCCGGGTTCGATTCGCATCAGGTGGTCTCCGCAGGCGAACCGGGCAACGCCGGCTGCGTCGACGTGCAGACTTCGCACGCGGCAGCTTTCGGCGGGTAGCTTTACAGCGTCGAAGGTCCAGTGCTCGCCGCGGCGCGAGGCTCGCGTGACACCGCCGTGATGCGCGAGAAAGACGTGGCCCGTCTTGCTCGAGGCGATGCCGTGCCGGAAGAAGGCTTGTCCCCAGGGAGGCAGCGCCAGATTCGCGGAATGAAACCGCCCGCCGTGAAGGTAGGCCACGCCGTGATTGGTTCCGGTCCAGAGAGTCCCGTCCGGGCTTTCGTGGATCGACTGAACGTAGGTTCCTGGCATGCCCGTCTTGGTGCCGAAGTCGATGAAGCGGGAGCCATCGAAACGGAACAGCCCGTTCTGGGTTCCCGCCCAGAGGAATCCGGCGCGATCCTGATAGAGCGTCTCGGCGCTGAGGTTGTCGAGCCCGTACGACTGGCCATACTCCCGGAACAGGAAACGTTGCGCGGAAGCGGTTGCGGAGATAGCGATGAGGAGAGACAGTGCTCGGGCGAGCCGGAAGCGCCGGATTCTGCTCATGGGTATCAGCCTTATCCCCTATCGGACGGCGGGAAATACCGCTGTAGTGGTGATGTCGGCAGGAAAACGTCCGCCCGGGCGGAGGAGGGGATTTCCGTGGGACATCACCTACAGGGAATATTCGCAATCGGCCCGGAATGAGGGGTTTGTGAAACATTTCCGCCCCACATCACCGCTGTGACGCCTCGTTTTCCGTCCCACATCACCGATGGAGGCGATTTCCGCTCCGCATCACCGCTCGGCGGTCCGCTTTTCCGCCCCACATCACCACTTTTTCCGCCAGACATCACCGTCAGGGGCGTTTCGCGGTGTTTCCGCCCCAGATCACCCTCGGAATCACCTGAAGTGAGGGCCGACGGAAGCCTGAGTGATGACCGGAGGATCTCCTAGTGATGGCTGACGGAAATGGCCGGTGTGGGCCGGAGGAAATTTTCGTGACCGCCGACGGAACAAAAGATGTCATAAGCATCACAAAACAAAGAGGATCTTGGCGGCTAGAGTTCTTAGATTGTATGTGTCAGACGTACACAGACACCAACAGCTAGCGGGCCTGTTGCAATCGGTACAAAATGTATGGCAGCATAAACACGCCAACCTGGATGAATCCTTCAAACGATCTCCTTCCCTCCCCCAAGGATCGGAACGAAGTAGTCCGCGTCGAAAAGAACCTGAATTCGTTCGGGTTCTTCACTCCGTCGCACAAGCGCCTGGAAGGCGTGAGCGAGAAGACGGTCACCGTCTTCGTCCGGAACCAAGGCGGACAACGCGCCGAAGCCCGTGCCACGATTTTACCGAACGCGAAGCTGGGACTGCCGACCACGGCCGATCAGGACAAATACTACGCGTTTCAGAAGATCGTCGAGGACATCCGGCGCCGCGATGGGCGCGTCGCGAATCCGGTCGGATTCACCTCGGCGCACATGCTGCGCATCCTCGGCCGCAAGAAATCGGGCCAAGGCTACAAGGAAATAGCGGACTGGCTCGAGCGCATGACGCTCACCGGCATCCGGTCGGAAGGCGTGGTTTATCTCGCCGGAGCCAAGAAGTATGCCCGCGACACGTTCACCGTATTCTCGCGAACGATCACCATGGGTCAGGAGATGCCCGACGGCGGCCGGGCTGAGCAGAACTATGTCTGGTTGAGCGAGTGGCAGCTCGAAAACCTGAACGCGAGCCACGTGCTGCCGATCGACTACGAAGCCTACCGCGCACTTCGCCTGAACATCTCGAAAGCGCTCGTGCCGCTGGTGCAGATCTGGTTTTACGCCGCGCGCCGCAACGCGATGATCTGTATCGAGAAGAAGTACTCGGAGCTGTGCGAGCTGCTGAGCATCCGGCGCTACGCGCACCTTTCGAAGATCAAGGAGATACTCGGGCCTTCTCTCGACGAGTTGAAGGACCTACAGATTCTCCAATTCTGGGACGTACAACGGACCGCGGACAAGTCCGACTACAAGATCGTGCTGATGCCGGGCGAGCGCTTCATGACCGACCGGCGCGCGCGCCTCATGGACGGCTCGCAACCTCGGGCGGCGATCGATCCGAAGTTCGAGGCGGGAGTCCAGGCGCTGGTCTCACGCGGTGTGCTCGAGGAACGCGCGCGGCGGATCCTGATGGATTGTCCGGACGATCAGCCAGTGCTCGACCAGCTCGAGTACGGCGACTCCGAGATCGCCCGGCGGCAAAGCTCGCGCGATCCGATCCAGAATCCGGGCGGATTCTACGTCTACCTCGTACAGAGCAATTTCCCGGTCCCGGCGGCGTTCGAGACGTCGCGGAAACGCGAGCTGCGGCGGGTGGTTCCCGGGAATGGGGACGCCGAGCGGGAGCTTCGGCTGCAGACGATGCGGATCGAATACCAGGAATTTCGCGAGCGGGAGACGGACGAATGGTTGCGGAGCCAGTTTACTCCGAACGAGATCGAGGCGATGGTGAAGTCGGCCCGCGCGGCGATTCTGCGCGAGACACCGGATTTACGCTTGCCCGAGCCGGCGTTGCATGAATTCGCCCTGCGGCGGGTGCTCGAGAACTTCGCCGATCAGACGATCTCATTGAGTTTCGAGGAGTTCACGGCGCGGCAATCGCAGATGTCGCTGCCATTGTAGGTATCCGCGTAGGCGCGTAGCGGGATACACTGCTACGCGACGGGCCGGATACCTGAGGTTTCGAGTAGTAAACTACTTGGATAGGCGGGTAGAATGGAGGCGTTATGGTAATCACCGTGGCCAGTTTCAAGGGCGGAGTTGGCAAGACGACCACTGCGGTCCACCTCGCGGCTTTTCTTCAGAAACATGCCCCGACGATGCTGGTCGACGGCGATCCCAACCGTTCCTCCACGGAATGGGGACGGCATGGCAAGCTTCCCTTTCGGGTGGTGACCGAGCGCGAGGCGGCGCTCCACGCCCGCGAGTTCGAGCACATCGTGATCGACACGAAGGCGCGGCCTGAGGAAGAGGATCTCAAGGAGCTGGCACGAGGCTGCCACCTGCTCGTGATTCCCTGCACTCCCGACCCGCTTTCGCTTCAGGCGCTGCGGCTGACCATCCAGTCGCTCCAGGCGATCGGTGCGGATCGCTACCGGGTCCTGCTGACCGTGGTACCGCCGAAGCCGAGCCGCGACGGCGAAGACGCGCGCGAGATGCTTTCGTCGCTGGGGGTTCCGGTGTTTTCCACCTCGATCCGGCGCCTGGTCGCGTTCCAGCGAGCGGTGCTCGAGGGCACGACGGTGGCCGAGGTGGAAGATCCGCGATCGCGCGCGGGTTGGGAGGACTACGACGCGATCGGAAATGAGATGTTGGGGTTGGCTACGCGAGCAGCCGCGTAGCTGGATAGACAAGTACGCGAGTATACGGATAGATCATGGCCAAGAATCGATTCGCCGCACTGCTGGAAGAAAAGGGTGTTCCCGCCGCAGCTATCGCCGAGGAGCCACCGCCTACGCGGCTACCTGACTCCGTGTCTATTCGAGTAGGCGCGGAGCCGGCCGCGCCTATTCCTCCACCGGCGCCTCCCGCGCCGGTAGCGGCTGCCGCTCTCAAGACCGGCAAGCGCTCTGATCCAAACTACCGCCAGATTTCGACCTACGTTCGGTCGGACCTCTACAAGCAGGTGCGGAAGCGGCTCACCGACGAAGAGCGCGATTTCGCGGAGCTGCTCGACGAGTTGCTCGAAAGGTGGATCGGAAACGAGCCCTTGCACGGGGCCTAGTGCCTACCCGCCTACTTGGCCAGGTGGCTACCCGGGTGGTCGCGGAGCCCGCCTCTCAGGATATGCCGTGCCGGCGTATGCCCTGTTGCGTTGAGCGGCTATTGGCGGAGGCAACGGTTGGAGGTTGTTCGGGAACGGCCATTTGGGGAGCGAATCGGTCCCTGCGGGATTCCGGTGCCTACGCGCCTACCCGGATGGTCGCGTAACTGAACGGCGGCGGAGCCCGCGTGTGGAAGAGTGCCCGTGCTGGGTGACCGGCAGCCAGCGGCAAATGGGGCCGAATCGAGCCTGAGCGATTCGAGTGCCTGCTCGTCTACCTGGCAATTCGCCAACTGAGTAGCCGAGGAGCCACGCGCCAGAATGTGCCGTGTCGGAGCATGTCCCGCGTTGCGGTGAGCGGAGGGCGGGGGAGGCAACGGCTGGCGAGTGCCGGGTGCGGCCCCAATGGAGACCGAAATCGAGCCTGCGGGACTCGGCTACCTACTCATCTACCTGGCAAGTCGGCTACCCGGACAGTCGCGGGTTCGCCACTCCATAATGTGCTGTGTCCGGCGAATGCCTGTGTGGTGAGCGGCTGGTCGGGAGGCAACGGTCGATGGTTGCTCAGGGAGCGGCCATGGGACAGCCACATAGGATCAGATCAGGGGCGCCTACTCGACTACCCGGCTACGCGAGCAGTCGACTATCTGGACAACCGCGCCGCGCGCGGCGCCAGAGTCTGCCGTGTGAGCTCAGTCCCGTGTCGCGCTGGCCGGACGGCGGGGGCGGGCCACGGACCGCGGAATCGAGTACCTGCAGGAGGAGTCAGTCAAGCGGCTGCTCACGCACCAGCCCGCCGCCTACTCGCGCAGTTGCCAAGCGGCCCCCGCCGTCACTCGGGCGTTCTCCTCGCGGGCGCGGAAACCAGCCCCTAATCGCATTACCTGAGCAAGCCGGACTTCCGTTCATACCGGTCCACGCGATCGCGGATGTCGATTGAACTGCCACAAGTGAAGAGAAACCCCCGCCTTGCGCGAGACCTAACCCTGTGATAATATTGACTTTAAGCTGGATTGCCCTAGGTGACTCCATGCCACCGATGTGGCACGGTACTGGCTCGATCAGCGTAACCCGGCAGGATCTACCATCAGGTCGTCACCGTGAGTTTCGAGCGAGACCTCGCCGCGCCTGGCCATTTCGAGCAGCGCCAGAAACACGCAGACTGCCGACAACCGGCCCTGTCCCTCGACAATCTCGACAAACTTCCGCCTTCCCCATCCGTCCGACATCACCCGCTCCCGGTACCAAGCCAAGCGGTCCTCCACAGTAACGGCTTCGGCGTCGACCACGAGCTTGGTCCGCGACTTCGCCCGATCCACTGCGAACGACAACGTGTCGATCAAGTCCGCTAGCGAGGCGCGCGGCTCACCGGCCTTTTGAGCCACGGGCGGATCATCCGCCCAAGTGTTCAAGAACTCACGGATCCCCGGGTTTGACCAAGTGTTCTCCTCGACCTCCATCCGCGACTTCAGCGACTGCGCGATCTCCTTTGCTCGCATGTGCTCGCGGAGCCGGTCCACCAGCTCCTTGCGCGGATCCGCGGCGCGCGGATTCGCTAGAGCCGGATCCACCGGAAGCAGCATCCGGCTCTTGATGTGGATGAGCGTCGCCGCCATGTAGATGAACTCGGCGCCGAGATCGATGCGCGCGACTTCGGCCAACTGCAGGTAGCGTAGGTACTGGCTGGTAACCGCGGCGATCGGAATGTCCTCGAGATTTACCTCGTGCTCGCGGACCAGTGCCAGCAACAGGTCGAGCGGGCCCTCGAAATCGCCGGCACGGACGGGGAAGGGAAGTTCCGTCATACCGGGTACCGCGCCTCCTCCACCGCCAGCCGGAATCCCTCCGGATCGTCGCGCGCCGTGCGGGCCACGTCGAGCAGTCTCGCGAGCAGTTCTTCGTGGCTACCGTCGGGAAAGTCCACCACCAGCCGGTTTCGGTAGAGCCGCACCGACTCAGGCAGGAGTCCCGCGCTCCGTTCGCCAACCTCCGCCGGACTCGGTAGCAGGATCGAGCGTGCCACGGCCTGCTTCTGAATCTCGATCCGCCGGTCGCGCAGTTCGGTCCGGCGGCGCCGTTCGGCCAGGAACTCAGCGCTCGACTGGACGTCCTCGAGCCGCGCGAGCAGTTTCTGGGGCGTGATCGTGAGCCGGTCGCGCCGTTCGACGGCCCCAAGGCGGTGCAGCAGGCGGATCGCGTCGCGCCGGCTGAGCCGGAACATCCGCTCGATATCGGGCCGCTCGAGGGTTGGGGCGGGGAAGTCGCGCAGGGCCAACACGGCCTCGTCCACGTGGTCATACCAGGAAGGTGCGCGCGCCATATCGAATGATAACAAGGGACGCGCTCTCAAGCCTGGGATGGTTCCCTCTGAGAGGAAAGGCATCCGGAAAAGGAGAGGTTCATGCGGAGAATGTCCAAGACACTCGCTCTCATCTCGGGGCTGACTTTGACTCTGACTGGATTGATTGCCTTCGTTCCCAATCCACTTGTGGCCCAGGAGCATTGCCGGCCGGTTCGCCCGAATCCCGATGGTTTACGCGGACTGGGAATCGGTCTCTCTCGGCACCGCCACCCTTACCGAAGCGCTTCGCATGGCCCAGAGCGTCATCCTATTCGTCGCGCTCTCGGACTGCTGTTCATCGACTTCGGCATGATGAACACGACGCGAAAACAACTGCTCCACTGAGCCGCCTTGTGGTCGAGTATGCTGATAGGTCGATGTCATCGATCGATCGCCGTCAGCTTCTCGCCGCCGCCGCGTCCGCCGGGTTCGCGCAAACGCCGGCGAAACCGAACATCCTGATCATCCTCGCCGACGACCTCGGCTACGGAGATCTGTCGAGCTACGGAGCGACGGACCTTCGCACCCCGAACATCGACACGATTGGCCGGGCTGGTGTCCGATTCACCAACTTCTATTCGAACTGCCCGGTCTGCTCGCCGACACGGGCGTCGCTGCTGTCCGGCCTGTACCCGGACCGCGCGGGGGTTCCCGGAGTCATCCGTACCGAGCCGAAAAATAGCTGGGGCTACCTTTCTCCACGCGCCACGCTCGCTCCGATTCGACTCCGTTCCGCCGGTTATCACTCGGGCATTGTCGGCAAGTGGCACCTCGGACTCGAATCGCCGAACACGCCGATCGAGCGCGGGTTCGACTCGTTCCACGGCTTCCTGGGCGACATGATGGACAGCTACACGGCGCACTTGCGCCACGGCCGGAACTACATGCGCCGAGATCGCGAGGTGATCCAACCGGAGGGCCACGCGACCGATCTGTTTCGCGACTGGTCGGTTGACTACCTCAACGCACGTAAGCGAGACGGCAAGCCGTTTTTCCTCTACCTCCCCTTCAACGCGCCGCACACGCCGATCGACGCGCTGCCGGAGCGCGTCGAGGCAGTCAAGAAGCGGCAGTCCGGTATCACCGAGAAGCGCGCCAAGCTCGTGGCGTTGATCGAACACATGGATGACGCGGTGGGCAGTGTGATGTCGGCGCTTCGGGCGAATGGACAGGATCGCAACACGCTCATTGTGTTCACGAGCGACAATGGCGGACACCTCGAATCGGGCGGCACGGTGGGAAACCTCCACGGTGGCAAGCAAGACATGTACGAAGGCGGAATTCGGGTTCCGTTTCTGGCGTCGTGGCCCGGCCGGATCGCGCCCGGGACCGAGTCCGCCGAGACTGGTATGTCGATGGATCTTTGCGCGACTGCCTGTGCCGCCGCTGGAGTCCAGCCGCCGGATGGGATCGATGGCCGTTCGCTGCTGCCGGTGCTGACGGGCAGGGAAGGGAGGTTGCCCCCACGCGACATGATCTGGGTTCGGCGCGAGGGCGGAGTGCGTTACGAAGGCCGCGACTACTACGCGATCCGGCGCGGTGACTGGAAGCTGCTGCAGAACACGCCGTTCGAGCCGTACCGGCTGTTCAACCTCGCCGCCGATCCGCTCGAGAACCAGGATCGGGCGAAAGACGAACCGAAGATCTATCGTGAATTGAAGGCTGCGCTTGCGGTACATGTCCAGCGAGCGGGCAGCGTGCCGTGGCAAAGACCGGCGATGTAGCTACCTGCCTACTCGGCTACTCGAGTAGTCTTCTGGCCGAATGCTGCACCGATTCAGGAAATGGCTGCCTCGAACGATCCTTCGTATCAAATACGGTCCAGCTTCTCAAAGGTTCCCGTATTCGCAGGCCCGGTCTACCGAGCCAGATCGGGCTTGGGCATAATGGAGGCGGGTGAGCACAGCCACAGTGTGCGAGCGACTCCCGGCCGGTGGAATGCGCCGCTCGGACTCCACCGGAGCCTACGCGAGTGGCCTTCCGAACCAGCGCACCGGCTCCGGAATCGAACTGCACCGCACCCGCGCGCTTTCTCGAGCGCAGCCCGGCGAAGTGACTGTCTTGAACGAGCCTTCGTGTGAAATACGGTCGCACCTCTCGGAGGTACGAGTAGCTGGAACCGGTTCAACGAGCAGATCCGCGCATCACACCTGGGTCTTCCCTCAATCCGTTTCTGGGCTGTGGCGGCAAAGTAGAGATGCCCCGCGCGCCAAGAGGCTGATCGCATGGACTGCGCTTTTGTCCGATGTGTGATGTCACCTCGATGCGCCGCCTCCCGTTGGCGAGGGATAGGGATTCGACCGGTGGGAATACGGAGGGGTCAAAATACAAGGTTCCGCGAGCGGCGAACGTGCGTTTTGCAAGTCTGGAAGAGGGACATTTCCATTTTGCCTTGACTTGCCCCACTGACGCAGTTCTGATACGTTGACAGACACCGTATCAGGAAGGAAGTCTCACTTGAAAAACGTCCATGTAGCGATGCTGGCCTTGTTGGCCACGAGAACGATGTTTTCGCAGGCGACTCTGGGAAGCGCGGCGGTCAGCGGCACGGTCCGGGACGCATCTGGCTCGGTCATTGCGGGCGCCCGGGTCGTCCTGGTGGAAACGGCGAGAAACCTCGAGCGGACCACTGACACCAACGACTCGGGCTTGTTCCTTTTCCCCACCGTGCCGTCGGGATCGTTCGACGTGCGTGTCACCAAGTCCGGATTCAAGGGCGGGACGCTGCGCGGGGTTGCCGTGGAAGTAGGCCAGCGCGCGGTGCTTGATGTGACGCTCGAACTCGGCGAGGTCTCGACGGTCGTCGATGTCAGCGCAGGTGGGATCACCAAGCTCGAAACTGAGTCGAACACGATCGGCACGGTGGTCGACTCAGCCCGCGTCGAGGAGCTTCCGCTCAACGGACGCAACTTCCTGCAACTGGCCCTGCTGGCGGCCGGATCGAATGAAACGCCGGGGCGCGCCAACGCCGCGTCCCAAACCGGCCACGGCAACCGTACGATTTCGATCGCCGGGAATCAGGGCATTCACACGGGATACTTGGTGAACGGCATCGTCGCGCGCGGCACCCGCTCCGCCGAGCTCACGCTGAATCTCTCGGTGGCGAGTATCGATCAATTCAAGGTGCAGCAATCCTTCTTCATGCCCGACCAGGGTCCTAACCCCGGTCTGGTGAACGTGACCACGAAAGGCGGAGGCAACGCCTTCCACGGACAGGCGTTTGAATTCGTCCGCAATGAGATCTTCGACGCGCGCAGCTTCTTCGCGCCCGGACCCGAAAAGCTGCATCGCAACCAGTTCGGCGCCGCGCTCGGCGGGCCCATCAAAAAGGACCGCGTCTGGTTCTACGGCAACTTCGAGATTCAGCGCGACATCACCGCCTTCTCGGCCAGGGCCTACACACCGTCGCAGGCAATGTTCGGCGGCGATCTTCGGGAGGTACTGCCGCGCCCCATCCACGATCCGCAGACATTTTCCGCGGAGACCGGCACACGCACTCCATTCGCAGGGAACATCATTCCCGCGACTCGCATCAACTCGGTCTCGAAGAATCTCCTGAAGTACTACCTTCCCGGGAGCAGCTTGGCGCAGCGCCCCCAGAACCTGTCGCTCAATCCGCGGAATACCGCGGATGAGGATCAGTGGGGAATCCGCGTGGATGCATCGCTTACTTCGAAGCAGAACCTGTATGGACAATTCCTCACCGTCGATTCACCGCTCGTGAACGCGGGCCTGTTCCCACTCACCGGTGCCTTCTACCCCAACGAGACGCAGATCGCGATGATGCAGCATACCTATGCGCTGCGACCGAATCTCGTCAGCACGGTTCGCGCGGGATTCGCGCGCAGTTTGGCCTTTTTCAGCAACGAAGGCAAGAACGTTGGCTCCGTGTTGAAGGAGGTGGGCGTCACGAACACGCTCGACGACCGGGGCATCACGGCGATCAATCTGCAGGAGTATGCGGGCTTCGGGCGCGCCAACGGCGACCTCGGTAACATCGACAACGTCTATCAGTTGGACCAGGGGACCAACTGGGTCAAGGGCCGGCACAACTTCCAGTTTGGCGTGGGCATGCGCTATTACCGGACTTGGCAGCAGAACGCGAACGCCGCCGCGTTGGGAACGCTCGGCTACCAGCGGTCGTTCACCGCGCAGCTCCAACGCGATGCGCAGGGCCGCTATTCCACGGTCGCCAATACGGGCGACGCCTTCGCCGATTTCCTGCTCGGAATACATACGACCGGATCCATGCGGGGGCTCCCGCTCATTCCCTATCGATTCACGCAGGTGACGCCCTACTTACAGGACACCTGGAAAGTGACGCCCGGCCTGACGGTCAACTGGGGCATTTCGTGGTTCAAAGCCACGGTTCCGAATCCGCAGAAGTGGGCGCGCGACATGGTCCACGGGTTCGACTATTCCACCGGCCTGTTGAAGTACGCGGCCCTCGGCGAAATCTCGCCGCAGGTGCTCGAACCCGACAACAACAACTTCACGCCGCGTCTCGGCTTCGCCTGGAAACCCAAATTCCTCCGCGATACCGTGATCCGCGCTGGCGCTGGAATCTACTACGGAGATCAGGCGCTCGGGATTCTGCAGTGGGCGATGGTGGCTCCGCCGATATCGGACGCGATCGACATCAACAACCCGGTGACGAATCCGAATCCCACCTATTTTCTGGGAGTGAACACGTTCCCCGCTATCCCGCGGCGCCCGCTTGACGGGAACTACGCGGCCACCGTTCAGAATGCCGCGCCTTTCCTGTTCAATGACAAGTCCCGCAGTCCGTACATGCAGCAGTGGAACTTCTCGATCCAGCATTCGCTGCGCGGCGGCGATGTGCTCGAGTTGGTCTACATGGGCAACGGCAACCACAATCTGCAAAGCCGTTACGATGTCAACCAGTGCAAGCTCGCCGAGGATCTGCGATGCGACAATTCCACGCGTCAGTATTCCCGCTATACCAGCCTGCTCAAGATGGACTTTCCGGCCAATGCGACCTATCACGCGGCGATCGCCAAGTATGACCGCCGCTTCTCGGGCGGGCTCGCGTTTCGCTTCGAATACACCTTGGCCAAGGCATTGTCCGACATCGCCGAGGGCGAAGCGCAATTCGCCTTTTGCCGCCGCTGTGAGAAAGGGCCCACCTCGTTCGACGTGCGCCACCGCGGCGTGATCAGCGCGATCTACGAATTGCCTTTCGGCAAGGGCCGCCGCTTCGGAGGGTCGCTTCCGAAGGCCGCCGGCCTTGCTCTCGGTGGCTGGACCGCCACCGGAATCGCGACGTTCCAAACCGGCGTCGCATTCCCGATCACGTCGCCGAATCAAACCGGCAGCGTCTTCTCCGACGCGCGCCCCAACCGCCTTTGCGACGGCCGCGATGATTCGCTTTCGAGCAACCTGCGCAACAATGGCTTCCGCCAGTTCCGGGCCGACTGTTTCTCGGTTCCCCGCAGCGGCTTCTTCGGCAACACCGGTCGCAATCCCCTCAATGCGCCGGGTATCAACAATTTCGACCTTGGAATCCACAAGCAGTTCCCGATCCTGGAGGCGGTGAAGTTCCAATTCCGGCTCGAGATGTTCAACGCGTTCAACCATGCGCAATTCGGGCAGCCGGTAGCTCTCTCGAGTTCGCCGGCTTTCGGAGTGGTCACCGGCACTCGCGCGCCGAGGTTGATTCAGTTGGGCGGAAAGCTGTTGTTCTAGGGGCCGGTGGGGTGTGATAAGATCGCGGGCGGCCATGGGTAATCACGACGCAACGGCAATCGCGGACACTCCGGCCGCCTCGACATCCGGTCAGCCGGCGGCGCAAGCCGTGGCTCCCGTCAAGGAGCGTTTGCAGTCGCTCGATGTCTTCCGCGGCTTCACGCTGCTCGGAATGGTGCTGGTGAACAGCCACCCGGGTCCGATCCTTCCCGGTCTCGGTCACGCGAGCTGGAACGGCTGGGGTTTCGCGGACCTCATCTTTCCGTTCTTCGTCTTCATCGTGGGCGTGGCGATGCCCTATTCGTTCGCGGCGAAGCTCGAACGTGGTGACACCGGCTCGAAGACGCTGCTCCAGGTGTTGCGCCGCTGTGTGCTCCTGTTCGCGGTGGGCGTCTTTCTCAATGGCTATCCGAGTTTCGATTGGCCCACGCTCCGCGTCATGAACGTGTTGCAGCGGATCGCCATCTGCTACTTCCTCGCTACGATCCTCTACGTCTATCTGCGGCTTTCCGTGAGGACGATTGTCTCGCTCTGCGGTGCCATACTCGTGGGCTACTACATCCTAATGATATTCGTGCCGGTGCCCGGTCACGGTGCGGGTGTTCTCGAGCCGGTGGGGAACTGGGGCAACTACATCGACCGGTTGGTGATGCCGAACCGGCTGGGGCGCAAGACGTGGGAGAGCAAGAGTCTGCTCGGCTGCCTGCCCGCGCTGGTGACGATGCTGATGGGCCTGCTGAGCGGAATCTATCTGCGGACCGCCGCGCCCGCGTTCGAAAAGCTCACCAACCTGTTTTTCTACGGTGCGGCGGCGATGGCCGCCGGAATCATCTGGAGCGGGTGGTTCCCAATCAACCAGCATCTCTGGACCAGTTCGCTCGTGCTCTTCATGGGCGGTGTCGCGCTGACGGGTTTGGCTGCGTGCTACTACATCGTGGACGTGAAGAAGGTCACATGGTGGACTCCGCCGTTTCTCGTCTACGGCGTCAACTCCGTCGCGGTCTGGATCTTCTCGCAGTTGAGCATGAAGACGCTGACGGCGATGGAGACTGCCGGCGCCGATGGATCGGCGGTGAGTCTTTGGAAGGCGGGCGGGGAAGCGCTGGCCACGCATCTGGGTCCGATGGGCGGATCATTGGCGTTCGCGGTGTTGTTCAACGTGTTCTGGTTGGGAATGATGAGCATTCTCTACTGGCGGCGGATCTACATCAAGTTCTGAGATCCCTCCGGGGCTGCGACAACGAGGCCATGGCGCCTTTTCAACCTGCCGGCACCGATCCCGCTGCTGCCATGGAGGCGTGGATCGCGGTGGTGTGAAAGCTCACCCCCTGCGACAGGGTCCCCTCGTGCTCGGAATGGGATGCGACGCCGCGCCGGATGCGTGCCGATCATTCAGAGACGCACTGAGCGGGACGCGGGAGATTGCGGCGCGGTACGGGAGGGAATTGCCTCATCGTGCCGATCGGCGCGCTGCTCGACAAGCTCGAGGCCGGTACCAGTCGAATGACATCGACATTCTGGCCGAGATGCGCCCGATTCAGGTGGAAGAGTTCGCGGGCCAACTCGGGCCAGAGTTCGAGGACACGCAAGACGGAGCTAG
>CADECY010000064.1:33883-51882 GCA_902825945.1 uncultured Acidobacteriota bacterium
TCGGCCCATTCTCCGCATGTTGGCCCGCCAACGTGATCCACCAGAAGAGCGCATTCAAGTTCGTTTCCCGCGACCGGTGCGTTCGATCGGTCCAGGTTAGACTGCGGCCGCTTTGACACCATCAAACGTGTTGCCGAAATTACGCTGGCACCGAATGACCGCGAGACCAGCAAGCAGCGCGGCGCGATCCGCGGGAATCGTGTCGACGCAGGGTGACCGTCTGGACGTGTGCGGAGGTTCTCCGCACTCTGGATCTGTTGACCCGGCTCCCGCCGAGTGAGCCGCGAGATCTCGTGATCCCAGCTGGGCCGATTTGGCGCCTTCCTGGTCATGAGGGCGGATCGGAGCTGCCCCATCAACAGGAGAACTTCCAAATGAGAAGTCGTTGGGCACGCGCGGCACTATGTCTAGCCGCGATTTTCACGGAGACCGCGGGGGCGGAGACACCTTCGGCGCGATTCGATCTGGTCAAGCGCAACCAGTTGCGCGCCGATCGCGCACGCCGGGTGGAACTGGCGGGCACGTTCGCGCGGAGCCGGCGAGCGCGGTTGCAGTTGAACGCGGATCACGATTTCGTGTTCCGCACGGCCGTGATCGATCCGCGTGACCACGTGATTCTGAAATTTCAACAGACGTTCAAGGGTCTCCCGGTCCACAACACGCAGCTCACCGTGGAACAGGATGAGAGCGACCGGATGGAGGAGCCGCGCGGCTTGGTCTATCCCGGCATCGACATCAACACGAAGCCCTCGATTCCCGAGAGCGAGCTCGACCGGATCGTCCGCGAGGCCTTGGGTCTGAACGGGCCCGCGCGCCTGTCGATCGCCGCGACGCTCGCGATCTTCCCGCGCGTGGAGTTGCGCTTCGAGCCCGATCCTTCCAAGCGCGCGCACCCCGATCTTCCCAACGCGGCGGAAATGCGCAAGGTGCTGATGGGGATGCACCTTGTCTGGATCGCCGATGTTTCAGGCCGTGGTTTCGATGCTGTGCGGCTGTATGTCGATGCCCATTCCGGACAAGTGCTCGACAAGGAAGAGTTGACGCAGACCGACAGTCTGTTTGCACGGACCGGTACCGGACGCACGCGGCGTTACGGAGTCCGAAGCATTCCCACCGCGCAGTGGACTCCCGGCGGCGAATTCACCCTTCGCGACGTGACCCGCGGCGACAGCCGTGTGCTCAACATGAATGACGAAGCGCCATCGGACGACAATCAGGGCGTGAACTTCATTTCGAACGACAACGACTGGGGCAACGGCGGGATATGGCAACTCGGCATGTCGACCACGGGCTCGACCGGACAAACCATCGCAACCGACGTGATGTTCGCGATCAAAAACACCTGGGACATGCTGCTCAACGTATTCGGCTGGCATGGCCGCGACGACGACGGTGCGCCGCTGATCGCGCGCGTCCACTATCGCGAGGCGAGCAACCCGGATCAGACGTACTCGGATGCCAAGTGGGACGGTACGTATGCCAACTTCGGCGATGGCAAAGCTCCGGCCTGGGCGAGCAACTCATCGATCAACACCGTGGGCCATGAGTTCGGGCACGGCGTGTTCGGCGCGCTGGGCCTCTCCGGATCCGGCGAAACCCGGGCCATCAACGAAGGCCACGGCGACATCATGGGCTCGCTGGTGCAGCACTATGCGCTTGTCGGAAACGGACAGGGCGGGGAACTCCCCACATCGCCGGTTGACTGGCGCGACCGGATGGAGAATCCTCTCAACTACACGGCCGACGGACTCCAGGGGCTGCAGTACTACGCGAACGGCATGGCCCAAGTGGAAGAACATCGCGCTGGATGTGCTTACGGACACGCGTTCGTCTTCCTCACCCAAGGATCCTCGACGAACGTGAATTCGCAGCTCTACAGTCAGCTTCTGCCGAATGGCATGCCCGGAATCGGAGTCCGCAAGGCCGCCGATATCTGGTTCCTCGCCACCACCAAGTACATGCCGCCCGCGCCCACGTTCACCGACGTTCGCGAGGCCTATGAAGACGCGGCTCGCGAGTTGTTCGGCAATCTCTCGGTGGAGCACAAGGCCGTGCGGAACGCCTTTGGCGGCATCAATGTAGGCGCCGTCGCGAATGACAGCGCGGTTCCGAACGCGTCGCTCGGCATTCCGATCGTGAACGAGTCCGAAGGTAGTGTCTACGTGTCCGGCAATGCCACCGATGACATCGGGATCAGCCGGCTCGAATTCGCGGTGGATAACCTGGCGCAGCGTACCGTCAACGGCAAATCGTCCTGGTTCGGGTACCTCGATATCGGCGGCAAGAATCCGGGATCGCACAGCGTCAAGGTCACCGCGGCCGATTTCGCCTCCAAGCAGGACACCGCGACGCGCAACTTCACGTTGAACGGGGTCAATCAACTCATCCTGGACCGTGGCTTCGAGAATCCGGGCGGCAAGTGGACCGCGTCGAGCAACGGGGTCTTCGAGTCGAACCAGACACAATCGTTCCTCGGCAGCGGCTTCGCCGAATTAGCCACCGGGCAATGGGTCCGGCAGATCGTAGAGATCCCTGCCGCGGCAACCAATGCCACGTTCGCCTACCGTCTGCGGGTGCAACAGCAGTTCCCCATCAACGGCCAGCCGCCGGTTCCCGAGACGCTGCTGGTGCGAATCGCCTCGGAGAACGGGCAGGTTCTCGACACGCTCGCCACGCACAGCGGATTCACCGATACCGAAGACGTGTCGAGCAACGACTACAAGCGGTTCAGCTTCAACGTTGCCGAGCACAAGGGGAAGAAGATCCAGGTGCTGTTCGTTGCCCCGTTCGCATCGCCCGGCCGCTTCCGGATCGACAACGTGAGTCTCGTCTACAACGCTCCGGTTGACGCCAACCTCAGCGTGGCGGGGGACGCGGGCGAAGACTCGGTTACCTTCAAGTTGAGCCACTTCGAACACGGGAGCCCCTACTCGGTGAAGACCGTGCGCTACTACGTGAACAACGTGTTGGTGGGAGGAAGCGAGAATGAACCCTTCTTCGAGCTGACGGTTCCCGCCAACTTCCCGAAGAGTGTCAATCTCCAGGCCAAGGCCCGCGCGGAGAATCACGGTGGATCGCAGATTGGCGAGTTCACCGATACCTTCACGATCCAGCCGGTGAACCAATTGTTCGACAACCCCGGCTTCGAGGAAGGCACCACGCGCTGGAGCCGCTCGAATGGCACGATCATCGGCCAGAACAGCGGAGAAGCGCAATACTATCGCGCCTTCCTCGGATCGCGCTTTGCCCGCATCGGCGGCGCGGGCACTCCCGGAACAAACTTTCTGTATCAGGTGGTCTCGTTGCCCGGCAACGCGCACAACATCACGCTCAGCTACCGGGTCCGCGTGGATTCGGCGGCGCTGGACGCGGGTGACACGCTGCGGGTCCAGGTGCTCGACGAACAGGGCGACTTGCTCGGAACCGTCGATACTCTGAACGGCTCCAGAGTCACCTACCGCAATGAGAACGGCCTCGACAATTGGCGCGGATATGAAAAGCGCACCGTGAACCTCACGCAGTACAAGGGCCGGATCGCGCGGATCCGGTGGCAAGGGACCGAGGATCAGGGGAACCCGACCGAGTTTTTCCTCGACAACGTGAGCCTGACGTACACGGTGCTCGGAGTGGCGAATTGAGCGGTTGGAGCAGCAGGATCCTGATGATTCGCGTCAATACCGCTTGCTGGCGCGCGCGGCTCGGCCAGCAGTGCCTCGGCCGTTGATGCCGCGAACCGGCCCGGCTCTGGTACCATCGATCCAGTGCCGGGCCGTGCAGCGGGAGCTTGCACGCACGGCCGTCTCGACAGTCAGGAGGATTCCGTTTGATGCGCACGCAGCTACTGCGCGCAACGCTAGCGTTGTCGCTCGCCACCGCTCTTTCCGCCGACATTATCGCCGAGGAGCCGCCGGACGCCGGGGGCCAAGTCTCGACCGCGAACATCATCTCCGGCACACCCGGAGAGAACATCTCCCAGATCCGCGGCCGGATTAACTTCGCCACCGATCTGTGGGGCTTTTACATCGCCGATCCGAGCCTTTTCTCGGCGCGCGCCATCAGTTGCGGAGTCTGTGACATGGTGGATCCGCAATTGTTCCTACTCGACGCCAACGGCTTCGGCATCTATCTGAACAATGACCGCAACAACTCGAATCCGTTGCCGCTGCTTCCAGCGGGACATCCGAATGGCCCGCAGACTCCAGGCTTCTATTACCTCGGCATCAGCGCGTTCGATCGCGATCCGCGGAATGCGAATGGCCGGATCTTCCCGAACAACCCGGTGACCGCGGTGCATGGTCCGGCGGGTCCGGGTGGGGCCGATCCCCTCAGTGGCTACACGGGTGGGCCCGGCAATTCGGGCGGAACGTACCGGATCAATCTGACCGGCGCCTCGGCCGTGCCGGAACCCGCCACATGGATGTCGATGGGCGGCGCGCTGGCACTCGGATTTCTCCTGAGCCGGCGCCGCCCACCGGTGAACTGAATCAGAACATCAGTTTCAAACCGAACTGCATGATGCGCATGGGATTGCGAAGCCCGCGAACTTCGCCCATGCGCGTTCCGTCGGGCGTCAACTGATTCACGTTGGTGAAGCCGATTCCATTCGGATCGCCGAAGTAGGGAGTGTTGGTCGCGTTGATCGCCTCCCAACGGAACTGGACGTTGAACTTCTCCTTGAACGGGAAGTTCTTGAACATCGAGAAATCGATGTTCCGCTGTCCGGGGCCGCTCATCACGTTGTAACCGAAGGTGCCAAAGCGGCAGAGATCCTGGCGGAAAACGGTGGTGTTGCAGGTAACGCGGGAGAACGCCTGCGGGTTGAACCATTGTGCCCGCGTGGGATTGGCAAGATAGGGATCGCCAATTTGGTCGGGCCGCACGGGGCCACCCGTGTTGATGTCGCCGCCTTGGCCGACGGTGAAGGGGAAGCCGCTCCGGATGGAGATGATGCCATTGCTCTGCCAGCCGCCGACGATGTACTTGGCCGGCCCCTTGAGGTTCTTCCCGGGCAGTTCCCACACGAAGTTGGCTACCAAGTTATGCCGCTGGTCGAATCGATAGCGGCCCCGGCTCCCCAACCGGTTCAGCGGATCCTGGTAGGAGACGCCTTCCTGTCCACCGTTCTCGCCGTCTCCGTGGGACTTCGACCACGTGTAGGAAAGACCGCCGGCGATGCTGTTCATGAAGCGCCGCTCGACCTTGAGTTGGAGGCCATGGTGGAAGCTCTCGCCATATGAGTCGATGTAGCGGATCGTGCTGAGGGTTTGGACTCCCAGCGCCGGAACAGCCGGATCGTAGAACTGCTGGAATGGGCGCCGGGCCTGAATGTTGGTGTCGCGCGAGGGAAGTGGCTGGTTGTAGTTGCCGATCGAGTTGCCCGAATGGGTGCCCTTGGATCCGACGTAGCCGATGGTCACCGCCGTATTGAACGGAAGCTCGCGCTGGATATCGAAGCTCCACTTCCAAACGCTGCCATGCCTGTAGTCGGGTGGAACGTAATTGAGAGCCACTGGCCGCGGCGCGGCGGAGACGCCAGCCCCTTGCAGGAACGGATCGTTCAGGGTGAGAATCGGCTGGCCCGGCCGGAAGATCCGGGTCTGAATGGTTATCGGCTGTCCGGTCGCGCCCGTGACGGGGAGGTTCTGCGCGACATCGGTGACGGCGTTGAAAAGTAGCGACCCCGATTTGGGCGGCATCAGGTTGAAGATCGTCCAGGTGTTGAGGTGGTTGATGTTGTCGAACAGCCCCGCGCCCGTGCGGACGACCCACTTGTCGGCTGGACGGTAGGAGATTCCGAGCCGCGGCATGAAGAAGCTGCGGTTGGGGAACAGCGGAATCGCGCCCGCGTCGCCGAGGGAAGCCGGTGCGATCCCCGGAATCCGTGCGCCGCCCGGGACCTGGAATCCGGCGCCTCGTCCTGTGATTCCTGCCCCATCGCCCGGAAAGTCGAGCGTACGCCATAGGCCCTGGGCGTCGTAGGGCGCGCCGATATAGTCCCAACGAAGTCCGCCGCTCACGGTCATGCGGGGGCTCACCTTCCAGTCGTCGTGGAAGTAGCCGCCGAGCCGGGTATTGCGCGGAAAAGTGAGCGGCAACCCTTCAGGAGAAGTGGACGAGTTCGGCAGGCCGAGCAGGAACGAAGCCAGCGCAAGGCCGGATTCGTTGCCGCTAAACCCGAGCGCGCCCTCCTCGACGTTGGCCGCGCCCCGCTCCATCGTGATGTAGTACAGTTCACCGCCGATCTTGATATTGTGCTTCCCGCGGAATAGTGAGACGTGGTTGCCAATCTGCACGGTGTCCATGTTGTCGTAGCCGTTGCCGTTCGTGTTTTCGCCGATCGCGAAGGGCAGCCCGTTGAGCCGGGGGAGGCCGTGTTCGCGCGGTGTGAGTTTGCGGCCGCCGTCGGAGAAAACCCGAAACTGACCGATGCCGAGCGAGTCCATGTCGAAGGACGTGTTGTCAGTCCGTGGATTCGAGGTGAGATCGTTCGAAACGTTGAAGCCGAAGCGGAGCTCGTTGATCATCGTGGGGCTGAAGGTGTGGATCCACTGCGTGGCGAGATTGGACACCCGTGAAGTCACGAACACGGGAAACTGGGGATTGATGTTGTTCGCGGTGCGGCCGGAACGGTCCCAGGCCAGCCGCCCGAAGACGCGATCCTTGTCGCTAAAGTGGTGGTCCACCCGCAAGAAATACGTCTTGGCGTCGATTGGCTGTGGCACGGCCGCCGTCGCCGTGAAATCGAAAGGATCCGGCTGGCGGAAGAGCGGCTGTGGAACGTAGGTATTGATTATGTTCCGCGCTCCGGGATGGATGCGGGTCTGGGGCAGCACGTTGTTGGGAAACGGAACGCCGGTATAGGGATCGAAGATGATCGTTTGGTTGCGCAACACGCCGGTCACCCCGATCGGCGTGGGCCGCTGGATCTCGGAGAAATCGCCGCGGCGGAATGCCTCGATCGGAAAATTGCCGTTCTGCACCGCCTGCACGCGGTCGAGCCGGTACTCTTGGTTGTACGCCCAGAAAGTGCGGTTCTTCCCGTTATAGAGCTTCGGAATCACGACCGGGCCGCTCAACACGAATCCGAACTGATTGCGGCGCAACGTGTTCTGCTTGAGCCGCTCGAGATTCGAGGGGCGCTCGAAGTTGAGGAAGTACTGCTCCGCGTCGAAGATGTTGTTCCGGAGGAACTCGAAGAAGGTCCCGTGCAGGGCGTTGGTGCCGCTCTTCATCGTGATCTGGACGTTGGCGCCGCCGCCGAAGCCGAACTCCGCCGTGAAGGCATTCGTCTGGATCTTGAACTCCTCGATCGCCTCGATCGACGGAACGAAGTTGGTGATGTTGATTCGCGGATCCTTGGCGTCCACGCCGTCGAGCGAGACCACCTGAAACGTTTCACGCTGACCGTTCGCCGAGACCGAGAATCCCGAACCGGGGATCGGGAAGCCGCCCATCCCGTCACCGCGGCCCGTACGTTCGCCGAATTGCACTCCCGGAATCAGCACCGCGAGACCCACCATGTTGCGCCCGTTGATCGGCAGGTCGATGATGCGCTTGTTCTCGATCACACCGCCGACGGTGGCGTTTTCCGTATTGAGTTGCACGGTGTTCGCCGACACCTGCACCGATTCGGTCACCGCGCCCACTTCCAGCTTGAAGTCCTGCCGGACCTGAGCGCCGGTCTCCACGCGGATGCTGCGGACGAGTTCGGTCTTGAAACCCTGGATCTCGACCTTGACTTCGTAGTTGCCCACTTGTACGAGCACGAAGCTGTACAGGCCGGATGTGTTGGTATTCGCGGTTTGCGAGACTCCGGTGCCCATGTTCGTCATGGTTACCTTCGCGCCCGAAACCACCGCGCCGGTGGAATCTTCCACCAAGCCTTGAATGGACTGCGACTGCTGCGCGAAAGTCTGGACCCCGCAAATGAAAAAGAGGACACCCGCCACGATGAAGCGATTCATCACACTCTCCCGGAAACTAGACTTGCCCTTGCGGCAAGTATATATCAGATTCGCGCGCGGGTCCGTACAGCGAATCCGGGATGCCGGGATGGCGCGCCCGTGTTTTCGCTACTTCTTCAGAACCGAGTCGAGCACCGTCTTGGTGCGCCGCACACCCTCACATTCGTTCGCCCACGCCTCGCTCACGGGTGGCTGCGAATTCCGGTCCCGGCCCCACAGTCCGAAGCTCGACTCGATGCCCCAGTATCCATGGAAACCCATGTCGAGGCACATGCGGCACATCTTGGCGATGTCGTAGGCGGGGTGCGAGCCGTCGGAGGCCCACATGCCCTTCACCGAAACGCCCTTTGCCCACGGCATCAGCTTGCGGATCACCGCGTAGTGGTCGTCGCCCGGATTCACGTTGCCGAAGTCGGGCAGCGTCCCGAAGCGGGGATCGTTCACGAGCTTCATGACACTCGCGAGCAGATCGGCATCCGATGACGCGCCGCCGTGATTCTCGATCACGATGTCGAGCCCCGACCCTTTCGAGTAGTCGAGCAGATCGCGGAACGCTTCGGCTCCGCGCTTGGCGAAGTCCTTGTCCTGTTTCCAATCCTTGGGTCCGCCACGGATGTTGCAGCGGATGTCGGAACAGCCGAGGTAGTGCGCGATGTCGACCCACTTGCGGTGCGCCACCGCGGACAGCATGCGCTCGGCCTTATCCTCGGCGGCCATGTTGCCTTCGTTATCGACCATGATCCGCACGAACTCGACACCGTGATCAGCTCCGGCGCGCTTCAGCTTCTGGAGCGAATTGAGCATCGGATTATCGAAGAACTGGTTGACGAATTCGAGCGCCGTGATGCCGAACTCCTCGCGCGTGATGCGGGGGAGATCGAGGTTGGTCCAGCGCTTGGCCTGGAAGAAGCTGCGGTAGAGGGACCACGCGGCGAGCGAGATCACGTCCTTGCGGGCGGGTGGCGCGAGGGCAAGTCCGGGGAGCGTTGCGGCGAATTCGCGGCGTTGCAGGGGCATTGACGACATTCTATTACTTGGGGCCAAAGAGCGTGAGCCAGTGTCCATCCGGATCGGCGAACGTCGCGGCCCACTTGCCGCGCATCACTTCGTGGGTGGCGTTGACGAAGCGGGCTCCACGTGACTCGAGGGCGGAGCGCGATGCCTCCACGCTTTCCGCCGGCAGTATCAGCTCCATCGCGCCGGCTCGCGGCGTGCGAGCGGTACCGAGCGGACCGCTCAGGACCAGGGTCACCGCGCCGGCGCCGAGAAACGCGAACTCGGCCGATTGGTGATGGATCGCGAATCCGGCCGTGTCGCGGTAGAAAGCGGCGGAAGCGGCGGGGTCGGCTACGCCGAGCATGATCATGGAGATTCCCTTCGATGTGTCCATGTCAACGAGCGTGACACCGGCGCGCCGGGTCCGCTATGCGGATCTTGCGAAATTGGGGTGGGCGCGCGAAGGCGCGCATCCGAACTCGCTCCGGAAAAGCCGGCCGAACGACGACAAGTCCGAGAATCCGGCGCGGAAACAGGCCTCCGTCACCGGCACGCCCGCCAGCAGATCCGCCCGGGCCGATTGTAGGCGAAGGCTCGTCAAGTAGCGGTGCGGCGTGACTCCGTGGACTGCACGGAATGCACGATGAAAGTGAAACGGCGAGAGGCACGCCGCCCGTGCCGCGTCCTCGAGCGACACCGGCTGGCCTGTGTTCGCGTGCAGGAATTCACGCGCGCGCGAGAGCCGCCGCAGGAGCTCACCGCGGGTGCCCGGCCGGGCGGCAGGTACGCGAGCCGCCAATTCGCGAAACTCGGCGTAGAACTCGAGCAGGTCCGAGGCGAGAAGGGCGAACTCTTCCTCATGAGCGGACGGAGCCAACTGGCGCGAGCATTCTTCAGCGAACCGCTGCACGCGCCGCACGATTGCGCGTTCGGTGTCCGAATGGACGCGCGAGAGATAGGGAAGTCCGGGCGCCGCTCTCCCTGGATCGTCGAGCGATGCCGTGAGCGGAGTCGTCGCATCCAGCGCCGCGCTTTCGACGAAGCCATTCCGGAAAAAGACACAGGCGGTTTCGACCGGCTCCGGTTCGTCGATATCCATCGAGTAACGTTCACCCTGATCGAGCACGAGGAAGCTCCCCGGACCCACCGTCAGAGGGCGGCCCGCGCAGATCCAGGTAACGGTGCCGCGAACAACGGTCTTGATCGAAAGCGGCCCGGCGAAGTCATCGACGCGGTGCTGGCGGGCAGATGCATGAAGCACCACGTTGGCTGATCCGAGTGTAACTCCCGCCGGAAACAGGAATGGATCTCGCCGGCGGGCCGTCATATCACGATGCCATCCAGCCGGAAGACTCGCTTGGCTGGCTCGAACTCCGGGATCGTCCCGGGCGTCATCAGGTCCGCTCCATCGCTCCAGAACTCGCGGAAGTTGCCCGACACTCCGGTTCGATAGTAGTTCGCCAGGTAGTCCATGTCGCAGGCGGTGAAATCGGAGAACCACTGATCGAGATGAAAGATTCCCGCATCGCGGAGCAGCGAGAGCCCATAGCGCGCGGCCTCGCGCTCGTATTCGACGAGTTCGGCGATCAATTCCTCGCGCACCGGCGGTGTTTGCGGGCGGCCGAGGTCGAAAGATCGCGGGCTTGCGTTCCACTGCACGGTGTGTCCGAACAGGTGTGCCAGAAGGAACAGCCGAAGCTCGTCGTCCACTTCGAAGTCGATGTGGATCTCGGCTCCGTCGAGATCGCCCGTCGATGGGTCAGGCACGTTGCGGGTGATGACGCGAATCCGATATTCGCGCCACAAGTGATCCTCGACGCGCGCGCAGGCGTCGGCAAAGTCCAGCATGCGCTTCATTGTATATACTCTCGTTAGTGCGATACGCCGTCCTCATCGCGTTCGCGGCCCGGTTGTCCGCCGCGGCGGAGTTCCAGGTCGATCCGCCGGACGTGTACCTTCGCGGCCCCGGCGCTTCACAACGGCTGATTGTCACCGCGGAAGGCAATGACGCAACGGGCGCGGCTGGGATCGAGTCTCGCGACCCAGCCATCGTGCGGGTGAAGGGTACGGCGCTCGAAGCGGTTTCCACAGGCTCGGCGAGAATCGTGGTGACGCACGGCGGCGAACGGCGCGAGTTCCCAGTCCGCGTGGGCGACGCCACCGCCGAGATGACCGTGAGTTTCACGCGGGATGTGCTATCGATCCTCACGATCAAGGGATGCAACAGTTCTTCCTGTCACGGCTCGCCCGCCGGACAGAGCGGATTCAAACTGTCGCTCTACGCCTCTGACGCCGCGGCCGATCACGAGATGATCCTGAAGGCGCACAAAGGAAGAAGGCTCGATCTCGCTCAGCCCGCCAATTCGCTGATCCTGCGCAAACCCGGATATGAGCTGCCGCACGGCGGCGGCAAGCTGATGACGAGAGATTCCGATGAGTATCGCTCGATGCTGCGTTGGATCGAGCAAGGCGCCAAACTCGACCAAGGCGGAGCGCGGCTCGACAAGCTCGAAATCTATCCGAGGGACCGGATTCTCGTGGGAGTGAAGTCGAAGCAGCCGGTTGTCGTGATCGGGCGGCTGTCCGATGGAACCACGCGCGACATGAGTTCCGAGGTCCGATACTCCGTCGTCGATACGGGCGTGGTCAGCGAGCCGTCACAAGGCGCGATAACCGCGACTGGTGGCGGACTCACCACCGTGATGGCGCGCGCGATGGGCAAAACCGCTGTCGCGCAGTTCGTGGTGATCCAGCAGCGCGCCGGTGCGGATTATCCGAAGACTCGAGTCGCGAATTTCATCGACGAGCAGGTCTATCGCAAGCTGCGTGAGGTGAACGTGGCACCCTATCCGCTGGCCGATGATCGCATGTTCCTGCGGCGGGTCTACCTCGACACGATCGGCCAGTTGCCCACTCCCGATGAGATTGGGGTGTTTCTGCTTGACCAGCATCCGCAGAAGCGCGCGCGCAAGATCGATGCGCTGCTCGACCGGCCGGAGTACGCCAACCACTGGATGGTCAAGTTCGAGGATTGGTTCCGCAACTCGCAGTTCAACTCGCAGGGGCGCACGAACGGCAGCTTCAAGAAGTGGATCCACGACATGGTGGAAGAGGACCGTCCGTACACGCGCACGGTGACGCAGTTGCTCACCAGCCAGGGCGACACCACCGTGCGTCCAGCCGGCAACTTCTGGCATCCGGCGATGGACTTCATGATCAAGACGTTCGACGTGAACAAGATCACGCCGACCGTTTCGCGGCTGTTCCTCGGCATGCGCATCGAATGCGCCGAATGCCACAACCATCCACTCGAAAATCTCACGCAGGACGACTTCTACGGTGTGGCTGCCTTCTTCGCGCGATTGAAGGTGAAGCATGGATATGGGCAGTACCGGCGCATCTGGTACAACGATCGCGAGGGTGAGGTGACGCATCCGGTGTCGAAGAAGGCCGTAGCTCCGAAGTTCCTCGGCGCGGAGACTCCCGCGATTTCCGAAGACGAAGATCGCCGCGCGGTGCTCGTCAAATGGATCACCTCTCAGCCGCAGTTTGCGCGCGCGACCGTCAATCGAATCTGGGCCGAGTACTTTCGCACGGGCATCGTCGAGCCGCCAGATGACTTCCGCTCCACCAATCGCCCGACGAATCCGGAATTGCTCGAACAGCTCGCGCAGTTCTTCGCCGATAGCGAGTATCGTTTCAAGCCTCTCCACCGGCTGATTCTCAACTCGCGCGTTTACCAATCGGCTTCGCGGAGTCCCGAACGGCCCGGCCAATCGGGTCCGCTCGAAAGGGCATTGTTCGCTCGTTATGAACCGCGCCAGCTTTCCGCGGAGACCTTGCTCGACATGGTCGGGCAGGTGACCGCGGTTCCGCATGACTATCGCATCTATCCGCTCGGGACCTCGGCCACGCAATTGATCGCCTCGAATGGCCCCGACTATTTCCTCGGTACGTTCGGTTTTCCCCGCCGCGACATTCTCGCGCCCCGAACGGAGACTCCTTCGCTCGCGCAGTCGCTCCACATGATGAACAGCGACACGATCCGGCTCAAGGTGGAGCAGAAGGACAACGTCATCGGCACGTCGATGGATCAGGGCACCGAGGATCGCGCCATCGTCACGATGCTGTGGACGCGCGCGTTGTGCCGGCCGCCATCGGACGCGGAACAGAAATCGATCGAAGCCTACATGGGCCGCGAACGGGAGGCGGGCCGCGGACGGCGGCGGATTCTCGAGAACGTGCTCTGGGTGGCACTCAACTCCAAAGAGTTCAGGATGAATCAATGACGAACCGGCGTGATTTTCTAAAGGTCGGGATGCTGGCGGCGGGCGGGTTACGCCTTCCGCAACTGCTGGCCGCGAGCAACGATGCCGCGGCGAAGTCTTGCATCATTCTCTTCATGAGCGGCGGCCCGAGTCAGCTCGATACGTTCGATCCGAAGCCAGACGCGCCGCTCGAAGTGCGCGGTCCGGTGGGAACGATCGCGACGAGAGTGCCCGGAGTTCGCTTCGCCGAACTGGTTCCCAAATGCGCGCACGCTTTGAACAAATACACCGTGATCCGTTCGATGTTCTCGAAGGAAGCGATCCACGAGAAGGCGAAGCAGTACCTGTTCACGGGCAATCGCCCAGGCAACGCGTTCCTGAATCCGTGCCTGGGTTCGGTGATCGCGAAGGAGCTCGGGCAGCGCAACGGCCTTCCGCCGTTCGTCGTCACGCCGAACAAGGACATCGCGGCGGAATCGGGATTCTTGGGCTCGGCCTACGATCCGTTCGTGGCGGGCAATCCGAACGTGAAGAAGTTCGCGGTGAAGGACTTGACTCTACCTACCGGAGTCGAGATGGGCGAGGCGCGGGCCCGCGCGGAATTGCTAGCCGAGATCGACGGGCAGTTGAAGCAGGCCGAAAAGTCGGGATTGCTCGACAGCATGGATCAGTTCCAGCAGAAGGCTCTCGATCTCATCGCGTCACCCGCGGCGCGCAAGGCGTTCCAGATCGATGAAGAACCGGAGAAGCTGCGCGACGCCTACGGCCGCAATTCCGCCGGGCAAGGATCGCTGCTCGCGCGGCGGCTGGTGGAAGCGGGTGTGCGACTGGTCTCGGTGTTTCACGGCGGCTACGACACGCACACCGACAACGACAAAACGAATCGCAAGATCGTGCCAGAGTTCGATCAGGCGTTTCCAGCGCTGCTCGAGGATCTGGAACAACGCGGCTTGCTCGATTCGACGCTGGTGATCGCGATGGGCGAGTTCGGACGCACGCCGAAGATCAACTACTCGGCGGGCCGCGATCATTGGCCGGGCGCGTTCTCGGTGGCGATCGCCGGCGCTGGAGTTCCGAAGGGACTCGTGCTCGGCAGCACCGACGCGCACGCGGGTGAACCCGCCGATCGTCCCGTAGCGGTGGAGGATCTGGTCGCGACCATTTACAAGAAGCTCGGCATCGACTATCGTAAGAACTATCACGCCTTCGGGCGCCCGATCGCGATCCTCAAGGAAGGAACTCCCGTCAAGGAGCTGTTCGCGTGATTCAGTTGGCGTTGGCGGCGGCGCTGACGCTGCCGTGGATCGACCGCATCGAGCCGCTGAGCGCGCAGCGCGGAACCACGGTTCGCGTGGAGCTGCACGGCACAGGACTGAAGGGCCTCGAGCGAGCTGAGTTTCACACCGAATCGATACAGTGGGTGCGGACGATCGAGTCCGAGGAGAAGAAGCTCGTGGGTGAGGTGCGCGTGAGGGCGGAGGCGCCGCTCGGTCCGCATGCGTTTCGGTTCCGGGGTCCGGGGGCGCCCACGAATACGCGGATGTTCAACGTGACGCAGTGGCCGGCCGTCGCCGAAGCGGAACCGAATGACCGGCTTCCGCAGGCGCAGGCGATTCGACTCGCGCCGCAGTCGATTCAAGGCTACATGAAGGGCCTGATCGACGTGGATCTGTTCACGTTCGAAGCAGCGGCCGGCGAGCGTTGGGTGTTCGACTTGCGCTCACTCGACCATGGCTCGCATCTCGAATCGGAGATGGTGCTGCTCGACGCGCAAGGCAAGCGCGTCTCCGAAAACGACGATCGCGACGAGTTCGACGAGTCGCCGTTGCTCGAACACACTTTTGCGCGCGCGGGCCGTTACTACTTGAAGCTCGATCAATATCGCGGACCGCAAGGCGTCTCGTGCAGCCAGAACTGCGGTTACAGCCTCGAGATCTCGCAGCTTCCCCGCGTGTATGCGGTGTCGCCGCTCGGCGCGCGGATGGGCTCGAAGACGCGATTCGAGTTGATGGGATCGGCGATGGAAGCGGTGGACGCGGTTTGGCTTGCGCCCGCGCGCACGGCCGAGCACTTCCGGATGACGTATCCGTTCACGATGCCGGTGCGGCTGGTTCTCGATCCAACGCGTGCCGGCGAGCTGGTTCGAGTGGAGGCGCGAGTCGTCGAGAGATCAGCGGGACGAGTGATCGCCGAAACGGTGATTCCGCGGAGCGGGCCCGCGGGACTTTGGCGGGTGTGGACGAAGAGCCGCCATGGCGAGGCGCCAGCATTGAATATCGAAGTGTCCGGCGCGGTGGACCTGGCGGAATCCGGCGCGGCATCTGGCGATTGGCGCCATGGCGAGTACGTGATCGACGGCACGCTTGCGCGCGAACGCGAAGAGGATCGATTCCCGGTGCAAGGCGTGGCCGGGAAGCCGCTCCGCTTCTGGACGATCGCGGCGCAACTCGGACTCCCCGAGATCGACACCGTACTCGAACTACGGGATGCCGCGGGTAAGATCGTCGCGCAGCATGACGACGTGATGAGCGGACAAGGGACTCCGGTCGGCAATCCCGACAGCAGCCTCGTGTATGTGCCGACGGAAGATGGCCCGCTCACGATCTGCGTGCGCGATCGCATTGGCCGCGGCGGACGGGGCTTCGTCTACCGGCTGCATGTAAAGAGCGAACACGCGGGATTCCAGTTGCTCACGGCACCCGAGAACTTCAGCGTGCGGCGCGGATCGGAAGAGAAGCTCACCGTGTTCCTGATCCGCGAGCCGGGATTCGAAGGCGAGGTCCCGGTGTGGTTCGAAGGACTTCCGCCCGGCATCACCGCCGAGAAGGGGACGTTCCGGGCCGATCAGGCTTTCGGGCCCTCGGCCGACGGCGACAACATGATCATGCCCGAGATGATGCTGACGGTGAAGGCGTCCGCCGATGTAGCGTCCGGCACTTATCCACTGCGGCTGATGGGGCGCGGAGGTCCGGACGGGCGCGTGGTGCTGGCGCACACGTCGTTGTGGATCGGGCCGTCGCGGGGCCGGAACGATACGCGGCGTCCGCTGCCGGCGGTTGTCGCGCATGTGGTGGAGTAACCTTGCGAAGACAGCAGGAGAACCGCCTCGCCGATGAGTTGGCTCCGATGAAGCCCCAGTAGCGGCCGTCGAGCGAGCGATCGCGGTTGTCGCCCGGCACGACTTTCCCTCGGGAACGATGACCTCATCACCGCGCGTGTGATTGGAAGGCATGTCAACCGCACCAAGATTGACACGGACGTTCGGTTCGGATGGGAAGTTTCCGCGATACGAGTCCATGAAGTCCGTTACGTTGACCGCGTAGGCGCCGTTTTCGGAGCGGCATTTGCGGAGAGCTGTTTGCCCAGACCGTACCCTCCCCACGCCTGATTGAGCGCAATGGTCAGCCTGGCTATCACTCGAGTCGGCGGAGTCCATGGCACTAACTGCATAACATGACGCGGATCGAGAAGTTCGACCGGCGCTTCGGGATCCGACGATCCCGGATCCGGCGTGACCAGTGCCCGCCGTGCTCCGCTCCGTGTGATTCATCGGGAGCGTTACGCTGTTAGAGACATGCTCTCGAGACTCATCATTCCGGCCGCCGTCGCGCTCTCGCTCACCGCGGGTCCTCTGTCGGAGGCGCGTTTGGAATGGACCCTCGACCTCGGTACCTTCGCCACAACGCCAACGGTGATCCGCTCCGGACTCTACGCAACCGCGCTTGCCTCATCGAAGATCGTGATCTTCGACGGCGGCGGCACGAAGCTTCGCGAGATGCCGCTCGACCTTCCGCCCGCCACTCCACCGAGAGCCGCCGACATCGACGGAGACGGCAAAACGGACCTGCTCGCTACCGACATGTGGGGATCGATCTATCGCTTCGACGAATCAGGCCGGCGAGTCTGGAAGTACGAGCGGCAGGATCGCGCGGGAGGCGCCTACAACTACATCGTGCTCGCCGACCTTGATGGAGATCGCAAGAACGAGATCATCTTCACGACCCAGCGCGGATATCTGTTCGCCATCGATCACATGGGCAAGCTGCGATTCGAAGCGCATGTCACCAACTATCGCGTATCGACTCCGGCGGCGGCCGACGTCGATGGCGATGGGCGTCCGGAATTGATCTTCGGAACCGACGACAGCGAGATCTACTGCCTCGATCACCGTGGCGCCATGCGTTGGAACACGCATCTCGACGCGGGCCGCTTCGGCCGCTCGCTGCCGGTCGTAGCTGACGCCGATGGCGATGGAGCGCTCGAGGTTTATGTATCGACACCGTTCGTGGGCAAGGGTCCGGGCCTCTACTCGCTCGACGCCAAGACCGGGAAGCTGCGCTGGAAGGCTCCGAGTGAGTTGCAATCGTACAACTCCACTGTCATCGCCGATCTCGATGGAGACGGCACCAATGAGATCGTCTACGGCGACAAGAACACGCGGCTCTACGCTGTCAATCCCGCTGGCAAGCGGCTCTGGATGACCCAATTCGATGGGCGCGGAATCTTCTTCGCCGGCCTCGCGATCGAGGTGGGTGGAAAGAGATCGTTCGTGCAAGTGGCGCGTGGCGCCGGCGTGAATGGCAAGACCCTCTACGCGGTGGACGGGACGGGCAAGACGATCGACGAAATCGCGATCGAAGGATACTGCACCTCTGTGGTCGTGCTGGTCGTCTTGCTGCCGTCCCACATGAACGACCCAAAGGCCAAGGACGATGACACTTCTACCTCGTAAGCGGATTGAGTGAGGCCGGTGAAGTCGCTGGCAAAGTCC
>CADECY010000065.1 GCA_902825945.1 uncultured Acidobacteriota bacterium
CGTGCGTGGGGTTCGAATACGCCTCGAGATTCAGCCAGGGTTCGCTGTTCCAGTGATAGAGCGAAGGCAGTGTGTAGGCGTCGGTGACCGGAAGCATGGTGTCCTTTCAGGCGAGTGGATGCGGGCAGGGATTGAGTCCCGCCGGAGTCGCCACATCTTTCCGGTATCCCAGAATACGCGGAAGTTCGAACAGCCGCCGTCCACCGAGCCGTTCCTCTCCGAACCCGAAGTGCATCGGCTGCAGTTGCTCGGCGAGCGCCCGTACAACCCGGATGCCATAGGGGCGCACGTCGTCCGTCGTCAGGTCCACGAACGCGACACGGCTGCCCGTCCGCTCGAGTCCCGCGACCGCCGTGGCAAGATCGGATTCCGGGTTCCCGCTCGAACGATTCGGGAGATCCGTCAATTTCTGTTTCCTCCCGTTTTCGAGCAGGAAAGCCATTTCGTGAATCCGATCCGCCTCCATCAGGTAGGCGCTGTGGTCATGCAATGTCCGGATGTCGGAATACTGTTTGAGCTTTTGTCCGGCGTTCTGCTCCCGAAACCGCCGCACCTCTCCGGGGCGGATCTGCCCGATCTCGAACAGCGACTTTCTCGCCGCGACCTCCGGATCGAGGTGGCATCCGAGACCCACGAGCACGGCGGGATCGCGCTTGCCGTCGCCCAGCGAAACCGCCATCATGACGCTCATGGGCAGGTCCGTGGTGAGATTGAAGACCTTGGTCTCGACACCGAACCGCCGGTAGTGCGACCGGATCGCGCCCGCGAATCCGCCCTCGAACTCCACCTCCGGGGCCGGAAGCCGGTGCATCCAGTGTGCGAGAAATCCATCGCGCTCGGCCAACTCGTACAGCCCAGCGAGAATCGCACGGTCGAGGTCCGGACCGGCGGCAAGACCGTTCGAGGTCGGGGCGCAGTATGAGTCGGCCCCATCAGGTCCGGTGTAGTTCAGATACACGAGAAAAGCCGGCACCCATATCGGCTCGCCCTGGGGGAGATTCACCGCCCGCACCCAGCCGGTCTCGGCGTCGCTGTTCCACTGGAGATAGGGGAAGCCCGGCCGGCCACACTGCTCGGCGGAGTAGAGTACCAAGTCTTCCGGGCCGATCGACGGACCATCCAGGCCCGCGCGCTTTGCCCGCACGATTCGCTTCGAGTCCGGGTGATAGGCGCAGTAGCGCTCGATAGCCTCGCCAATCGCGCCCCCGATCGCCTCGCTGTCGGTGAGACCCTTGCCCGCAGTCATGCGCTCGTCGGACCCGGTTTTTTTGAAGTCGAAGTTCGACAACTGGGCGTGATAGATCACCGTGCCGGGCGGCTCGTCAGCGCCACGACGAACACGGGTGAGACTCTTGATCACGCCCGTCCGCGGACTGACGAGATCCAGTAGTCCCTCCACTTGCGGACTCAATACGGGTGTCATGCGGTGGTTCCCTTCGGAGAGCACGCCGGGCACCAGGGCTTCCGCAACACGACATGCTTCTTGATGCTCAACTCGATCAGATCGAGGACAGCAATGCGCCCAACCGTTGGTGAGGGCATCGCGCCGGTGAGCAGCTTGAACACTTCGAGTCCGGTCAAGTTGGCGGCCACGCCCACGGCGTAATTGAGGTTCTCCCGGCGTCCGCTGTCGTCGAGCTTTCTCTTGTCGAGCATTCTCTGGAAGGCAAAGTCGGCCTCCGGATCCTCGGCGCAGGCGACGGCCCGCATCTTGTAACAAAGGAAGCAAGCCGTCTCACCCGGCACCACCGTGGGTCCGATGATCGCTTCCATTCCGGTCACCGAACACGATGTCCAGCGGATCTTGCGGGCTAGGCACACGCGGTTGAGTTTGTATATTTGCGACGACTGCCCAGCGTCGAGGCAGCAGACGGCGAAGTCCGCTCCCGCGACCGCCTCCTCGACGTCGGCGTCGGACTCGAGCGGTCCGGTATGCACCATGACCCGGGTGTCCGGCGACGATGCATGAATCCTGTGTCTCACGGCCTCGACCCGGAGCGATCCGGCGTCGCCCAGCGAAAACACGGGCGACAGGTACGGGTCCGCGGGGGCGACGGGCAACGAATCCACGCACCTCACGGTTCCGATTCCCCCGCTCGCCAGCGCGAGGGCGACGGCCGAGCCGCCGCCGCCCATTCCGAGGATCGCCACGTCCGCCCGTCGTAGCTTCTCCTGGGCGCCGCGCGGATCCGCGGCCACCTCACGGAGAAAATTCGCCTGCGGCTCGATGCCGGCCTGCTCGGTCAACGTGGCGGCGGCGTCTTCCAGTAAATTCTGCTCCGCCAGCAACTGAAGAGCGCCGTGCAAATCGTCCGGCTGGAAGATGTCCGATACGCTTTCCTCGATTTCCCGAATGCCGTGGCGGCCATCGAGCAGCGGGATCACGTGTTCCTGGAATTCGCGGAAGAAGTGGCCCTTCAGTTTGATCTTGCGGCGCTCCGAGATGAAGCGCAGAACTTCTTCTCCGTCGTTGCCGGGCGGCTCAAATAATACGTAAAAGTGACTCAGAAGCCTGGGTTTCTGGTATTCGAGTTTGGGCATGTGGCGCTCCAGCGGGAGGGAAGACCGGGCGGTTCCGCTGCACGGGGAGGCTTGCGAAGTGCCCGTCGATCTCCACCAGTAGTTTCATTTCGATCAGGGCCTCGATCGCTCGGCTGACGTCCGGCTCCGGAACATCGAGTCCTTTCGCCAGCGCGGCGAGTGTCTGCCCCGTGTCGCATCGCAACAGGATCTTGGCCTCGAGGCCGGTGACCAGCCGGGAACCAGCGCTCGCGCAGGGGCGCGTATCGCTGATCACGATGTCTCCGTTCTCGGCGAGCACCGCGTCCAGCTTGGCGTAGTTCTCGGGCTTCATCTCCGGATTCCGGACTTTGTACCACTCGTCGATCGCGTTCTTGACGCCGATGACGTATTCGCGAGGCTGCCGGCCGTCCGGGTATTCGAAATCGAAGAAATAGGCGAGGCGCTCGAGATCCCGCCGACCGAACGGATACACATAATAATAGGCGGGCGAAGGCCGTACGCCGCGGAGACCGAACTGCTCCCGGCGTGTGAAGAAGGGGCTAAAACGGTCCAGCCGGATGGGTGAACACGAGGCAGGCGGCTGCAGATGAGTGAGCAAAGGAAGCAGCGTCTCCATCTTGGTGTACTCGGCGGGATCCTCTCCCGGAAAGCCACACAGGAGATTCCACGCGGGCATGATGCCCGCCTCCTCGCACCACCGGAGCAGCTGAATGTTCTGCATGCCGGTGCAGCCCTTGTTCATGAGCGCCAGAACCTGACTCGACAGGCTCTCGATCCCGGGCTGGACGGACTTCACGCCGCCGGCGCGCAGCAACCGAATCTGCTCCTGCTTGATGTTGGCCTTGATTTCGTAGAACAGCTCGAGGTCGAGGCCGCTCGCCTGTAGGCGCGGGAACAATACCGGAACGAAGCGCAGGTCGAGGATGTTGTCGACGCAACTGATCCGCTTGATCCCGTAGCGCTCGGAGAGATCCTTCATCTCCTGGAAGGCGCGGTCCACGGACTTGCTCCGGAACTCCATCGTGTCGCCATTCAGGCCGCAGAAAGTGCAGTGGTGCTTGGCTCCCCACCAGCACCCGCGGGAGGTTTCGATGAGCAGGTCGATCTTCAGCTTTGGGGCAAGCGGGGACTGGCCGAGGCGCTCGAAATAGTCCGAGTACTCCGGATACGGCAACGCGTCGAGATCCCGGACCATGTCCGGAGTGGTGAGCTCCCGGCTCACGCCTTGGCGCAGGATCCCGGGAATCGGTGTCGTGTCACCCTCGCGCAACAGTTGAACGAGGAGCCGGGGAAATGCAACGTCTCCTTCGCGCGTGCACACGTAGTCGATGATGGGGAACGACTTCAGAAGCTGGAGCCCCATCTCGCCCTCACAGTTCGCGCCGCCAAACACGATGATCGGCGGATCTGGCAGTTGTTTCAGCCGCTGTGCCACCGCCACGCAAACGCAGGTCTGGTGGAAAGTCGTGGTGAAGCCCACGACCTTGGGCTTCAATGCCCGGATCTTCTCGACGCACCCGTCGATGAATTGGCTGGCACCTTCGCGAGCTTCATTTATCTGTTTGATCAGGCTTGCCTGGGCGAAGCGCGCCAGCACCTTGGCGACATACTCCTCCGGGGCCGGAATCCGGTCGCCGAAGAGCGCGCTGGCAAAGAACCACTCACCGATCAGTGACTCCGACGGGAGGGATTCGGAAATCTGATTATACAGTTCGACACCGATGGTCTCGGCCAAGTCGAAGTTACAGTAGACGATCCGCGTGGTAAACCCGAGGCGATCGGCCTCAGCCTTCAACAGACTGACGCCGATCGCCGGGCGATCCACATCGGCAAATGGCAAAACGGCGATGACGGCATCCATGTTTCACCTATCCGGCTGTCAATTGGCCGGACGCGGTTTACATGCCGAAGCCACCGAAGCCACCGCCAAAGCCGCCGCCACCACCGCCACTTTCAATGCAGGGTCCGCACTGGCATTCGCAAACCGTGATGATGGGGCGAATGCAGCGCCAGCAATAGACGATACGCTGGCGGCTTATCGTGCAAATCTG
This sequence comes from uncultured Acidobacteriota bacterium, assembly GCA_902825945.1. Lineage (GTDB taxonomy): Bacteria > Acidobacteriota > Terriglobia > Bryobacterales > Bryobacteraceae > SYLY01. The sequence goes on from CADECY010000065.1 coordinate 4,575, forward strand.
CGGTGACAATTGGGCGGGCGTCGCGGCGGCGCCACTACCGCCACCGATGAGAGCGGAGACCTTTTCGTAGGCCTTCATCTCCTCCTCGGTGATGTTCATCTTCGCGAGTTTGTCTTCGATTGCGGCCACCCGCATTTCGAGAGACTTTGGGTCAGAGGGTTTATCGGCCATTTCGAGCCTCCTGGGCACAGTAAGTCTTTCGCGCGCACGGTGGCGCGCACTTACGCGAACGATCATGGCAAGCCCGGGCACTTCCGCTCTCCGTCGCGGCTCCGATGTCCCGGACAGCCCTGATTATGCATCCGGTCTTCGGCAAAGTCAACGGAAAACTCCGTCCGATGCTGGGAAATATTCGAGGCCAAGTACGCGGGCCACTCGCGAGGGCCAAGGGTGCGCGGCCGGAGACATCCTTGACATTTCAGCCGTGATTCTTGCTGGGAGCGTGTCTTGCCGGAAAACACGGTTCGCGTAACGCAAGGATCCAGTAGGGCGAACTACGAGATCGCGGTGAACCTGACGTCTAGCGATCGTCAAAGAGGCGCAAGGCGACCCGGCCGAAGCTCAACGCCTGCACCGGCGGAGCCTGGAGATCAAAGAGAAGTTGCTCGGAGGTGCTCATCCTGAGGTCGCGCGCTCTCTGTGTACAACCGCGGTACGTTCCTTGTCCGGTCAGGCCGGATCGCCAAAGGCGCGGCACTGTTGCGCGAAGCGCTGGGACTGTTCGAGGCCGAACTGCCGCCCACGCATCCGAAACATCGCCGATTGCCGGGCGCGATTGGCCAAGCTCCATCGGCTGAACGAAAAAAGCGATAACCGCGTAGGGATTGGCACCCGCGAGCCCGCTCTATTCGAGTGAGAGACGAAATCGAAGAGACTGAGGAGAATCAAATGACACTGACTGCTGACACGACGAACATACTGGACTCGGTGGACCAAGGGCTCACTGGGCAGCTCGAGACCGGAAGGACTTCGGCGGCATTGGAGGAGCTGTTCGACTATCTGCTGTACCGAAGGTCCGAGGGAGGAAGCGCCTGGGCAGACGAAGCCTCGGCCCTGCTCTCCCATCCGCTACGCACCGCGCTTCACCAGGACCCGTTCACTTTCAGGGCATTCGCCAAGCCGAGAGGCTACGCGGGAGATGCCGTCATGATGGATTACATCTACGGGCTGGGCGAAGCTGCTGCAGCCGAGGCCCACGCCACCCCGCTCGGACGCGAGATCTTCCGCTACATGGGTACCCGCCCCTCGGCGAAAGCGGTGCGATTCCGCCGCCGACTGATCGCGAGCATGATTGACCGGGCAGCCTCGAGGGGAGAAACCCGCGTGCTAGCCCTGGCGAGCGGCCACTTGCGCGAGGTGGAACTGTCCAACGCGGCGATTGACCGCCGGCTCGCCGAGTTCACCGCGTTCGATCAGGACGGGCGCAGCCTCGAGGTGGTTTCTCGCGACTACGCGCGCTTCGGCGTTCAGCCGATGCAGGGTTCCGTGCGGCACATCCTCTCCGGCAAAGCTGCTCTCGGCGAGTACGATCTCGTCTACGCGGCGGGGTTGTTCGATTACCTCACGCAACCGGTGGCGAGGGCATTGACCCAACGAATGTTCTCGATGACCCGTCCGGGCGGAACCCTGCTGATTCCCAATTTCGCGCGCGACATTCGCGACGCCGGATACATGGAGTCGTTCATGGACTGGCACCTGATCTACCGCGACACGGCGGAGATGCTCGATCTTGCGGCGGCCCTGCCCGGACAGTCCGTAGAGCACCGTCGATGCTTCAGCGATCCGTACGGCGCGGTCGTCTATCTCTCGATCACGAAAAGCCTCTGAATCCCGGCCGTGGCGAGGGATTCGAGCGGGACCATCCGATCGATCAATCAAGCGGCAGAGCGCCGCGGAAGGTGAAACTGATGCCAAGAGTCCGGACCAAATCTGCGGGCTGGCGCGTTCAGGTTGAACCTGCTCGCGTGGATAGGAGCAGTCATCAAGGGTCTCCGGGCGGACGCTCTCCGCCCATCCTTCGTGAAGGAGACGATCAAGAATGTTGCAAATCATCACAAGGGCCGGGAGGCTCGACCTTGCGCGCCGGTCTGGGAGACGATGCGGTGAACTCCGCCTGCGGCGCCAGCCGCGCGGCCTGTTCTGCCGGAATTGCAAACTCGCTTACGAAGAAGCAACAAACCCAGCGGCGCGCATGGCCGCGTTGTGCCCGGATCAGCTATTCTCCCCCCGACTGAACCCCTGGCCGCTTGCAGAAGCGCTCGCCGCCGGTGCGGACCTGACGCGCCCATCCGTGGGGCGATGGTGGCTGACGACATTCGCGTGATCGACATCGAAAGGCCTCGCCTGATCTTCCCTCTCCGCCGGGGGGCGATGCCGCGCGGTAACGCGGGAACCATCAGCGGCGAAGGAGGCGGTAACGGCCAAATCCGTGCCGGCTGGGACAAGTGACCGTCGGCAACCGGCTCCCGGTTCCAATCTCGATCGGCCCGCTCGCGAGGCAGAGGAGGCTCACGCCATCGCCTCCGTTTGCGCATGGCAGTTGCGCGCGGTCAACGGATTCGATCTGGCCGCCGCCAGCAGCACACATGGCCGGCTGATCGAAGGAAAGTGCGTGAGCCGGATCCGGCCGAGTGTTCAAGCAACGGCCTGGAGCTGAACGGCCAGATGGCTCGCGCGGTACTGCGGCCGGATGCTCCTCTCGGAAGAGGTTTTGCAACCATCGCGGATGGCGCGGCGCCCGCGCACCCTCCCCTTACATCGCTTGTCCTGCCGCGGCGCTGGCCTTGGCAAGGCGGTTCCGCACGAACGGCGACCCGGGCAACAGTCCGTCCCACTTCCTCCAGAGCTCGACAAGCCTTCGGCGCAACTCGCGGACTTCGCCTGGTGCCGCATGGACCGCCACCAATGCCGCCGTCAGTTCCTCCAAGCTGGAGGCCTGCCGGAATGCGACCGCCAAGTCGCGTGGAGCCAACTTGACGGCTTCTTCCGCCTGAGTCAGGGCGTTCCGGTAGTACCGTATGGCGGCGTCAGGCCGGTGACGCATCTCCACCATGCCCCAAGAGCGCCAAGCGTCGGCCAGATCATTGAGAATGTCGAACCGGCCAGGGTTCGCGGCGATCCTGACCTGACAGGCGGCGACAGCGGACTGGAGCCGCCGGCGGGCCTCGTCGGTCCGGCCGAGACTGGCCAACGGAATCGCGAGACTGGAGTCGGCGGCCACCATCATTGCCTGCCGGTCCGGCCCCTCGGGCAGAAGTGCCTCCGCGATCTCGCGAGCCTGCTCATAAAGGCGGATCGCCTCATGGGGCCTCACTTCGTCCAGGACCGATGCAAGCTTACCGGCGGATCGGGCCACTTCCAGCCGCGCCGTCGCGTTGTCGCGATCCAGATTCGAGAGCCGTTCGGCAAGGGCGAGGGCTTTGCGGTAGTAGGGTTCGGCGTCTCGCGGGCGGCCGAGGCTGAACCGGTCCATGGCCCCGAGCGTGTCGCCGGCCCCATGATAGAGCAGCACGAGTCCTCTCGCGCTCAGCGGGTCCAGTACGGGCGCTGCGAGATCGAGCTCGCGGAACCGGATGCCCTGCTCGAAAAAGGCAGCGGATTCCTCGAAACGCGCGATTCGCTGAGCCGCCCGGCCCGCGGTCACATACAATGAAGTGGCCCTTGGCACTGAATTGGCTGCCACCCCGGCCTCGTACCCCGCGAAAACACGCCGGGCCGACTCGAGAGCCTCCAGGGGCTCGCCGGCCACTAACTGCCCGTGAGCGAGCACTGCATGGGCCTGCAGCAGGACCGCCTCGGGGAGACCCTCGGCACGCTCCAGTCCCTGCTGGGCCGCCTTGATCGCCTCTTGTCCGGTGCCGGCCGTCCGGTAGATGGCGGACAGTTCCAGGTAGGCCTTGACCAAGGATTCCCGCTTTGGCGGATCGAGCAATCCACGCCGTCCCAGCTCCTCCTGGATCGCGATCGCCTTCCGGTATGAGTCGAGGGCTCCCTGGGTCTTGCCGAGGCTCGGCATCACCGGCGACCCCTGGACGTCGCCTACTTTTTCGTAGGCCTTGGCCAGTTCCCATTGCAGGCCGGGATCGGAACGCGCATCCCGCGCGAGACTGTCCAGATACTCGAGTGCCGTCGCCACGAGCATTTCCCGGGCGGCGGTGGAACCCGGCAGTGTGCGAATTCGATCATCGAATTCGAACAGGAATCGATTGGCGAGCTTCCGCACTTGTTGGAACCGTTGGCCCGCGATCCGAGCCTGGTGGAGCGCCACCGCAAGGCCAACCGTCAGCGAAAGGGCGACCGCGCTTGCCGCGGCTACTCCCACCCAATGGCGCCGGACATATTTGCGCATCCGGTAGCTGAGCGAATCGGGCTGGGCAAGAACCGGAAGGCCTTCGAGGTAACGGCCGAGATCCTCGGAGAGCTGCGACGCCGATGGATATCGCCTCGCCGGATCCTTCTGCAGCGCCTTCAGCACGATGTTGTCGAGATCGCCGCGCAGGCTCCGCTCTCCGCCCACACTCGGAGCGCGCACTGGCATCTCGCAAACAACCCGGGCGACTTCCGAGGCACTCACGCCATCGAGAGGATGCGGACACCGGCCGGTCAGCACTTCATACAATACGGCCCCCAATTGATACACATCCGTGGCGGTGGAGATGGGCTCGCCGCGAACTTGCTCCGGACTGGCGTACTCGGGCGTCATCAACAGAAATCCGGTCGCGGTGCGAGCAGCCGTGTCGGTCCCGCCAGGATCCAGGAGTTTGGCGATTCCGAAGTCCAGCAGCTTGGGGACTCCATCCGCGGTGACCAGGATATTGGCCGGCTTGACGTCGCGGTGGACGATCAGGTTCTGGTGCGCGTATTGCACCGCGTCGCAAACTTGGCGGAACAGCCGGACTCGCGCATCGATACCCATCTGACGTTCTCGGCAGTAGTCAGTGATCGGGACTCCGGGAATGTAGTCCATCACGATATAGGGCGTGCCGTTCGCCGTTTCGCCGCCGTCGAGCAGACGCGCGATGTTGGGGTGCTCCAGGCGGGCCAACACTTGGCGCTCGCCCCGAAACCGGTTTATGGTCAAACTGTCCGAAGCTTCGAACTTGAGGGTCTTGATGGCGACTTCCTTACGGTACTGGTCGTCATCCCGAACAGCGAGGAATACGGCTCCCATTCCGCCCGTGCCAAGCGTACGGAGGATTCGATACGCACCCACGCGCCTCCCCTCCCAGGTGTCGCGTTCCCGGGCAACTCCGGTGGCAGCGTGCTGGACCAACCCTGCGATGGTTTCGCCGCCGGCTCCGTGGACGAGCATCTCCTCCACTTCCCTTCGCAGCGTCTCGTCACCGGCGCACTGTTCGTCGAGAAACCGGCCACGTTCCGGCGGCGGCAGTTCCAGGGCGCTTTCGAACAACTCTTCTATCTGGCGCCAGTGATCGGGGGACATTTTGCCTCATCTTACAGGAGTTGAGGAAAGCCGTATGCGGTGATGCGCCGTTCGGTCATCGAGGGTGTCGTTCTTGCTGGCTTCATTGCCCAGTGCATCGGAACACCCTACGGCGCCCCCCGAGCTCCACGTGCGAAGGAGCGGATGGGTCAGATCGTGAAGATCACTGCTCGCGCCGGAGACATGCTGGGCGGCAATGCTCGCGCAATCTCCCGGTTCCGCTTCCAGCCGTTTGCCGGATTTGACCGGAGGGCGGCGGAAGAACTGTTTTCGCTTGGGGAAGGCGAAGCTGTCTTGAATTGAAGCACCGGACACACTGGAAAGCGGCGGATAGCGAAGAGGGCTCGGCGCGTATCGGGGGGCTCAACGAACCCGGCACCCCGGCGCTTTCCTTGTCTGGCATTTGGGCACAGTAGCACCGTTCGTGAGCACGAAGCAGGCCTCGAGTGAGCGCGCGGGTTGCGAACCTGCGCAACGTCGAGACGTTGACCGATCTCGGATTCGGACTCGGTGGCGTCCACGTCACTGAAAGCAACTTGCATTCGGGCGTCGCCCGAAACCGGCGCCCTCGTGGCAGCTCGCCCGCACTCTCGTCAAGACGATTGTCGCCATGGCTCTCTCCTCTGTCGGCGGACGGGCGGCACAAGTGTGGTCTGAGGCGCTGGAGTCAGAGCACTGACGACGTGGTCGAGTGATCGATCCGTTGCTGATCTACCTCGCAACCAGCGGTCGTGGCAATACGCCTCCGATTCGGGCAAACCGGTTGAGTCGCTCCGGAATTCGTGCTGCTCACCGGACCCCGGCGGCCCGGGCAGCTGTATCGCTTCGATCGTGACGGTTCAACCCGGGCAAACCCATCGATCTTTTTTGAGCCGGGCGGGAATAAATGCTTCTGGGAAATTGATATCGTCTCATGACCTCCATACTCCCCAATCTCCTCTGGTTGGCCGCGGCGATGATGCCGTCCATCGGACAAAAGGCCCCCGATTTCGAACTCGACTCCTATCGTGGTGGCCGTGTCCGGCTGAGCGCCGTTACGGCGAAGTCGCCGGTAGCACTCGTCGTCCTTCGCGGATACCCCGGCTATCAATGCCCGATGTGCCAGCGCCAAGTGGCGGACTTCCTCGCACGGGCCCCCGCCTTCGCCAGCGCTGGCGTGCGAGTCATTTTCGTCTATCCCGGACCACCGGAGCGCGCATCGGAGTTTGTCACGGGCAAGAACATGCCGCCGGACTTCGAAATGCTCCTCGACCCGGACTACGAGTTCACCAATCTGTACGGGCTCCGCTGGGAGGCCAAGAACGAGACGGCCTACCCATCGACATTCCTGATCCGGCAGGATGGCATCGTCTATTTCATCAAGAGCGCGATGCTCCACGGCGGACGGACCACCGCCTCGGAGATCATCGAGTTGTTGCCAAAGGGGAAGAAGTAGCGAGGCTTGGCGGACGCGGCCTACTTCACATCCGGCCGCGAGTCGGGCACGAAGCCATCGCGGTTCGGCATCCGGACCTTCGGTAGGGTCTTCGCGTTCATCAGGTCGCTCTCGCCGATGATCCCGTTGATATGGAGCAGATGCGCGACGGCGGCGTAGACTTCGGAGTGCGAGAGCAGTCCCGGCTTGTCGAACGGCATCGCGCGATTCACGTAGTCCCACACCGAAGTCGCGTGGGGCCAGAAGCTGCCAATCGTCTTGAGCGGCTTTGCGGTGGCGAGCGTGCCTTGGCCGCCCACGAGCGGAGGTCCGACATTGCCATCCGCCTTTTCGCCGTGGCAGCGGGCGCACTTGGCGGCGAAAATCTCGCGGCCCTGTTTCGCAGTGCCGCTGCCCTCGGGCAATCCGCGGCCGTCGGGTCCGATGGTCGATCCCAACGCGCGAACCTCCTGCGGCGACGGCGCGCGCCCCACGCCATGCTTGCCCGCTTGCGCCCACGTGACGCCCGCGGCGAGCACTAGCAAACTAAGCAGTTTCGACATTCGTGACGCTCCCGTCCGCCCCGATCCGCCAGAATTTGATCCCGTTGAAGTGATAGCCGGAGTTCATGCCGCGAGCGGCGATCAGTTGCTCTCGCGTGGGCTGCACGTACCCGGTTTCGTCGGTGGCGCGCGAAGCGATCGTGACGGGCTTCCCCTCGAACCTCCACGGCAGGCGGAATCGCGCGAAAGCGCGGGGGAAGCGTGGCTCGTCGATACGGGCCTCGGTCCAAGTGGCGCCGCCATCGAACGTCAGTTCGGCCTTGGTGACGAGGCCCTTGCCGGTCCACGCGAGGCCGGTGATCTCGTAGAGTCCCGGGCCCGGGAGTTTCTGGCCACCGGAAGGAAACGTCACGACGGACTTTGCCTCGAGCGGCAGCGAGAAAATCCGCGCCTTGCCATCCGGCATCAAGTCGCTGTACTTCGATGTCTCGTCGCGCGTCATGTGCGGCTGATCGGTGACGTAGAGCCGTTGCAGCCATTTCACCTGGGTGTTGCCTTCCCAGCCGGGCGTCAGCAGGCGCAGTGGGAATCCCTGCGCGGGCCGTAGCGGCTCACCGTTCTGACCGTAGGCGAGCATCGCGTGGTCGAGTTCGGGAAGAATCGGAACGCTGCGTTGCATTTTGCAGGCGTCGGCGCCTTCGGCGATGATCCACTTGGCGCCGGGCTTCACGCCCACCTCGTCCAAGATCAGGCGGAGCGGAACGCCGGTCCACTCCGAGCAACTGGCGAGTCCGTAGGATCGTTGCACGTCGGGCTGATTCTTCGTCTGCCACTCGCCGCCGCTGTTGCCGCCGCATTCGAGGAAGTGAATCCGGGACACCGAGGGCAGCCGGCGGATCTCCTCCACCGTGAGAGTCAGTGGGCGTTCCACCATGCCGTGAATCACCAGGCGGTGCTGTGCCGGATCGATATCGGGGATGCCCGCGTGGTGCCGCTCATAGTGGAGCGACGACGGCGTGATGATGCCGTAGGTTTCGGCGAGCGGCGTGGCGCTCGAGCCGGCTTCCGGAGTCTTGGTAACGCGCGTCGTCCGGGCCGATTTCACGAAGCGCGACCGTTCACCGTATCCACTGAGTGGGGTGCCGAGGGATCGCGGTTCTTCGGCACGCGCCAGGAGTCCGCCGCCCAGCGCCGCCCCTATCCGAAGCGCCTCGCGGCGATTGGTTGACTTCATATGGACTGATTCTACTCGACCCGGCTCGGGCTGATACAATCTCAGCATCATGCTGACCAGAAGAAGTCTGCTGGCGACACTCGCCGCGGCGCCCTTCGCCACGCCGCAATCGCGCTCGAAAAGCAGCGGAGTGCTGCACCTTCGCACGCGCTCCCGCAAAGGCGGCGTGCCCTCGGAAAAGATCGCGCAATGGAATTCCGCCGAGACCGCGATCATCATCTGCGACATGTGGAACAACCACTATTGCCAGAGTTCGGCACGGCGGCTGAACCTGATGGTGCCGCGGATGAATTCGGTGATTGGTGATGCGCGCAAGCTCGGCGTAAACATCATCCACGCGCCTTCCGGCACGATGGACAAGTACGCGAACCTGCCGCAGCGCAAGCGCATGATGGAGGCGAAATCGTTTCGACCGCCGGTCGAGATCGCCAAGTGGTGCTACCTCGACCTGAAGGACGAGGCGCCGTTGCCGGTGGACGACGCGACCGAGCCTTGCGACGATACCCAAGTGGGCGCGCGCGTGCGCGTGTTCGACCGCCAGCACGAGGGCCTCGAGATCGCGGCGCCGGATGGCATCAGCGATTCCGGCCAGGAGATCTACAACTACTTCGAGCAGGAAGGCGTAAAGAACGTGGTGCTGATGGGCGTCCACACCAACATGTGCGTGCTCGGACGGCCGTTCGGAATCCGGCAAATGACGCGGCTCGGCAGGAACGTCGCGCTGGCGCGTGATCTGACCGACGCCATGTACGATCCGCGGCAGGCACCGTGGGTGAGCCATGAGCGCGGAACATCGCTCATCATCGAACATGTGGAGCGCTACTGGTGCCCTACCGTCGTGGGCGAGGATCTGACGCGGCTCGGCAATGGACGGGCTTCGTGAGCACCACCGCGCGTCCTGAATTCAAGGTGCCCTCGGCTGCCGCCGAACCGGGCCTCATTCCCTTCTCCGACCAGCGCTGGTGGGTGGTGATCCTGCTCAGCCTCGGCATGGTGATCGCCTACCTCGATCGCGTGAACCTAACCGCTGCGATGCCGGATATCGCGAAGACATTCACTTTGAACAAAGAGCAGCAGGGGATGGCGTTCTCGGCATTCTTCTGGACCTATACAATCTTCCAGATTCCCGCCGGCCTGCTGGTCGACCGGTTCGGCGTGCGTTGGCCCTACTTCTTCGGATTCGTGCTGTGGTGCATCGCTTCGGCGATCACTCCGCTGATGTCCGGGCTCGGTGCGTTGATCGCTGTGCGCCTGCTGATCGGCGTGGGCGAATCGGTGGTCACGCCATCGAGCATGCGCTATATCAGCATGCACTTCTCCGAGCGCCAGCGTGGGCTTGCGGTGGGATTGTACATGACGGGAACCAAGGTCGGTCCGGCGATCGGGCTTCCGATATCGGCGTATCTGGTGAAGGACTACGGCTGGCAGTGGATGTTCCTCGCCGTCGGATTGGCGAGTCTCGTCTGGCTGGTGCCATGGATGACACTGGTCAAGAGCAGCGACAAGGCCGCGTTGCCGCGCGCACAGCGGGATCTGAAGTCCGCTGCGCCAGTTGCGAAGGTTTCAACCGCACAGTTGCTGAAAAGCCCCGTGATTTGGGGCACGATCATCGGCACCTACTGCTACATGTACTTCGTTTACTACTGCATGACTTGGATGCCGCTCTACTTCAAAGAGAAGCACAACATGTCGATCACGTCGATGGGCTGGTATGCCGGCGTTTCGTTCGGCGGCATGGCGGCCGTAGCGGCCATCGCGGGCTGGGTGGCGGACAAGATGATCGCCTCGGGCAAGGATCCCGTCAACGTGCGGAAGGGGTTCACCATCGCGGGCTTCATTATCGCGGCCACGCAGACGATATCGGTCTTCACTGACTCCGTCCCGCTCATGATGTTCTTCACCATCTTCTCGCTATGCGGACTGGGCCTTGCAACCGCGAACTACTGGGCGCTCACCCAGACGCTGATTCCCGGCGGCTCGATCGCGCTCGTGGTCGGAATCCAGAACACGGCAGCCAACCTCGCGGGAATCGTCGCGCCGTGGCTGACCGGATACCTGCGCGAAGTGACGGGGTCGTTCGATGTTCCAATCAAGACGATAGGATTTTGGCTGGCGCTCGGGATCGCGGCCTACGTGTTCCTGGTCCGGCGGCAATATGCTCCGAAGGCTGTGATCGGATAGGGCTTGTGACAGTCAACCTCCCAGCCGGGAAACGGAGCGGCTTATGGCGGAGGGTGACTGGATTGAGCGGTCGGCCGTCGACTCCTAGGCGCTCCTAGATGGCCACGCTCCCGCGCGGCTTTCGGAAGAATTCCGCCCGTAGCGGACAATCCCCCGGCCACAAGCCGACGTTTCGGTACGACACGAGTCGAGACCCGGACGCAGGAATAGTGTCGGTGTGGATCACACGAAACTGACGTGGCGGTATCAGAGCCGGGACATGCTGTTGACGGATGTCCATAGGGAGAATCAGTTCACGGATTGGTGGCTGGGCTGGGTGGCCGAGGTTGGCGCGGAATTGGCTCCACTAGCGCCAGAGATCGGGTGACGAGGGCAGCCTATGGTGCGACCAGGTAAAGGCCCACGACTTCGTAGTTGCCGTACTCCAGGAAGCCAGGAAACTGGTCCAGCACCACGGCTAGATCCGTGAGGCAGGCGGTGGCCGTCTCCACGGAAGGCAGGAGCCCGTGCTCGTTGATCGCGGGTCCATACCGTTGACAGATTTCTCGAAACGTGTGGTCAGCTGTAATGGGCCGCGATCTTTTCCGGCGCCAAAGGCGGAATTGGTCATGACAATTTCCCCGGCCCACAGTGTGAGGAATCGCGCTGGAGGCGTTGCTGTTCGGGCCCACGACCAGCCAAGATTTCTTTGGTGAAGCTCCAGAGCGAGGCCTTGGGCACTCAAACGCGAAGACCGCCCGAAGGGCGCTCCGATTCCGTCGCTCGCCGTCATCTCAACTCCACCGCGAGGATCGTGAGAAAAAAGGGAAACAATTTGAGAACTTCGCCGGAAAAGATCGTGACCCGTTACAGTCAGCCTCTGCCCAATTCTGTGCAGGCTCCTGCTCCCGTGGCGTGAGGCCTTCCGCGATGAGGGAGTTGCCGAAGCCGGCCGACAGGTCGAACCCCAACAACCTCCCTCCGGCCTCGGGCTCGGATCCGGGCAAGACTGCTTCCATGACTTCGAATCGCTCTCCCGGGTGCTCCGCCGAGGCATTCAGCACCTCCGCATATCGAAGAGCCTTCGCTAAGTCGTGCACAAGGCTGGACTCGCCTCCCTCTTCCAGGTACCAGAGGAACAATACGTTGACCTCCGCGTGAGCGCTCGCCGATTCTCGGTAGTGCGGAATGGAGCGCTCAGTGCCTCGATACTTGTCACCCGCCGCAGGCGGACGGTATGCGGGCCCGTCAAGGATGAGGAGGTTCACCGTGGTTTGCTCCCCGATCCCCTTCGCGACGGTGGGATTGTCGAATCCTGCAGCGGCTTCAATGTGAGCGTTCCCTTCCTTGCCGGCATTCGAGGGCTAGCGGGCTCGCAGTGGCGACCGATACCACGAAGGCAACGACCGCCTGTCCAGAGCGGCTAGTGCGGCTGTCTCGATACTCAACGTGCTGGGGCTTCCGTACGACGGCGAGCCCGTTCTTTTCCTCTCCATCAAGATCTCTCCGACGACTTCGCTCGTGGAGTGCGGCCATGGAACGTTCGTTCCTGGCGGCTCGGCCCCACATCGCTTGTGTCATGTTCTCATTATTCGCCTTGCACCCGATGAATGTCGATTGCCGTGAAGGCCGGGCGCAACCGGAGTGTCGAACTGACGATACACCGCGGCAGGTGCAGGAGCCGGTGCGGTTCGGCAAGGAACATATCAAGCTGGCCAATGCCCAGGTACTTAGCATGGTCGCGGCGCGTGCGCGGTAGGCCATCGGGAAACTCAGTTCGTGCTGACCACAAAGAGCGGCGCAGCGGGCGTTACGCGTTCTGATGCCTGCGCCGGATGGCGTGGCGCTCGTATCTGCGCGGCGGCCCTTCGCGCTGCGTGCGGTGGATCGCTTGCGCCTGCTCGCGCTCTTGGTTCACCAGGCAGCGATGGAGGAGATCCTTTTCCAGGTGGAGCTTGCCGATGAACAGATCCCCTCCGGTGGGGGCGATGGGAGCGCCGCTTGACCCGGCAGTACCGTCTCGGAGCGCATACCGAATATGGAAGTTTTTCAACGCTTCCGGAAAGGAGTTCTCGATTTGCCGCTTATGGTCGCCAGTGAGGCGCCCCGAAGCAAGTTCGGCGAAACCAGCGTCGGTGAACTCCGCCAGTCCATCCGCAAGGCCCGCGGTGTGGTTCAGGACCAGCTCGCCCAATTCGCCGCCAGTTCCCCGCGCCGGAGCCGCCACCCTCCCCCCAGGAGACAGTCATGGCAGTTGAAACCACCGAAGCCCTGGACGCCAAGGCCCATGCACTAATTGGCCAGCTCGCGCCTCAGAAGCGTGCGTGTCCCTACAGATACCTATTCAGCGACTCCCGGAATCGCGTGTAGGCCCACGACACGGCCAGCAGCATCGCGCCCAAACCGGCGAACGAGAGGATCCTGTAGAGCGTCTCGAGGTTGCGCAGGTCATAGACGAAGAGCTTGCCGATGCAGAGTAGGAACAGCGCGAGTCCCGAAAGGCGCATGGGACGCTCGCGGCGTGCGAATCCGGCGGCGAGGAGAGCGATTGCCTCGAGTCCCCAACTGAGCGTGAGCCATCCGCCGGAGACCTCGCGGAAGAGTGTGACCGCGCCGGTGACGGCAGCGGCGATGCCGTAGGCTGCGCGGAGCCAGGCGCCGCGACTCTCACGGCTCTCGAACAGAAGCGCGGCTCCGAGCGATGCCGCGACCACGGCGCGTTGCCAGGCGGATTCGTCTCCGAAGATCGCGAAGATCGTGGCGATCGCGGCGAGTGCGAGTGCTTGCCAGCGTAGTTTGGGCAGAGCGGCGAGTGCAAGTCCGAATGCGGCCCACGCGGTGAGCCAATAATCCGGCCATTCGATCGGGAGCATCACGGCGATGATCGCCACCGCCATCCAGGCGTGCGCTCGTGAAAACAGGTGGTGAGGATGGCGCTGCCACAGCCACGCGTGGAGGCTCGCGGTGAGGAGGCTGCTCGCGATGAGCGGCGGTCCGATGAGCGATCCGAGGTAGATGGCGAATGGTGCGGCGAGGGCCGCCACGCGGCCGATCGAGACGAGATCGCTCGGGCCTGCTTCGGTGAGCGCGAGGGCCAGTGTCGCGAACGCCGCGGGAACATAGGCTTCCGGAAGCACCATCCACAGCGCGAGCATCGCGAGGGCGGTGCCGAGGCCGGGCGCGAACGTGCGGGTCCAGCCGGTTTCGTGGAGAGTTCGCACCGTGATCCACCCGTAGAGCAACGCGGCGATGCCGGTGCTGAGCCAGATGGGCCGTTCGGGGAACTTCGCGAAATCGTCCCAGTGGGACACGATGAGGATCGCCAAGCTGAGAAGATTGAGGACGAGCGCGGGGCGCCGCAGTTCCGGCGGCAGTCCGCGAAGAGCCAATTCGAACAGGATACATGAGGCGCCCATCATCGCGATTGCGTCAAAGGGGCCGGAGGCGAAGCGCGTTGCGAGGATCGCGCCGAGCGCGGTGGCGCCGATCGACCCGCCAAGCCGCAGCCCGCGCCGTTCCCATTCCTCGAAGTGCGCGAACTGTCTCGCCGCGCGGATCGCGGTGCTCAGGGTGAGCAGGGTTCCGAGCGCATAAGCAGGCGTTCGATTGCTCGGCAGCGTGCCTAGCGTTCCGATCGCGAGCAGTGCGTAGGCCTGATGGCGGAATTCGGTGAGACGGGTCCGCGAGCCGAATTCGAGCAGGGCGGCACCGAACAGAAGCCACGCCGCGCCAGCCCAAGACCAAGGCGCGTCCGTCCAGATGGCGGCCGCGATGAGCGCGGATGCCGCGTAGCTGAAGGTGCGATCGGTCCGCGACAACCAGCGATTCACGTAGAAGACCAGTGCCATGACGATGGCGGGCGGTGCGGCATCGCCGAGTGAGAAGGCCTGGACGATGGCGACTCCGAAGACGCCGTAGGCGAGGAAGCGTGCCGCCGGCAGGCGCAGGACCAAGTAGGCGGCGAAGAGCAGTTCGCCTTCGATCAGGGTGCCGAGCGGAATCCAGATTCCGGCGAGGTGCGCGAAGATTGCGAGCGCGGCGAGCACGGACGAGATCGCGAGGGTGGCGCTGGCGAGCAGATTCGATTTCCGGATCAGGCGCGCGACGGTAGAGACCCAGTAGGCCGCCGCCGCATAGGCACAGTATTGCGACATCGTTTCCGGCGAGAGGCGATACCAGATGGCGGCAGAGGAGCCGAGTCCGGCGAGCGCGTTCAAACCGAACAGCATTGGCTTGCCGGACGTGCCGCGCACCATGTCGGCGGCTTCGAAGATCACCCAATAGAGCAGCAGCATCGCCTCGATCTGCCAGAGCGGCGAGCCGGTGCTGGGCCTTGTCAGGAACGTGACGTAGGTGGCCGCCGCGGCGAGGAGTGCAACGCCTTGCCAATCGAAGCGGCGCGCGAGATAGAGCATCGATACCGCGATCGGTACGAGTGCGATCGCGACGAGCAGATTCGACTCGCTCAACGACAGAGCCGCGAAGACGCAGCCGAACGAAAGCGCAGTTAGCGTTTCCACACGATAGCGGAGCGAGTGCGCGACCATGCCCGCGGCGACGGTGGTCATCATGGCGACACCGAGCGCCGGATTGGCGATGATGCGCGCCGCGTCGATCGCGTGCATGGCGAACGCGGTGAAGTAGAGCGACGCCCAGCCCGCGGCGATGAGGCCGCGCGCAAAGATCCGGTAGCGATCGGAACGTTCCCACCAGACGCCCGCGCCGAGCATCGAGAGGCTGATGGCGAGTCCGGTGGCGGAACGTCCGAACGGACCCATGTGGGCGAACGAGTAGCTGAGGAACAGCGCCACGCCGATCACCGAAATCAGCGCGCCGAGCTTGTTGAGGAGGTTTCCGCCGATGAGCGCTTCCCATCCGCCGGTGCTCCGGATCAGCCGTGCGACATAGCTTTCGGCTGGAGTGGCCTCGGCTTCGGACTCCGCCATTGGTGGCGGGGGTGGGTGAGGCGGCTCGACCCGCGGAATGAATTGGGGCAGCGGCGGCGGTTCCGGCCGGCGGACTACGGGTTCGGGCACCGGGGCAGGTGCGGGAGGCGGTTCCTGGGCACGGCGCAGTGCGTTCAATTGGAACTCCACATCCTCCAGCCGCCAGACGAGCTTTCTCGTGCGGAACCACTGGGCTCCGCTCAGCGCGATCGAAATCCAAGGAATCAGTTCGCTCATGTTGCTTGTGTCAACATCAGTATGCCGCCGAATGTTGTCCGTGTCAACATCAAATGTTGCGCCCGTCAACATGTTCCGGTACGATGATCTCAGTGGACCGCTACCATCATGGAAATCTGAGATCCGCGCTGCTCCAGGCAGCGCTCCATCTCGTGGGCAAGTTCGGAGCGGAGGCGCTGACTCTGCGGGAGGTGGCACGGCGGGCGGGTGTCTCGCACAATGCGCCGTATCGCCATTTCAAGAGCAAAGAGGATCTGGTTGCCGCGCTTGCGACCGAGGCGCTGGAAGAGCTTCTCGCCTCGATCCGCAACGCCACCGCGACGGCCACCGATCCGGCGACGCGGCTACGAGCGGCCGCGCACGCCTATCTCGATTTCGCGCTGAGCAATCCACCCCGCTTCGGAATCATGTTCCGCTCGGCGTTCGATCGTGACGCTTATCCCGCCTACGTCGCCGCCTACACGGACTCAGTGACGTTGTTGGGCGAACTGGTGCGCGCGCAGGAGGTGGCTACCGATACGGGCGTCGCGGGAGAGCTCGTGTGGGCGAGCATTCACGGGATCACCGAGCTCGGGCTCGGCAAGTGGCTGCGCGGCGGTTCCCGGAAAGAGTTGGAATCGCTCACCGATTCGGCGCTCGAAACGCTCACCGCGGGATTGAGAAAACAGCCCCTCGCGTAACGCCGGGCCACCGGGTTTCGCCTGACGCTAGAATAAGGAACACGTCCATGCGAGATCTGCTATTGGCTGGCAGTGTTGCCACGATTCTCCTGATGACCGGTGCGCCGTCGAACGCAGCCGGTAACGCCACCGATCCGCGCCCGGCGTTCAAGCAATACTGCATCCAGTGCCATGGCAAGGCCGCGATGGGTGGTGTGAATCTCGAAAAACTCACGGCCCAGGCGATGGGCGACGGCTATTTCACGTGGGCGAAGGTCGCCGACGCGCTCGAACAACAGCGGATGCCTCCGAAGGCCGCGCCGCAGCCCGATGCCGCTTTCCGCCAGAACGCGGTGACGTGGATTCGCGGCGAGATGAAGGCGTACGCGGCCAAGCATGACGGCGAACCCGGCAAGGTGACCGTTCGGCGGCTGACCAGCGGCGAGTACGCGTACGCGATCCAGGATCTGACCGGAATCGCGCCCGATACCGGTATCGACGCTTCCACGGATTCGGTGGGCGGTGAGGGCTTCGCCAACTTCGGCGATGTGCAGTTCATGCAGGACGCGCAACTCGAACGCTATCTGGCGGCCGCGAAGACGGTGGCCAAACATGCGGTGATTGGCGCGGGTCCGCTCGAGTTCTACACCGATCCCGGAAAGACGGGCTTCGAGCTTTCCGCCGTGAACCGGATTCGGGACATCTATGCGAAGTATGGTTTCCGCACCGTGTCCGGCGAGGGCGGGCGCCCCTTCGGCCTCGAGAAGTACGGCAAGGCTTTTTACGCGGCGTGGCGGTACAAACATCGCGCAACGTTGCGCGAACCGAGCGTCACGTTGAAGGACTTGGCGGCGCGCGAGCAGATCACGCAGCGTTTCGCGGAACACATTTGGAGTGTCCTGAACCATGCGGATCTCGGCTATCCGTCGGCGGAGATCGCGGGCCGGTGGAAGAAGCTGCCCGCGCCCTCGGCGAGCAATTCCGAAGCCGTGCGTAAGCAGTGCGAGGAGATTCAGCAGTACGCCGCGACGTGGGCGAGCTGGTTCTTCGCGCGCGGCGATCTGGCGGCGGGCGGAGCCGGCGACGAAAGTCCGCTGGTCTTCGACGACGAATCGCTGAAGGCGGACAAGAAGTTCAAGTTCAACTTCGTCAAGTTCAACCGGCCGGGAAGCCGCACGCCCTCCGGACCCACGCAGATCTACCTGAATGTTTCCGCGGTGAATCCGGCGGCGAAGGGCAAGCCGATGGTGATCTGGCGCAACGCGACGGTGAGCTATCGCAAACCGGCGCCACCGCGTAACGCGGCCAATACACCCGCGACCGGCGAAGCGTCGAATGCTCCCCGGCGCGGATTCGGCCAAGCGGGGCCCAAGCAGCCGCTCGCCACGGTGAGCCCGGACGCGGCGGCCAAACTTGCGATCGGGCAGCCTGTGAACGGAATCACGCTCGGCCCGGGCGACTTCGTCACGGATGGTGCGCTCGTTCAGTTCGAGGTGCCGATGGAGAAGGGCGCGCTCGGATTCGAATTGCAGGTGGAAGCCGAGATCGGCACCGACCCCGATCAGGTCCTTCGCGTGGTGATCTCCGACCGGGCCGATGGCGGCGCGGCGCGCGGACGTCCACCGAGGGCGCTGCTCGGCGATCCGGCCAGCAAGGGTTACGCGAACTTCAAGCGCGGTGTGCTCCAGTACGCGAGCCAGTTGCCGCCGAACTCACACGGTGAGCCTACGCCAGCCGACAAGGATCCGATTCCGGCACCGTTCGACAACACTTATAACGTTCCCGAGCACGATGAGTTCATGGTGAAGGTGAAGTACCTGCGCGACGACAAGTTCGTGGCTGAGAATCTGATCGACGCCGCGACTCGCGCGCGGCTCGATCACGCGTGGAACGACCTGCTCGCGTCATTCGAGTATTACGACGCCTGGCTGGGAATGCTCGCCCGGCACTTCAAGCTCGACCTCGATGGCAAGACGATCGCGACGCTCGATCCGGCCGCGATGGATAATCTGCCCGCGGAACCCCGCAAGTACATCGCACCCGTGCGTGCCGCGTGGGAAGCGGTGCAGGCGGCGCAGGCAAAGGGCCGTCCGCAACATATCGAAAACTGCCTGGACTTCGCGGCGCGCGCCTGGCGGCGTCCGTTGACCGAAGCGGAGAAGTCGAAGCTGCGCGCGTTCTACGATCGCACGATGACCACCGAGAAGGATCACCAGGCGGCGATTCGCGCGGTGATCGCGCGCATTCTCGTCTCGCCGGCATATCTGTATCGTGTCGAATACGTGGCGCAAACCGCCTCGACGCAGCCGCTCTCCGGTTGGGACATGGCGAGCCGGCTGAGCTTCTTCCTCTGGTCTTCGATTCCGGATAGCGAACTGCGCCGCGCCGCTTCGACTGGCGAACTCGCCGATCCGTCGAAGCTGCGTGCGCAGGTGAAGCGCATGCTCGCCGATTCGAAGGCGCGCCGGATGTCCACCGAGTTTTTCGGACAGTGGCTGGGCTTTTATCGCTTCGATCAGTTCAAGGGGGTAGATACGGGCCGCTTCCCCGAGTTCACCGACGAAGTGAAGTCCGCGATGTACGACGAGTCCGTCTCATTCTTCGAGCATGTGATTCGCAAGGATCGCCCGGTGCGCGACCTGCTGTTCGCCGATTACACGTTCCTCAACAAAGCGCTCGCCAAGTTCTATGGCGTGAACAAGCCCGTCAATTCGCAGGGCGATCCGGAACTGGTGCAAGGCGCGGAGAATCGAGGCGGATTGCTGCGGCTGGGAGCCGTGCTCACGTCGACCTCGGCGCCGCTGCGGACCAGTCCGGTGAAACGCGGCGATTGGATTCTGCGCCGCGTGCTCGGGACTCCGGTTCCGCCGCCGCCCGCCGATGCCGGTTCGATCCCCGCCGATCCGAAGATGTTCGGAAGCCAGACGCTGCGCGAGAAGCTCGAGTCGCACAAACGCAACGCGACCTGCGCTGGCTGCCACAACCGGATCGACCCGCTGGGATTCCCGCTCGAGCATTTCGATTCGACCGGGCGTTGGCGCGAGAAGTATGACGATGGCAAGGCGATTTGGGATGCGGGCACGATGGCCAACCAGCGCGAAGTTTCGGGCGTCGATGGGTTGTTGAACTATCTTCGCGAGAACGAGGCTCAGGTGCTGCGCACGCTCTCGACCAAGCTGCTGGGATACGCTCTCGGCCGCACGGTGCAGGCATCTGACCAGGCGCTGATCGATCGCATGGCCGCGCTCGGCGGCAACGCCACCTTTGTCCAACTCGCAGCCGAGATCGCCGCGAGCAAGCAGTTCCGCACACGCGCCGGATCGGAACCGGCCTCCATCGCCGCTGTTCGTCAGGAAAGGAAGACACAATGAGCCAGCCCGTATCGCGCCGTAATTTTTTGCGAGGCGCCGGAGTCGCACTCGCGCTGCCGTGGATGGAATCGGCCAAGGCCGCGCTGGCGAAACCTCCGGTCCGGTTCGGATGCGTCTACTTCTCGAACGGCATCGAGCCGGCACATTGGTGGGCAAAGGGCGCGGGCGCCACGATGGAACTCGGGCTGGCGGCCAAGCCGCTCGACCCGATTCGCGAAGACATGGTCTTCATTCGCGGCCTCTATCATCAGTTGGCGTTCGTATCGACGAGTCCGCACCTCGGGCGCATGAACCTGCTGACCGGACTGCCGGTGAGTCTCGATCCTGCCGTGATCCGGTTGGGCACGACGATGGACCAGATCATGGCGCGGCAGATCGGGCAACAGAGCGCGATTCCGAGCCTGGTGCTGGGGATCGAACCGAACGAACTGCGGCTGGAAGACGGGCTTTCGATGATCTATGGATCGTCGCTTTCATGGGTCTCGCCGAACAAGCCGGCAGCGAAGGAGATCTATCCGGCGCGGGTGTTCGATCAACTGGTGGGGGATCCGAACGGACGGCGGCTCGACCGCAGCATTCTCGACGCTGTGCTCGACGAATCGAAGTCGATGCGGACGCGCGTGAACGCGAGCGACAAGGTGAAGCTCGACGAGTATCTGGAATCGATTCGCGGCATCGAGACGCGAATCGAGCGCGCTTCGAAGGAGGAGCGGCTCGAAGGCTGGCGCCCCACACTGGCCAAACCGAATCTGGACCGGCCCGAAGAGAAGCTGCCGCAAGTGATTCCCGAGCACATGAAGCTGATGCTCGATCTGATCGTGCTCGCCTTCCAGATGGACAAGACGCGCATCGTGACGCTGATGCTCAATAACGATCTTTCGCAGATGAACTTCAAGTTCCTGCAAGGTGTCCGGGGGGCGCTGCATCTCGACCTTACCCATAACGGAAAGGCGCCTGATCTGGAGGCGATGTACCTGAAGACCAATCAATTCCACGTGCAGCAGTTCACTTATCTGGTGCAACGGATGAAGGCGATCGACGAGGGTGGCCAGTCGCTTCTCGATAATTCGCTCATGATGTTCGCTTCGAGTCTGTTCGACGGGGACGCTCATAGCGCCGAACAACTGCCGATCGTGCTGGCGGGAAAAGCGGGTGGAGCGATGAAGACGGGCCGGATTCTCGACTACATGGAAAAGGGCGACGACAACCGGCGTTGCTGCAGTCTGTATTTGTCGATGATGGACCGTTTCGGTGTGAAGGTGGACAAGTTCGGCGATACGGACAAAAGACTCGACGGACTGTGGGGATGATCGCGCCAGCCATCAGGTGCTATCATCCTTGCAGGTGACCACCAGATGGCGAATTCGAAGATTTTCTCCCTGCTTTTCCGCTGCTTTCTTGCTTCCTGCCTGACTACGCTGAGCTTCGCTCAGGGCCTCACCTGTCAGACCGCCGAATTGACTCCAGGTACCGCCCTGGACGGCGCGCTCGACGCTAACGACTGTGCTTTACGCGACGCCATCTCCAGTGGAACGAGTACGGCATATGCCAAGCGCTTCACCTTCTCGCTGGCCGAAGCCGCGGTGGTG
Organism: uncultured Acidobacteriota bacterium; assembly: GCA_902825945.1. Lineage (GTDB taxonomy): Bacteria > Acidobacteriota > Terriglobia > Bryobacterales > Bryobacteraceae > SYLY01. Next base: position 26,131 of record CADECY010000065.1, read on the forward strand.
ACGCTGTCCGCGGAGTCGAGCGAGTTCGATACGTTCCTCGTGCTCTACGCGACCGACCCCACCCGGCTGGCCGGGTCCAATGATAATGCGCCGGACCACCCCACCAACTCGAAGCTCGTGGCCAATCTGCCGGCCGGGAGCTATGTCGCAATTGTAAGTTCTCCCCGGCCCGGTTTGACTGGCCGATTCAAGATCAACGCCGCCCCCGAGAAGCCGCGTGAATGTCCGCTGCTCACGCTCGCCGCCACGGGAGCGACCGAAGGCTCATTCACATCGTCCACCTGCCGTTTCCTCGACCAGAATCCATTTTCGACCAACGACGCGTTTGTCACGTTCTATAGCCTGACGATTCCGCGCAACGGCGTGCTCAGTATCAAGGCCGATACCGGAATCGCCAATTTCTCGATGGTGGCGACGATCTCGACCACGATCGGATTCCGCGGGAACTCGGAACTGTTGGCAAGCGTACCCGCGGGCGAGGCACTGTTCAGCGTCAGCGGCAGAGGTCAAGGCACCTACTCGCTGAACGTCTCGATCGAAGACCAGCGGCCCTGCGCGCTGGAGCCGGTTGAGCCGGGCGCCGAGGTGAATGCCGCGCTCGACGCGCAAGGCTGCCGCGTGCTCGACTTCCTGCTGCCTTCTGGCGACCCGACACCAGTGAAGCTTTACCGGTTCACCGTGGACAAGGCGAAGATCCTCACGATCGATCAAACCTCGCCGATCATCGATACCTACCTCATCCTGTTGAATCAACAGTCGCGCGTACTGGGCGTGAACGACGACCGTGACCGCACCACTACTGACTCCCGGATTGTCATACATCTTCCCGCGGGAACCTACATCGCCGGAGCGTCGGCTTTCGACACAACCGATATCGGCCCCTACACCTTGAAGCTCGCCGCCGCCGACCCGCATCCGTGTCCGGCTCCCGATCTGGTGTCCGGCCAGGCGCAGGAGGGAACGCTTTCGACCGAAGGCTGCCGTTTCCTCGATCTGGTTCCGTTGTCGACCAATGTCACTCTCGTCACGCCGTTTCGCGTCACGACGTCCGGACGGAAGGGGTTGAACCTCAATCTACGTTCGAACGTCGCGGGGCAGACCCTGTCGTTGTTGACGCCTCAATTCCAGGAAGTGGTTCGAAATTCCGTCAACCCGGCGGACCGGACGCTCGTGCTCGATTCCACCGTGCTCGCTGGACCGCACACGGTGCTCCTCTACAGCGCGGCCCAGGCGGCGCCCACCTACAACCTGACCGCCACGGTCACCGACGCGCGCGACTGCCCTGTCGCTGATCTCGGATTGAACGACGCACAGGACGGCACGCTCTCGACAGCCGACTGCCGTGCATCCGAGGCGCTGGTGTACACGACACTCGGCTCACCGGCTCGCACCTATAAGATGACCCTGCCCGCGAGAGGTCGCGTCACGGTCACTCTCGATCCGGCCGGATTCGTTCCGGCTCTGTTCGTCACGCAGGGCTCGGACACTCCGCTCACCATCGCCACCGCGCAGGCTCCACAGCGAATCGGAATCCAGGGGATTTTCCCGGCCGGCGAATACCGATTCTACCCCACGACGCTCGACCGTCCCGGCTCCTTCACGATTCGCAGCACATTCCAGGCAGACGGCACCGTCTCGGCACAAAAGCAGGCCGAGACCGAACCCGTAGCGGAACCGTTGGGCTCCGGCTCGCTCGATGAGCTTCGAGGCGCCGCGCTCTCGAGCCATGAATTACCGGGTGCGAAGCGAGTGAAGTAGCTCACTCGGCTTCGACGCCGTTGTTCCAGTAGGAATGCATCTCGGCGGGTGCGGGAACCTTCAATGGCCGTACCAGCCGGAACCCCAGCCATTGCGCGTCGGTGTGATACCAGATGCTTTTCGGCAACTGCGGATCCTGCATTTTCCACGACGAGTCGGACGCGATGCGCGTCCCGCAACGGCACTTCTCGGCAGGGTCGTTCCACGATCCTCCGCGCACGGCGTGTGGATACGGCTTGGCGGCTTTCGACCACGGCATGTCGCCCGGTGACTTCGCGTAGAAGTCCGCCGAATAGCCGTCGAGCGTCCACTCCATCACGTTGCCGTGCATGTCGAACAGGCCCCAAGGATTGGGCTTCTTCGCTCCCACCTTGCCGTACTTGTCGCCGCTGTTGTCCTGAAACCAGGCGTACTCGCTGAGTTTGGACGCGTCGGCGCCGAATGAATAGGGCGCTTGCGTGCCCGCGCGGCATGCGTACTCCCACTCGGCTTCGGTCGGGAGGCGATAGAAGTGTCCGGTCTTCGAACTCAGCCACTGCGCGTACTTGTTTGCCGCATGCTGGGTCATGCTGATGGCTGGGTATCCGTTGATGCCCATGCCGAAGCTCATCTCGACATAGGGCCGCGTCGGGTGGCTGACGGCATCGACCAGCGGATCACGGATCGATTCGGCGAACATGAACAGCCGGTACTCGTCCCATGTGACTTCGCGCGCGCCCATCCAGAACGGCTCGAGCTTCACCGGGTGCACCGGGCCTTCGTCCTTGCCGCGCCCCTCTTCCGAGTCCGGTGAGCCCATGCGGAACTCGCCGCCGGGGATCGGCACCATTTCGAACGAGACATCGGTTCCGGGGATCGCCGCGCGATAGGCCTTCATCTCTGCTTGCGATTGCTCTCTCGATCGGGCCACGATGCGCGCGTGTAGATCCTTCGAGAGTTCGGCGTCGTCCTTCCGCTTGGGTTGCTTCGGACGCAGCGTAACTCCCGCCGGCCAGGCCGCGCCTTCCTGAATCCAGGCCCGCAGCAGATCGATTTGCTCCTTGCGCAGCGCGGTTCCGCCGGGTGGCATTGCGCCGGGCTCGTTCGGGCCGAGCGCGACGCGCCGTAACAGCGAGCTCTTCGCCGGATCTCCGGGTTCGACGGCCTTGCGGATCATCGCCGCGGAATCGACACGCAGTCCACCCAGCGCCTTTTCAGGGCCGTGGCAATCGAGGCAAGCCGATTCGAGAACCGGTTGGATCTGTGTCTGGAAGTCCGCCGCGAAGAAGGCGAGCAGCAGTCCCTGAAACATCAGACGAACTTGGTGACGCCCGGCAGCGCCATGGGCTCCGGCGTGAAGCTGCCGTTCCAGTCGATCGGGTCGGGTCCGAGCTTCTGCTGCGAATTCAACGCGTCGTTCCAAGAGATCTGCTGGCCGGTGTATGCGGCCATGCGGCCCATGATGCCGAGCATCGTGGAGGTGGCCATCCAGACGCCGTCATTGATCAACTGGCCTTTGCGAATGGAGGCGAAAAGGGCATCGTGCTCGGCCTGGTACATGTCGTACTTCTGGCCTTCGAAGCTCCACTTCTTCGGACCGAGAATACGGGGGCTGGGGCCGCGCCCGATCAGGGCATGTCCGTTCGCGCCGAGAATGTAGTCGGAGTTCTCGTTGTGGCAGCCCGGAATCTGACGGCATCCGAGGAAGGCGCGCACGCCGTTCGGATAAAGATAGTTCACCTGGAAGTGATCGTAGATGTTGCCCGCGTGTGCCGGAATCTGGCGTCCACCCGTTGCAACACAGCTCTCGGGCGGAACGTCGCCCATGACCCATGCGACCTTGTCGACCGAGTGGATCGCCTGCTCGACGAGTCCGTCACCCGAGAGCCAGTTGAAGTTGTACCAGTTGCGGATCTGCCACTCGATGTCGCTCATTCCGGCCGATCGTTCCGACGCGGGAGGCATCGGCTTCACTGGGCTGGTGTAGTAGGTGGCGTAGTAGGCGACCACGTTGCCGATGTCGCCGCCGCGCACCCGCTCCATCGTGGCGCGGATTTGATTGGCGTAGCGCCAGCAGAATCCCGAGACCAGAGATACGTTCTTTTCCTTGGCGAGCTTGGCCGATTCGAGCACCGACCGGACGCCCGGGGCATCCACCGCGATCGGCTTTTCGCAGAATACGTGCTTGCCCGCTTCGATTGCCGCGCGCAGGTGCCCGGGACGGAATCCGGGAGGCGTCGCGAGCAGGACCACGTCCACGCCCGAAGCGAGCACCTTCTTGTACGCGTCGAGTCCGGTGAACCGGTTCGCTTCCTCGACCTTGACCTTGGGGCCGGCCACCTTGCGCAGACTGTCGAGGCTGCTCGCGATGCGCGCCGGATCGATGTCGGCCACCGCGGTCAGTTCCGCGTAGTCATCGGCCTTCAGTGCTTGAGACGCGGCGCCGGTTCCGCGGCCTCCGCAGCCAACGAGACCGACCTTGATCGGCTTACTGTCGGGAGCTCCGCGGAGAATGGCGGGGACTGCTAGCGCCCCGGCCTTGAGCAAGTCGCGCCGCGCTGGGACGGGCAGATTCTTCAGATCCATCATCCGATACGGTACCATTTTTCGTGTGAATCAGACTCGCAGGTCCTTTCTTCAAGCCGCCCTTGCCGGTGCCGGCGCAGGTCTCTCGTTTGCCGCGCCGGAAGACGCGGGGCTCAAGATTACGTCGGTCCGCGTCGTCAAGACGCGGCCGAAGAATCCGTTGCCGGTCTACACACCCGATCCGGGATCGTATTGGGTCAATCGCGAAGCGGCGCGTCCGATCACGATCTATCCCGAGTACACCGGCCGCCGCGGCGCTGGCTCGAAGTGGATGCCCGATCCGGCGGGCCCGATGGGTGCGATCACGGTCGAGGTATCGACGAACAAGGGGTTGAAGGGATACGGTAGCGGCGGCAACGGCGGCGGTCCGGTGATTGACGGGCATTTGGCGAAACTGCTCGCGGGCGAGAATCCCCTGAACATCGAGCGGCTGTGGGACGTGATGTGGCGCGCGACGCTGTTCTACGGGCGGGCGGGTGCCGCTTTGCACGCGATGAGCGCGATCGATCTCGCGCTGTGGGATCTGGCTGGCAAGGTCCGCGGAGTTCCCGTCTACGAATTGCTCGGCGGACGTACTTGGGAACGGATTCCCGCTTACGCGACGGGCAACGATGTCGAGCAGAGTGTGAAGTTCGGATACAAGAAGATCAAGCTCGCGCTCCCGCATGGTCCGGGTCAAGGCAAAGACGGGCTGAAGAAGAATGTCGAACTGGTGAAACGAACCCGGGAGTTGCTGGGGCCGGACGGCTACATCATGATCGACTGCTGGATGGCGTTGACCGAGGCGTACACGATCGAACTCGCCGAAGCGGTGGCACCGTACAAAGTCTTCTGGCTCGAGGAGGTGTTGCAACCCGACGACTACGAAGGGTTCGGGCGGTTGAACGCGCGGATCGATTCGACCCTGCTGGCGACCGGCGAGCACGAGTACACGCGCTGGGGATTTCAGCGGCTGCTTCGCTACAAAGCGGTCGATATCTGGCAGCCGGAGATCATGTGGTGCGGCGGGATGTCGGAGATGCGGCACATCGGATCATTGGCGCTGGCGAACGGAGTTCCGCTGTATCCGCACGCGGGCGGATTTCCGGAGGCGATTCACTACCTTGCCTACTATCCGGTGATTACGTGGGCCGAGACCACGCTGCCGCCGCCGGGTGGACCTGATCGGGTGTACAAGACGTTCGAGGAGCAGCGCGGCGTGACGCGCGGACCGGAGGGGGTCTATTTTCAGCCGCCGGCGAGGCCGGGCTTCGGTTGGGAGATCGAGGTCAGCAACTGAGGCTGACGGGCATCATCGCGCCGGAAGCGGCAACGGCCGGAGGCGGCACGGGTACGCAGTTTTCCCAGGCTTCGAGCAGGGTCGAAAGCAAGGCCTCCATCTCGACCAATTGAGCCTCGGTTTGATGGAAGTTGGCCTCGACCAGGAGGCGCTGCATGTAGTCGTAGAGTTCGACGAGGTTGGCCGCGATCTCGCCGCCGCGTTCGCGATTGACCGAGAGCGTGAGCTCGTTGATGATCTCGCTCGCCTTGGTGATCTGCCGACTGCGTTCGCGGATCTCGTTGTTGCGCACATGCCCGCGCGCTTTGCCCACCGCCTCGAGCGCGGCTCGATACAGGATCCGGACCAGTTCGAGTGGGTCCGCCTGCAAGATTTCGTTCTCGAGGTAGGTCTGCTGTGCCTGATACATCCCGTGGGTCTCCGTTGTTGGCGAAACTCGAGCGCGTGTCTAGCGGCTCAATTCCAGCTCATCGGCCATTCGGATCACGTATTCAGGCGGAAATTGCTGAATCACTTCGCGGGTCTTCTTGTCGATGATGCGAACGACAGGCCTGCCCGTCTCACGGTCCAGCAAAAACGTCAGCTCGTTCCGTTCTCCGAACTTCGAGGCTTCGTTCAATTTGCCGACCGCCTTGACAACTTCGCGATTCTCCGCACGAATCTCCGGAGTTCGCGGATCCACTGGTGCCAGTTGTAGCGATTGAAAGTTAGTTGCGTTGATCGCCGAGATCTCCATCTCGACCTCCTTGGACGGAATCTCCTATCCGTCCAATGGACTCATCGGCGGTTCCGGCGGCGCCTTATTGGGAAAATCGCCTTAGTCGATATTGAGGACCCGGCGGGTCGTGCCGGTTTCCTTCTCGATCTTCTGCTGCAGCAGCGTGATGGCGTAGATCAACTGCTCGGGGCGGGGCGGGCATCCCGGGACGTAGACGTCCACCGGAATCACTTGGTTCACCGGAATCAGCGCGTAGTTGGAAAAGACGCCGGTCGAGGTGGCGCAGGCGCCCATCGAGATCACCCAGCGCGGCTCCGGCATCTGTTGATACAGCTTGCGGATCACCGGCGCCATCTTATTCGACACGCGTCCGGCGATGATCATGAGATCGGACTGCCGGGGCGATCCACGGAAGACTTCGGCGCCGAAGCGGGAGATGTCGAAGCGCGAGGCGCTCATCGCCATCATCTCGATGGCGCAGCAGGCCAGGCCGAACGTCATCGGCCAGATCGAGTTCTTGCGGGCCCAGTTGATGGCCTTGTCCACCGTAGTCAGCACGATCGAATCGTCGAATTCCTGCTGATTGTAGCCGTCGACCTTGTCGAACAGCCCTTCCACTTGGTCCAGGGCGGGGCGATATTCCCTCAAGTCCATGGTCCGATTATCCCATAGGCCGCTACAATGGAGGAAGCTCACGCATGCCGCAATCCTCGCTGCCGGACCTGTTGTTGAAAGCGGCTTCTGCTTTCGGAATCGTTCCGGAGTACTGGGACATTTCCGGCAAGCGCCACGAGACGCCAGACGAGTTGCGGCAGGCGATCCTACGGTCGCTCGGTGTCTCCTGCGAGGCCGCGGAGGATCTCGAGGCCGCGCTCTCGGCGCGGGAGCGGACCGAATCGTCGCGGCTCACCGGTCCCACCGCGGTGCTCAGTATGAACGCGCCGCTGACGATCGAGGTGCGAACCGCGCTGCCTCGTGTTTCGGCCACGATCCGGCTGGAGGATGGATCGCGGCGCACACTCGATCTCGCCGTCGATCAAGCCTTGGCCACGCTACCGGAACTGCCTCCCGGTTATCATGAAGCCGAATTCGTGGCTGGCGGCGCGAAGTCACGAACACGCGTGATCGTGTGTCCGGACCGGGCTTGGCTTCCCGAATCGCTGGAATCGGGCCAGCGCCGCGCCGGGCTCGCGGTGAGCCTGTTCGGGCTGCGCGGCGAGTCCACCTGGGGCTGCGGCGATTTCACCGCGCTCGAAGCGTTGATCGACTGGGTGGCCGATTGTGGGGGCTCTTACGTGGCGCTGAATCCGCTTCACGCGATTCACAATCGCCAACCCTTCAATACCAGTCCGTACCTTCCGAACAGCACCTACTACCGCAACCTCCTCTACCTCGATATCGACCGCATTCCAGACCTCGCCGCGTGTCCTCCCGCGGTGTCGTTGCGCCGGAGTCAGGAAGTGCTCGCCGAGATCGCCGCGTGCAACGCAAGTGAATTCGTCGAATATGAACGCGTGGCTCGCGTCAAGTTACGATTCCTGCGTCTGGTCTGGGATCATTTCGAGCGCCACGAGATCGCGGGCCGCTCGCCTCGGGCACTCGCTTTCCTCGCGTTCTGCGAGAGCGAGAGCTCGCTGCTCGACCGGTTCGCCACCTACTGCGCGCTCGACGAGTTTCTCCACGCGCAGAATCCCGAGGTCTGGGTCTGGCCCGACTGGCCCGAGCCGTACCGCGATCCCGAATCGCCCGATGTCGCGGCCTTCCGCCAGCGCCACGACTCGGCGGTGCGGTTCCACAAGTACGTCCAGTGGCTGCTCGACGAGCAGGCCGCCGCCGCGCAGGCCCATGCCAGGGCCCGAGGCATGGAGATCGGCCTGTTTCACGATCTGCCGTTGGCCACCGATCGATGCGGTTCCGAGCTCTGGGCGCACCGGAAATTCTTCGTCAACGGCTGCCGCGTCGGCTCTCCGCCCGACGATTTTGCTCCCAAGGGACAGGACTGGTCGTTTCCTCCGCCAGACTCGGCCGCGCATCGCGAGGACGGCTACCGGCTCTTCGCCGAGTCGATTCGCAAGTCCGCGCGCCACGGGGGCGCGTTGCGGGTCGATCATGTGATGCGGCTTTTCCGGCTCTACTGGATCCCCGACGGCTATGACGCCACGCAAGGCACCTACGTGCGCGACCGTCATGAGGATCTGCTGCGCGTGCTGGCGCTCGAGAGCCATCGCAATCGCGTGCTGATCGTGGGCGAGGACTTGGGGACCGTCGAGCCCTACATGCGCGAGGCGCTCGACCGCTTCGGCATCCTCAGCTATCGCCTCTTCTATTTCGAGAAGAACCGGGACGGATCGATGATCCCCTGCGCGGAGTATCCGGAGCGGGCGCTCGTTTCCTCGACGACGCACGATCTGCCGACGCTCGCGGGCTTCTGGTCCGGCCGCGACATCGAGACCCGGCGTGAACTCGGATTCTTCACCGATGACGAGATGTACCGCCAAGCGGTCTGGTTCCGCGCGCAGGACAAGCGGCGCATGTTCGACGTGCTCAAAGCCGGCGGATTTCTTCCGGCCAGCTATCCCGAATCGGCAGCCGCCGGTACCGAACTCTCGGGAGAGCTTCACAGCGCTGTCACGGGTTTCCTTGCGTCGACTCCGTCTCTGCTGATGACGCTGAATCAGGAGGACCTGACCAAAGAGCTCGACCAGCAGAACATGCCGGGGACCACGTGGCAGTTTCCGAACTGGCGGCGCAAAACGAAGTTCACGGTGGAGGAACTCGCTTCGAGCGCATTGGCAAAGGATTTTGCCTCGATGTTCCGTTACTGGCTGATGAAGTCGGACCGCTTCCCTAAGCCGTAACGCCCGTCCGCCTCATCGGTGTTTCCGATATGGAAGGGAGATTTCAGTGAGAGCGTTGGCATTCACTCTTTCGCTCGCGGTGTCGGGTACCCTTTGGGCACAGACCGATCCCACTCAGATTCTCGGGCTTGTCACGGACTCGTCCGGCGCCGTCATTTCCGGCGCCACCGTGACGGCGAAACGGACCGCCACTGGCGACGTCCAAACCATCCAATGAAACCAGGAACTACATCTTCCCGCTGTTGAACATCGGTGAGTACGAGATTACGGTCACCGCGTCCGGCTTCAAATCGGAAGTGCGAACCGGCATCGTGCTGCAACTCCAGCGAAGGCCCGTCCCGATTTTTCGCTCCAAGTCGGCCGACAGGTGGAGCGCATCGAGGTCGCGGCTTCGACGCCGCTGCATCGGACCGAAGACGCGACGCTCGGCTCAGTGGTCGAGCATCGGCGCATTGTCGCGCTTCCCCTCAACGGGCGTAACTTCGCGCAGCTTGCGACGCTGATGCCCGGTGTCAACTTCGGTGCTTCGCGCGCGAACGGCCAGCGTGACGCCAATCAGAACATCACGGTCGACGGCGTTGTGGCCGTCGACTCGCATCACTCGGCGATGCTCCTCTCGCTGTCGATCGAAGCGGTGGAAGAGTTCAAGATCCAGTCCGCGGTCTACTCGGCCGAGTACGCCATGAACTCCGGTGCGCAGGCCAATCACGCGCTGAAGGCCGGTACCAATCAGTTCCATGGCACGGCGTTCGAGTTTCTGCGAAACGACGCGTTCGACGCGCGCGGATTCTTCCTGTCGCCCCCCGCGCAGAAGAACAAGCTTCGCCGCAATCAGTACGGCGGCGTCTTCTCGGGTCCGATCGCCAAGGACAAGACCTTCTTCCTCCGCAATTTCGAGGGGCGCCGTGAGCGGCGCGGTTCGCCGTCATTGGCTGCCACCCCGACACTCGCCATGCGCAACGGCGATTTCTCCGAGATCGCGCAGCCGGGCAATCGCTGGTATCCGGCCGATGCCAATCCGGCGGTGACGCGCGCGATTGCGGGTCCAGGTTCGAACGTTCCGCTTCCCGGCAACATTATCCCGCGCAGCCTGATCAGCCCGATCTCGCAGAATCTGCTCACGTCTACCAAGGGCAGCCCGTTCGCGGAGGGCGGATTCCTGCCGCTGCCGAATCAGGATGAGGCGGCCCGCTCGCGCCGCAACACGCTGAATCTCGCGGGCAACAACAATCAGGTGCGCTCGACTCCGATCAGTACCTGACGCGTGCCGATCATCGGTTTTCCGGCAACGACCACGTCTTCGGCCACTACGTGCTCGTCGACTCGACCTTCGTCGACGATCCGTTGAATCGCGCCTTCAAGACCTCGACCGACTACCGCGCGCAGCACTTCGCGCTGGGCCATACGAAAATTCTGAGCGCATCGTTGCTCAACGAATTCTGCTTCGGCATGAATCGCATGCGGGTGGTGCAAGGCGGACTCCAGACGAACACCAACTTTTACGCGCCGTGATCTCGGGCTCGACTTCCGTGTGATCGGCGATGGCAACCGCCAATTGACCAAGCTCGAAGAGGGACCTGCCGTCGATCTCGCTCGCCGGCACCAATACGCTCTTCGGTCTCTCATCCCTCCACTATCGCTCCGGCCTCCACCTTCAAGGAAGAGGGAATCACCGGACGCTTACGTTCGGGTTGAAGTATCTGTTCCAGGATCGAGCGAGGCGGCGCAATGCCGCCCCGTGTCCAGCCTTCCAAGGCTGTGCCACGCCGAACCACGCAGCCTTCGTACGGGTGCTCGAAAGCCGCAAACGATGGCTACTTGCGCCGTTTGGCGAGCAGCTTCCGCACGAACGCGGCGTGTTCGGGCGTCCGCAGGCCCTGTTCAACCGCCGCGCGCAACGATTTGCCCTGATCCCAGATCGCCGAAGGATCGAGCCACAGTCCGGGGAACACGCGCGACCGGAGGATGCCATCCTGGTCCGCCGGAATCTCCCGATAGCGGCCACGGACCAATTGACGCCAGATCACCTGCCGGGGATGGAGCACCACGCTGAGGTATTCTCGTACTCCTTCGGTCCGGTAGAGTTCGAGCCTCACGCCGAGGTCGCGCGAAGCGGTGGACCCGCTCACCTCCACCGCAAGCTCGGGCGCACCGGCATTGTACTCGCCCTGATCCCGGGATTGGCCCCCATGGCTCGGCAGGATCCGAAGGTACAAGTCCGGCTGAGGGACGTTCCCGCGTGCCATGAGCCATGTCGTGTCCAAGCCCACGTCACATCCTTGTGTGGAGTCCACGTAGCGATCCAACCAACCGCCCAAACGCACGTGCACGTTTCCGTGAGACCGTGAGACCGGTGATGCCATGAAGAAAACGACTCCGCCGATCAACTCCGCGTGCTGCAACTCCGGCATGGCGCTCCAGCGGTCCAGGAATTCCTCACTCAAGAGGCGATCGCCTTCCCGTAACGGCGGAAGTGCGAGAGTGGTGGTTGGCATGATCGGCTCCGTCTTTCAGGGTCCGGCTTTCGCTGGCACCAACTTGCGGCGCTTGGCGGCGAGCTTCCGCGCGAACGCGGCGTGTTCCGGCGATTGCAGGCCGAGTTCGAGCGCCGCGCGAAGCGACTTGCGCGGGTCCCATATCGCGGCCGGATCGAGCCAAAGTCCGGGGAACACGCGGGAGCGGATGAGTCCGTCCTCGCCGGGCTCGATGTCCTGATAGTTGCCTCGAACGAGCCTGCGCCACAGGACCTGCTTGGGGTACAGCACGATGCTCAGGTATTCGCGCACTCCCTGTGAGCGATAGAGCTCGAGCTTGATGCCGAGGTCGCGGGAAGTGGTCGAACCGCTCACTTCGACAGCGAGTTCGGGGGCTCCTGTCGCCAAGTAGCCGTCGTCGCGTGATTGCCCGCCGAAAGCGGGGAGAATCCTCAGAAACACGTCAGGCTGAGGCACATCCGAGGCCGTCATGCGCCAAGTAGTATCGGAACCGGCCTGGCAGCCGGGGGTCGACTGCTGGTACAGCCAGAGCCAAGCAGCGATCGAAGTTTGGAGCGTTCCGTGAGGAAGGTAAACCGGTGATGCTATCAGAAATACGACTCCGCCAATCAGCTCAGCATGGCGCAACTCCGGCATCGCGCTCCATCGGTGCAGGAACTCCTCGCTCGATAACCGATCGCCCTCCCGAAGCGGCGGCGGAAAAGCGAGAGCGGCGCTTGGCATGGTTCAACTCCGTCTTCAGCGTACCGACTTCAATGAGCCGGAACCGGAGCCACCGGCTTTGCCTCCACCGGCGCCGGCTTCTTCGATCGCGCGAAGTTCGCCATGTATGTGTAGACCACCGGGGTCAAGTAGAGCGTCACCAACTGCGAGAAAATCAGTCCGCCGACAATCACCAATCCGAGCGGTTGCCGCGCCTCGCCGCCCGCGCCGTATCCAACGGCGATGGGAACCGCGCCGAGCAGCGCCGCCATCGTCGTCATCATGATCGGGCGGAAGCGGATCAGGCACCCCTGATAGATCGCTTCGAGCGGAGGCATGCCCTGGCGCTCGGCGTCGAGCGCGAAGTCGATCTGCATGATCGCGTTCTTCTGAACGATACCGACGAGCATGATCAACCCGACGAAGGCGTAGATGCTCAGGTCGAGTTTGAACAGGAACAGCGTGAGCAGCGCGCCGAAGCCCGCCGACGGCAGGCCCGACAGAATCGTGATCGGATGGATGAAGCTCTCATAGAGCGTTCCGAGCACGATGTAGACGACGAAGATCGCGACGATCAACAGCAGCCACAGATTCGTCAGCGATCCCTGGAACGACTTGGCAGCGCCCTGGAACGTCGTGCTGACACCTTCCGGCAGTATCTCATCGGCGATGCCCCGGATCTTCGAGACGACATCGCCCAAGGCCGCGCCCGGCTTCAGATTGAAGGAAACGGTCACCGCCGGCAACTGTCCGTAGTGGTTGATCGTTTGCGGACCAACGTCCTCGGATACCGTAGCCACCGTATCGAGCGGAATCAGCCGGCCTACGTTCGACTTGAAATAGAGCAACGAGAGCGCCTTCGGATCCTGCTGATACTTGGGTTCGAGCTCGAGCAGCACCTTGTACTCGTTCACGGGCGAGTAGATGGTGGATACCCAGCGCGGGCCATAGGCATCGTACAGCGCGTTCTCGATCTGCTGTGCGTTCACCTGCACCGCAGCCGCCCGGTCGCGATCGATGTTCACCTTGATCTGCGGTGTTTCAATCGCGAGATCGCTGCCCACGTCCGTCACATCGTCGAGTTGGGTAATCGCATTCTCCATCTTCCTCGCGGATTCGTAGAGTAGCTCCTCTTCGGTCGAGTGCATCGAGAACTGGTAGACGCTCTTGGTCACCTGCCCGCCCAAACGAATGGTGGGCGGATTCTGCAGAAACACCCGCATCCCGGGGAAGTTCTCGAGTTGCGGACGGAGATCCTCGATCACGCCCGCCACCAGTTTCTTCCGCTCGTGGCGCGGCTTCAGTTTCACGATCAACTGACCGTAGTTCGGGCCGCCGAGTGTCGATGCCGACGCGCCGCCCACGGTCGAGACCAGCGATTCCACGTTCGGGTCGCGCCGGATCACGTCGGCGACCTGCTTCTGATTTTCCACCATCTGGTAGAACGAGGTGCCTTGCGCCGATTCGGTCACCACGTACATCTGATCGGTGTCCTGATCGGGAATGAAGCCCTTCGGAATCTTCACGAACATCCACGCGGTAGCCAGAAACACCACGAACGAAGCGAACATCGTGAGCGCGCGCCAGCGCAGCACCCATTGCAGCGTCACATCGTAGATGTGCAACATTCCATCGAAGAACTTCTCCGTCGCGCGGTAAAACCAGGACTGTTGCGTGCCGTGCCCGCCGCGCAAGAACCGGCTGCACAGCATCGGCGTCAGGCTGACCGAGACCACGCCCGAAATCAGGATCGCCACCGTGATCGTCACCGCGAACTCCTGGAAGAGCCTTCCGAGCACGCCGCCCATGAACAGCACGGGAATGAACACGGCCGCGAGCGAGAGTGTCATCGAAACGATGGTGAATCCGATCTCCTTCGAGCCGATCATCGCCGCCACCATCGGCGCACGCCCCATTTCCATGTGCCGCACGACGTTCTCGAGCATCACGATCGCGTCGTCCACAACGAAACCGATCGAGAGGATCAGTGCCATCATCGACAGGTTGTCGAGCGAGTAGTTCATCATGTACATCGCCGCGAACGTTCCCACGATGGAGAAGGGCAGCGCGAGGCTCGGAATCAGGGTCGCCGAAAAGCTGCGCAGGAAGAAGAAGATCACAGCCACCACGAGCCCGAGGGTGAGCAACATCGTGAACACGACGTCATCGTAGGATTCGCGCACGGTCTCCGAACGGTCGTAAAGCGTGTCCATCTTCACCGTCGGCGGCAGTTCTTCCTTGAACTCCTCGAGCAGCCGCTTGATGCCGTCGGTCACCTCGATCGTGTTGGTTCCCGGCTGGCGCTGAATGGCCAGCACCACGGCGCGGTCACCGCTTTCCTTCTTGTAGAACCAGGAAGCCGTCTTGTCGTCTTCCACCGAATCGATCACCTTGCTGATCTCATCCAGCCGGACCGGAGATCCGCGGCGGTAGGTCACCACCAGCGAACGGTACTGGTCGGCGTTCATCAACTGGCCGCTCGCCTGCAGCGTGAACGCCCGCTGCGGTCCGATGATCGAGCCCGTGGGCAGGTTCACGTTCCAGTTGCGCAGCGCGTTCTCCACCTCGTTCATGCCGATCTGCCGGGATGCCATCGCGTGCGGATCGAGCTGCACGTGGACCGCGTACTTCTGCGCCCCGAGTATCTGCACCTGCGCGACGCCCGTCACCATCGAGATCCGCTGCGCGATGCGAGTCTGCGCGTATTCGTCGAGAACGTAGATCGGCACCGAACTCGATGTGAGCGCCAGGTACAGGATCGGCTGGTCAGCCGGATTCACTTTCGTGAAGGTCGGCGGAGTGGGCATGCCGGGCGGAAGCAATCGCGAGGACTGTGTGATGGCCGCCTGCACGTCGACCGCCGCCCCATCGAGGCTGCGGCTCAAGTCGAATTCGAGCGTGATCTGCGTCGAGCCGAGCGAGTTCGACGAGGTCATCGAATTGAGTCCCGCAATCATCGAGAAATTGTTCTCGAGCGGCTTGGCGACAGCCGACGCCATCGTCTCGGGGCTGGCGCCGGGCAGCGCCGCCGTCACGAGCAGTGTGGGGAAATCGACATTCGGAAGATCGCTGACGGGCAGCGATCGATAGGCAACGCCCCCGAACAGGGCGATCGCCGCCATCATCAAAGTTGTTGCGATTGGCCTTTCGATGAAGGTCGCGGAAATGTTCACTAATCGGCTCCCGAAGCGGACGGAGAGAGTTTCGGCCGGCTTCCGAACAGGCGATGCCACGCCGAAACGGTCGCGCCCATGTACGTGTAAACCACCGGCGTCAGGTAGAGGGTAATCAACTGCGAGAAGATCAGGCCGCCCACCACGGCGAGCCCGAGGGGACGCCGGGCCTCAGCGCCCGCACCGTATCCGATCGCCATCGGCAACGTGCTGAGCAATGCCGCCATCGTGGTCATCATGATCGGCCGGAAGCGCACGACGCAGCCTTCATAGATGGCATCGCGCGGACTCATTCCGTGCTTCCGTTCGGCCTCGAGGGCGAAGTCGAGCTGCATGATCGCATTCTTCTTCACGATCCCGATGAGCATCATCAGTCCCACGAAGCCGTAGATGTTGAGTTCCACCTTGAAAATGAGCAGCGTCAGCAGCGCGCCGAAGATCGCCGAGGGGATGCCGGAGAGAATCGTTAGCGGCTGCACGAAGCTTTCGTAGAGCACGCCCAGCACGATGTAGACCACCGCGATGGCGACAATCAGCAGCAGCGTCATGTTGGCGAGCGATGACTGAAACGCCTTCGCCGAGCCCTGGAAGCTCGTCTTCACATCGCCAGGCAGCACGTGGCGCGCCAATTCGTTGATCTCATCCACCGCCTCGCCGAGAGCGTGGCCCGGCTTCATGTTGAACGACACGCCCACGGCGGGCAATTGCCCTGCGTGGTTGATCGTCTGCGGACTTGCGTCGGCGGTTTGCGAAATGATCGCGTCGAGTGGAATCAGCCGGCCGTCGCTGCTCTTGAAGTTGATCAGCGACAGAAGATCGGGATGGGTTTGATACTTCGGTTCGAGTTCGAGCAAAACGCGGAACTGATTATTGGGTGCATAAATGGTCGAAACCCATTTCGGACCATATGCGCCATACAGGGCGGACTCGATCTCCTCGGCGTGCAGCCCGAGGGACGCCGAGCGATCGCGATCGATGGTCAGCCGGAGCCGCGGGCTGCGGATCTGCAAGTCGCTGGTGACGTCCTGGATCGACTGCGCCTTCTGCATCTCCCGTTCGAGTGTCGCGGCGTGGCGATAGAGCTCGCGAGTGTCGGGTCCCTGGATCGTGATCTCGTACTGGCTCTTCGACGACCGGCTTCCGATGCGGATGATGCTCGGCGCGGTGGCGAATCCGCGGATGCCCGGAGTTTGGTTCAGCTTCGGACGAAGGCGTTCGATGATCTGTTCGACCGAGGCGGCTCGTTCCGCGCGCGGCTTCAGGGAAATGTACATGCGTCCGGTGTTCGCCGATCCGCCGAACATCGCGCTGCCCCCGGCGTTCGACATGAAGTTGTCGATATCGGGATCCTGCGCCACCACGTCGGACAAGGCCTTCTGCAGTTCCGCCATCCGGTGGTGGGATGTACCCTGCGCGGCCTCGACATTGATGTACATCTGATCGCTGTCCTGGCTGGGAATGAAACCCTTTGGAACAGCTTCGAAGAGCCAGAACGTGGCACCCAGAATACCGACGAACAGCACTGCCATAACCGGGCGGAAGCGAAGCACCCAACGAAGCGAGGCTCCGTAGATCCGGGTCATCAGGTCGAGCCACTTTTCCATGAAGCGGAAAAACCAGTTCTTCTTTTCGCCGTGATCGTGACGGAGCAGGCGGCTGCAGAGCATTGGCGTGAGTGTCACCGACACCACGCCCGAGATCAGCACGGCCACCGCGATCGTCACCGCGAACTCCCGGAACAGACGGCCGAGGATGCCGCCCATGAACAGCACCGGAATGAAAACCGCCGCGAGCGACAGCGTCATCGATACGATGGTGAAGCTCACCTCCCGCGAACCGATCATGGCAGCCTGCATCGGGGTCAGCCCGCGTTCCATGTGGCGCACCACATTTTCGAGCATCACGATCGCGTCGTCCACCACGAAGCCCACTGAGAGGATCAGCGCCATCATCGACAGATTGTTGAGACTGAAGCCGAGCAGGTTCATGATCGAGAAGGTGCCGATGATCGAGAAGGGAAGAGCCAGACTGGGAATCAGTGTGGCGGAGAGGTTTCGCAGGAACAGGAAGATCACACCGATCACCAGCGCGGCTGTCAGCAGCATCGTGATCTGGATCTCATGGAACGCGTCACGGATGTTCTTGGAGCGGTCGCCGCGGATGGCGAGTTTCACCGAGGGCGGAAGCTGAGCGTTGAAAACCGGGATCAACTTCTTGACCTCGTCCACTGTCTCGATCACGTTGCTGTCTGGCTGCCGCATCACGAAGATGTTGATGCCACGAACACCCTTCGTGCGGCCCGGGCCATCGTTGCCGCGCTCGTACAGCCAAGACACGCTCCGGTCGTCCTCGACGCTATCCTCCACTTTCGCGATATCGCGCAGGTAGACTGGCGTGCTTCCCCTCGAGGAAACCACGATACCCTGATAACCCTCGGCCCGCATCAGTTGGCCGTTCGCCTTGATGTTCATCGCGCGATCGGGTCCTTGAATGGTTCCGGTCGGGAGGTTGATGTTCCAGCTCTGCACGGCTCTCTCGACCTCGTTGATCCCGATGCGCCGGGCGGCCATCCGGTCCGGGTCGAGCCGCACTCGCACGGCGTATTTCGCCGCGCCGAACACGCCCACCTGCGCGACGCCGTTCACCATCGAGATCCGTTGGGCAATCATCGTCTCGGCGTATTCGTTGAGCTCGGTCAACGGCATCGTGTCCGAGATCAGGCCCATGAAGATGATCGGCGAGTCCGACGGGTTCGACTTGCGGAAGGACGGCGGATTCGGCATGCCCGAGGGCAACAGCGGTAACGCCGCGCTGATGGCAGTCTGCACGTCGACGGCGGCGCCATCGATCTGGCGGGAAAGATCGAACTGGAGGGAAATCTGCGTGTTTCCCATCGCGTTCGTGGAAGTCAGCGAATCCAGTCCGGCGATACCCGTGAACTGGCGCTCGAGCGGCGTGGCCACCGCCGACGCCATCGTCTCCGGACTCGCGCCAGGCAAACTAGCGCTGACCGTGATGGTCGGAAAGTCTACGTTCGGCAGGTCGGCGACCGGCAATAACTGGTAGGCGAGGAGGCCGAACAGGCCGATTCCCGCCATGATGAGGGCCGTGGCGATAGGTCTGCGAATGAAGACTTCCGAGAGGTTCATTCCTTCTTGGCCTCCTTGGCCTCTGCTGCCTCTGGCGCTTTCCTGCCCTTCTTGCCGCTGCCCTTGGTCCGCTCGGCCACTCGCAGGCCGGGCGCGAGGCGCAGATGTCCATCGGTGACGACGGTTTCGCCGGCCTCGAGGCCCTTGTCGATCACGAGATCCTGATCCACGCGGCCCGATGTCGTCACCGGACGGGCCTCGACCCGCCGGTCTTCCTTCACCACGTAGACATAGTTGCCGTCTTGACCGGTCTGCACGGCTTGGTTGGGAACCACGAGAGCCGCGTTCAATGTGGTCAACCGCAGCCGGACCCGCACGAACTGGCCGGGCCACAGCCGGCGGTTTGCGTTGACGAACGTGCCCTTCAAGCGAATCGTTCCGGTCGATGTGTCGACATTGTTGTCGACGAACGTCAGCACGCCCTGCTCTTCATCGGACTCTTCTTCCTGCGGCTTGGCGAACACGGCCAGCTTGGCTTGGCCCATGTACTTCTTGACCTCGGTAAGGCGCGCCTCGGGCACGGCGAAGGTCACATAGATGGGACTCACCTGATTGATCACGGTCAGGTCCGTCTGGCCCGCGTTCACCAGGTTGCCGGCCTTCACGAGGATGTTGCCCGTGCGTCCGTCGATCGGCGAACGGATGGTAGTGTAGCCAAGCTGGACCCTGACGTTCTCGATGGCCGCTCGCGCCGCCCCGACCGAGGCGCGGGCGCTTTCGATCGCCGCCTTGTCGGCCGCGACCGCCGATCCGGCGACCGAGGCGCTGGTCCGATACTGCTCGGCTTGGTCTTTCGAGATGATTCCCTGCTCGAACAGCTTGTAGAAACGATCGGCTTGGCCCTGTACGAACCGCTCCTGCGCCTCGTCCCGCTTGAGATTGGCCTCCATCTGTCCGAGAACGGCGGTGTCTTTCGCCATGTTTGCCTCTGATTGGCGCAACGCGGCATCCAATGGCCGGGGATCGATGTTGAAAAGCAGGTCGCCTTTCTTGACGTAGTCGCCCTCGGTGAAGTGGACCTTGGTCAGTTCACCGCCGACCTGCGCCTTCACGGTGATCGCCGAATAGGCTTCCACTGATCCGATCACCGAGATCTCGACGGGTACGCTCCTGGTCGCGACACGTGTCAGCGAGACAGGAACGTCGCCACCTTTCTTCTTTCCTTCGCCTTTGCCGGACGGAGTTCCACCCTCTCGGGAGCAGGAATGATGGATCAAAAATGTTGAGGTGAGGAGCAGGCTGAGTGCCAGCCCGGCCCGGGGCCTCGGGCGAATCGGGTGAAAATGCATCAGGAGAATCCAAGTTTACATGGATTCAAGGCGTACTTGCGATGGGCGTCCGTTACACTCGGACCAGTACTCAGCGACCTGTTGTGCGCCAAATGGCCACTTTTGTGACGAGTTGGCCGCTCGGCGCCGCGGATGTGCGCCGGAGACTCTGGCTGGGGACATTGTATTGATCGCCCAGATTCACATAGAGGTCGAGCCTGCCGAACCGATACCAAGCACCGCCAAATTCAGCCTGATCGGCAGGTCGATCCCCGCATCGGCCTGCATCCGCGTAGACTTTCCAATGACTGCGCCGGCTCACGGATTAACATTAACATTAGCCCTGTCCGAGGGTGACCCACCGTCAGCAGCCCGAACGAGCGGATGTCGAAGCGACCCCCCAAGAGCAGGCCGGATCGGCGATTCGACGGGCGCCGCGAACGATCAAGGGATCGTGGCAGCCACCTTTCCGCTATCTCGAGCAGTGGTAGCGGGCCTGGAGAAAAATGATCGAACGGTCAGTGACTCGATACACCAGCCGGTGTTCCTGTGTAACGCGGCGCGACCAGCATCCCGCCAGGGCGTACCGGAGCGGCTCCGGTTTTCCGGGACCGTCGAATGGATCTCGGAGGACCGCGTCCGCCAAGTCCAGCACGCGGATCGCGATGTGCCGCTCGCTCCTGACCCAGTGCCGGAGATCCTCAGGAACTCCGGCTGAGAGATGGCGGAACGATCAGCCCTTCGCGTCACCCCAGAATCTCACGCCGCAATTCCGCGACGCCTTGCGCTTTCCCCTTGCCACGCTCGGCCCCGCGCAGCGCTGAGCGGAGCCTTTTGGCGCTCGCGAGCGATCGCAGCAAATGAGCGGTTTCGATAAGCCCCGCCAGCTCGGACGCAGGGATTAGCGCAACATCGCGCGAGCCCCTCCGGCGAACGATGACCGGCTCTTGATCATCGATCACACTGGCCAGATTCTCTCTGAGGCTCGTGTAGCTTGCTTCGGTCATGGCGGATCCTTCTCGCTTCGATCATACAGGGAACCCGTACGACTCTCTCACCCCAACTTCGGTTGTCCTGGATCGCGGTGTACCCACCGGAATGCTGGAACTGAATTCTTCCAGAAGAACTTCTCCGCCGCTGGCTTGCCCTTCGCCATGAAGTACGCCATAAGGATGTCGATCGCCTGCTTGTTCCGGCCGGAGTAGACCAGCCAGTCTTCACCGAAGATGTCCCAGATGAAATCCATTACGGGCTTGTAGACCGCCGGATCGAATGGCTTCGGTTGCGGCGAACGCGGATTATGCAAGCCCGACACCTTCACGAATGCCTTGCGTTGATGGAGCTCCTCGAGGTTGGAACGATAGGCGCGAAGGGCGGCGGCGCCGGAGGGCAGCGCGAGCGCCTGCAAGTGTCCGAGCACGATGCGCAACTCCGGCACCTTTTCCGAGAGCCGGAGCGTTGCCTCGATCAGATCGAGCCGGGGATTGGCGACCTCGAAGGTCAGGCCCGTCCCCGCGAAGTACTTCATGTTGGCGATGAAGTCCGGGTTGTTCACCTGCTGGACGATGTCATGTCCGGGCCAAATGTTGCCGTAGCGGATTCCGAGGAACAGCTTGTTGCGATGGTAGCGGTCGACATATTCGCGGAACTCCGGCTTCGACGGATCGAGATTGCCCACCATGCCGACAATCATCGGCTCGTCCTGGATCATCATCAGGACCCACAGGTTGTCCTCGACCCACGGGCTCGCTTCTACCTTGATCCCGCCGCTGATTCCGAGTTGGATCGCCGACGCACGGTAGTCCTTGGGAAGGAACGGCGGCTGGTTCGGTGTGAACGGATAGGGAGCGCCCTGTGGACGAGTCTGGTCGTAAAGATGGAAATGAGTATCGATGATTGGCACCGGATGAGCGGCGAATGCCGAGGTCGCGGCGGCTGTCGAGGCCGCGAGAAATGCGCGTCTGTCGAGGTCGGGCATGGTTCCGTACCGAATGATACCATCGTGAATTCGCATGCACCGTTTGCTCGCTTTCGCGCTCCTTGCATTGTCCTGCCACGCGCAGAATCGCCCGAATTCGGGACGTCCGCCACGTCCGCAGGCTCCCACCCGTGATCCCAATTCGCCCGGCTACGTCAAGGCGAAGGAACTCGAGGACGGCAAAGTCCCGCCGCCGCACGCCGATGGCAACTTCATCATCGGACCCACGCACAATCCGGCACCCGAATCGCTTGAGCAGCCGGGCGTTCCGAAGGGTATGGTGCATGAGTTCACGATGGAGTCGAAGGACAGCAAGATCTATCCGGGAATCGCGCGCAAGCCTGGCACCTTCGGGCGGCCGGATCCGAACGATCCTGGCAAGCTGATCGTCGAGAGTGGGCCCGCTCCCTACACGCGCAAAGTGGCGGTATACGTGCCAAAGCAGTACGTACCCGGCACGGAGGCTCCGTTCATCGTTGGCGCCGACGGGCCGGACCGGATGCTGTTCACCGTGCTCGACAACCTGATCGCGCAAAAGCGCGTACCCGTGATGATCGCGATCTCGATCGGCAACGGCAGCGGTGACGCGCAGGGAAGCCAGCGGGGGCTCGAATACGACACCATGTCCGGCCTCTATGCCGAGTTCGTCGAATCGGAAGTGCTTCCCCTCGTCGAGAAGCAGTATGGCGTGAAGCTCACCAAGAACCCCGATGGCCGCGCGACGATGGGAGGCAGTTCCGGCGGATCATGCGCCTTGATCATGGCTTGGTATCACCCCGAATGGTACCAGCGCGTGCTCACCTATTCGGGAACCTATGTATATCAACAGTGGCCCTTCAGTCCGGCGACTCCGCGTGGCGCCTGGGACTTCCATGAGACGTTGATTCCGAACAGCCCGCGCAAGCCGATCCGGCTCTGGCTCGAGATCAGTGATCGGGACAACCTGAGCACACGCGATGCCTATCACGACTGGGTTCTCGCCAATCAACGGATGGCGAAAGTGCTCGCCGAGAAGGGCTACCCGTACCAGTTCGTGTTTGCGCGCAACGCTGGTCATACGGATCGAACCGTGAAGGCGCAAACGCTGCCCGCGGCGCTCGAGTACATCTGGCAGGGCTATCCGAAGTAGTCTGGAAGGTAGTGTCCAGGGCCATCCTGATCCGGGGTGCCCGGCAACTGCTCACCTTGTCTGGTGAATCAGGCCCGCGCATGGGACCGGCCGCGCGCGATCTCCGGATCATCAACGACGGCGCGATCCTGATCGCCGGCGGCAAGATCGCCGAGGTTGGGCCTTCGCGCCGGCTCGAACGGCTGAGCGTGGCCAAGAAGGCCGATGTGATCGATGCGAATGGCCGCGTGGTGATGCCCGGCTTCGTCGATTGCTGCGTCTCGTTGCTGTGCGGTTCCGCCCGCCACTCCGGTGAGACGGCCGAGGCCGAGTCGCGCGAGATTCGCGGATGGTCCGCCCAACGAATGGAGCTCGAGGCGCGCGTCCGCCTGCGGAATTTCGTTCGCGGCGGAACCACTTCGATCGGCGCCGGCTGCGGTACCGCTTTCGACGAATCCTCCGAGTTGAAGGCGCTCCGCGTCCTGAACACGCTGGCGGACCGCTTCATCACGGTGCGGCCCGCGCTCCACGCCTACCGGATTCCGCCGGAGTTCGAGGACAGGCAGGACGAATACCAGCTCTGGCTCGCGTCGGAGCTCGTCCCAAGGGTCCGCGCCAAGCGGCTAGCCGCCGCGGTCGAGATCGGAGATTGGCCGGGCGTCGCGCAAGCCGCGCGAGACGCTGGGCTCCCCTGCCGGACCCGGCGCCCCGGCCCGGTGGTGATGGCGAACGGCGTCACGGTCATCTTGCCCGGAAGGCACACCCTCGCAGACTATTCGGGGCCCCTGGCTCTCTCCACAGGATTTCATTCGACGCACAGCCCTTTCCACAACATGCAGACGGTACTTTGGTTTGCCCGATCCAAGTGGGGCATGCCGATCGAGGAGGCCATCCGCGGCGCTACCATCAACGCCGCTCATGCTCTCGGTGTCGCGGACCGTGCCGGTTCCCTCGAGCCGGACAAGGACGCCGACTTGTTGATTTTGCAGGCCGGAGACTATCGCGACCTGGGTTGGTACCTTGGAACGAGCGCGATTGGCACAGTCATACGCGCGGGAATTCAGATCCTGCCGCGAACCGGCACGTCCGCCTGAACGGCGGTCATCACTTTCTCGAGGGGTCTCGATAAAAAGATTGGATCGTCAACCGGAACCGAACCGGAAGATAATAGAATGAAGTTCGCAACGTATCGCGACTACCGGCCCGGCCTGAACGCTCACGCCCGGCTCGAGAACAGGAGTGGAATGGACAACCAACTACAGAATCGACTCAGCCTCCCGTACGGGGAATTGGAAGAGCTCAACCTCCAGGCCAAGGAAGACAGAAAGAACCGCGTCTCGATTGACGAGATCCGCGAGCGCCGCCTCGAGTACCTCATCAAGGAAACCCGCGTCAAAGCCGTCACCGTGCTGTTCAGCGACCTGGAAGGCCGCCTGCACATGCTCGACTATGACAAGAAGTTCCTGACGAAGAGCTGGGACAACCTGACCTTCGACGGCTCGTCGATTCGCGGATTTACCGCGCAGCGCGAGAGCGACCTCCGTCTCGGCATCGACTGGGCTTCGTTCTACTGGGTGCCGGCCGACCTGTTCGGAACCGGCAAGGTTCTGGTTTTCGGCGAAGTGATCGACAAGAACGGTGAACCCTACACCGCCGACATTCGCGCGATGTTGAAGGTTTTCGCCGCAAAGCAGCACGCCGAACACGGCTATACGCTTCATGCGGCCAACGAAATCGAAGGCTTCCTGTTCGCGGGCACCGACGCCGAGCGCAAGTTCCATGAGACGGGCAAGTTCGAGTACGTCAACACGGGCGGCTACTACCACTCGTTGCCGGGCGACCCGCTGCGCCAGTTCATCGACACGTCGGCCGAAGTGCAGCGTGCCATGGGCTTCGAGAACGAAAAGGATCACCCCGAAGTCGCGCCGTCGCAGTTCGAAATCAACTACAGCTACGGCGAAGTGGTGCAGGCGGCTGACCAGATCCAGCTCTACAAGTTGATCTGCCGTCAAGTGGCAACCCGGATGGGCATGACGGCGAGCTTCCTTCCGAAGCCCGTGGTCGGCGTCAACGGCAGCGGCATGCACACCAACATCTCGATCACCAAGGGCGGCAAGAACATCTTCTGGGATCCCAAGGGACTCGAGAAGATTTCGGGCTTCGCCTGGAAGTTTGTCGATCGCATCCTGACCCACGGCAATGACATCTGCCTGATGCTGAACCCGAGCGTCAACGCCTTCCGCCGGCTGGATCCGCACTTCGAAGCGCCGAACCAGATCAAGGCGTCGCCCACCGATCGCGGCTCGATGGTCCGCATCCCGATCGGCAACGAGCGCAGCGCGCGTGTCGAAGTCCGCTCGGTGGCGCCTGACGCCAACCCCTACATGGTTCTGTTCTCGGTGTTCAAGACCGGACTCGAGGGCTCGATCGGTTCGATCACGAATCTTCGCCAGCCCGCACGCT
>CADECY010000066.1:0-40442 GCA_902825945.1 uncultured Acidobacteriota bacterium
AATGTCGATGTGATCCATCGTTGCTCCTTTGGCTCTCGTGGCGGAGGGGCCAAGCTGTCATTATGTGCCAGTTCGGAATAGACCGGGGATTTCAGGCTCATCCTTCGAGTAAGGTATGCTGATCTCCCAATGGCCGTCTGGACAACCACCCCTTCCCGCGCCGGCCGCATCGGCCTGGCAGCCACCGTATATGGAATCTGCAAACTCTCCGTCGGGGTGCCGGCGCGCGCCTTCGAGCGCTCCCTAAAGAAGGACTTTCCCGGCAAGGACTGGCGCGACGACGCCTCGAGTCTGATCCTCGCCACTGCCTGCCAGCAATTGGAGGCTTACTTCGAAGGTAGCCGAAAGTCGTTCGACGTTCCTCTGGATCTCTCGGGAAGCCCGTTCCAGCGTGCGGTTTGGGAAGCCGTGCGCCAGATTCCGTGGGGCGAGGCGAGGTCCTATCAGCAGGTCGCGGCGATGGTCGGCCGGCCCAGAGCGATGCGCGCGGTCGGCAATACAATGAACGCCTGTCAGGTGTCGATCCTCATCCCCTGTCATCGTGTGACCGGCGCGGGCGGTCGAATCGGAGGCTGGGGCGGCGACATTCGCGGCAAGAAGTGGCTGCTCGAGTTCGAGGCTATTCCGTATCGGTAGCGCCCAGCTACCGGTATCCCGCCGCCTGCAATTCGAACAGCTCCGCATACCGGCCCCGCCGTGCGACCAGTTGTTCGTGCGAACCCTGTTCGATCAGTGCTCCGCCCTCGAGCACGAGGATTCGATCCGCCATCCGCACCGTCGAAAACCGGTGCGAGATCAACACCGCTGTCTTGCCCTTGGTGAGATCGGCGAAACGCAGAAACACCTCGTATTCGGCCCGGGCGTCGAGGCTCGCTGTCGGCTCATCGAGGATCAGAAGCTGCGCGTCGCGCATGTAGGCGCGGGCGAGCGCGATCTTCTGCCATTGACCCGCCGACAGGTCCGCGCCCGATTCGAACCGGCGTCCGAGCATCTGATCGTAGGACCCGGCGAGCTTCGCGATCACCGCATCGGCAAGCGATTTCCGCGCCGCATCCTCGATCCGCGCCTGATCGCCGAGCGCCTCAACACGCCCGAAGCCGATGTTCTCCCGCACCGGCATGTCGTAACGCATGTAGTCCTGGAAGATCACTCCGATCTCCGCCCGCAGCGACTCCGGATCGTATTCGCGCAAGTCGGCTCCATCGAGAAGAATCGCGCCTTCGTCCGGATCGTAGAGGCGCGCGAGCAGTTTGACGAGGGTCGTCTTTCCCGCGCCGTTCTCGCCGATGAGCGCGATCCTTTCGCCTGCTTCGATTCGAAAGCTCACACGGTCGAGCGCGATGCGATTCGATCCCGGATACCGGAAGCTCACATCGCGAAATTCGAATCCCCCGCGGATCGGACGCGGCGCTGGAATCGCGCCAGCCGCCCGCGCGATACGGGGCCGCATCTCGAAGAACTCGAACAGATCGGCGAGGTAAAGGGCCTGGTCGGAGATGTTCGCGAATCCGCCGAGCAGCCCTTCGATCAATGCCCGCGAGCGGGAGAAGGATCCAGCGAGAAAAGTAAGGTCACCGAGCGTCAGTTGGCCGTTGACGGTGCGTTGGATGATGATCGCGTATGCGGCATAATATCCAGCCGCGCCCAGCAGGTTCAACAGCGCTCCAACTCCCGCGCGGCGGAGGGCGAGCGCGCGGTTTTCGGCGTAAAAACGGTCCGCGACCTCCCGATAGCGGCGCGCCAGATAGTCGCCGAGCCCGAAGATCTTGACCTCCTTGGCGCTCTGGTTGGAGGCGCCCAGCATCCGGACATAGTCGAGCTCGCGCCGCTGAGGAGTCCAGCGGAATAACATTGAGTAAGCGAGGCCCGCGAAGTGGGTTTCTCCTAGGAAGGCCGGAATGACCGCCACCGAAAGCAGGAGCACCAGCCACGGGTAGTACCAGATCAGCGCGGCCGACAGCGTCGCCAGCGTGATCGTGTCCTGGGCCATCGTCGAGAGCATTCCGAGCAGGCCCAGGCGGCCGGTGGTCTGCCGCCGCGCCCGCTCCAGCTTGTCGTAAAACTCGGCGTCCTCGAAGTGCGCCAGGTCGAGCTCGGTCGCATGCCGCATCAATCGGACGCTGACGTGGTTGGTGAAGCGGTCGCCCAATAGCGAGTCCGCCAATGCGATTCCACGGGCCGTCACGTCGTTGACGACGGCCAGTCCGGCCTCGAGGCCCACCCACTGCCACAACGCCGTGTGGGCCGGATCCAGCACCGCGTCGATGATCAGCTTCGCCGTCCAGAGCATTGCCGCCGGAAGGAGCGACTTCAGCAGCCGGAGCAGGAGTGTTGCAATACACAACACCGGGCTGACCTCCCACACCATCCCGATCAGGGGCGGAATGTTGCGGAGCGATGCCCAGCGGTCGCGCCAAGACGCAGCTTCCGGGCGTTTGGGAAACGGTGGATGCATCGAGCTAACGCCCAGTGTAGCAGCGGGATGGAATGTGAAAAAGAAGAAGCCCGCCTGGGTTCCAGGCGGGCAATTTCTTCGTCGGTGTGACGATGTTTAGGGAGAAGGAACCGGCGAAGCGCAGCCTCGCAGAATTCCTTTGTGATTGGAGTTTAGGGTTTGAGCGGCGTGAAGTCAAGAGAAAAAGAGCACAAAAACGAGAGGGGCTAACTCTTTTGGAATCAACGCATTGTGCTGTGGTACTCGGCGTGCAAAGCCTGTGGGTATCATGTGGAAACACTGTGGTTTTCGCGGGCCACGCGTCCCCAAGGGCAAGATTTTACGCCCCTTACGGGCTACTTGTCGATTTGGAGGCGCACCGGGCCCTCGTCCTCGCCAGATCGGCCCATCGCCTTACGAAATGCCCGCTTGCCGCCGAAGAACAGGAGCCCCCCCACGACTGTGCCGGCGAGCAGAATTCCGATGAACATGAACACGTTCAAAAGGAACTCCGCCATGCTTTCCTCCTTCGACTTCGTCGATTCGTTCCACGTCACCGTCGCCTGGTAGCTGATCTTCGAAAGCAGGCGCTCGGCCTCGTCGGCGCTCGGCCCTCCGAGGACGACGGCCACGAGCGGCCCCGAACGCTTCACCACCGCGCCGCTCAGCTTCTGGAACTCGGCCGCCTTCTCTCGCGCCATTTGCGGCGTCGGGTAGTTGAACATGGCGAGCGGAATCTCGCCCTTCGGACTGTTGAACCGCGCAATCTGCACCTCGGCTCCCAGCGAGAACCCGGCGAGCGATGGGGAGACCCCCGGGAAGAACTTCTCAAGCGCCGCCGGACCGATCGCGTACCGCTGGCTGCTGGCGATCAGGTTATCCCGCGGCAGATAAGTCGGCAGGGCGGGCAGAGAAGAGCCATCGAGACGCGGGAGCTGGACATATAGCTTCTGAAAGTCGTCGTAGGGTGGAATCCGGCCCTGGAAATCGAGCACATAGTTTCCCACCAACAGGAATGACCGTCCCGGCAGATCCACGCCGGTTTTCCAGAGTTTCGACGGCGAACCGCCGGCGGGCGTGAGCCACTGGTGGATCGCCATGGCTGAAGTCGGATCCTTGAGCCGGTATCCGGCCACTTTCATTGACCCGCCCGGGCCCTCGTAGGTGGCCCGCTCCGCCTCCTCGAGGCCAAACTCGCGCCAAACGGCGATGTCGTCGACCTGGATCGATGCCTGCCCGGTGCGCTTGTGCTCCCAGATCTGTTCCGGCCAAATAGCCGGAACCGCGGGAATCGCCGCTCCAATCAGGACCGCCGCCAGCCGGACTACGCTGCCTGTCCGTGACATTTTTTGTACTTCTTTCCGCTACCGCAGGGGCAAGGATCGTTCCTGCCGACATCCTTGTACTTGTTGAACACCGGCTGGGGCGCCGTGCCCGCGCCACCGGAACCCACCATCGAGATCGCATCGAGTTCCTTCTGCTTCTTCTTCTCGATGCCGCGCGTGAAATCGGCGAATACGTCTTGCGCCGCCTTCCGCTCCTCGGCCGAGATGGAAGTGATGCTCGGCTCCGCCGCGGTGATTCCGTTCGGAGAAGTGGGACCGGCCTCGATCTCTTCTTCCTCCGCCTCTTCCTCTTCGTGATACGGGAATCCGTCCGCCGCCTGGAGGAAATAGAGGTAGCGGGCCGTATCGTCCTCGATCCGGTCGCGCATCGCCTCGAACAGGACGAAGGACTCCTTCTTGTATTCGATCAGCGGGTCCTTCTGGCCGTAGCCCCGCAGCCCGATGCCTTCCTTCAGGTGGTCCATCGACAGCAGGTGGTCTTTCCACTGCGAGTCGATCACGTTGAGCATGACGATACGCTCGGTTTCGCGCATCACCTCCGGACCCACGAGATCTTCCTTCTCCTTGTACCGCCGCACCAGTTGCTCGTGGATGCGATCCTCGGCTTCGATGCGCGACATCCCGGCGAGCGCCTCGATGTTGATCTTGATGCCGAATTGGTTGAGGATATCGGTTTGAAGCCCGAGCAGGTCGCGGGCTTCGCTTTTCGCCGTTTCCGGCCAGCGCGCCTCGAGCAGGGTCGCCAGGATGCCCTTCACGTAGCCGAGAATCGTCTCCCGTTGATCTCCGCCTTCGATCAGACTGCGGCGCAGCGAATAGATCGCCTTGCGCTGCTTGTCCATGACGTCGTCGTATTCGAGCAGGTGCTTGCGGGCGGCGAAGTTTTGCGCTTCGACCGCTTTCTGCGCCGCGGCAATCCGCTTGGTGATCAACTTCGATTCGATCGGTACGTCTTCCTCCATGCCGAGCTTCAGCATGAGGTTTTGGATCCGCTCGCCGCCGAAGATCCGCATCAAGTCGTCTTGTAGCGACAGATAGAAATGCGAGGAACCGGGATCGCCCTGGCGGCCAGCGCGTCCGCGCAACTGATTGTCGATGCGCCGCGCTTCGTGACGCTCGGTGGCGATGATGTGGAGCCCGCCGGTCTTCACGACCTTTTCATGTTCGGCGTCGCACTGCTCCTTGTACTTTTGCAGGACCTCCTGGAACTCCTCGGGCGATACCTCGTCGGGATCCTTGCTCTGTTTCCGGAGGTGTTCACGCGCCATGTAGTCGGCGTTGCCGCCGAGAAGAATGTCGGTTCCGCGGCCGGCCATGTTGGTCGAGACCGTCACGGCGCCGTACCGGCCCGCCTGCGCGACGATGAACGCTTCGCGCTCGTGCTGCTTGGCGTTGAGCACCTCGTGCCGGACGCCTATCTTCTTCAGAATCCCCGAGAGCCGCTCGGACTTTTCAACCGAGATAGTGCCCACGAGCACCGGCTGGCCGCGCTCGTGATACTCCTTGATCTCCTTGGCCGCGTTCCGGAACTTCTCCTCCTCGGTGCGGTAGACGATGTCGAGCAGATCCTTGCGGACCATTGCGCGATTGGTTGGAATCGCCATCACGTCAAGGTTGTACGTTTTGCCGAACTCCGCCGCTTCCGTATCCGCGGTGCCGGTCATTCCGGCCAGCTTTTTGTACATGCGGAAGTAGTTCTGGAAGGTCACCGTCGCAAGCGTCTGCGTTTCGCGTTCGATCTTCACGCCTTCCTTGGCTTCGACGGCCTGGTGCAATCCGTCCGACCAGCGGCGTCCTGGCATCAGGCGCCCGGTGAACTCATCGACGATCACCACTTGCCCTTCGTTGACCACGTAGTCCTTGTCGCGATGGAACAATACGTAGGCACGCAGCGCCTGTTGGACATGGTGATTGACGTCAATGTTGGCTGGATCGTAGAGATTGCCGCAGGCGAGTAACCGCTCCACCTTGAGCACGCCTTCTTCGGTGAGCGCCACCGATCGATGCTTCTCATCGACCGTGTAGTCGCCGGTGGTGAACTTCTCTCCCGGCTCCTTGCCTTCGATCACCTCGCCCCGGATCAGCTTCGGAATGATCTTGGTGATCCGGTAGTATTTGTCGGTCGACTCCTCCGACGGACCCGAAATGATCAGCGGGGTTCGCGCCTCGTCGATCAGGATCGAGTCCACCTCATCGACGATCGCGAAGTTGTGCTCGCGCTGTGTGCAGTCGGCGAGCCGGAACTTCATGTTGTCGCGCAGGTAGTCGAATCCGTATTCGTTGTTGGTGCCGTAGGTGATGTCGCAGCCGTAGGCTTCCCGCCGCTCGTCGTCGTCGAGCCCGTGCACGATCACCCCGGTTGTCAGCCCGAGGAAGCGGTAGAGCTTGCCCATCCACTCCGAGTCGCGCTTGGCCAGATAGTCGTTTACCGTGACGACGTGGACACCTTTTCCCCCGAGTCCGTTGAGATAGGTGGGAAGCGTGGCGACCAGCGTCTTTCCCTCGCCCGTCCGCATCTCGGCGATCTTGCCGCGATGGAGCACGATGCCGCCGATCAACTGCACATCGAAGTGGCGCATGTTGAGAACGCGTTTTCCGGCCTCGCGGCAAACGGCGAAAGCCTCGAGAAGGAGATCGTCGAGTGTGGCGCCTTGGTCGAGCCGCTGGCGGAACTCCACTGTCTTGGCAGCCAACTGCTCGTCGGAGAGTTGCTGGATTTGCGTCTCGAGATCGTTGATCGCGGCTACCAGGGGACGAATGCGTTTGATTTCGCGTTCGTTCTTGGTGCCGAAAATCTTGGCCAGTACGGAATCGAACATAGGAGGGCGGGTCGCGTGCCGGCGCCTTGAAAGCCGCCTTCTGGTGCGGTCGAACCGCGAATGAGACGGAGCATCCCGCGCCCGTGTACGCTAGCCTTCAGTGTAGCGCACCGTCTCCACTCACTCCGGTGTGTCGCGTGAAACCAGCGCGGAGATCGAGGCCAGAAGGTCCTCACGATGCACGGGTTTGGAGAGGAAGCCCTGCATGCCCGCGCGGAAGCAGGCTTCGCGATCCTCGTCGGTGGTGTTCGCCGTCAGCGCCACGATGGGTACCCGCTGGCAGTGCGGAGCCTGGCGGATGGCGCGTGTCGCGGCCAGCCCGTCCATGCCCGGCATCTGCATGTCCATCAGGATCAGATCGAAGGTGTGAGCGAGCGCCTTTTCGATCCCTTCGCCGCCGCTGCCCGCGAGTGTGACTTTGCACTGGGCGCGCTCGAGCATCCGGCTCACCACTTGCTGCGCGACCCGGTTGTCTTCGACAACCAGCACGCTCCACGGCCGCGCTCCGCCATTCGCCTTGTCTGCCGCGGCCGGGCCGTGCGGCTCGACGATTCGCAGCGGTACGCAAAGCGTGAATGTCGAGCCCCTTCCCGGCTCGCTTTCGACCGAGACGCTTCCACCCAGCATTCCCGCGATCCGGTGAGCGAGGGCGAGCCCGAGACCGAGCCCGCTGAAGCTGCGCGCGAGCCCATTGTCGAGTTGCCGGAACGCCTCGAAGATCAATCGCATCTTGGCGGGCGGGATCCCGATCCCACTGTCGCTCACCGCGATCTCCACTTCGCAGCCTCCTGCTTCGGAGTCCCTGCGTTTCGCCCGGACCACGATGCCACCCTCGCCGGTGAACTTCACCGCGTTCCGCAACAGGTGCTGCAGGACTTGCCTCAGGTGACGTGCATCCCCTTCCACCAGTTCGGGTAGTTGCGGCCCGATCTCGGCGCTGACTGTCAGCCCCTTGGCCCCGGCGCGGGCCCGCGTTTCCTCGACGATCGCCGCCAGGAGCGCTGGAAGCGAGAACTCCGATTGCGTGATCTTGACGCTACCGGACGAGAGGGCGGAGTATTCGAGCACCGCATTCAGGGTCTCGAGCAACTGGTGTGCGCACTCGCGGACCGTTTCCACGTACTCCTGCTGCTCGGAATCGAGGCTGGTCTCCCGGAGAAGATCGGCCATACCGATTACACCACTCAATGGTGTGCGCAACTCGTGATTGAGGCTGGCGAGGAACTGTCCCTTGAGCTGATCGAAGTTCTCGACGCCCTGGCCGGCGAACTCAACCTCGTCCGGTTGACCGCTTTCAGACGCTCCTGCCGCAAAGCCTAGCTCGAACGCCATGCTTCTGGTCTGATCGGCTCAATAGCTGGGCGGGTTTAGCCGAGTATCAAATCTTCACGGGCCACTCGGGTGATTCACGCCTCGCCGTACGCAATATGTCTGACATTTGTCGCAAGACTGCCGCGTTTTGGTCGGCTACGTTCCGTGTCTCTCCGATATCGGTGCGCAGATCGTAAAGCTCGACCGGCTTCCCTGGGCCCGGCCGAACCGCTTTCCATTCGCCCATCCGAACCGCTTGCGCGAATCCCCGCTCGTGGAACTCCCAATAAAGGTAGTCGTGCTTCTTCTGCCCCGGCCCACCGAGCAGCGTTGGAACACACGAAATCCCGTCGACGCCCGCCGGAGCGGGTACGCCAGCCAACTCGGAAGCGGTAGGCAGAAAGTCCCAGAACGCGCAGACGTGATTCGATACTCCGGACCGGATCTTCCCCTTCCACTTCGCCAGAAACGGGACACGAATGCCGCCTTCGTACAGATCGCGCTTGATCCCGCGCAACGGGCCATTGTCGTCGAAGAAATCCGGATTGTGCCCGCCCTCCCGATGCGGTCCATTGTCGGAGGAAAAAATGATCAGCGTGCGATCCGCATGACCCGACCGCTCCACCGCGTCGAGCACTTGGCCCACGTCGCGATCCAGCCTATGGACCATCGCGGCGAAGTTCTTGTCCGGCGCCGGCCAATCGCGATCGCTGTAAGGTTCGGTCGAAGGGACCTCCATTCCATTCCCCGTGTCGCGTCCGAGTTCGTTATTGGCGTGCGGAATCGTATAGGCGAGCTCGAGGAAGTAAGGTTGCGAGCCGCCCTTGCCGATGAATCGCAGCGCCCGCTCGGTGAACAGATCGTGGGCGTACTCCGTCTTCTTCGCGCCGAAGTTGCCGCGCGACAGATAGTCGCTGTCGCCGTCGAGCAAATGCTCCGGATAATAGGTGTGCGCGTGGGTCTGCGAGAAAAATCCGAACCACTCGTCGAAGCCCTTCCGCGTCGGATAACCGGTCGAGCCCAATTGCCCCAGCGACCATTTGCCGAACAGGCCCGTGCGATAGCCTGCTTTCTTGAGGATTTCGGTAACGGTCAGGTCCTGGGAACGCAGCGGAAGGTCCGGGTATTTGTTGCCGCGAGTCCGGCCGTGACCGGTGTGATAGCCGGTCATTAAGGCGCAGCGCGACGGCGCGCACACGGTCGAACCCGCGTAGGCTTGCGTGAACCGCAGCCCATCCGCCGCCATACGGTCGAGATTCGGTGTCGCGATCTGCTTCTGCCCGTAGCAGCCGAGGTTTCCATAGCCGAGATCGTCGGCCAGAATGAAGATGATATTCGGCCGCGGCGGCGCCTGCGCCAGAAGCGTGGCGGCCGGGGTTGCGGCGAGGAATTCGCGGCGGGTCATTGGATCGATGATAGCCCGGCGCGGCGCGGTTCCGGGCGCGGGCAGGAGAATCGCTGCCGGTCCGCCGCTTCCCGCTCGGTATACTACAGAGACGCCCATGCGACTCGCGTTGATCGCCGCGCTTTCCATGACTCCCACCGCATTCTCACAGGACCGCTGGCAGGCCCGCAGCGTCGTCATCTCCGAGCGTGGCGTCGTCGCCACCAGTCAGACTCTCGCGTCGCAAGCAGGCGCGCAGGTACTCGCACGTGGCGGGTCGGCAATCGATGCCGCCATCGCGGCCAACGCCGCGCTCGGTGTGGTCGAGCCGATGATGAACGGCATTGGTGGCGACCTGTTCGTGATCCACCGGGAAGGAAAGACGGGTAAGCTCACCGGACTCAACGCCAGCGGCTGGTCTCCGAAAGCGTTGACCGTCGATGCGGTGAAGAAGTCCGGCAACTACTCGATGCCGAACGACGGAATCCATTCGGTGACGGTCCCGGGCTGCGTCGATGGCTGGGAGAAACTTCACAAAAAGTTCGGGAAGCTGCCATGGTCAGACCTGTTCCAGCCCGCGATACACTTTGCGCGGAAGGGATTCCCGGTCACCGAGTTGATTCAGGGATCGTGGCAAGGCGCGCTCTCGAAGCTGCACGGCGATCGCAACGCGCAACGCGTCTATCTGCTCGATGGGCGAGCGCCGAGGGTAGGCGAGGTCTTCAAGAATCCGGAACTCGGAAAGGCACTCGATCTGATCTCGACAGGCGGCGCCGATGCCTTCTATCGCGGTCCAATCGCCAAGGCGATTCTCGCGACTTCGAAGCGCCTCAACGGTACGATGTCGGCGGAAGATTTGGCCGCGTTCGAGTCGGAATGGAATGAGCCGATCGCCACCGGCTATCGCGGATGGAAGGTCTACGAGTTGCCGCCGAACGGGCAGGGAATGGCCGCGCTCGAAATGCTCAATATCATGGAACGCTCGCCACTCGGCGACTACGAGCCGTTTTCAGCGGACGCGTTCCATCGCAAGATCGAAGCGCAGAAGCTCGCTTACACGGACTTGGCGCGCTACCTCGGCGATCCGAAGTTCAGCCCGATTCCCGTGAAGGAACTGATCTCGAAGGAATACGCCAAGACGCGCGCCGGACTGATCGACACCGAGCGGGCCGGCTGCTCGGTGACTCACGGCAATCCAATTCCCTCTACTGGCGACACCATCTATATGAGCGCCGCCGACAAGGACGGCAACGTCGTGTCGCTCATCCAAAGCATTTATCTGAGTTTCGGATCCGGCATCGTCGTCGACGATTACGGATTCCACCTGCATAATCGCGGTGGACTGTTCGTGCTCGATGCCGGCCATCCGAACGAGTTGAAGCCGCGTAAGCGCCCGTTCCATACGATCATTCCCGGCTACATGGAAAAGGATAATCTCCATATCGGCTTCGGCATCATGGGCGGGCTGAATCAAGCGCAGGCGCACGCGCAATTCGTCTCCTACATCGCGGATCACGGCTTCAACATCCAGGCCGCGCTCGAAGCGCCGCGATTCACCAAGTTGAACTTCTCCGGTTGCGACGTGATGTTCGAGGACCGGATTCCGGCGGCGGCGCATGAAGCGCTGAAAGGCAAGGGCCATTTCGTGCAAATGCAAGGGCCGTTCTCCTCGTGGATGGGCGGCGGTCAGGCGGTGATGCACGATTCCAAGGCGAAGGTGAACCATGGGGCTTCCGATCCGCGCAAGGATGGCGCGGCGATCCCCGAGCCTGAGCGGTTCTGGAGTGATGCGAAACCGGCAGGCGCCGGGACGCGTCAGAACCAGAGGTGAGGTGTTTGTTCGCTCTTCTCCTCGCGGCCATGTTCGCGGCTGCGCAGGAGTCCGAATCGTTGCGGCCGGAGACCGCCGAAGCCTTTCGCCACTACGTGCAGAAGCGCGAAGCCGAAATGGACGCGCGCCGGATTCGGGGCGGGCGTTTTCTGTGGGTGGATGACGACGCCGATCGGAAGGCGATGGTCAAGTCCGGCGAGATCGCGGTCGAGGCGTTCTCGGGCAAGGGCGCCACGGAGGTGAAAGGCGGGATGATCCATGATTGGATCGGCGCCGGATTCATGAGCGGCGCGACGCTCGCGCAGGTGGTCGCGATGGTGCAGAACTACGATGACCACAAGAACGTGTATCAGCCCGAGGTGATCGATTCAAAACTGCGCGATAAGAATGGAAACCGCTACAAGGTCCATCTGCGTCTGCTCAAGAAGAAGGTTATCACGGTGGTCTTGAACACCGAGCACGACGTGGAGTATTTTCCCCTCGGGCCGAAGCGCACCCACTCCCGCTCCTACACGACCCGCATCGCCGAGGTGGACGATCCGGGAACGGCGAAGGAGAAAGAGCGTCCGCTCAGCGAGAGCCACGGTTTCCTGTGGCGCCTGAATTCCTACTGGCGCTTCGAGGAGCGCGACGGCGGTGTCTACATCGAGTGCGAGGCAATCTCACTGACCCGCGGCGTACCGTTCGGACTCGGGATGGTGGTGATGCCGGTCATTCGGGATCTGCCGCGGGAATCGCTGCGCCGCACGCTCGAGGCGACCCGTGATGGCCTGAACCGCTAGAATAGAAGACTCGCTTTGATTAATAGACTGGTCACTGAAAATCTGAAGCACCGGCCCATCCGGACCTTGCTGAGCATCATGGGAATCGGCAGCGGCGCCGTGATGATCCTGACGCTGGTGGGCATGAGCCAGGGAATCCTGAGCGAATCGCAGCGGCGGGCTCGCGGCGTGGGCGCCGACATCTGGATCAGGCCGCCGGGAAGTTCGATGATGAGCTTGAGCGGCGCGATCATGCCCGCCAAGATGACCGAGTTCTTCGCCAAGGAGCCGGGCGTCGCCGCCGCGACCGGCAGCCTCGTCGAGGGCGCGGGCGCCCTCGAAAGTGTGCAAGGCATCGACCTCGAAGGATTCTCGCGCATCAGCGGCGGGTTGCGGTTCATCCGTGGCGGACCCTTCCAAGGGCCGGACGATATCATCGTCGACGAGCGCTACGCCACACAGAAAAGACTGAAGGTTGGTGGCCCGCTGAAAGGGATCTTGAATCGCGAGTGGCGCGTGTGCGGAATCGTCGAATCCGGCAAACTGAGCCGCCTGTTCCTTCCGGTTGGCCGCGTTCAGGAACTCACTGGGAAGACCGACAAGATCTCGCAGATCTTCATCAAGCTCGAGGATACGTCGAAAACCGACGAGACCGTTGCGCGGTGGAAGGCGAATCCCGCGCTCGAGGGCTACGGAATCTTCTCGATTCAGGAGTACACGTCGCTGTGGTCGATCGAGCGCGTACCCGCGCTGAAGCCTTTCATTTACGTCGTGGTGCTCGTCGCCGTGCTGGCCGCGTTCAGCTTCGTGCTGCTCTCGATGTACACGGCGGTGCTCGAGCGCACGCGCGAGATCGGAATTCTGAAGTCGCTTGGTGCGCAGCCCGCCTACATCCTGGGTCTCCTGCTGCGCGAATCGGCGATCCTCGGACTTTGCGGCGCGGTGCTCGGAATCCTGATGTCGTTCGGCACGCGCTGGCTGATCATGGAGTTCGCAGATCCGATGCTGGTGGTCCACATCGTGCCGGAATGGTGGGGCTGGGTGACGGTGCTATCCGTCGGCGGAGCGATTCTCGGAACCGCCTATCCGGCATGGAAGGCCGTGCGGCAGGACACGCTCGAGGCGCTGTCGTATGACTAGCTCGAACGGCCAGCACATCATCTCAGTCCGTGGACTGCGCAAAGTTTATCGGGTCGGCGATGTCAACGTGGAAGCGTTGCGCGGCGTCGATATCGACATCGACCGCGGCGAGTTCGTCGCCATCATTGGGCCTTCCGGATCCGGCAAGTCGACGCTGTTCCACGTCCTCGGCGGATTGACGCCGCCGTCGTCCGGCAGCGTCGTGATCGATGGCGTCGATCTGGCGTCGTTGAGCGAGGGCGGCCGCACGAGCCTTCGCGGTACCAAGGTCGGGTTCGTTTTCCAGAAGTACAACCTGCTGCCGACGCTGTCGGCGCGCGACAATATCGCGATTGCGTGCGACATTGCCCGCAAGCCGCTCGAGACCAACGCTGAGTTCGGAGAGGCGTTGAAGCTGCTTGGAATCGAGCAGCGGCTCGATCACAAGCCGCGTGCGTTGTCGGGCGGCGAGCAGCAGCGCGTTGCGATCGCGCGGGCGATTGTCAATCACCCGGCGATTCTGTTGGCCGACGAGCCGACGGGCAATCTCGACACCCAAAACTCAGACGCCGTACTCGGCTTGATGCGCGATCTCAATCGCCGTCTCGGGCAGACAATCCTCATGATCACCCACGATCCAGAGGCGGCCGCCTTCGCCGATCGCGTGGTCAAGATGCGCGACGGACGCGTCGTCGGGTAGAACCATGCCCCGCGTGGCCTGGCTCACCGATGTTCATCTGAACTTCGTCGCGCGGCGCGCTGTCGATGAGCTGCTCGCCATTGTCGCGAGCCACGGTCCCGACGCGGTGGTGGTGACCGGCGACATCGCCGAGGCCCAATCGTTCCGCGGCATGTTGCTCAGGATGGCCGAGGCTTGGCAAAGGCCTATCTACTTCGTGCTCGGCAATCACGACTTCTACTTCGGCACGATCGAAGGCGCGCGGGAAACCGCGCGTTTGGCTTGCCGGCAATCGCCTTGGCTGCACTGGCTGCCGGAGATGGATGCCGTGGAACTGTCGCCGCGCACCGCGCTCGTGGGGCACGATGGCTGGGGCGATGGCCGCGTGGGTGATCATGCGCATTCGCGGGTCCGGCTGAACGACTTCGAACTGATCGGCGAACTGACCGGCCTGAGCGGAGCGCGCCAGTTCCGCAAACTGAACGAACTCGGCGACCAGGCGCGTGCTCATTTCGAACGTGTACTGCCGCCGGCGGTGGAGCGATACCAGCACGTGGTCGTCGCCACGCACGTTCCGCCATTTCGCGAAGCGACGTGGCACCAGGGCAGGATCTCGGATCCGGATTGGACGCCCTTCTTCACTTGCCAGGCCTCCGGCGAAGCGATCCGCGCCGCTTTCGAAAAGCGGCCCGAATGCACCGGGCTGGTCCTGTGCGGGCATACACATGGAGCCGGTGAGGCCGATATCCTCGACAACCTGCATGTCTCGACCGGCGGTGCCGAGTACTATCGGCCTGCCCTGCAGCGGATCGTCGAGGTCCCGTGACCTCTACTCGCCCTTGGCGTTGACGACGCGCCCTTCCTTACGAGCCTCGATCTTGCCGCTCCGCGCCGCGTGTCCGTAGAGCGCCAGGGTGAATGGCGTGGGTGTCGTCGTATAGTCGAGTTTGCGGAACCGCCCGGCAAGCAGCATCGTCTCCCGCTCGACCACCTGACCTTCGAGCGTCACCGTGTACACGCGCTCGGGCTCGAGATCGTGGGCAACGATCTTCGACCCGGTGTCCTTTGAAGCGTCGAACGTGTACTTCATTCCGGACACTTGCACGAGACGGCTCGCGCCCGGTGAATCGATCCGAGTGGGTTGGTTCTTCTTCGGGTGCGGCACGTTGTCGTCGAGAATCGCGATGATGTCGAGGCCCTTGAGCTTGACCGTCACGAGATGCTGGTCGAACGGACGGCTGCACTGGATGAGGTCCACAATGTCGACCGTGCCCTCCGGGATCGGCAGTCCGCGATAGGCCCAGCCGCCCCAGAGCGCGATGTCGGCACCGGTGGCCGCGCGCATCGCGTCGGTGATCCAATTGGCGAGCCGCTTCTCGGTTCCGAGCATGTCGAGCTTCTCCGTCGCGCGTGCTACCGGATGTTTGCGCCAAGAGGTGAGTGAACGTTCGGGTTTCGGTTCGAGCGCGGCGGTCCAGCCGGCTGTGAGGCGCAGTTGCTGGTTGCCGGGAATCGGCAGAGTCCAAACCACGCGGCCGTTGACGGTGATGTAGAGTCCGCGGGTGGTGTCCTGGAAGTAGTATTGCGGAATGAACGTGAACTCAGCCACGTTCGACACTTCGAAGTGAACGCGGTTGCCGCCCGGCGATTCGCCTTGGATCCACGCGATCCGGCCCGGCTGAGCGATCTTTTCGATGACGGTCCAGTGCGCCGCGCCGTGCATCGGGGTGTCCGTCTCGAAGTAGAAGCGGCGCGGATTCGGGTCGCGCCGGTGCTGGAGCAGCCATGCGAGCACACGGTCGAAGTCCTTCACCGGACCACTGTGGCCCTCCCCCGGTATCGCCTCGGAGATCACCGGAGCTCCGAATTTGCGCATCCGCTCGACGCCCGCGGCGACGCCGCGATGGTAGAACTCGGCGTCCGCCGCACCGCCGATCCAGAGGAAGGGAATCGATGCCGCGTTACGGGCGATCGAAGGGAAGCTGTAGGCGGCGGCGAGCGGCGCGACCGCCGCGAAGAGATCCGGGTGGCGCATCGCGAGATAGGCGGCGCCGGTTCCGCCCATCGAATGTCCCGTGAGGTAGATCCGATCCTCGTCGATCTTGTATCGCCGCTGGACATCGGCGAGTACCTGAAATACGTCGTTTTCGCCGATGCCACGATATTCGGTGACGCCGCGCCCGAGTGGACTGACGACGATCGCGCCGTGCTTCTCCGCCGCGGCCTTCAATGGCCCGTGCTGATAGGTGGCGTCGTCGAAGATCGTGTTCTCATTGCCGCCCGTTCCGTGCATCGCGACGACGAGCGGCATGGGGGAACCGTTGTAGCTCGATGGAACGAAAAGGCGATACGGCTGATCGGTGTTGTCGATCTCCGAGCGATAGCTCAGGCGGAGATCCTGGCCGGCGGAGAGCAATCCTGCCATCGCGACGAGGGCCCAAGGGCGGAGCGGCATGGAGACAATCTTACTGCACACGGGCTGTATCCCATTCGTGCGCCGGCGCGTCTATCGTGGTAGTGATGCTGAGCCGTCGTGCGTTCCTTTCCGGTTTCGCCGCTTCGTTGGCGCCGGCCAGCGACACCGATCCGTCGTTCAAGAGCGCTGTCGAGGT
Organism: uncultured Acidobacteriota bacterium; assembly: GCA_902825945.1. Lineage (GTDB taxonomy): Bacteria > Acidobacteriota > Terriglobia > Bryobacterales > Bryobacteraceae > SYLY01. The sequence goes on from CADECY010000066.1 coordinate 16,297, forward strand.
GGTGAACGTAATCGCCACCGTGCGCGACCGCGACGGAAAGATCGTGCGCGACCTCACCCAGGACGATTTCGTGCTGCAACAGGATGGGCGCGTTCAGCCGATTCAATACTTCAGCCGCGACAGCGACCTCGGATTGACGATTGGCCTGCTGGTCGACACCAGCCTCAGTCAACGGCGGATTCTCGGGGATGAGCAGCGCGCAAGCTTCCAGTTCCTCGACAAGGTGTTGCGCGAGGAAAAGGATCAGGCCTTCGTCTTCCGGTTCGACTTCGATGTCGAGATGCTACAGGACGTCACGTCTTCACGGCAAAAGTTGAAGGATTCGCTCGCCGTGCTCGAGTTGCCCCGGGAGTCGCGGGTCCGCCGGCGGAACAGCGGACGCCTGCCCGGCGGCACCACTCTCTTCGACGCGGTGCTACTCGGTTCGGACGAAGTGATGCGGAAGCAGACCGGCCGCAAGGCCCTGCTGGTGCTTTCCGACGGCGTTGACACGGGGAGCAAGGTAAAGATCGCGGATGCGGTCGAGATGGCGCAGCGCGCCGATACGATGGTCTACGGCATTCTCCACGAGGATCGCGAACTCTACCGCCAGTCGCCGATGATCGCGTTTCCGGGCGGTGGCGGGCGCCGAGGCCGTCCCGCGCGCGTCGTGACTTTGCCGAACGGGCGTAAGGTGCTGAAGCGGCTGTCTGAGGAGACCGGAGGCGGCTATTTCGAGGTGTCGAAGAAGGTGTCGATCGCCGATGTCCTTTCGACGATCGAAGAGGAACTGCGCCACCAGTACAGCCTAGGGTTCAAGCCTGTCACCGGTGGCGCGCCGGGCTTCCGGAAACTCTCGCTGACGGTGAAGCGAAAGGGACTGACGGTGTCGGCGCGCGATGGCTACTGGGTGGGTCCGAAATCAGCCGAGTGAGCTGAGCGCGCCCTGGAGTTCGCTCCGGGTATGGCCGTCGCCGTTGCGCGTGGTGGCGTCGATTCCACGCTCGTAAATCGCACGGGCTTCCTCGATCCGCCCGAGCTTTTCGAGCGTTTGTCCGCCGTGGAAATAGGCGGCGTTGTAGTTCGGATCGGTCGCCAGCAACTCTTCGTAGACTTTTGCCGCACCGGCAAGGTCTCCGGAATTCGCTGTCTCCATGGCGAGCATGTAGCGCATCCGGCTGTTGCCGGGGTCCTGTTCGAGCAGGTTCTTGATCGTGTCGATTCGGCTCATCGAGATTCCAGGATAACAGTGGAGGCAGGGAAGTCCGCTACCATATACGGTGATGATTCGCGGGCCGAAGACTTATCTTCCGGAACTCCCCACCCGAGAAAGCGCGGCTCCGCCGAGGCACGGCGTCGCCGGCTGGTTGCACCAAGGGCAAAGGCTGGATGAAGAGACGCACGACAACGCGCATTCGCACCCCTGGTACATGGTGCTGTGGCTGACCGGTGTCGACTACTTCTCCACACTCGGATATCAGCCCGGAATCGCGCTGCTCGCGGCGGGAGCGATCTCGCCCATCGCGACCGCGATCCTGGTTCTGGTGACGCTGTTCTGCGCGCTGCCGATCTACGCACAGGTGGCGCGGCGGTCGTTCGCCGGACACGGCTCGATCGCGCTGCTCGAAAATCTGCTGCCGGGCTGGGCTGGAAAGTTTCTCGTGCTCGCGTTGCTCGGCTTCGCGGCCACCGACTTCGTCATCACCATGACCCTTTCGGCGGCGGACGCGGCCGAACATGCCATCCACAATCCGTTCCTGCATGACTACATCGGAGAGCATCAGATTGTGCTCACTCTGTTGCTGCTGAGCCTGCTCACCGCTGTCTTTCTGCGCGGATTCAAGGAAGCGATTGGCCTCGCTTCGGCGGTGGCGATCCCCTACATCCTTCTCAATGCCGTGGTTCTCGTGCGTGCGCTGCAGGAATGCTTCGCGCATCCGGAGGCGCTCGGCACCTGGCAGAACGCGCTTTCGATGAAGGGCGACTGGACCCATGTGATGATCGCCGCCGGACTCGTCTTTCCCCAACTCGCGCTCGGCCTATCCGGTTTCGAAACCGGCGCTTCGGTGATGCCGCTGATCAAGGGTGACGCGGCCGACGAGGAATCGGGCGTGCCGCACGGAAGGATCCGGAACACCCGCAAACTGCTCGCCGCGGCCGCGCTCATCATGAGCGTCCTGCTCATCACGTCGAGCTTCGTAACAACGCTGCTGATTCCGCAAGAGGCCTACAAAGACGGCGGAAAGGCGAGCGGCCGGGCGATCGCCTACCTGGCTCACGGGTTGCTCGGGCCGGCATTTGGAACTGCCTACGACATCTTCTCGATCCTGATTCTCTGGTTCGCGGGGGCTTCCGCCATGGCGGGCTTGCTCCATCTGATTCCTCGCTACCTGCCTCGATTCGGCATGGCGCCGACCTGGGTCGTCTTCCCCCGGCCGCTCGTGCTGATCATCTTCGTGGCCACCGTACTGGTCACCATCGCCTTCAAGGCGGATGTCCACGCCCAGAGTGGCGCGTACGCGACCGGAGTGCTCGTCCTGATGCTTTCCGCGGCCGTCGCCGCCGCGCTCGCGCTTTGGAAAGAGCGTGACCGCGCTCTCTCGATCTACTGCTGGCTCGTCGTCTGCGTGTTTGCCTACGTGCTGTTCGAAAACGTCGAGCAGCGGCCGGATGGCATCATCATCGCGAGCATCTTCATCATCATCACGCTGATCGTGAGCGGCATCAGCCGCTATGATCGCGCGACGGAGCTGCGGGTGACGAAGGTGTCGTTCCGCGACCAGGAGTCCGCCGAGTTGTGGAGTCAGATTACCGGCAAGAAGGTGAATCTCGCTCCCGTGCGCAGTTTCGACGAGGAGACGCGCCAGAGGAAATCGGTCGAATTGCGCAAGCACTACGCGATCGATGGGCCGATCGCGTTTCTCAATATCGAGCTGATCGACAACCGCAGCGACTTTCTTTCCGAGCTCTCGCTGCGCCTTCGCAAGGAAGGCGAGAACTATCACATCAAAGTGACGGGCGCGATCGCCATCGCCAACACGATCGCCACCGTCAGTGAACTGATTGATCCCGTGCGCCTGTTCCTCGGGCTTTCGCGACAAAATCTGGTGTCGCAGGCGCTGCGATATCTGCTCCTCGGGGAAGGGGAGACGGGCCTCATGGTCTACACCATCCTGGTGAAATATTGGGAATGGACTCCGGAGGACGACGTCCGTCCGCTGATCTTCCTCATGAGTGATTAATATCAGTTCGTTGGAAGCTCGGGCGGTTGTCCAATAAGGGTGGCTTATGATATGCTGCCCACTGTGACATTGGAACACCTACAGTTGTTCCGCGATCTCGCCAGTACCAAATCGGTGAGCCGCGCAGCCCAGTTGAGCGGAGTCAGCCAATCGGCGGCGAGCCAGCACTTGCAGGAGATCGAAAAGCAGTTCGACGTGACGCTCGTTGACCGCTCGAAGCGCCCGCTGGTTCTGACCGAGGCTGGCAGACTCTACGCCGATTTCTGCCGCGAGGTGGTCAGGCTGCGGCAGGAGTTCGATGTCGGGCTCGAGCGGTTGAAGGGCAAAGTGGAGGGCACGGTCCGGGTCGCCTCGATCTACTCGGTGGGCCTGTCGGAGATGACCAAGCTCGAGCACGATTTCGCCGAGCGTTTTCCGGGCGCCGAATTGAAGGTCGACTACCTGCGTCCGGAAAAGGTCTACGAGGCGGTCGCCAACGAACAGGCCGATCTCGGGCTGGTGAGCTATCCGGTGCCCAGCAAGTTGATCCGCGCGATCTCCTGGCGCAACGAGCGCATGGTGGTGGCGATGACCCCGGCGCATCCGCTCGCAGGCCTTTCCGTGATCCGGCCCGGCGATCTCGACGGGAAAGACTATGTCGGCTTCGACGACGACCTTCCGATCAGCCGCGAGGTGGCGAAGTTCCTGCGCGACGCGGGTGTGACCGTCAACCGCGTGATGCACTTCGACAATATCCAAATGATGAAGGAAGCGGTGACGCTCGGGTCGGGCCTGAGCATTCTGCCGGAGCGGATTCTCAAGAACGATGTCGAGCAGGGCCGGCTGCGGGCGATTCCGCTCGAGGCACCCGGACTGTCGAGGCCGCTCGGAATCCTGCATCTGCGGAGGAAGAAGTTCAACCGCGCCACGCAGTCGTTCCTGAATCTTTTGATGGAGGAGCCCGCGGCCGCGCGGGCGTGATACGCTGGACTCTAGTCGCCTATGGCATCTCGTAGCATCAACAAGGTCATTCTGATCGGGCATTTGGGCAAAGACGCCGAAACCCGCTTCACCACCGCCGGCGCAGCGGTGACCAATTTTACGCTCGCCACCAACCGCCGCTTCAAGGACACCCAGACCGGCGAATGGAAAGAAGAGACCGACTGGCACAACATCGTCCTGTGGCGGGCCGAGAACCTTGCCAACTACCTGACCAAAGGGAAACAGGTCTATGTGGAGGGCCGTCTCCGCACACGGTCGTGGGACGACAAGGACGGCAATAAGCGGTACACCACCGAGGTAATGGCCGAAGATGTGATCCTGCTGAGCGGCGCCGGACGCGATGGCGGTCCGGCTGGCGGCGACATGGGCAGCGGCGGTGGCTTCGGCGACATGGGTGGCGACCCGGGTCCGGGTGCCGGGTTCGGTGGCGGATTCGCCCGCCAAGGCGGTGGTCCTGTGTCGATGCCACGTAGTGCGCAACGCCCGCCGGCGGGACAGTCACGCCCTCAGCCGGCGGCTGAACCGGAGACTTTTGGTGGAGCGGGCGACGACGACGTTCCGTTCTAATTCACTCAGCCCGGCCGTCCTTGGTCACACTCACGATGGGAGTCGTTGCCTGGGAAGGATGGAGGGAGGGAGTACTGTTCTCCTTCAGCGCCGAAGCGATCGGCTGTGATCCGGATTTCGTTCCGGCGCGGACTGAGAATAGGATAACAGGTTGGGCGCGATGTCACGGACCAGGCTTTGCCGTACCTCGTGGATCGGCAGCCAGACACGCGAGGTCCGACGGTCACCGCCGCCGTCGAGATCGATCCGGACGACGATGGGGCCGTATTACCGACGGGTGATCTCGAAGTGCCTCGGCCAGTTGCAGCTCACGGCCCATCGCGATCCGCGAACCACATTACCCCTCTGGTGTGAGGCCCGGCGTACAGCTGGAACGGAAGCCCGCGCACTCGAACTCGACCCTGAGTGCGAGTTCACTCGAGAGCGCCAGGCGCGCTTGTCGTCTGGACAATCCGGTAGCTGATCCTGACAGTTTGTCCGATTCGCCGGGCCAGGCTGCTAAGATTGTCAACGGTTTCCAGAATGGCACGCTACGTGCTTTGATCGCATTGGAATGGAACTCCCGGTCAACGCCAAGCGCTTCGCGATCGCCGTGATCGTGGCCGGAGCTTTCGCTCTCGCGATGGCGCTTCGTGGCTGGGCGGGGCCCGATTGGACCCTCGCCCTCTACGTCACCCTGGCGGTCGCCTCGTCGGCGATCAAGATCCGCCTCGGCGGAGTGGCGGCCTACTTCACGCCGAACTTCCTGTTCCTGCTGGCGGGCGTGGCCTACTTCACCTTGCCCGAAACGGTGATCGCCTGCTTCGCCGCCGGGCTCGGCATGAGCTTCCTCAATTGCCGGAAAAAGCCGGTGCCGATTCAAGTGGCGTTCAACGCCGCGAACCTGGTACTGAGCGGCTGCGTCGCCTATTTGGCTGCGCACGGCCTGTTCGGCGGCGGCATCTCCGAGTACCGTCCGGCGTGGTTTGCGATGGTCACCACGACGTACTTCGTTACCAATACTTTCTTGGTGGCGGGAATTCTCTCGCTGACCACCACCGAGACGTTCCGTTCGATCAATGCCCGTTACTACGTAACCTCGTTCCCCTACTACCTGGTCGGTGCGACCGCGGTCGGGCTGCTACCGCTCGGCGGCGCGGCGGCCAGCATTGAATCGTGGCTGCTTCTTCCTCCTCTCGTTTACCTGGTTTTCTTCTTCAACGGTCTCGGAACCGGTAAGGCGGCGGGCTCGATCACCGCCGTCGAACGGACACGGACCGCTCACAACGGCAGCTCGGTCTTTGCCGCTATCATCACCGGTTTGGGCGCGATGCTCTTCGTTCTTGCGGTGATCCATTGGGAATCCCGCGATCAGGCCCGATTCGCGGTGTTCTCTGCTGTAGGGATCGCCGCATCGTTCCCGCGGGTCTCACTACCTGGGATCCGCGGAACGATTTCCGCAGGCATCGTCATGGTGCTCGCCGCCGTGGCCGATCTCTCCCTCTCGGAGGCGATTCTGATGGCCGCGCTCGTCTCGATTCCCTCGGCGTTCGCCAAGGCGCGCAACCGCAGGATCCACCCTTTCTTCGCGATCAGCGCCATGATGATCGCCTCGGCACTTGCCGCCGTCATCTCCCGCTGGCCGCTAGCACCGCTCACACAGCGCTCACTCGCGGTGGAACTGCTGGTGGCAGCGCTTTTGCTCGGCTGCGTTCACTCGGCGCTCATCGCCACGGCGATGTCCATGTCGGAAGGCCGCGCGGCGGGCGCGATCGCCGAACGCTTCTACTTCTGGGGCCTGCCCTACTATCTCGCCGGTGCCGCCGCCGCCGGACTCATCGTGGTGACTTGGCGCTCGGCGGGATGGGCGCCCGCGCTGCTCCTGGTCCCGGTGTTGGGATTGACCGCCGTCTCCTATCAACTCCACGTCCGCAACGCGTCCACCGAACTCGCCAAGGCCTGACCCGCCCAGAATCCGGCCATGTCGTCCGGCAGCGGAGCCGGCGGCGATGGGATGTCCGGGAATCGCACTTCTCCAGCGTGCAGCATTTGCCGCGGCACGCCGAGTGCTCGCCGCAGATTTTCGGTGAGGCCGCTCTTTACGAATTCGAGATAGTAGCGCTCGTCCGGACCATAGAGCTTGTCGCCCACCACCGGACATCCGAGCCACGCCGCGTGAACCCGGATCTGGTGCATCCGTCCGGTCAACGGGCGGACACGCGTCAGTGTGAATCCCGGCACCCACCCGATCGGCTCGAACTCCGTCACCGCGGGTTTGCCGTCCGCGCGCACCGCCTGGCGGCTGACCACGATCGCGCCATCGGCCGGCCCGATCGGCTCATCCACACTGATGGGCGCCGCGATCTCGCCCTTGAGAATTGCCACGTAGCTCTTGGACACGCGCCGCCGCTCGATCGCCTTCTGCAGTCGCGAAGCCATGGCGTGACACTTGGCGAACACCACCACGCCGCTCGTCTCGCGATCGAGGCGCGACGGCATGTGCAATCGCTCGAGGCCGGCAAACTCACGCGCAGCGCCGATCAGGCTCGACCACGGTCCGCGCTTGGAGGGATGACAGACGAGTCCGCCCGGTTTGTTCACGATCAGTAGTTCGGCGTCCTGATACAGGATCCACGACTCGATCTCCGCTGGCGTGACGAGGAATCCCCAATCGGTCAGCGGCACGTTGCTATCGAATCCGGGCGGGCGCGAGCGTTTCGAGATCGACGATCGACACGGTCTGATAGCGGTTCGCGTTGTTGAACAGAACGTAGCGGCCGGTGCGGTCGAAGCTCGCATGCGCGTGGACCGAGCGATCGGCCGCGCGTGTTCCCGTTGTCACCAGCCGCGTGTTGCCCGTTGCCGTTTCGATCGTCCAGATGCGCCCCGAGAAGTCATCGGCCACGAGGAACTTTCCGTCCGGTCGCGCCGCCGCGTGCCAGTAGTTTCCGTGGACGAGCATACGCGACTCGCCCTCGCGATTCACCGCGACGATGCCCACCTTGTCCATGATCATTGTCATCTCGCCCGTTTCGTGTACCCACGCTTCGTGCGTCATCCACTCCTTCAACTGAGTGAACCAGGTCTTCGGATCGGCGCGATAGTACAAAGGCCGGTTCGCCGAACCGTCTTCGTTGACGATCCATGAACGCTGCGGCGCGTAGCCGCCTGTTTCCCAAACGTAGAAGATTCGCGGATCCACCGGACTGTGCTGCGTGTGGCCGATGCGAAAGCCCTGCGTCACCACCGTCCGGTAGCGCCCGGTTTCGAGGTCCATCATGCCGATCTCCCAATTCGACGCGTCGCGCTGTTTGGTAACCGTCAACCACTTGCCATCGTGACTCAGTGATGGCTGCTGATAGCCGCCCGTGCGCGGTTCGGGAATCGTGCCCACCTTGCGTTTGGCCAAGCTGATGATGTCGATCTCGAAAACTTCGGGTCCGCGAAGGTAGAGTAGACGCCGCGGCTCCTTCGGATGCGGAAGGCACGACGCGGCGCCAACGCCAGATTCATCCGTTATCTGGATCAACCGGCCGGTCGCTAATTCCGAGCGGAAGATGTGCCAAGTACCGCCACGCTCGGCGGCGAGGATCACGTTCGAATTGTCCGCCGTGAAGTTCGAGACGTGATAGTAGAGGTTCTGGGCCTTGCCACGATCCTGGGCCGTCAGATTCGCGACCGTGGCGCCGGTCACCGGATCCTGGTAGGTGGTGCGTTCCACACCCCAGTCCTTCCCCGCCTGCGCCGCGAGCAGGAGCGGGAGGGTGAGCGCCAATTGAACAGGCTTCATCCGTGATGCTCCGGCTCCGGCAGCAGTTTCGCGAGCGCGAAGGCGGCGATTCCGAATCCGAGCGTGGTCCACGCGAACCAGTCGCCGTTGCGGGTGTAGGGGGTGAGCGAAGGGATCCAGTTGAAATTGAGGCGTCCGGCGGTGGCTTGATACGGTGGCAGCGTGTCGGTGACGCGGCCGCCCGGGTCGATCGCCATCGTGTAGCCGTCGTTGGTGGCTCGCAGCACCCAGCGGCGGTTTTCCGCCGCTCGCATGCGGGCGAGCATCACGTGCTGGCCACGTGCCGACGAGCGCCCGAAGTAACCGTCGTTGGTGATGTTTACGATCAGCCCGGCACCCTCGAGCGGGAATCGCCGCACCAGTTCCGGAAACGCGGATTCGTAACAGATCACTGTTCCAAGTGTCTGGTTGTTCACCTTCGAAACGACGATGCGCTGGCCTGGCTGAAAATCTCCCGCCTCCTGCGTGATTCGATTCACCCAAGAGAACGTCTCCGGTACGAATTCGCCGAACGGCACCAGGTACATCTTGTCGTAACTTGTGGCGATCTCGCCGTACGGGTTCAGCAACAGCGCGCGATTCAGCGGCGCGCGCGTCTTCGGATCATAGGCCACGGTGCCGAACAGAAAGTGTGTCTTGGTGCTTCGCGCGAGACGTTTGGCTTCCGCCTGGAAATCGGGGTCGGTGTAGAAATACATCGGCGCGGGCGATTCGGGCCACAGCAGCAGAGTCGGGGCACGCTTCGCCGGATCGAGCGCGTTTTGGAGCGAGAGCGATCCCATGGTCTGGATCAGCTCGCGGATCTTCGGCATCGTCCAGTTGAACGATTGCGGAGCGTTGCCCTGGACGGCGACGGCGGTATCCTGTCCGGCGAGCGGTGGTGTCATCTCGGGAAGCAGATAAAGCATGGGGAGCGCCGCCATCGGATACACGTACGATCGGGGCATTCGCAGGACGATCATCGCGACAGCCGCAGCCATCATCGCGAACACGAACGAGACCCCGTAAACTCCCACGACGGGAGCCAGCCGGAGCGGAACTCCCATGTCGATGCCCGCGTTGCCGAGCAGCATCCACTGGAAGCCAAACTCGCCGTGTAACCGCTCGATTCCGGTCCAGAGAGCGGCGACTCCCACGATGGCCCATGGCCGGTGCAGGATCGGCCCGGCGAGCATCGTGAACACGGCGGTGTGCAAGGCCTTCAACAGGCAGAACAGCGCGAAGGTGAGCCAGCCCAGCCATGCGTCCATGCCGCCATGATTTTCGAGCACGAACTCGATCCAGTGGCAGAGCCCGCCCCAAAAAAGGATTCCCGACGCCTCGCCAAGCAGGAGGCGCTTCCACCAGACCGGCTGGCGAGCCGCCGCAAGCAGTAGCGGCGTCAGTGCGACGGGGGCCAGGACGCGGAGGTCGAAATCGGGAAAAACGAGAATCAGCAGCACTGCCGACGACAGCGCTAGGAGAAGGTTCATGCGGACGCCAGGCTCGCCTCGTGCGCGACGAGGTCGGCCATGTAAGAGCTTCTCACAAATGGTCCGCTAAACACCATCTTGAATCCGATCCCGAGGCCGTGACTCCGGTAATCGTCGAACTCCGCCGGCGTCACGTACTTGATAACGGGCAGACCGCGCCGCGAGGGCTGTAGGTACTGCCCAATCGTCGCGACATCGGCGAGCCCGTTCAGGTGGATATCGCCAAGCAACTGCGTGACCTCTTCATGCGACTCGCCCAGCCCCACCATGAGTCCGCTCTTGGTGAGCACATCGGGGCGGTACTGTTTCGCGACTCGGAGGACGGCGAGCGACTGCCGGTAGTCCGCCTGGGGACGCACTCGCGGATACAGCCGCCGCACGGTCTCCATGTTGTGGTTGTAGACGTCCGGACCCGCGTCGAGCACACGCTTGACCGCGTCCATGTTCCCTTCGAAGTCGGGTGTGAGCACTTCGACGCGCGCCTTCGGAAGCGCGGCGCGGACCTCGCGCACGGTTTGTGCGAAGTGATGCGAACCTCCGTCAGCGAGGTCGTCCCGATTCACGCTCGTGATCACTACGTACTTCAGCCCCATCGTCTCGGCCTGTCGCGCGACGTTCGCCGGTTCCATCGGATCGAGGCTGAACTCGTGTTTGTCCGGGCTTCCTTTCGGCACTGAACAAAAGCCGCATCCGCGCGTACATAGGTTGCCGAGAATCATGAACGTCGCCTGCCCGCGATGAAAGCATTCACGAAGATTCGGGCATCGCGCCGACTCGCACACCGTGTGCAGATTCCGTGCCCGCAGATCGCGCTTGAGCGCGGTGACGCTCTCGTGGTTCATCTCGGGCTTGGTCAGCCATTCGGGAAGCCGGCCCCTGCGCGCGCGACCCGCCGCGGGCAACGCGTTCTCGATCTGGACCAGAAGCGATGGATGCATCTCTCTCTACGGTATCGCTATCGTCCGATGAGCCGCGCGAAGGGAGCGAGCCACTGGCCGGGCAACTGCTTCGGATAACGCTCGATGCCGTCGAATCCGAGATGTGCCGGATCATGGGCGGGAATGTGCGCGGTGCCGAAGACCCAGTCCCAGACCGAAAGCGTGATGCCGAAGTTGCGGTTGATGGGTCCGTCGTCAGGATGGTTGTGGTGCCAGATGTGCATCTCGGGACTGTTGATCAGATAACGCAGTGCTCCGATCTTCCAACTGAGATTGGCGTGCGCGAAGTGTCCGATCAGCGTGTTGGCGACGCCCACCCAGAACATCACCTCGCCCCGGAATCCGAAGAACGCGGCCGGAACATAGAGCAATCCCCGGTAGACGAAGATCTCGCCCCAGTGGAAGCGCCAATCGCCGATCCAATCCATATCCACGATGCTGTGGTGTACCTTGTGGAATTCCCACAGCCAGCCGACGCGATGGAGCAGATTGTGGATGCACCATTGCAGAAAATCGAATACCAGCAGCAGCACCAGGAACTGGAGCCAGAACGGCTGTTCGCGCATGAATCCGAGGTAGAACGAGTCCTTCCAGCCCCGAGCGGTCAGCAGGGAATCCCAGCTTTCGATCAATCCCGTTGTGAGCGCGGCAAGGATCATCCCGAGGACATGTGCGTTGAAGATGACGTAGGCGAGGTCCGAAATCAGACCCGTACGGAACAGAGGCTGTTCTGGATGCCGCGGCCAGATGCGCTCGAGAATCCAGAACAGGACCCCGAGTCCGGCGAGCCAAACCGCGTATACCATGTCTAATAGAGTATCGGTTGCAGCGGGTGCCCCGTTGTGATCTGCTGAGTCCAAGGGGAAACGTGAAGAAGGAACTGCAGGAGAACGATTACCAGCATCTGTGGCGCCGTCTGCAGCAGATCGGCTTGAACGCCTACGAGGCCCGCGCCTACATCGTGTTGGTGGGGCATCCGAAGTTCAAGGCCCTCGAACTGGCGGCGCGCTCCGACGTTCCGAGGCAGAAGATCTATGAGGTGCTCGACAGCCTTGCCGAGAAGGGCTTTGCGCGCGTTGTACAGGAGAAGACGAAGCTGTTCTCGGCAATCGAGCCCGCGCTGGCGATTCCCAACTACATCGCGCGGCGGCATGAACAACTCCAACTCGAGTTGACCGAGCAGAGCCGCGTGGCGGGCGCCGTGGTCGAAGATCTCGAGCGCGCCTATTCGGAAGGGCAGGAAGGGCGGGGAACGCTCGACTACCTCCGCATCGTCACCGAGCCCGGCCATACCGCCGCGCAATACCGGCGCATGATCGGTGAGGCGCAGCGGGAGTATCTCGAGTTCTCGCGGCCGCCCTACGCCGTCGACCCGCTCGATGAGCGCCTGGTCAAGGATGCGCGGCTGCGCGGCGTTACGTGCCGCCTGCTGCTCGAAGGGGACCGGCTCGACGATCAACACCGCCAGCGGCTGGTGGATTATCGCGCCGCGGGGGTCGAGGTGCGGCAGACGAAATCACTGCCGATGAAGCTCGCGCTGTTCGACGAAAGCCGCGGCATGATCGCGCTGCTCGATCCGCTGGTGACCAAGCCCACCTGGACCGCGGTACTGTTCGAGCACCCGGGCATGTCGGAGGCGATGAAGGGATTGTTCGAGGACTATTGGGGACGGGCCACGCTGCTGTGAGCTCTATCCCCGGGCGTGCTGCGGGACCTTGGTGCCGCGATACTTCACCGCAAGCTCTGGCGTGTCGAGCTTCTTTCCGCCCCGAGAGCGTGACTTCAGGCACGCCTCGAGCGCTCCGCTCACGATGAGCGTGCGCTCCACCGGATACGGTGCCTTGCCGGTCACATACATCTCCTCGATCTTCGAGACGAGGCATGCCGAGTAGGTGACGTTCGGCGTCGGCGGCAGGAAGAACTGCATCGACGCGATCGCTCCTCCCTTCAAGCGCGCGGCGAAGGTGTAGTCGCGGACCGCGCCGTTGAGCATCAGCAGGGTGGTGCGGAGTCCGTCGTTCCGTTCAATGAAGTACGCGGCTGGCGCTTTGACGAGCTTCGGTAGTACGCCGGATCCCACCAGATCCTGGGTTCGCGCATCTTCGTTGGTCAATCCCTGCGGCGTGTCGCTGCGTGAGAGAGCGGCCGTCAACAGCCGCTTCGACCAGCGCCCTTCGTCACCCGCCTTCCACACTGCGTCGCCATCGATCAACTGCACCGACTTCACGCCCGATTCGCCGCCTTTGCGCCGCTCGATCATGCACTGCATCGCTTCGAGCGCGTGGTAGTCCATCGGGTCCGATCCGCCCACACCCACCATCAGCGCGTCCTCGATTTCGGAGTCGAGCGGGATCTCGACATCGGGGAGGCGCCAGGTTACGGGCAGGGAGGAGCCCGCGAGCATCGGGAACTTCAACCGCTTGGATTGATCGACCATCCACTTCGCTTTCTCGAAGCTGTAGGAGAGGTGCTTATCGTTGTAGATCGGGACCGCTCGCCCGTCCTTCTCGAAGACGTCCACGCACTGCTTGAAGAATTCGTGGCGCGGATAGAGCACCTGGCCGAGTTCATTCTTGGGATAGTCGCCGTGTTCACCGATGATCATGACGGCGTCCACGGCGAGCTTGCCGGTTCCGCAACGCAGGGTCTCGGCGATTGTCGGGTAGACCTTGAAGCCGAACTCCTTCGCCCGCTCTTCGCTTTGGTCGCCCTTCGGTTTCTGATCGACGTAGAGGGAAACTACCTGCACATCCGGCTTGTGCCAGCGGCCGTTGATCGGATAGCCAACCAGGAAGCGGTCGCCCATGTGCTGCGCATGCGACAGGTATCGATAGATCGTGGTGACGATGGCCACTCGCTTCGGCATCAGGTTCTCCAGAAGGTGGAATCTTTCGGTGCGGCGTAGGTGACTTGCGCCAGGTGCGGAGTGTCGAGCTTCTTTTGTCCCTGGAAGAGGCTTTCGACGCCGGCGGCTGTGAGTCCGGTGGTGAGGAGTGTCCGTTCGACGGGATAGGGCGCCTTGCCCGTCAGGAACAGCGTCTCGATGTTGTTGGTGAGCGGCGAGAAGAAGTTGGCGAGCGTAGTGCGCGCGGGCGGCATGGGCAGGTACATCTGCGTGGAAAACGGCTCTGTACGGCCATCGATGCGCGCGGCGAAGTTGAAGTCCTGAATCAGGCCATTCATCATCACGATCGACGACTTCACTCCGTCACTGTGTTCGTATACGTAGGCATAAGGATCGCGGACCAGCCGCTTCATCGCCTCGATCGACGGGAAGTCGTTGTTGAAGCCCTCGCGCGATGGCTTCAGCGTGTGGCTGCGGCACAGCGCCGAAATCATCAGGTCACGCGACCAGACGCCCTGCTCGAGCGCCGTCCAGAAGCGTTCTCCGCGGAAGGCCTCGATCGACTTCACGCCGGATTCGCCCCCTTTGCGCCGCTCCACCATGCACTGTGCCGTTTCGAGGGCGTGAAAGTCGTAGCTATCCACGCCGCCATAGCCGACACACATCGCTTCGCGGATCTTCGAGCCCGTGGGCATCTCGACCTGCGGCGTTCGATAGGTGACCGGCAGGCTCGAGCCCGCCATCAGCGCGAAGCCCATCTTGCGGCTCGTGTCATACATCTCACGAGCCCAGTCCCAGTTCCAGGAGAGGTGCTTGTCGTTGAAGACCGGAACCGAGCGACCCGAGCTTCCAAAGACCTTGACGATCTCCTTGAAGAACTCGTAGCGCGGGTACTTGTGCTGCCCTTTTTCGTTGCGCGCATACTTGCCGTGTTCGCCGATCAGCAGAACGCCATCGACCGCGAGTTTGCTCGTTCCGAGCGTGAGCGCTTCGGCGATCGAGGAGAACATCCGGGTCGAGGGGAACTCCTGGACACGGCTCTTGGCGAGGTCGCCCCGGCCCTGTTGATCGACCCAGATCGATACCAGATCCATCGGAGGCTTGTGGTGATCGCCGTTCCAGCCATAGCCGATCAGGAAGCGATCGACGATGTGCTGCGAGTGCGAGAACTTGAAGTAGGTGGTGCAGATCGCGGCGATCTTGGGGCGCTTCGGAGTCTGCGCCATTGCGGCCAGCGGAACTCCAGCGAGAACCTGTCGTCTGGTGAGCATCGTCATTTCCTCAGGTAGGCATCGTCACCGCGCAACCAGTCGGCGCGGATGGGCGCGAAGAGATCGTAGCCTTCACTGTCGGCGAGCGCTTCGACGCGGTGTGGCGCGTTCGGCGGAATCTGCATGCACTCACCCGCTTTGATGACGGCTTCTCCGTCGTCGAAGATGAACTTGAGTTCGCCCGATTCGAGTACGGTGACCTGTTCGTTCTCGTGCTGATGGCGCGGGACGGTGGAGCCCGCGGTCAGGAAGACGCGCGCGATCGTGATCCGCTCGGTGTGGATCACCTTGCGCGCGAATTGCGGGTTCATCTGTTCGAGCTGGATTTCGCTCCAGCGGTGGATTCTGGCTTGCATGAGAATCCACGAGTTTACTACGGTTCGGCTTCGGTGACGAACTCGCGCCGCGGATGGCGGCTTTCAGCGGACCGCCGGAACGGGTGCGGGGAAACACAGGCTTCCTGCAGAGCTCCCGCCAAACAGAAAAGGGCACCCCGAACGGGTGCCCGCGAATCTGTCCGAGACCGGTGACTTCTACGCGCTGAACGACGAGCCGCAGCCGCAGGTGGACTTCACGTTCGGGTTGGAGAACTTGAAGCCGGAACCTTCCATGGTCTCGACGTAGTCGACTTCGGCGCCCTCGAGGTACAGCAGGCTGGCTTGGTCGACGAAGACCTTGAGGCCATCGTAGTTGAACGTCTTGTCCATCATATTCGGGGCGTTCTCGAAAGCCATCGAATAGCTGAAGCCCGAGCATCCGCCGCCCACGACCGCGATCCGGAGACCGGCCGGCGAGGGTTCCTGGGCGGTGAGGATTTCCTTCACCTTGTCAATCGCGCGATTCGTGAGAGCAACACTCATTCGTCTCTACCTCCAAACATAAGGATACCGAAATGTACAGATTCGCGCAAGCACCCTCAGGTGGGGCGGACTGGCGCGTACAAGTTAATGATGCCACGAATGCGAATCTGGATTCCGGACGTGCTATTTTTGACGGAAGCCCCGGGAATGAAACCAGTTGACCACGCGGCGCGTCCATGAGGGTGTTATGGCAGACGCGATGGCAATGACGGCAACGATTCCGATCGTGGACGCGGGGCAAAAGGCCAAGGCTCGAGCTCGCGTGGAATACAAGACAACCGATGAGGCGGCACTGGTGCGGCGCGTCCAGAACGGGGACGAAATGGCGTTCCGGGAGGTGGTTGACCGCTATCAGAGCAAGGTCTTCTCCATCATCTACGGGATCCTGCGCAACCATAACGACGCCGAGGACATCTCCCAGCAGGTGTTCTCGAAGATCTACTTCTCGATCGGCAATTTCGACTTCCGGTCGAGCCTGCTGACCTGGATCTACAAGATCACGGTGAACGAGTGCTACGACTACCTGCGGAAGAAGAAGGTGAGGAAGCTCGTCTACGAGAGCGATTTCTCGGAAGAGGAAGCCCAACGGATGGAGCGCACCGAGCCGGGCTCGGAAGGCCAGATGCTGATCGACGACCGGCTGGCGCAGCGTGATTTCGTGGTGAAGCTGCTCGAAAAGGTGACGCCGGAAGACCGCCAACTGCTGATGCTCAAGGAAGTGGAAGGCCACTCGGTGGAAGAGTTGGCGTCGATGACCGGAATGAACGAGAATACGATCAAGGTGAAATTGTTCCGCGCCCGCCAAAAGCTGGTGAAAGCGGCAGGCAGGCTGGTACCGAAGTTCAGTACCGGACTGTTTGCCTGATGCCTGTCTGGAAGGGGTTGCGGTAGTATATATTGTTTAACGCGGGCGTAAGACTCGCGGAACCGGCCGGGAAACCGGCATGGAGAGGGAAGATCACAATGGACCGGCGAATCGAAGAAAACCTGGAGGGGTACCTCCGTGGCTCGCTCGACCCGCGCGGGCGCGCCGAGATTGATGAGGCTTTGGGGCAAGACGAGGAATCGCGCCGAATGGTGGACCTGTTCGAAAAGCATGCCCGGATGATGCGCACCCTGCGCGCGCCATCCGAGTTCGATCCGGCACCCGGGTTCTACGCCCGTGTGATGGAGCGGATCGAAGCCCAGCGTCCCACCTCGATCTGGAACCTGTTTCTCGAACCGCGCTTCTTCCACCGCTTGGCCTACGCCTCGGCGGCCCTGCTGGTGTTGATGGGCGTGCTGCTGGTGGCTCCCGCCAACGAAGAATCAGCCCTTGCGGCGCAGCCAGTGGGCGTGGAACAGTTCCTGGCGCAGGACGTCTGCAACGGTCCGGGCTGTTCCGATCCGACTTCCGTGATGGCGAGCCAGCAGTTGGAAAGCAACCGCGAAGCCGTTCTGGTGACGCTCACCACCTACGGGGAGTAAGGCGCGATGGCGCAATCTCCCTGGCGCAACCCCAAGATCCTGTCGATCCTGCTGCTGGTGTTTCTCACCGGGTCAGCGGCGGGCGCCCTCGGATTTCGCCTGGTCAACCGGCAGGTCAGCCGCCCGGGACCATCCTGGAAAGAAGGCGGACGCGAAATTTCGCTCCAGAAATTCCGCCGCGAACTGGACCTCTCTCCCGATCAGGCGAGGGAGATGGAAGTCGTGCTCGACGACTTCATGATGTACTACCAGACGCTGCAGGCACAGATGGACGAAGTGCGCGCCAACGGCCGGGAGCGGATCGTGAAGATCCTGCAACCCGGACAGCGCGAGAAGTTCGATCGCATGCTTGGCGAGTTGCAGCGGCAGATCCGATAGCCCGGCCGCGGCGAGTAGCGCCTACTTCTCGACCTTCACTGGACCCGTCTTCTCGAGCGATCCCCGAATCACCTTCGCGTCACCGACCACGACGACGGCCAGCTTCGACGGATCGAAGTACTTCCTCGATACCGCCTGAATCTGATCGGGCTCGACGCGCCGGATCTTGTCGACGCGTGTCTCGAGGTACTGATTGGTCAGCCCATTGAGCCGGGTTCGAAGAAGCTGATCGGCGACGCCGGACGGCTTGGTCAGGCTCATCACGAACCCACCGCTGAGGTAGTTCTTGATGTTGCTCAGTTCCTCGGCGGAAACGCGCTCGGCGCCCATCTTTTCGAAGTGCCCGAGCAGTCCCTTGACCGCCGGCTCGACCACTTCGTTGCGAACCTGCATCTGTCCCATCACCAGGCCGGTGTCCTTGAACGGCTGCGCGTGGCTCGACACGTGGTAGGCAAAGCCCTGCTTCTCCCGGATATCATTGAACAGCCGCGAGCTCGTTCCGCCGCCGAGAATCGCGTCAGCGACCAGTAGCGGATAGTAGTCCGGGTTCGTGCGGGACACGCCGATGCGGCCCACCATGACGTTGGCCTGCACCGATCCGGGTCTGTCGACCAACGTGATCGAGCGCGCTGCGGCATCCTTGGCGAGTTTGACCGAATCGGGTACATCGCGCCGCATCCATTTGCCGAAGCGAGCCTCGAGCATTTGCCAGATGGGCTTGGTGTTCTCGAACGGCCCCACGAGCACGAGAACGGCGTTGTTCGGCGCCAGATGCCGGTCCCGGAACTTGACCAGATCCGCGCGCGTCATCGTCTGAATCGCCTTTTCGGTCGGAAGCGGCCGCTCGTACGGATGTCCGGCAAACACTACCTGGCTCAGTTTCTCGTCCGCCAGCACATCGGGCTGCGTGCGTTGATCGGCGAGTTCCTGCAGCCGGTTCTCCTTGCGCAGCCGGACCTCGTTTTCGGGAAAGCTGGCGTTCAGCACGATGTCGGAGACCAGTTCCATCAATCGCGCCAAATGCTCGTACGGCGCGTACGCGGAAACGGTTAGGAAGTCCGAATCGGAGCCGGTCGAGATCTCGGCCCCGATCCCTGCCGCGTCTTCGGCGATCTTGCGGGCGTTTCGCGATGGCGTACCCTCGTCGAGCAGCGCCGCGGTGGCTTCGGAAAGCCCCGGAGTCGCGGGCGGGTCGTACTGGCTGCCCGCCTGGAATCCGATGCGCAGTTCCACCATCGGATACCGCGAATCGTCGACGAGCACCACCTTGAGTCCGTTGGGCAGCGTTCCGTCCTGCGTGGGTGGAAGCTGGAAGTCGCGTAGCGGCGGGGTCTCCGGAGGCTTCGTACGGTCGATCGGTTGCGCGGCGCAAATTCCAGCGCAGATGAGCAAGGTCAAGAGCGGGCGCATGCTATTTGGGCTCCTTCTTTTGCGGCTCGGGCGCGATCTCGAGCACGCTCCGTTTCGAGGGCATGATGTACTTCCTGGACACCTCGCGAACCTCGTCACTGGTCACCTTCATCATGCGATCGAGTTCGGTGTTGATGAAGTTCGGATCGCCATCGAAGACCTCGTACTGTCCGAGGTACCGGGCTCGCGCGAGTGGACTCTGCAACTCGCGAATCCGGTAGGAGCGCAAATAGGCCTTGACCCGGTTCAACTCGTTGGCCGCCACTCCCTCTTTCTGAATGTTGGCGATCTCTTCCTCTACCTGCTCCACCATTTTCTTGGCCGGCACATCGGGCTTGTGCAGCAGGAACGTGGCGTAGACACCCGGTTCCTTGTAGTCCGCCGGACCCGCGAACGGCCAGCCGATGTTCGCCTCATACTGGATGGCAGATTCCTTGCCTTTCACCAGGTTCAACGCGAATCGCGAACTGGAGCCCGCGGTGAGCACGGCATCCATCATCGCCATCGCGTAATAGTCATCGGAGCGCCTCTTGGGGGAGGGCCACGCGGCGATCACACCAGGAACCTGCGCCATCTTGTCGGCGTAGCGTTCCCAACGCGGTTCCGTTTGCGCGGGCTCCGTCATCTCCGGATGCTTCGGTCGCGGCTGAGAAGGGATATCGGCGAAATAGCTCTCGATCCACTTCTTCGCTTCGGGGACAATCACGTCGCCCGCGATCACCAGCACCGCGTTGTTCGGCGCGTAGTAGGTCCGGAAGAACTTCGACACATCCTCCACGGTCGCCGCGTTCAAATCCTCGAACGATCCGATCAGCGAATGCGAGTTCTGCCAATTGCGATAAACCACAGTGGGAAACTTGTCGACGATCGCCGTGGCGTAGGGGCGATTGTCGAAGCTCAGCCGGCGCTCTTCCTTGACGGCTTCTTTCTGATTCTTCAGGTTTTCGTCCGTGATCGCCAGCGCGCGCATGCGGTCGGACTCGAGCCACAGCGCCACCGGAAGCTTGTTCGACGGCATGGTCTCGAAATAGTCGGTGAAGTCGGCGTGGGTCGATCCGTTGAGGTCGCCGCCGTTCGCTTCGACTGTCTTGAAGTGGACACCCTTGGGCGCGTTCTTCGACCCCTGGAACATCATGTGTTCGAACAGGTGCGCGAAGCCCGAACGGCCTTTCTCTTCTGATCGCGCGCCAACGTCGTAGATGACGTAGACCGCCACCACCGGAACCGATGGATCCGGCGAGAGGATCACGCGCAACCCGTTCTGGAGCTTGAATCGCTCGAACGGGATCTTCAGTTCCGCGCCGTAGGCGGACGGCGCGATCGCCACCGCGGCCAGCGCGGCCGCGACACCCAGAATCGATCTCATGGTAACCACCTCAGTGAGGACGGAATGCCTTGATGAAACGTTCCGCTGGAAGCGTGTTCAAGACATCCCCTTTTTCCAACCAGCCCCTGCGAGCCATCATAACGCCGAACGGCATGTTGGCGAGATGCTTCGGATGATGCGCGTCAGTGGCGATCGTGAACTTGCAGCCCTTCGCCTTGGCGGAACGGATCAGCGCGGAGTGCAGATCGAGCCGCTCTGGGCTCGCGTTGATCTCGAACGCGATCCCCTTGCCAGCGGCCGCCATGGCGACCTTCTCGAAATCGTACGGGTAGGCCTCGCGATGCAACAGTATTCGGCCCGTGGGGTGACCGAGCACTTTGACGTGCGGACACTCGATCGCCGCCAGCAACCGCTCGGTCATCTCGGCGGACTCGAGATTCATGTGACTGTGAACGCTCGCGATCACCAGATCGAGATTCGCCAGCGCGTCCCAGGCGATGTCCATCTTCCCATCCCGCAGGATGTCGCACTCGAGCCCGGAAAAGATCCGGATCCCCAGATCACCGCGATTGATCTCGCGGACCTTTTCAGCGAAGGCAATCACCCGATCCTCATCGAGTCCGTTGGCCATCGCAAGCGCCTTCGAGTGATCGGTGATGGCAATGTAGTCATAGCCAAGCGCCTTTGCCACGGCGGCCATCTCTTCGAGTGTCGCGCGGCCGTCGGTTTCGCGCGTGTGCATGTGGAGATCGCCGCGAATGTCGGCGAGCGACAGCAGATGCGGAAGTTCGTGCCTCTCGGCCGCCTCGATCTCGCCCTGACTCTCTCTCATCTCGGGCGGCACCCAATCGAGCCCGAGAATCCGGTAGATCTCTTCCTCGGTCTCACCGGCAACGCGCTCCTCGCCCTCGATCTTGAATAGCCCGTATTCATTCAGCGTGAGGCCTTGCTTGATCGCACGCGTGCGTAGCGCGACGTTATGGACTTTGCTTCCGGTGAAGTACTGCATCGCCGCGCCATAGCTTTCACGCGGCAGCACACGGACATCCACCTGCAAGCCCTCGAGCCCGATCTTCACACTCGCTTTGTTCCCTCCTCTGGCGAGCACTTCCGTGACCCGCGGATGTTTGACGAACCGCCCGAGCACCTCCGAAGGATCGCCGCCGCAGACCAGCAGATCCACATCGCCGACCGTCTCCTTTCCACGCCGGACACTGCCTGCCTGCTGGACTTCTTCCACTCCCGGTGATTCAGCGAGGAAGGCTTTGAGCTCTTCGGCCACTTCCACTGCGAACGAAAGAAGGAAGCGCCCCGCGCTTTGCCGGTAGCTCGCGATCGAACGAAGGATCTTCTCCTCGAGCTTGGCGCCCATTCGGGGAAGCTCGCGTAGCTTCTGTTCGCGCGCAAGTTTTTCGAGGCCGTCGATCGTCGAAACCCGGAAGTGTTCGATGATCAGAGCGATACTCTTGGGGCCGAGTCCCTGGATCTTGAGCATCTCGAGCGCGGTGGGCGGATATCGCGCCAGCATCTCGTCGCGCCGTTCGAATGATCCGCGATCCTTGATTTCGTGAAGAACGAACGCGAGGCCCTTGCCAACGCCCGGAATCTCGGTGACGTTGCGTTCTGGATCGGCGAGGATGTCGTCGACGCGTTGCGGATAACCTTCGATGGCGGTCGCGGCGTTGCGATAGCTCCGGATGCGGAAGCCGTCTTCGCTAGCGATTTCCATCAGGTCGGCGGTTTCGGCGAGCAGCCGCGCGTATTCGACATTTTCCATGAGGCGTAAAATCGTATTATCCCGTATGTGCGCCAACACGCTTGTGATCCCGATGATGACTTCTCTCCTGGGCGCGGCATCCGCGGCATCAGCAGCGGACGATTGGACGCAATGGCGGGGCCCGAATCGCGATGGAATCTCGGCCGTGGCAATGCCCGCGGCGCTTCCCAAGGCGCTCGTCAGGAAGTGGGAAGTCCCCCTCGGGGCCGGACATTCCAGCCCCGTGGTGGCCGGAGGCGTCGCCTACGTGATGTCCCGCGGCGCTGGCGAAACCGAGCAGGTGACCGCGCATGATCTCGCGTCGGGCAAGACTCTGTGGAAACATTCCTATTCCGCGCCGTTTCAAATGAATCAGTATGCAACCAAGGCGGGCAAGGGGCCGTTCTCGACTCCGCTGCTCGACGCTGGAAAGCTTTACACGGTGGGCTCGTCGAGCATCGTCACGGCGCTCGATGCGCGGACCGGAAAAGTGCTGTGGTCCAAGCGGCCGTTCGAGGCGACGACCCAAGGCAACAATCACTGCGGCGCCGCGGCATCGCCATTACTGGCTGGCGGGGTTCTGATCCTTCATCTGGGCGATGAGCGCAAGGCGCGGTTGCTCGGCTTCGATCCAGCGAATGGCTCGATCAAATGGGAACGCGACTACGACGCGCCGGGATACGCTTCGCCGGTCATGGCTGAATTCGCCGGAGTCAAGCAGGTGATCACGCTGACGTCGAAGCGCGTGATCGCCGCCGCCCCCGCGACCGGAGAACTGCTATGGAGCGAGCCATTCCCGGACGAGTGGATGGAGAACATCGTGACGCCGGTCTTGGCTGGGCCGCGCATCGTGTTCGCGGGCGTCCGGCGCGGAGCTTTCGCCGTCGAGCCCCAACTGGCGGGCGGCAAGTGGACCACGAAACTTGCGTGGGACAACCCGGAGGCCACGATGTACATGTCGACACCGGTGGCCGATGGCGACACGCTGATCGGGTTCTCAAGCAAGAAAAAGGGGCACCTGCTCGCGCTCGACTCGCGTACCGGCAAGCAAATCTGGAGCGCCGGTGACGGGCGCGCGGGCGACAACGCCGCGCTGGTTCGCGCAGGAAGGCGTTTGCTCGCGCTCACCGATGACGGCCAGCTCTCGGTCTATCAGGAACGGAGACTCGAGGCTCGATACACTGTCGCGCAGTCGGCCACGTGGGCGCATCCGGTGCCGGTGGATGGCGGAGTGCTCGTCAAGAGCTTCACCGGACTCGCGCTTTGGGCATGGCGATGACGGCGTCGCACCGGTTCTTCGAGTGGGCGCTACTCGGAATGCTCGCGAGCAGTTCGCTCGCGGTCGCGATTTCGGGCGTGGTCGAAGTACCGTCGGTGGCGGTCGCACTGGCGATCCTGCTGCGGGGAATCCGTCTGGCGGGCTGGTGGCGCGGCGAGATTCCCGACAAAATCTACACCGCCGTGGCGATCTTGCTGGTGGGAGTCTGGTCGCTCGACTACGCCTTCTACTCCGAGGAGCTTTTTGCCTCGACGTTGCGGCTGGTGGCGTTTCTCTCGGCGGCGATGATCGTGCGCGCACGCACTGCTCGCGACTTCTTCTACGTGAAGCTGGTGGCGCTGATCCAACTCGTCGCGGCGAGCGTGCTATCGGTGGGCTTGTCTTTTTTCATCTTCTTCGCGATGTTCGCCGTCTGCGGACTTGCGGCGCAGTTGAGCGGCGAAATCCGGGGAAATCTCGATCACGGCTCGCTCGTCGCCAAGACGGGAGTCCGCGCGATGGGCCGCAAGCTCGGCCCATTGACCGCGATCGTGCTCACCGGCATCCTGGGTTTGGGAACGGTGCTGTTTCTCGTGATTCCGCGCACGGCGACAGCCGCGCTGCAG
>CADECY010000066.1:40452-49535 GCA_902825945.1 uncultured Acidobacteriota bacterium
TGGATTCTCGAACGAGATCCGGCTCGGCGAAATCGGCCAGATCAAGCTGATGAGCACGCCGGTGATGCATGCGCGGATCGACGGTGGGCCGCGTCTGTATTCGCTCAAATGGCGCGGATCGGCTCTTGCCCAGTTCGACGGCAAACGCTGGTTCAACGAATCCGACGGCGGCGAACGGATCGAGGTGGAATCCGGGCACTTCCAGCCAGCCAGCCGGTTTCAGATGAGGACGCCGGGGCCCCGAATCGCCTACGAAGTCCAACTGAAGGCGTTCACCAACGATGTCCTCTTCTTCGCCGGAATTC
Source organism: uncultured Acidobacteriota bacterium (assembly GCA_902825945.1). GTDB lineage: Bacteria > Acidobacteriota > Terriglobia > Bryobacterales > Bryobacteraceae > SYLY01. The sequence goes on from CADECY010000066.1 coordinate 40,758, forward strand.
CGGAAGCCGTAGGCATCCAAACGCGGGTGCTGATCCGCACGGCGGTGGACTCCTACCGGATGCCCAAGGGCATCCCGCGGCCCGCGCGATACGAGGTGTTCCGTGCCTTTCTGCCCGACGACTCGCAGCCGAGGAGAAGTCCAGCGGCGGCGATCTCCGAACCGGCACGAGCGCGCTATTTGCAGCTTCCGGCGATCGATCCGCGGACCGCGAAGCTGGCTCATGACCTGACCGACAATGAACTCCAGCGGCTGGAAAAGGCTCGCATCATCGAAAGGCACCTGCGCTCCAGCTATCCCTACACGATCGAACTTCCCGAAACGGAGGTGAGCGACCCGGTGGCGCATTTCCTGTTCGAGCGGCGCAAGGGGCACTGCGAGTACTTCGCGTCGGCGATGGCGGTGATGCTGCGCACGATCGGCATTCCTTCCCGCGTGGCGACCGGTTTTCAGAGCGGCACCTTCAATCCGATGTCGGGCTGGTACCTCATCCGATCCTCGGACGCACATAGTTGGGTGGAAGCCTTCATCGATGGATTCGGCTGGATCACGTTCGACCCCACGCCGCCCGATCCCTCTTCCGGCGGGATGTCGCTCTGGCAGCATGCCGCGCTCTACCTCGACGCGGTGGATGTGTTCTGGCAAGAGTGGGTGGTCAACTACGATCTGGCTCGCCAATTGACGCTCGTCGACCGGTTGGGACGCGGACCGAGAGGTTCGCCCGTCGAATGGTTCGAGCGATGGAGCCGAGGCGGCGGGACCTCGGTCGACTGGCGCCGCGGGGCGCCCCTGGTGGCCATTGCCGCACTGTTGATACTGGGACGGCGTTTCGGTCCCGGAGCCGTCGCTTGGTGGCGCCGCCGCCGGTCGGTGCGGCTTCTGCGGTCTGGGCAGGCCTCGGCGTCCGACGCGACACTGCTCTATCTGCGTATGCTCGAGGCGCTACGGCGGCGGGGCGTCGAGAAGCCCGCCTGGATGACACCGGTCGAGTTCGTCCGTCATGTCCCACGAGAGCATTCAGCGAGCGTGGCGGAGGCGACCCAAGGCTACATGGCTCTCCGGTTCGGGAATCGGATGGATCAAGCGCCGGGATTGCTCGCTCTGGTGGAAAGCATAGAGAAAGGCCGCCCCGAGCAGTAGCTCGGGGCGGCCTATGATGCCATGAGTGGGACGCGAACGACTAGCCCTGATTGGCGGCGTTCGACATCGAAACCGAAACCTTGCTGAAGACCTTGCTGATGTTGGTGGCGACGCCCGGCATGATGGCGCCGGCGGCGACGGCGACGAAACCCGCCATCAACGCGTATTCGATGAGGTCTTGGCCCTTGGTGTCTTTCCAGATCCGCAGCTTGAGAAGGGTATCGGTAAACTTTTTCATTTTCTAAGGCTCCTTTTGTGTCGTGGTAGACGTAACGTCTGAAACGAGTATGCGACGAATTCTCGTATCCGCAAATGGAGAGAACCCCTTAGGGGATTCCAGGGCATTTACCTACCTAGTTTTAAGGGAGACACCCTAGGAAGGGTGCCTCTCCCGGTCCATCCAAGCGGCCTAGCCTTGATTGGCCGCGTTTGACATCGAAACCGATACCTTGCTGAAAACCTTGCTGATATTCTCCGCCACGCCGGGCATGATGGCTCCCGCGGCAACCGCGACGAAACCTGCCATGAGGGCGTACTCGATCAAGTCCTGACCTCGGGTGTCCCTCCAAATGCGGAGAGTCCAGATGATTCGGGTGATTCGTTCCATTTCTTGAGTCCTCTTAGTCCGTTCGAAAATTGGCCCTTGCCTAGTTGTAGTGTGCACCTATCGAACGGCTATCGCCATCTAGGAAAAGCCTCAGGTGGTCTTCGAGTGACACCCGAGGTGGACTCGGGTGTTGGACCGACGGGCACGCCGGAATCAACCCTGATTGCGTAGTTCGCGCCGCTTCCTGCGCAGTTCCGCGACACGTTCGGCGATACGCGCTTCGATGCCTCGGGGCAACGGCTGATAAAACTCAGTGCCCGCAAGGCCCTCGGGAAGGCACTCCATGGTATTGATCCCGTCCTCGTACTGGTGCGCGTGCTGGTAGCCGGACCCGTATCCCCATTCCTTCATCGCCTTGGTCGGCGCGTTGCGTAGATGGAATGGCACGGGCTCGGCCACGCGGCTTCTCACCACCTCCCGGACCTCGTTCAACGCCCGATACGATGCGTCGGACTTCGGCGCCACCGCCAGATAGATCGCCGCCTGCGCCAGCGCCTGATCGCCCTCCGGCACACCGAGAAAGTGCGCACACTCCTTGGCCGCGATCGTTTGCTCGAGCGCTTTCGGATCGGCGAGGCCGATATCCTCCACCGCCATCCGCACCAGCCGCCTGGCGATGTACATGCGGTCCTCGCCGGCTTCGAGCATCCGCGCCAGCCAGTAGAGCGCGGCGTCGGGGTCGGACGAACGGATCGACTTGTGAAGCGCCGAGATCAGATTGAAGTGCTCTTCGCCGGACTTGTCGTAGAGCAGCACCTTGCGCTGCAGCGCGTCTTCGATCGCCTGCGGTCCGATCTCGCCATCGATCGCAGCGGCTGCCGCCAGTTCGAGCAGGTTGTACGCCGAACGGGCGTCACCATTGGCGAATGTCGCGATCTGCTCGATCAGATCATCGGCGGCGCGCAGTTCGAGCAGCGCCAATCCTCGCTTCAGCAGCGCCACCGACTCGTCGATGTTCAACGGGCGCAGCGCGTAGACGCGTGTTCGCGAAAGGAGCGCCGAATTCACCTCGAACGACGGATTCTCGGTCGTAGCGCCGATCAGCGTGACGTCGCCCTTCTCGACGTACGGCAGAAATGCGTCCTGCTGCGCACGGTTGAAGCGATGGATCTCGTCGATGAAGATGACCGTGCGCTGCCCGATGCGGCGATTGCGCTCGGCCGAGGTCATCACTTCCTTGACCTCTTTGATTCCGCTCATTACGGCCGAGAACGGAACGAAGTCTGCCTTGCCATGCCGTGCGATCAGCCGCGCAAGCGTGGTCTTGCCGACGCCGGGCGGGCCCCACAGGATCATCGACGTCAGGCGATCCTGCTCGAGTTGGCGGCGCAGCGGTTTGCCGGGCCCGAGGATGTGCTCCTGCCCAACGTAGTCATCGAGCGACTCCGGGCGAAGGCGTTCGGCAAGCGGACGGCCCGGATCCTGCGCCGGCGGGATGTCGAACAGGTTCACGGCAGCGCCCTTTGGCGGCTCGCTTCGTACAGAATCACGCCGGCCGCCACGGCGGCGTTCAACGATTCGACAGAGACGGTAGGAACGTGAATCGGGAACGACGCTTCGGCAAGTGTCTTGCCAACTCCGCGTCCCTCGCTTCCGATCACGAGCGCGAAGGGACGCGAAAGGCCGGCATCGGATACGGCCTCTCCACCTTTCGGCTGAGCCGCGAAGGCCGTGACTCGCTTCTGGCGCAGTGCCGCGACAATCAGTTCCGCCTCGACGCCCGATACGTGCGGCACCCGGAAGATCGAGCCCGCCGCGGCGCGCAGCACCTTCGGGTGATAGGGATGAACCGAGCCCTTCGCGAAAATTGCACCCGTGGCCCCGAACGCCTCCGCGGCACGCAGAATCGCGCCAGCGTTGCCAGGATCCTGAACGCCATCGAGGATGACCGCCATCGACCGCCCGCGAAACACCTGGTCGATCGTCCATTCCGGAAGCCGCACCAGCGCGATCACGCCCTGACTGGTCTCAGTCGTGGAAACAGTGTGGAAGAGCGGATCGTCGATCGCAATCACCCGTTGGTTCAAACCGTGCACCAGCCGCTCGACCGTGGATTGCACTGACCGCGCGGCGAGCACCGCCTTGATCTCGCAGTTGGCACCGATCGCTTCCTCGAGTAGATGGAAGCTTTCGGCCACGGCGAATCCGTCCGCGGTGAGCGATCCGCGCTGAACCGCCTTGCGAATATCCCGCAGCAAGGGATTGCGGGTACTGGTGAGTTCGGCGGTAGCCGGTCCGGAAGCCATCGGTTCGTCGTAGACTGAGTGTAACGCATCGGAGATGAAGCGACTCACTGGCCGGGCTCTTGCGGGAACGCTCCTGGCGCTCCTGCTGGCCGTGGCGAAGTACACTCTCGATGTCCACTCGGTGGCAACCGTGGACGAAGCCCGGAAGGCCGACGTGATCGTCGTCTTCGGAGCGGCGGAATACAGCGGACGTCCGTCCCCCGTTCTGCGGGCCCGGCTCGATCACGCACTCGCGCTCTATCAGCGCGGTTTGGCGCCCCGAATCCTGACAACCGGCGGTGCGGGCGGAGATCCGGTGTTCACCGAAGGCGAGGTTGGCCGGGCGTATCTGGTGAAGCGCAACGTGCCTTCCGAGGCGATCATCGTCGAACCGGAGGCGTCATCGACCGCCGAGAGCGCGGCTGCCATTCGCGAGATTCTGTTGCGAATGAATCTCCGGACTTGCATCGTGGTGAGCGACGGCTACCATTTGTTCCGTGTCCGGCGGATTCTCGAAAATCACGGAGTGAAGGCATTCGGATCGCCCCGGCCCGGCGAGAGCGTCGCCTCGGCGCGCTATTGGTGGCTGTGCGCCCGCCAGGCAGGTGCGTACATGCTGTGGTCGGCTGGGTTGGTGGTGTAGACCGGGATCACGCCAGGATATCGCGAACCACGTTGCCCGCGATATCGGTCAAGCGGAAGTCGCGGCCGCTGTAGCGATACGTCAGCTTGGTATGGTCGAGCCCGAGGGCGTGCATCACGGTCGCCTGAATGTCGTGCGGATGAACTGGCTTTTCGACCGCCTTGAATCCGAAGTCGTCGGTCGCACCGTACGTCGTGCCTCCTTTGAACGCACCGCCCGCCAGCAGCATGCTGAAGCCGTGGTTGTTGTGGTCGCGGCCATTCTGGACCTTCACGAGTCCGCTCACCTCGACCGAAGGCGTGCGTCCGAATTCGCCGCCAATGATCACGACCGTCTCTTTGAGCAGTCCCGACGCTTTCAGATCCTGCAATAGCGCAGCCATCGGAGCATCGGAGGTCTTCGCCAGCCGCTTGTGAATCATGATGTCGTCGTGGTTGTCCCACGGCTGTCCATTGCCGTAGTAGATCTGCACCATGCGAACGCCGCGTTCCACAAGGCGCCGCGCGATCAGGCATCCGCGCGCGAAATCGCCATCGCCGTAGCGGGCACGAACGTGTTCGGGTTCTTTCGTGACATCGAGCGCGTCCATCGCCTCGCTCTGCATCCGGTAGGCGACCTCCATCGACTGGATGCGGCCTTCCAACTGCGCGTCGGCACCTTCGCTTTCGAGGTGGAGTTGATTCAGCTTCGACATCAGATCGAGTTGGCGGCGCTGCTCTTCCGTTTTCAGCTCGGTGTTGCGGAGGTGCTGAATCAGCTTGTCGGGCGCGCTCTCGTTGTTGGGAAGGTAGGTGCCCTGATAGATGCTCGGCAGGAACGCGGAGGTCCACAGTTGGGGTCCGATCACGGGCACTCCGGGACAGAGCACGACGAAGCCCGGCAGATTCCGGTTCATGGTGCCGAGCCCGTAGGTAAGCCACGAACCCATCGAAGGGCGCCCCGGCAGCACGTGTCCGCAATTGAACATGAACAGCGAGGGTTCATGGTTCGGCCGCTCGGTGTGCATCGAGCGCACGACGCAAATGTCGTCGATGCACTTGCCGAGTTCGGGGAAGATCTCGCTCACTTCGACGCCGCTCTTGCCGCATCGCTTGAACTGGAATGGCGAGCCCAGAAGCGTGCCCGTGCGGCGCTCGGTCTTGAGATTCCCCGACGGCGCCTTGGTGCCGTGGAACTTCGTCAGCAACGGCTTCGGATCGAAGGTATCCACCTGCGACGGACCGCCGTTCAGGAACAGGTAGATCACATGCTTCGCCTTTGCCGGAAAGTGCGAGGCCTTGGGATCGAGCGGATTCGCGGGCCCGTTGGTGGCGGGCGCGGCAAGCAGCGTGTTCAGACTCATCGCTCCGAAACCGGAGCCCAACTGGCGGAGAAGATCGCGTCGATTCATGTCAGTTCACGAAGAGAAGTTCATTGGCGGAAAGAAGCGCCTGCGCGTACCGGACCCAGCCTGCATCCTTCTCGGACCGCAGGTACTCGAGTCCGGCGGCAAGCTCAGTCTTGGCGGGCGGACGCGCGAAGATGAGCCGATAGGCGGCCTTGATGCGCGCCTCGTCGTTGGTTCCGAGATCGGCCACGCGCGCGGCGAGTTTCTTCGCCCGCTCCTGCACGAAGCTGCTGTTCAGAAAGAAGAGTTGCTGGAGCGGACTGGCTGTCTGGATGCGCTGTTCGCTGTGGTTGTTCGGATTGGGAAAGTCGAAGAGCGAGAGCGTACCGTCGAGTTTGCGCCGGCTGACGAAACCGTAAATCGTGCGGCGGTTGTTCGACGCTTCGGTGATCTTGACAGGGGGCCCTCCTGCCTTGCGGTCGAGTTCGCCGGAAATCATGAGCAGGGTGTCACGCAATGGTTCGATGTCCAGACGGCGGCGATTGCCGCGCCAGTAAAGGCGATTGTCCGGATCTTCGGTGAAGTTCTTCTCGACGCGCTGATTGCCGAGTTGATAGGTCCTGGAGAGCATGATCTCGCGATGCAGCGCCTTGATCGACCAGCCGGAGTCGACGAAGCGCGCGGCCAGGTAATCGAGCAGTTCCGGATGCGTGGGCTTCTCGCCGAGTTGTCCGAAGTTGCTGGGCGTGGCGACGAGCGGCTGCCCGAAGTGATTCTGCCAGATCCGGTTCACGATGACGCGAGCAGTCAGCGGATTCTCCGCTGATGCGATCCGTTCCGCCATCTCGAGGCGCCCGCCGCCCTGGAACGGTTCCGGTTCGCCCTTCGAGAGAATCGAAAGGAATGAGCGCGGAATCTCGGGCCCGAGGTTGTCGCGCGAGCCCCGAATCTGGAGCTTCTGATTCCGGGGCTTCTCGTTGTCCTTCATCACGTGATAGAAGGCGTACTGTTCGGGGACTTCTTTTTTGAACCTGTCGCGATCCGCGCGCAGCCGTCCGAGGTGTGCCTTCCATTCGCCGCTCAGGAATCGCTCGAGCTTTTCGCCTTTGTGGAACAGCACTCCCGGACGCGCGTCACCGATCATGTCGCGCCACAGGAAGTAGTCGTTCCGCGGCAGCGACAGCAGATCCGCTCCCGCGAGATCGCGGCGGGCATCCGAGCCCCCTAGGCGGATGTGATTCACGTCGTCGATCCGCTTCTTTTCGGCGATCACGGCGAGCAGCTTCGCCTGGAACACCGAGTCATCGAAGCCCGGCTTCTCCCATCCGTCGAGGTACGGATGCTCGCGCTCGCCCTTGGCGACGTAGCCGGTCCAGCGTTCGTACGTCTCCTTGTCGAGATCGCCGCGATCCTTCGACCGCGCGGCCGCGAGATACCGCGCCGCCTGCGCGGCAAAAATCTCGGCCAAGTCGGAACTCTGCTTGGTCAGGAACTGTTCGATCTCTTTCTCTTGCTTGTCGACCCGTTCCTTGCGTTTCTTGTATTCCTTCACCGCCGCATCCGGCGCGAGCGGAAACTCCGACAATTGCGAGTTCATGAACACGCCGAGCAGCGCGTAGTAGTCGCGTTGCGGAATGGGATCGAACTTGTGATCGTGGCATTGCGCGCAAGCAACCGTGAGTCCGAGGAATCCGCGCGCGGTGACATCGACGCGGTCGTCCTGGAACTCCGGACTCAGCGCGAAAAAGCCCGTTCCGGCGACCAGTTTCTCTCGCTCCGGATGTTGCAACTGATCACCGGCGATCTGAGCCTTGAGAAACAGATCGTAAGGCATGTCGCGATTGAACGCATCGATAACCCAGTCGCGATAGCGCCAGGCATTCTCGTACGGCGAATCCTGCGTGGAGTTCAAACGGTCGTCGGAGTACCGCGCGACATCGAGCCAGTACCGGCCCCAGCGTTCGCCATAGTGCGGTGACGCAAGCAGCGTCTCGATTACCTTCTTGAAGGCATCCGGCGACTTGTCGTTGACGAAGGCTTCGACCTCTTCGGCCGTGGGCGGAAGCCCGATCAGATCGAAGTAGGCGCGGCGAACGAGCGATCGCCGGCCTGCGGGCGCCACCGGCTTCAAGCCCTTCGCTTGCAGCCGCGCGAGGACGAACTTGTCGATCGCTTCCTTGCCCCATGCTGCATCTTTCACCGCCGGAGCAGCGGGCATCTTGACCGGTTGGAACGCCCACCACGCGCGCTGTTCGGGTGTGATCTTGTAGCCGGAGCCCGATTGCTTCACCGGTTCGCGCTCAGGCCAAACAGCGCCGGACTTCACCCACTCGGCCAGGTCCGCGATCTCCTTCGCCTCGAGTTTGCCCGACGGCGGCATCTTCAATTCGCCGGTGTGGCGTACCGCGGTCACGATCAGACTCGCATCCGGATCCCGCACGATCATCGCCGGACCGCGCTTGCCGCCCGCGAGGATTGCCGCGCGAGAGGACATGTCGAGTCCGCTCATTTTGGTTTGGGTGTGGCATCCGAAGCAATTCTTGGCGAGCACGGGCCGGACCCGCATCTCGAAGAATTCCGCCGGATCGGTGCGCTCAGCGGCCAGGACGAGGGACGCGGCGCCGAGGAAAATCGCGGTTCGAAGCAACATGAGTGGCTTTGCGGTAGATTTTATCAGAGGCAATCAATACCATCATGAGCGATTTCAAAGGCAAGGCGGCGCTGGTCACCGGCGCGAGCCGGGGAATTGGCGCGGCAGCCGCGGCGGCACTCGCGGCGGCTGGATGTTCGAAAGTAGCCGTCCACTACAACTCGTATCCGGAAGGAGCCGAGCAAAC
>CADECY010000066.1:49635-51626 GCA_902825945.1 uncultured Acidobacteriota bacterium
GGAGCGATCATCAATCTGAGTTCGATCGCCGCGCGCACCGGCGGCGGCCCCGGCGCGACAATCTACGCCGCCGCGAAGGCCGCGGTTTCGGCGATTACCAAAGGTTTGGCGAAAGAACTGGCGCCGAAAAACATCCGCGTGAACGCCGTGAGCCCCGGCACGGTGGACAACCATTTTCATGAGGTGTTTTCGAATCGCGAGATTCTCGATGGCGTGACGAAGGCCACACCGCTCGGCCGGCTCGCAACGAACGACGATATCTCGGACTGCATCGTTTACCTCTGCTCGTCGAAATCCGCCTACGTCATCGGACAGACGATCGAACTCAACGGCGGGTTCTTCATGGTATGAAGCTATCGTTATCGGTTCGAGTGGGAGAGTCGTTCGAGAACAAGGAGAAGTCGTCGCTCTCGATCGATCAGTTGATCGACATGGCGAAGCGGCATGGCTACGAAGCCCTGTGCATGCGCGCTTCGCAGGTGGGCGTGCACTCTTCCGGGGAGCGGATAACGGAAGTAGCGGCGAAGATCCGCGCGGCCGGATTCGCGGTCTCGATGATCACTGGCGACTTCGCCGTGCCGCGGAACGACGAGCACGGTCCGGGTCTGTTGCGCAACATCGAATCATACCTCGATCTCGCCGAAGCCTTCGGCGCCACGCTGATTCGGGTCTGCATGAAGACCGAGGAAGATATCGAGTGGGCGCGCCGCGCCAGCGACACGGCAGCGGAGCGCCGCATCCGCTTGGCGCACCAATCGCACACGTCGAGCATTTTCGAAACAGTCGACGGATCGCTTCGCGTGCTCGAGGCCGTGGGCCGCCAGAACTTCGGCCTGATCTACGAGCCCGCCAACTGGATGATCGCGGGCGAGGACTACGGTCCGGCGGCAATCCGCAGGCTCGCACCGCACATCTTCAACGTCTACGTGCAGAATCACGCCGTGCGCCCCGAAGGCAAGGCCACGCAAGCGACATGGAAACTCGGAAATGTCGCGATCGATCACATCGGACTTTGGCAGGGCGGCGGTGTCGATAGCCCCGCCGTTTTCCGAGCATTGAAGGAAATCGGATATGACGGCTATGTCACCGTGCATCAGGCCTTCCAAGGCGTAATGTCGGAAGAAGACGCCGTTCGCAAAAGCGCTGAATTTTTGAGGCGACAGTTCTAGCAACGCAAGTCGACCCAACGGCAAGCGTCGAGACACTTGCGTACACCACGCCGGACTCCTGCGATGAACCCGTCCTGAACCCCGTCCCGCATATCTACGCGTTTTGCCAGATGTTATACTTAAGCCGCAACGACTTCTATGGACACGTTAACCGAGGTTGCAGATAGATATGGTCTGACGTCGCCCCAGCAGATCGGTGCCGTAGTGCACCGGCTTCCCCCAGGCCAGGTGAGCAAGCTATTCGACGACACCGTTGAAGCAATTCTCTCCGATGAGGGCGAGCCCAATCCTCTTCCCCACGACGAGCACTTTGTCGCAAGCTCGTCATTCCGGGGCGATTCGGGATGCCGAGAGTGGGGCTGCCGTGAGGAGAAGTTGGCCGGTCTCGCACAATTCGCCGCCTTATACTCGGACGGAGTGATTGTGCCCCACTTCTTTGACAACTTTAAGGGCGATGACGAGTCTAGCCGAACCGCCATCGGGGACTTCTTTTTCAAACTGTGGGCGCTTCGTCCCCTAGTCGAGGCAGGACTGGCGAGATTCGCGGTAGACAGATTCTGCCTGTGCTCATCTTGTCATGTCGAATTTAGGCGTGCCACGCTGAAACATGATCGCGAGGCGTTCGATTTTTTCATTTCGAAGCTCCCAGAATTGCAACTCGTCTACAGACCGCCCTCTCCTAACTCCCCATGGGTTCTTGAGCTTAGCGGTCCAGCGGATCTCGTACCACATGGGCACCTCCTCATGGTGCCGGAATGCGGCACGCGCCCACCGAGTTGGGCGCCCATACGAGTTCAAAAGGTCGACGAACGGCCCGGTGTC
>CADECY010000067.1:0-9722 GCA_902825945.1 uncultured Acidobacteriota bacterium
CGCGGTGTGGCTCGATACGCTGATCGAACAGGAGGCACTCATTCACGGCGACGCGCGTTCGCGGTCGATTGCCGCGGCGTCGATCCTGGCTAAGGTCGAGCGTGATCTGGCAATGGAGGAGTGGGACCGGGCTTATCCGCAGTACGGACTGGCGAGCCACAAGGGCTACGGCACGCCGAAGCATATCCAGGCTCTCGAATCCCACGGTCCGACGCCGCATCATCGCATGAGTTTCGAGCCGGTCCGCCGGGCGGCGGGTTTAGGACAAATGGCCCTGTTCTCGTAATGGCGACCTGGCAACAAAAACTCGGCGGCGTGCTCTTCGCCATCCTGACCTTCGAACTCGGGGTGGCACTGCTCGTCTTCCCCTGGCTCGATCATTGGGCCTTCAACTACTTTGCGCTGCTGACCCCGGAATCCTACCGCGAAGCTACCTGGTATGAGTGGTGGCGGCGGATCTGGAACAGTGGCTATTTCCGCGGCGCCATCAGCGGTATTGGCCTGGTGAACCTCTACGTATCGATAGCCGCGGTATTCCAACTGCGCCGCTTCGCCCCGGACGATACAGGCGGTGACGGCGGGCAAGAGCACCCGGCCGATTGAAAACCAGCTGCTCCAACTGAGTCATAATCTCAGGATGCAGCAAGCTCCTGCCCACTGCGCGGCGCGGTGTGCCGTGACGGCATTGCTGTGCGTCCTTGCCGGATTTGCCTGGCAGGCCCTTACTGTCCGCTACAACTACGGCGGCAACTGGACCGGCCTTTTCGTCATCGGCTCATTTCACAGCGTTCCGCCACTGCTCGAGGGTGAGAACCTGTACATATTTCCGGAAAGCGGGGGTTACGATGGCCAGTCGTATCACATGGTGGCGCACGATCCGCTCTTGCGCGCCGGACTGGGTCCATTCATCGACGACCCGGTACTTCGCTATCGCCGGATTCTGCTGCCTGCCGCGGCGTTCCTTCTCGCGCTTGGCCGGTTCCATGCGATCGACGCTTCCTACATTGCGGTGAATCTCTTGTTCCTGTTCGCCGGAACCTGGTGGCTCTCCCGGTATCTAGCAGTCTTAGGGCGTCCGCCCGCCTGCGCATTTCTCTTCCTGCTCGTGCCCTCCACGGTGACCTCGCTCGACCGCCTCACCATCGATCTTGCCGCGACATCGCTTTGCATGGGCTTTGCCTACCACGTCGAGATCGAATCGCGTTGGCGCCTGTTCGCCGTGCTCGTGCTCGCCTGTCTGAGCCGGGAGACGTGCCTGCTGCTTCCCGCTGCATTCTGCTCATCGCTGTTGGCGCGGCGCCAATTCCGGCGCGCCGCGCTGTTTGCCCTCGCTCCCTGTCCGGCTCTGCTTTGGTACGCTTTCGTGGGCCTGCGGACGAGCCATGCCGCGACCGCGTGGTCGCAACTGGTTCCCTTTGCCGGTTTCTGGCAAGCCCTCGCGCAGCCGGTTGCCTATCCATTCGGTTCGTTGATGAACGGCGTGATCGTCGCTCACGATCTCGCGGCCACCATTGGGATGCTCGCCGCCATCGTGCTCGCTTGGATCGCCTGGTCGCTCAATCCCCTAGCGCCTGTTCCCATCGCCGCCATCCTGTGGGCGCTAGCGGCGCTACCCTTGCCCGCTGCCTTCTGGCAGGATTGCTGTTCGGCCGGACGCGTGTTCAGTCCACTGCTCATCCTGCTGGCGTTACGCGAACCGGCGCTACCCTGGGCGGCGCCGCTTCTGCTCGTCTCGGCACGCAACTGGCTTCAAATGGCGCCCGCCGGTCTTTCGATCCTGCGAGGATTGTTTGGCTTCGACTGAGAACGGTTTCGGGCCGCGAGGTTAAGACGCCGTAAAGCCCTGTTAATCCTGGGTGAGAATGCGAACCCATTTCGCATCCGGGCGGGTCTAAGAGTTCATGAGAATGACGAACATGAACCGGCGCCACTTCCTCTCCGCTCTCGCGGCCGGCGGCGCCTTCTTCACGCAGAGAGGTGCCTTTGCTCAGGCGCTCGTGCTGACGCCCTCCACCACCGAAGGACCTTATTACCCGGACCAGTTGCCCCTCGATCAGGATAACGACCTCATCGTTCTGAACGACCATCTCACGCCCGCGATTGGGACTCCGGCCTGGGTCAGCGGCCGCGTGCTCGACCGCAATGGCTCGCCCGCGCGCGGAGCCCTGGTCGAAATCTGGGGAGCCGACGACTATGGCTCCTACATACACTCGCGGGGCGCAAACGCCGCCAACGGCAATCGCAAGGACGGCAACTACCAGGGCTACGGCCGCTTCCTTACCGCCTCGGACGGACAGTATCTGTTCCGGATCGTCAAGCCCGGTCTCTATCCCGGCCGCACGCGCCATATGCACTTCAAGATCACCTTCGCCAACGGTGGGGGCAGTCTGACGACACAACTCATGTTCGAGGGCGAAGCCCAGAACGCGAATGACAACATCCTGACCGGTATCCGCGACGCCGCTCAACGCGCGTCGGTCATTCGTCCGCTGGTGCCGATCCCCGATTCACCTTCTGGCGCACTGGCCTGTTCGTTCGATATCGCTATGGGCTTCACTCCTTCGGACGCAACCGCCGTGGTTCATGGCGCAACCATGCACGCGGGCGCCGCGAGCAAATCGTGGGTTACCGTCTTCGGAACCGGATTCTCCGAGCCGGCGGATGTCCGGTTCAACGGCCAGCCGGCTTCCACCGGATACGTGAGCGCCAATCAGATCAACGTCATCTCGCCCGATCTCAGCGTCGATACGCAGGCCCAGGTAACCGTGTCGACACCTTCTGGAACCACGAATCCGGTCAACATCAGCGTCAAGAAATACATGCCCGGATTCTTCGAAGCGGGCGATCAGTATGCCCTCGCCGATCCAGTCAAGCCGGGCGACACCATCACGCTGTCAGGCACTGGATTCGGTGCGTCCGCCGTGGGCGACTTGCCCGATAAGGTCTCGGTTCGAATGGGTGCGGCGGAAGCCGAAGTGGTCTCGGCGAACGTGGTCAGCGACGGTGTGACGCAGGTTTCGTTCGTGGTGCCCGCGCTGGCTTCCGGCGATCAACCGGTGATTGCGTCGGTCGCCGGAGTCTGGACCGCGAAGTTCGTCAAGCTGCGGATCGCGTAAGGATCTCAGCCCGGGAAATACTTTTCGAGGTGGGGGAAGATCGCCTGTATCAGGCGAATCGCGATCTCCTCGGCCTTGGTGTCATCCATCTTGTCGACCGGCACCACAATCCGCACGATCGAGGTGTCCGAGCGGTTCATCTTGATCGCGTCGATCACCGACCAGATCTGTGCGCGATATTCGCTGGCCACCACTCGGCTGTGCGACTGATACCAATAGAGCACCAGGCTCTTGTATGGACCGCGTTGCACCAGGTAGCGATTGACCTCGATCGGTTCGGCGCGGCCCGCCACCTTCACGGGCAGGAGTCCGATCCGCGACGGCTCCCAGCCACTGCCGGGCAGGCAGTTCTGCGGTGAGTGCGGTTTCTGCCCGTAGCGCTGCGACTTGAAGTAGGCCATGAACAGATCGGCCACGACCGGCACGCCGTCCGTCGCGTAGCCACGCGACAAAGTGTCGTCGGCGCGGAGCACTTCCTGCACCTTCTCGTCGATAGCCGATTGCCGCACCATGCGCCAGCCATCACCCGGCGCCGTTGGGAATTCGGCGAGTGGCCGGATCAGCGGCACGCTCTCGGTGCCGCGCGCGCGGGCATAGTACACGAACGCCTGGAGCAACAGCAGCAGTGTCACTACTTGAGCCGGGCGGCGGCGAAGAAAGGTGAAGTCGAGCACTTAGGTAAACAACTCCTTGAACTTGTCGAGCAATCCCTTGTCCTCGGGTTCGTTTTCTTCCGGAAGCAGGTCGCGCAGATGTTCGAAAGCGCGGCGTTGTTCGCGACTCAGCTTGGAGGGGGTTCTCACCTGGACATGCACGACCAGATCTCCTCGCCCACCGCCGTTGAGATTCGGAACGCCCAGCCTCGGCAGGCGGATCTCGGAGTCCGGTTGCGTGCCCTCGGGAACCTTGACCTTCTGCGGCCCGTCGAAGGTCGAAAGCATCACCTCGGCGCCCAACGCGGCCTGCGCGATGTTGATCGGCAGGCGGCAATGCAGGTCCGACTCGTGGCGCTCGAACACCGGATGTTCCTTGATCCGGAGCACCACGTAGAGATCACCGGGACGCGCTCCCGCCTGCCCGGGCTGGCCTTCGCCCTGGAGCTTCAACCGAGTTCCGCTGTCCACTCCCGCAGGTACGGTGAGCTTGAGTTTCCGTTCGCTCCGCGTGTGTCCCTCGCCCTTGCACTGCGTGCACGGGCGGCGGATGATCTGGCCCCGTCCGCCGCACTGTCCGCAGGTTCGCCGGATCGACAGGAACGACTGTTGATAAATTACCTCTCCGCGCCCCCGGCACACCGGGCAGGGGACCAAGCCGTCGTTTGGTTCGGCGCCGCTGCCGCTGCAACGGCTGCAGGGGTCCAGGCGCGGAACCTGAATCTCGATCGCGGTGCCTTTGATCGCATCCTCGAGATTGACGGTGAGATCGTATCGGACGTCTTCGCCGCGCGCCGGGCCGCCGCGTCCGCGTCCCCGCCCTTGACCGAACAGATCGCCGAAACCGAAAAAGTCGCCCAGGATATCGGAGAAGTCCGCGAACGCATTCGGATCGAAGCCGCTGGGCCCGCCCGCTCCGCCTTGTAATCCCTGGTGCCCGAAACGATCGTAAGCCGCCCGTTTTTGCGGGTCGCTCAGCACGCCGTAAGCCTCTGCCGCTTCCTTGAACTTCTCCTCCGCGTCCTTGTCACCGGAGTTGCGGTCCGGATGATATTTGAGCGCGAGCTTCCGGTAAGCCGTCTTCAGCGCCGGGTCGTCGGCGCTCTTTTCGACTCCCAGAATTTCGTAATAGTCGCGCTGCGTCACGGCTTGACCGCCACCTTCACCATGGCCGGCCGCAGCAGGCGATTCTTGAAATGATAGCCGCGCTGGAAGTCCTCGAGCACGGTCTGATCGTCGAGATCCTCGCGCTCCACCTTCTGCACCGCGTAGTGGATGTTCGGGTCGAATGGCTTGTTGGCGCACTCGATCGGTTGCAGGCCCAGCTTGGTCAGCGTCTCCAAAAGGTTCTGGTGAATGATCCGCACCCCCGACACATACTCGGCGAGCGCCGCGTTCTCACTGGAAGAGGCGGCCTTGATGGCGCGCTCGAAATCGTCGAGGATGGGCAGCAGCGACTTGCAGGTTTCCATTGCCGCGTACTCGACATACTCGGCGCGCTCGCGGTCGGAGCGCTTGCGGAAATTGTCGTAGTCGGCCTGGCGCCGCAGCGCCAGATCCTGTAACTCGGCTTTGTCGGAGGCCAGCTTCTGATTCTCCGCCATCAGCCGCTCGATTTCCGGCCGGAACGCGGCGGCCGGATCGATGGGGCCCGGACCAGCGGCGCCTTTGGCTTCCTGCGCGGTGCCGTTCACTTCCGAGGACGTGTTTCCGTCTTCCATTTTCTTCCTTGATGTCAGTTTAGCTTGGCCGCGGCTAAGAGGGCAGGCTCGAGAAGGCCCGGCCGACGTGCAGCACGGCGGACATTACTTTCGAGTAATCCATGCGCATCGGGCCCAGCACGGCGAGCTTCGCCGGAGTTCCGCCAGGCATCGTCACGTTGACGCCGATCAGGGCCATCTCACCCATTCCGGCAGGCTCGGTGCCGAGGCCGATTCGCACGCTGACGGGGTTGCCCGATTCGGCGGGCGCGCTCAGAAATTTGTCGAGCAACTCGAGGATCAGCTTCTTCTCCTCGAGCGCGCGCACCAGTTCTCGCAAGTGATCGCGCGTCAGCCTCAAATCGAATCCGATCACGTTCGCCGCGCCGTCCAGGTGAACCTCCGGACGCAGACTCACGTCGAGCAGCCCTTTCCGATACAGCATCAGCAGCCGCTGTTCGATCTTGTCGCGCACTGCCGCCACCATCTCGACCCGGCGGCGCAACTCATCCTGGATCTCCGAGATCACCCAGCCGCCGAATTCCCGATTGACGTAATTCCGGATGGTGACCAAGTCGTCCTGATTCACCGCCTCATCCACCTCCACCACCTGGTCGCGGACCATGCGGTCGAGCGTGACCACCACGATCAGCACGCGTTTGCCGCCAAGCGCGATCAGTTCAATCTGGTGCAGCGTCTGGCTGGCGGTCGGAATCGCGGCCGTAATTCCGAGACCATTCGTCATCTCGGTCAACATGTGCGAGGCGCATTCGACGCGCGCCTCGACCGACTCCGCTTCCTCGAACGCACCGCGAATCCTGCCTACTTCGGCCTGGAAGACCCGGTTGGATGGCAGTGTGCGAACAAAGGCTTCAAAGGCCCGTTCGGTGGGCACGCGGCCCGCCGACGTGTGCGGCTGTTGAAGGTAGCCGTCAGTGGAAAGGTCCGACATGATCATCCGGATCGTAGCCGGGCTCAGATTGAAGCGGCGCAGACGTGAGATGTCGCCAGATGCCACCGGCTCGCCTGTTTCGATGTAGTACCGTACGATCGAGCAGAGGATTTGTTCGGAACGCGTCGTCAGTGTGCTCTCTTTGTTCATCCAGGTGCGAGAACTACTGTCCATAGTTTAGCTCAGTTCAGCGGGCGCCGAAGCAGTACAGAGTACCGCGCGTACGGAGGTACAGGTGGCCTTCCACCGGCGCCAGTGTCGCGAACGTCTCTTCTTCCAGATCGGCCGAATGGAGGATTTCCCAATCGGCCCCTGCCTTGATCACTGTCACCTTTCCCTGCTGGCTGACGAAGTAGACCTTCCCATCCACCCCGACTGGCGACGCATAGTAGGTGTCGAGCGCTCCCGTCAACCGGCCCTGCTTGTGGATTTTCCCCGTCGCCGGGTCCACCGTGCTGAGCACGCCGCCGTCCTTGATCAGATACATGACACCCCCGTAAACCAGAGGCGAGGGCACGTTCGGCAGGAACTTCTGCATGTGCCACGCAACGTGGGTATTGGTGATGTCGCCGCGTCCCCCGCCACGAATGGCGACCAGACTGTTGCGTGAGGAGCGCCGCGCGCGGAAGTTCTCCCATTCCCGATCGCTCAGGAAGCCGTCTTCGTTGAGGTCGGTGTTGACGAAACCCTTGGCGAACTTCGGATCCTGGAATTCCTCCTTGCTGACCTTCCGGTCACTGTTCTTGTCCCAGGCCGCCAGAATTTCGTCGAACGAGGGGGTCTCGGTTGGGGTGTCCGCTTCGCCACCACCTTCCCATGAGTGGGCGTAGATCATGTCACCGATCACGACCGGCACCGACTTCGGCTGCCACGACTGCCCGCGTACCCACCAGAGCCGCTTGCCCGTCTCGATGTCGTACGAGTTGAGCTGATAGGCTCCCGGCACGATCAGTTCCGCCGGCCCGGTCTTCGGTTGATAGACAGCAGGCGTCGAATAGCTGCGCGTGATCTCGGGGCGTTCCACCTTCCACGCGGTTTCGCCCGTGTCCTTGTTCAACGCCAGCAGGTAGGAATCTGTGTCCTGATCGCAGATCAGAAAGACGCGGTTGCCGTGAAAGATGGGCGATGATCCATGTCCGTTCACGTTGTTGAATGGACCGAGCGAACGCCTCCAGCGCTCCTTGCCGTCGAGCGAATAGGAGATCAGCCCGAAATCGCCGAAGAACACGTAGATGTTCTTGCCGTCGGATACCGCGCTCGGCGAGGCGCTCGAATTGGTGGGCTGATAGCGTTCCAGGCGCGGGCGCGGAACGTCGCGCCGCCAGACGATCTTTCCGGTCTTCCGGTTCACGCAGAAGGTGATCAGTTTTCCATCCGTCGTGATCTTGTCGCGAGATGACTGCGCCTGCTTGCCACCTTCCTCGCCAGTCAGGAAGATGTAATCACCCACCACCACGGGCGAGGAGTGGCCCACGGGGACGGGAACTTTCCAAATGACGTTGGTCGTGGGCCCGATCTCGGCGGGCGCTAAGCCTTGACCGATTCCGGTTCCGTTCACTCCGCGGAATTGCGGCCAGTGGAGGGTCTCGGCGGAGCCGGCGAGGGAGGCGGCGAGGATCACGAGGAATCGCATTGTGGTCAGCAGACCCTTATATCATGTCCGTGGCCGATCGGTCTGCCGGCCTGACTACTCCTGCCTCGAGTCGAGCGTATTCCAGCGAGAAAAGTGCACGTAGTCCCGCGATGGGCAACGCGAAGTCAGCCAATCGCAGCCGATAGTTGATCAAGACGTCAGGTTCTGAAGCTGACGCCGATCGATTTCCAGGAGAACGATAGTCGTGAGATCCAACCCCATGCGGGCCAGTCAGCCCGTTGCTGTTTCCGAAAGGCCGATGTCGCGGGCGCAGTCCCCGAATCGGAGCCAAGCTGCGGCGCCTAGCGCTCTCGAATTGGCGGCGTTACGGCGCTCGCAAGCCGTCATCGAGTTCGACCCGGATGGGAATATCCTCGACGCCAACGACAACTTCCTCGCAGTGATGGGGTACGCCATGGACGAGATCCGAGGCAAACACCATGGAATCTTCGTCGATCCGCGCTATCGTTCGAGCGTGGATTACCGGGAGTTTTGGGCCAAGCTGCGGCATGGCGAATTCCAGTCGGCTGAGTTTCAGCGGCTGGCGAAGGGCGGGCGCGAAGTCTGGATCCAGGCCACCTACAATCCAGTGCTGGACGATACCGGCAACGTCATCAAAGTGGTGAAGTACGCGACGGACGTCACGGCCCGGAAGCTCGATGCCGCCGACGCGGCCGGCCAACTCGCGGCGATCTCGAAATCCCAGGCGGTCATTGAATTCGAACTCGACGGCACCATCATCACAGCGAACGCCAATTTTCTTGCGGCGACCGGCTATTCGCTCGACGAGATTCAAGGCCGCCCGCACTCGATGTTCGTCGAGACCACGTACGGCGCCAGCCAAGCCTACCGTGATTTCTGGGCGAAGTTGAGACGGGGAGAGTTCGAAGCGGCCGAATTCAAGAGGATCGCTAAGGGTGGCCGGGAGATCTGGATTCAGGCATCCTACAATCCGATTCTCGACATGAACGGAAAGCCGTTCAAAGTCGTCAAGTATGCGACCGACATCACCGCGCAGAAGCTCGCCGCGGCCGATAGCGCCGGCCAACTCGCGGCGATCTCGAAATCCCAAGCGGTTATCGAGTTCGATCTTACGGGCCGTATCCTGACTGCGAACGACAATTTCCTCCAGACGCTCGGATACACGCTCGGTGACGTGCGGGGCAAGCATCACTCGATGTTCATCGACGAGAGCTATCGCTCGAGTTCTGCTTACCGGGAGTTTTGGGCGAAACTCGGCCGTGGCGAATACGATGCGGGCGAATACAGACGCATTGGCAATAGCGGAAAGGAGGTCTGGATACAGGCTTCCTATAATCCCATCGCCGACACGAATGGAAAGCCCTTCAAAGTGGTGAAGTATGCAACCGACATCACCGCCCAGAAGCTTGCTTCGGCCGACAGCGCGGGCCAACTGGCGGCGATCTCGAAGGCACAGGCGGTCATCGAGTTCAATCTCGATGGTACGATCCGGACTGCCAATGAGAACTTCCTTTCCGCGCTGGGCTACACACTGGGAGAGATTCAGGGCAAGCATCACTCGATGTTCGTCGATTCGGCCTACCGGGACAGCGCGGAGTATCGGGACTTCTGGGCTCGCCTCAATCGAGGCCAATATGACGCGGGCGAGTACCGCCGGTTCGGAAAAGGCGGCAAGGAGATCTGGAT
>CADECY010000067.1:9822-17071 GCA_902825945.1 uncultured Acidobacteriota bacterium
AATATGACGCGGGCGAGTACCGCCGGTTCGGAAAAGGCGGCAAGGAGATCTGGATCCAGGCATCCTACAACCCGATCCT
Organism: uncultured Acidobacteriota bacterium; assembly: GCA_902825945.1. GTDB lineage: Bacteria > Acidobacteriota > Terriglobia > Bryobacterales > Bryobacteraceae > SYLY01. The sequence continues at coordinate 9,902 of CADECY010000067.1, forward strand.
CGACATGAATGGCAAGCCGTTCAAGGTCGTGAAGTATGCCACCGATATCACCGCCCAAAAGCTCGCCGTCGCCGATAGCGCCGGCCAGTTGGCGGCAATCTCGAAAGCACAGGCGGTGATCGAGTTCAATCTCGACGGCACTGTCCGCTCGGCGAATGAGAACTTCCTCGTCACACTCGGCTACTCGCTGAACGAGGTCCAGGGCAAGCACCATTCGATGTTCGTTCGCGAATCCGAGCGGTCTTCTCCCGCCTACCGTGAATTCTGGGCCAAATTGAATCGCGGAGAGTACGATTCGGGCGAGTACCAGCGCATCGGCCGAGGGGGCAAGGAGATCTGGATTCAGGCATCCTACAACCCGATTCTCGACATGAACGGCAAGCCATTCAAGGTGGTGAAGTACGCCACCGACGTCACCTTGCAGGCCCAGGCCCGCAACGAGGTGGCACGCATTGTGACCACTCTCGCCGCAGCCTCCGAGGAACTGTCGGCCCTCAGCTCCCAATTGGGGTCGAACGCGACTGAGACTTCCAACCAAGTGGGTGTTGTGGCCTCCTCGGCCGAAGAAGTCAGCCAGACCGTGAATGTGCTGGCCAGCTCCACCGAGGAAATGAGTGGGAGCATCAAGGAGATCGCCAAGAACACCGCGGAGGCTGCACGCGTGGCAGCCGAGGCCGTGAGCTTGGCGGCCACCAGCAACGATAGCGTCGCCAAGCTCGGTGAGAGCAGCACCGAGATCGGCAAGATCATCAAGGTGATCACATCCATCGCCCAGCAGACCAACCTGCTGGCGCTGAATGCGACGATCGAGGCCGCCAGGGCCGGAGAAGCGGGAAAGGGCTTTGCCGTCGTGGCGAACGAGGTCAAGGAGCTCGCCAAGGAAACTGCGCGGGCGACCGAAGAGATCAGCCGGCACATCGAGACGATTCAGGGAGACACCAAGAGTGCCGTCAAGTCGATCTCCGACATCACTCAGGTGATCGGCAAGATTAACGATATTTCGAACACGATCGCCGGCGCGGTGGAGGAACAAAGTGCCACAACCCGCGAGATGAGCGGCAATGTGCACGACGCCGCCAACGCGACTGGCAGCATTTCTCAGACAGTGGCCGCCGTCGCCGAGATTGCCAAGGTCACTTCCGGAGGCGCCGGGAACATCAGTTCGGCTGCGCGTGACTTGGCCGGCCTCGCGGGCAATCTTCAGAACGTCGCGGTTAAGCTCACCGCGAAGTAAGTGTGGCGTGGGGAACGTGGCCGGTCTCCCGGCCCGTTCTCCTCAGCGCCCGGTGCGCGGCGCCAATCGTCCAATGCTCCAACCGTGGGCCGCATGAACTCGACGGTGATCGGCGGGACGCGGGTCAACCCAATGGTGTTTTCGCGGAGGTGTTCACCTCGGCGTCTCCGAGGCGGATCTTGACGGACGAGGAGCACGGAAACTGGTAGGCCGAGATTCCGGCGTTGGGGCAGCTTCAGTGAGGCAGTGAACCGAGGTCCACCAGGCCTAAACTTCGCCTCGGGCGATTGGCTCGGCCGGGCATGATATCTTGGTGCCCATGACCGCTCCGCCGTTCCGAATCGCGGCGATCGCCGTTCTTGCCATGCCTGCGGGGTGGGGCGCCGAGCCGGTCAAGCCGCGCCCGGAACCCAAGATCACCTCGATCAATCCGTTGACGGTGCCGGCGGGCCGGGAAGCGGAGATCACGATCCTCGGCACCGCGCTGGCGAGCGCCCACTCCGTTCTCTTCGCGGATTCAGCGATTCCGGCGCGAATCATTCGCGCCGGCGAGACCGAGGTTTCAGCCGCGGTCACGCTTCCTGCTTCCGGCTGCGAAACCGCTCAGCCTTTTCGCGTGGTGACAGGAGCCGGCGTCAGCAATGAAGCCAAGGTCCAGTGCACAACTTGGCGAGTGGCGTCCGAGCGGGATCCGATCGGGGACTTGCCCGCTCTGATCAACGGCGTGCTCTCCAAGCGCGCAGAGATCGATTCCTTCGTGTTCGAAGCACGCGCTGGCGAGACCATCGTGCTCCAAGCGGTCTCTGGACTCCCGGCGTTTGACCCCGCAGTCTCGATCTGGGCTCCCGCTCGCAGTTGGTTCGACGAGAACCGGATGGAACGCGTGGCGTTTCAAGACGAACCACTCTACTTCCCGGGCCTCGACAACTCGCCGCGACTCGTCCACCGGTTCGAGCGCGGAGGCCGTTACGAGATCCGGATCGGCGCCTTTCACGGACAGGGCGGGCCGGGCTATTCCTACTCGCTTCGTCTTTCGCGACAGCCGGAGGGGGCTCCGGATCTGCACCCCATCGACAGGCCCGAGTGGCCCGAGCGTTGGTTCACCCGGCGGCTCGGACCCGAATGGCTGAACATGCTTCCCGTCCGGGGCAACGAGAAGCCGCTGAAGCCGATCGAAACCTACCATGCCGTGATCGAGGGTTCCTCGAACGTGCCCATCATCGATGAGACCGGCTTGATCGAAGGCCGTCTCGGTGCGGCGGATGAGGCCCATGAGATCCGGCTGAAGATCGCCGCGCCTCGAGATCTCGCGATCGAGATCGAGACGCCCGAGGCGACGATGCCCCGCTTCAATCCGGTGGTCCGGGTGATGCAGCCCGATGGACATGAGGTGGTCACCAACGTCTACACCAAGCTCAATAACAACGGCCTGTACATGATGAAGATGATTCAGGCAAAAACCGCGGTGACGCTGCGATCGGTGGGCGAGTACCGGATTCAGATCCGCGACATCACGAGCGACTGCTGGTCGAAGGATTTCGCATACCGTGTCTTGATCCGGCCGCAGGTTCCGCATCTTGGCGAAATCACGCTTGCCGAGGATCGCGTGAATCTCGAGCCGGGCCAATCGAAACCGTTGACCGTGACTGTCGATCGCGAGGAAGGGTTCAAGGGATTCGTGGCCATCGCCGTCGAGGGCCTGCCGCCCGGAGTGACGGCGGTGACGGGACTCGAGAATCCGGTGGAGAAGCCGCCGCTGCCGAACGCCGGGCGGCGCGAGCGCTACTATCCCGTGCCGCAGACGGCGACCGTCGTGTTGGTGGCCGCGCCCGGTGCGCCTCCGCAAAGCGAACCCGCGCGAGTGCGGGTCTCGGCGCGGCCCGTGGTGGAAGGGCGAGCCGGCGACCCGGTATTTGTCAAGACCGTTCCCGTCATGGTGGTGGGCAGATAGCTCGGCGCCAGCAGGCCCGGCGGTTAGACGAATTGCCTTCTGTCCTCAGCCCCGCCAGGACTGGGGCTCGTCTACAATGAATCGGAATGGCTGATCAGAGCAAGGTTCCGGCGTTCGAAAAAGAGATCGAGGAACTCGAGAGTGTCGTCAAGCAACTCGAGGGTGGCGAATTGGCACTCGAACAATCCCTATCGCTGTTCGAAAAGGGCGTAGCGCTGTCGAATTCCTGCCGCCAGCAATTGGAAGCGGCGGAGACGCGTGTCGAGATACTGGTGCGAAAAGGGAATTCGGTCAAGCCCGAACCTTTCCGGACGGACAACTGATGGACATCAACGCCTATCTCGAATCCCGTACAGCTCGTATCCGGCAGGCGCTCGAACGGTTGGTTCCACCCGAGGACGAGCCGCCGCAATCCCTACACAAGTCGATGCGGTACAGCCTGTTCGCGGGTGGCAAGCGAGTGCGGCCGATTCTCGCGATCGCCGCCGCGGAAGCTTGCGGCGGCGACACGTCCGGTCTCGACGATGCCGCCTGTGCGCTCGAGCTGATCCACACTTACTCGCTCATTCACGATGATCTTCCCGCGCTCGACAACGACGACTTGCGGCGCGGCCGCCCCACCAACCACAAGGTCTTCGGCGAAGCGATGGCGATTCTCGCGGGCGACGGTTTGCTGACGCTTTCCTTTCAGGTTCTTGCGCAGTGCCGGCAAATCGATGCCGCGCGCCGTGTCCGTCTGATTGGCGAAGTCGCAGCCGCGGCCGGTACGGTGAATGGAATGATCGGAGGGCAGGTGTTCGACATCGAAGGCGAGGGCCAGCCGGCGACCACCCAACTGCTCGACGCGATCCACCGTGCCAAGACGGGGGCGCTGTTGTGCGCGAGCGTTCGCCTCGGAGCCATTTGGGCCGGTGCCGGAGAGGAGCAGCTCGAGACGCTATCCCGTTACGGCAGCCACATCGGCCTCGCCTTTCAGATCGTCGATGACATCCTGGATGTGACGCAGACGCCGGAACAACTCGGCAAGACTCCCGGCAAAGACGCGCGGCAGGAGAAAATTACATTCCCCGCGGTCTACGGACTGGACAATTCGAAGGCCATGGCGCAACGCCAGTTGACCCAGGCGCACTCCGCGCTGGCGGGCTTCGGCCCCGAGGCCGATCCGCTACGGGCGATCGCCGACATGATCGTTCATCGCGAGGGCTGAGGCGCATGGCGAAGGTCCGCTTGGACCAGATCCTGGTGGACCGAGGCCTGGTTGAATCGCGCGAAAAGGCTCGCGCACTGATCCTGGCGGGTGCGGTGACGGTCCAGGGACAGAAAGCGGCCAAGCCCGGACACGCCTACGCCGCCGGCACGCCAGTGGAAGTGTTGGCCAAGCCGCCGTATGTCAGCCGGGGCGGATTCAAACTCGCCGCGGCACTCGATCACTTCGCGATCGATCCGGCGGGACGGGTATGCCTCGACATCGGCGCGTCGACCGGAGGCTTCACCGACTGTCTATTACAGCGCGGCGCCGTGCGCGTTTACGCTTTCGATACCGGCGCGGGCCAACTGGATTGGAAGCTTCGAAGTGATCCGCGCGTGATTCTCCGCGAGAATTGCAATGCGCGATACCTCACTCCGGCGGAGCTCCCCGAGCACGCGAGCCTTGCGGTGTGCGATGTGAGCTTCATCTCGGCGACCCTGATCGTGCCCGTCATTCCGCCATTGCTCGAAGAAAGCGGCGAGATGGTGATTCTCGTCAAGCCACAGTTCGAGGTGGGCCGCGGCAGCGTGGGCAAGGGCGGGATCGTGCGGGACCCGGTTCTGCATGAATCGGCGTGCGCGCGCGTCCGCGAGGCGGTTGAAGTGCTGGGCTACCGGACTGGTATCATCGATAGTCCTATCCTCGGCGCCGAGGGTAATCGCGAATTCCTTATTTATGCACGCCATTGACACGGTCGGCATCGTTTCCAAGCCAGACATCGCACGCGGCGGAACGCTCGTGCCGGACCTGCTCTCCTGGCTCGAGGAACGCAACATCCGCGCGCGTTACGACGAGGTGACCGCGAAATACGCGGGGCGTGCCGATGGGATTCCGCGCGACAAGGTGGCCAACGGGTGCCAGTTTGTGATCGTTCTCGGCGGCGATGGGACGCTGCTGTCGGCGGCCACGGCGATGGGTGAGCAATCGGTCCCGCTGCTGGCGGTGAATCTGGGCAATCTCGGATTTCTCACCGCGATCACCGTCGATGAGATCTATCCCGAACTCGAGCGCGCGCTGCGCGGGGAGCATCGCGTCGGCCAGCGCCGGATGCTGCGCTGTGAACTGCAGCGCAAGGGAGAGACGATCGCGCGCTATCTGGCGCTCAACGACGTCGTGCTGAGCAAGCAGCCCGATGCGCCGATGATCGAACTCGAGGCGCATGTCGACAACCACTTCGTGTGCACGTATCGCGCCGACGGATTGATTATCTCGACCCCGACTGGCTCCACCGCGTATTCGCTTTCGGCCGGCGGGCCGATCGTGTTCCCGACTGTCGCCGCGTTCTGCCTCACGCCGATCTGCCCGCACACGTTGACCAACCGGCCGGTGATCATTCCGGATTCGGCGACGATCATCATCGATTGCAACGTGCGTGACGACGGGGCGTATCTGAACGCCGACGGCAAGATTGGCGCCTTCCTTCGCCGTGGTGACCGGGTGCTGTTCCGCCGGTCGCAGCATACGATCAAGCTGATTCGCCCGCCGCGTTTGCTGTACTTCGACGTGCTGCGACAGAAGCTTCACTGGGGAGAAAGATGAAAAAGCTGACCATCACGCACTGGGTTTTCGTGGGAATGGCCGTGGGCATCGCGCTGGGAATCGCGGCGCCCGAGTTTTCCAGAAGCCTCGACATCGTGAGCAAGATCTTCCTGCGACTGATCAAATCGATCATCGCGCCGCTGCTGTTCGGAACGCTCGTCGCGGGTATCGCCGGATCGGGTAGCGCGAAGACGATGGGCCGTGTCGGCGGGAAGGCGATGGCGTATTTTCTCGCGGCAACATCGGTCGCGCTCGTGATCGGGCTGCTTGCGGTGAATCTCATACAGCCCGGTGCCGGCATGAACATTCAACCCGATGCCGCCGAGGCGGTGAAAGCGGGCAAACAGCCCACGTTCGCGAGCTTTCTCGAGCATGCTGTCCCGCAATCGGTGATCGGTGCGATGGCGGAAGGCGAGGTCCTGCAGGTGGTGATCTTCTGCCTGATCTTCGGCGCGGCATGCACGGTGATCGGAGACAAGGCGAAGCCGATGGTGGAGTTCGCCGAATCACTCGCCGAGGTGATGTTCCAGTACACGAAGTATGTCATGTACTTGGCGCCGTTCGCGGTGGGCGCGGCGATTGCCGCCGTGATCGGCAAGGAAGGGCTCGGAGTCCTGTTCAATCTCGGCAAGCTGATCGCGACGGTGTTTGGCGCGCTCTTCTTTTTCGTCGTCGCCGTGCTCGGCGTGGTGTCGGTTATCTTCCGGATCCCGCTCGGACGCTTCATTCAGGCGGTGAAGGATCCGGTGCTGCTGGCGTTTTCCACCGCGTCGAGCGAATCCGCGTTGCCACTCGCGTTACAGAACATGGAGAAGTTCGGCGTGCCGAAGCACATCGTGGGACTGGTGCTGCCGCTCGGCTACAGCTTCAACCTCGACGGGACGACTCTGTATCTCTCGGCCGCGTCGATGTTCGTCGCCCAGATGGCAGGCGTTCAGATGTCAGCGAGCCAGCAGTTCCTCATGATGGCAACGCTGCTGCTGACGAGCAAGGGCGTGGCGGGTGTTCCGCGTGCCTCGCTGGTGATTCTGTCGGCAACGCTTTCGGCGTTCAACCTGCCGCAAGCGGGCGTGGCCGTCATTCTCGGCGTGGACGCGATCCTCGACATGGCGCGGACCTCGGTCAACGTGTTGGGAAATTGCGTGGCCTCGGCCGTGGTGGCGCGGCTCGAAGGCGTCGATCTCAACGCCGCTCCAG
>CADECY010000067.1:17171-27798 GCA_902825945.1 uncultured Acidobacteriota bacterium
GTGGCCTCGGCCGTGGTGGCGCGGCTCGAAGGCGTCGATCTCAACGCCGCTCCAGATTCACACCGATGATCTCTTCACGGCCGGGTGTGGCCGCCATTCTCGGCGTGGACGCGATCCTCGACATGGCGCGGATCTCGGTCAACGTGTTGGGAAATTGTGTGGCCTCGGCCGTGGTGGCGCGGCTCGAAGGCGTCGATCACAACGCCGCTCCAGATTCACACGGATGATCTCTTCACGGCCGGGCGTTGCCGCTATTCCCGGCGGACGCGATCCTCGACATGGCGCGGATCTCGGTCAACGTGTTGGGAAATTGCGTGGCCTCGGCCGTGGTGGCGTGGCTCGAAGGCTCCGATCTCAACGCCGCTCCAGATTCACACGGATGATCTCTTCGTCGTTTCGCGCGATCACGGCGCGATTGGCGAATGCCGGATGTGCCCACACGACCGCGTTGCGTTCCCGGCGCGCGCCGGGCTTCGACGTCGGCTTGATCAGCTCCGCGCGGCTGATCTCCTCGTAGCCTTTCGGGCTCAATCGCGCGAAGATCAACTCGCCGCGATCGTTGAAGATCACGGTCCGCTCGCCGTGCCTCACGAGAAACGCGGAAACGTTTCGAGCCTGCTCCTTCACCGCGGCCATCGACTCCCAGACACGTTTACCCGTCGACCGCTCGAGGCACCGGAGTTGGCCGTAGTTGCAGATGCCGTAGACGTGATCGCCGTCGATGATCGGCGAAGCCATCAGCGCGTGTATCGTGTCGGTGGCGCGCTCACTTTCGCTCTGGCCGCGCCAGACGAGTTCCGCGTCCGGTTTGGCCGAATCGAGCCGGAACAAACGCGCCCCCTGGAAGAACGCCGACACCAGCAGATGCGGACCATTTCGCACCGGTGTCGCGATCGGCGTGTTCATGTGGATCTTGAACGGATGCTCCCAGAAGATGCGTCCGGTCAGCGGATCGAGCGATGTCACCGCGCCCGCGTGCCACATGATCAGTTGATCGCGGCCGCCAGCGCGGATGAGCAGAGGCTGCGAGTATCCAGGCTCGGTCTCTTCGGAGGACAGCGCGCGCCAGCGTTCGGCGCCCGTGAGCTTGTCGAATGCCGCGATCTTCCCGCTCACCTTGCCTCCGGGTATCGCGATGGCGAGGTCGCGATAGATGAGGGGAGCGGCGCTCATGCCCCAGGCAGGAACCACGGTGCCGAATTCCTTGCGATAGTCGCGTTGCCAGACGATCTCGCCGGATGCTGTGCGGAGGCAGAGTAGATTGCCCATGGCGCCGAGCACGTAGACGCGGTCACCGTCGACGGTAGGCGTCGCGCGCGGACCGGAGGCATAGTCGAGCCCGATGTAGGAAACGGGCCATTCGCGGGTCCACTCCACCTTGCCGGTCTTTTCCGACAGGCAAAGCGCACGTTCGATTCCGTTCGCGTAGTCGGTCACGTAGACGCGGCCAGCGGAGACGGAAGGTCCGGAGTATCCGCCCCGGACGGGCGTTCGCCATTCCGGGTCGAGGCGCTCCGGAAGCCGTTCGACAATGCCCGATTCGTTCCAGACTCCGGTGCGTCCGCGACCGCGCCACTCCGGCCAATCCTCTCCATACGCCAACGGCAGGCCGCTCGCCATTGCGAGAATCAACCGGGGCGAGAATGCTCGAAGCGCCAAGCGCTATTTTGCCAGAAACTCAGTCTCGAAGGTTCGAACCTTGAAGGGAATCTCCTCCCTCATGTCGGCGAGGAACGGAACCAGACGCTCGAGGGCGAAGTCAGGGAGGATGGCGCCGATCACGGCGGAGTCCCACTCGAGTTGTTGCCCAGTCGTGGAAAAGCCCGAATGGTCGGCGATCTGGCAACCGACGGCGACCAAGTGCGGTATTCCAAAGGGCTCGTCGGGCGCTGGCCTTCGATGACAAATTGCGGAACGAAGCGCCTTGGGAAGACCCCACTCGTCCGCAAGGCAACGGCCCGCGTCGAAGTGATCGATACCGAACGCGGCGCGCTCGAACGCCTCGAGGTCACCATTCGATTCCGCGGCCCGGTTCATGAGGTGAACGTATTTGTCTCCGAGCAAGGAGATCATGGAAATTCGCCCGAGTTCATGCAGCAGCCCTGCCGAGTACGCCGAAGGCCGGGGAATGTCACAAGCATCCGCCATCCACTCGCAGGCGAGCGCACAGGCGAAATTGTGCCGCCAACAGACGCGCAGCACGGGATTCGCCTTGGCCGAACGCATCATGTTGCGCAGGGCGATGGTGATCACCAGCGCCCTCAACCGTTCGAGGCCGAGCGTCGAGATCGCGTGCAGAATGCTCACGACTTCGAACCGCGCTCCGACGATCGCCGAATTCGCCAGCCGCAGGATCTCCGCCGAGAAAGCCGCATCGGAACGCGCAACTGTCGCCAGATCCGGAATCGGACAATTCTCCTGGCCAATCAGCCGCAGCATCCGCTGAGCGACCGCGGGGAACGGCGGCAACGATGTCTTGACCATGTCAGGCGAGACGGCGGAACTGAGTAGAGTCGGCACTGCCCTTGCTAGAGGTATCGGCGTAGGGCCACAATTTTAGATATGACTCGTAAACAAACTGGGTCTATCTCCCCTCTTGGGGGCTGCCTTCGCGGGCTACTCGAGTACCGCCGCGCTCGCCATCCGCATGAACGCCGCCTTGGCGTCGCCGGCACCCGCACCGCCTTGCACCAGGAATACTCCCACGATCCCGCGCTCGCGATCAATCCAGCCGTGTGTGCCGAACGCGCCCCCGTGGCCGTAGGTCCCCGGATTCAGGAAGTTCAGTGTTCCTGCGGTCTCCTTGGTGATATCCCAACCGAGTCCGGTGCCGTTCCCAACGCCCACCGGGATGTCGCCGGTGTGGACCACGGTCGCGACTTCGAGCGCCGCCCTCGACACGATCCGCCTCCCCTGATGGACTCCACCGTTGCGCGTCATCTCGTAGAACGCGAACAAGTCCGCGGCTGTCGAATAGGCGCCCCATTCCGGGGCCGGATACTTCGCCCCGGCGCGGTAGTTTCGGGCTTCGCCGCCGAGAGTCCGCTCAGGATCTGCGTAGACCAGCTTGCCGTCCCGCGTTGCGTGATTGGCCGCGATTCGCGCCTTCTTCTCCTGCGGCGGAAACAGGAACGTGTCCTTCATTCCGATTGGTTCCCACAGCCGCTGCTTCATGAACGACTCGAACGATTGGCCGGACGCCACTTCGATGATGCGGCCGAGGGTCGCGATTCCGTTGTTCGAATAGAGCCACTGCGTGCCCGGCTCGAACTGGAGCGGCGACTGGGAATAGATGAGCACGGCGGTCTCGAGTGGCAGGTCCATCTTCTGGGGTAGTTCGCCGATGCCCGGTGGCGGGTTCCCCGGAAGGCCGGAGGTGTGCGTGCAGAGGTCTCGAATCGTGATGGGCCGCGAAGGCTTCTTTACCGCGAATGAACCGTCCGCATGGCGCGTGGCGATCATCATTTGTCCGCGATACTCGGGAAGGTGCTTCTCCACCGGATCGGAGATCGCGAGCCTGCCTTCTTCGGCGAGTACTGTGATCGCGGTGGTGACCATCGGCTTGGTCATTGACATGATCTGAAAGATCGAGTCCTTCGCCATGGGCTTGCCCGTACCCGCGTCCTGTGCTCCCACTGCTTCGAAGTGGACGACCTTGCCCCTGTGCGCGAGCAGTGTCACGGTTCCCCCGACGACTTTCTTGTCCGAGAAGTCCTTCATGCGAGGCGATATTCGGGCGAGGCGCTCGCTGTCGATCGAACTCTGCGCCATCACGGCGCAGACGGACAGCGAGGCGAGGAGCAATCGGGGCGGCATATCAGGTTGATTCTATCGCGGGCGGCGGGCCGGTCACTCCCGGTCCGACTCGCGCGGTCTCGCTCAGCGGACGGTGAAGCTCGCGATGCCGCCGGTGGATCCCGGTGCGTTGTTCCACGGACCCCAGCCGAACTCGGACGTGGCCGTGCATGCCGTCCCGTTCCAGCAGGCGCGCATGACGGCTTGATAGGCGCCCGGCTGCAAGGGCACGAGGGCGAAGATGTTCTCCGTGATGCCCGAGATCCGCGCGTTCCCGCCGATGGAGTACTGATGCAGCCGATTCCCGACGATACTCCCTTGTTTGAATGTTCCATCACCAGCGCCCAAGTAGACGTAATGGCTGAGGTTGCCTCGCGCCTGGATCACGAAGTCGAGGTTGCCGTCCAAATCGAAGTCGGCAACGGAGACCGCCCGAGGCATGGCAACGTTGCGATGTTGGTTGCTAAACGGACCAGCGTGCCGGTGCCGTCGTTCACGAGGATGCCGACAATTCCGGTCGTGGCGCTTGCCACGATCATGTCCGGATAGCCGTCGTTGTTGAAGTCTCCCGTGGCTCCTTCGTTGGGGCCTAGTCCCGCGGCCGCAGGGTTATTCGCCGGGCGTACGAAGCTCTGCGCTCCCGCTTGCCGCAGGCTGCATAGGAGAAGGGCGAAAGCCAAGAAGAGGGTGCTTGCCACGGTCCGCCTCACCTCAGTGGGCTGCGGCGTGAACCGGTGCGACCCTCGATAGCCAATCCGGCATGTCACCTTTCTCGTCGAACTCGAAGTCGAACGGACCGTCGAGAATCTCGAGTGCCGGGTTAGCCTCGATCTGGGGCAGCAGATTCTCGGTCAGCACCACGTAGTTCAACTCCATCGTGTTGCGGATGCGGCCGATGGTCACTTCCTTCATTTCGAACTTGCCCACCGTCGGCATCAGCGTCTCGATGCACTTGCGGTCGGTGTCGAAGTGGCAAGGCGTGCGGACCGCGGGCGGCGTCGATGCGGTGAGCGCGTTGATCCGCGTCGGCACCCAATCGATCTGTGAGAGAAGCCGGTCATGGACCATGTCCGCCATGCCGAGCCCAACGCCGTTGCCGTAGGAAACATCCGTGATGTCGCGGATATAGACACGCTCGAATTTCGGCGTGTTCGGCCATGGATTGTAGAGTCCGGTGACGGAGCGGTTGACAACCTTGGTATCCATGCCCGCGCCCGAGATGTTCTTGCCGATCTGATCGAGGATCAGGATGTCGAGATCCATCGGAACATGGCCTTGCCACGTCTTGACGAGCGCGAGCAATTCTTCTTCGCGCTGCTCCATGCCTTCGACCGGCACGGCGGTCAGTTGGCCCGTGTTGTGATTGGCGTCTTCGAGAATCGCGAGTCCGCCGACGACTTTGCCCGACTTCAGGACCTGCCGTCCGACCTGGCGGATGACATTCTCGAGTCCGAGCTTGTACGCATAGGTGTGATAGCGCTGAGCACCGGCGAACTTGCCGAGCCCGATCGCCATCATCTTGAACAGTCCGCTCTCGATTTTGCCCGCGAAATCGGTGTGCCACTTCACGCGGCCGATGAGCATGACTCCATCAGCGTTGAACGCGTTCTTGTCCATGAACGCTTCCAGGCCCTGTTCGGTCTTCCCGAGCGAAACCACTTCCAGCGAACTGATCACTGGACATCCCATCGTGGCTTCATGGATTCCGTAGTGGGCGAGCACGTCAGCCTGGCCCTCGGCGGTAGCCGCACCATGTGAGCCCATGGCCGGGAAGATGAACGGCTTCATGCCCGCCGACTTCCAGAAACTGACCACGGCCTTCACGATCGTCGCAATGTTGATGATGCCACGCGATCCCACACCGATGGCGATGCTCGAGCCGGGCTTCAAACGCGAAGCGAAGCCGGCATCGGAAAGCTCCTTTTGCACGGTTCCGGGGATGTCCTTGATGGCGCGATCAGGGAAGGTTTGTTTGACGAGGTAGAGGCGGGAGAATTCCATCAGACGCAGTATAACAGGGTCACGGCCGCTTTAGCCTCACGAGGGCATGTTGTTCATTTTTCGAGAAAAAAATGAAACAAAGATGGTCGACATTTTCATTAATAATTGATAGAGTAAACTGGACATTCACCCGATCTCCGGCGGTCCCGCGGGAGACCGGGCCCTTCGGCGCCGGGCCCCGGGGGGATTCTGGTTGGTGGCTTCCATGCGGAAGCGGCCATCGGGAGGAGCCATGCCCCAACACGAAATTGCTCAGGAAAGCCAGCCGGCCGTGGTCGGCATTGGGTCGTCCGCCGGCGGCCTCGAGGCGTTGCGCGCGTTCTTGCCGTTTCTGCCAGCGCGGTCGGAATTCGCTTTTGTTGTTGCACAACATCTGGCCCCTCAGCGCAAAAGCATATTGAGCGAATTGTTGGCGCGAGATACGGTATTACCGGTCGAAGAAATTCGCGACGGCGCCAGCTACCGGTCCGGCCGGATCTATGTCACGCCTCCGGGCCACAACGTCGCGGTGCGTCAAGGCAAGCTTCTGTTGCCGGCCACCACAGGGCGCGGGCCCAAGCCGTCTGTTGACCAACTGTTCGAGTCGGTGGCGGCGGAGTGTCGCCACCGCGGCGTGGCCGTGGTGCTGTCGGGCAGTGGCTCAGACGGTGCGCGTGGGGTCCAAGTCATCAAGAGCATGGGTGGGACGGTGCTCGTGCAGGATCCCTCCACAGCCAAGTACACGGGAATGCCACTATCGGCGATCGACACCGGCTGCGCTGATGACTGCTTGGCTCCGAAGGAAATCGCACTTCGTCTGCAATCGCTCCTGGGCTCGAGCGAGCCGGGTGGCAAACCGGTACATCAGCATTCCCACGACGTCGATCAAGTGCTCGAACTGCTCCGGGCGCGCACGGGCGTCGATTTCCGGGGCTACAAGATCAAGACGATCAACCGGCGCATTGCTCAGCGGATGGCGGCCAACCGTGTTGCGACCGTATCCGGCTATCTGTCGGTTCTGCGGTCCGATGCCACCGAGGCTGAGAAGCTCGGCCGCTCGTGCCTGATTTCGGTGACGTCGTTTTTCCGTGACACGGAGGCCTTCGACGCACTCGCCGAGGGCTTGGAAAAGCTGCCGGCCGGCGACTCGCCGTTGCGGGTCTGGGTGCCGGGTTGCGCGACGGGTGAGGAGGCTTACGGGATCGCGATGATCCTCGACGATCACATGCCTGGGCGGCGGTTCCAGATTTTCGGCACCGACCTCGACGAGGACGCGATCGCCACCGCCCGGAAGGCGGCCTACACCGAGGATCAGACGGGGCAGATTCCCAAGAGATTGCGCGAGATCTATCTTCGCCCGGCCCTGCCCGCGTTCCAGATCGAGCGGCGCCTGCGAGACCGGGTGGTGTTTTCCCGGCACGACATCGTCCACGACCCGCCGTTCCTCAATATCGACATCGTCAGTTGCCGGAACCTGCTCATCTATCTTCGAGCGCCCGCGCAAAAAGAGGTGATGCGCAAGTTCCACTACGCGCTCGAGCCGGGCGGGCTGCTGTTTCTGGGGCGGTCGGAAAGTGCTCCGGCGGAGATGTTCGACACGGTGAACCGGCGCCACAAGATCTTCGTGAACCGCCAGCCAGTGCCCCGTGGCCGGTGGGCTCCAGAGGCCCATGAGTGGTCGACGCCCGCCGAAGGGGCGCCGCGGCCCGCAAGTCCGGTGGACCTGGCCTCCACGGGCGACTTGCTTCGCCGCGCGCTGATGGACCGGTTCACTCCGCCATCCGTGCTCGCTGACGGTGACCTCAACATCATCGACAGTTCCGGCCCGGTTGACAGGTACCTGACGATCAAGCCAGGCCGGCCGGAGACGACCATCACCTCGCTGGTGCCGAAGGAGCTTTCCGCTTCCCTTCGTGCCCAGCTCTACCGCTGCCGGCGGACGAAGCAGCCGAGCCAGGGCACCTACCGGACGATTGAATCCAACGGGTGCAAGATGACCGTTCGGACCCAGGTGGATCCGCTCTATCAGGAGACGACCGGCCGTGCGCTTTTCCTGATCACCTTCTTCGAATCCACCGGCGCGGGCGAGTTCCAGGTGACCAGCCCGGAGCCCGCCACTGGCGATGAGGCCGAACTGGTTCGGGAACTCCACGCGACGCGCGAGAGTCTGCGGGCGGCCGTCGAGGAACTCGAGACATCGAACGAAGAACGGCGGGCGGCTGGTGAGGAACTCCAGGCGTCGAACGAGGAACTGCAATCCACCAACGAGGAGCTGGTGACGGTCAACGAGGAGCTCGAGAACAAGTCGATCGAACTGTCGGCGGCGGTGGAGGACCTCGAGTCCATCCAGAACAATCTCGATTGTCCGCTGGTGGTGCTGAACTCCACGGGGCGCATCCGGATGCTGAACCAGATGGCGTTCCGCTACCTCGGGCTCAACCAGAGTTCCGTGGGCGGGCAACTGGTGATCCCCGGGGCGAGTGCCCTTTCGAGCGGCCTCTGTGCGCGAATCGAAAGGGTCTTGCGCGGAGAAACGGTATCGGAGTTGAAGGCACGGCTGGGCGCTCGCCACTACGCGATCCGCGTCTACGGGCAGGTGGGCAGCGACAGCGCAATCCGTGGAGCGCTCGTGATGTTTCTCGACATCTCCGATCTCGCGCGATCCACCGACCGGTTGCGGGTCACCATCGATAGCCTTCCAGCGCATGTCGCCATCCTCGACTCGAGCGGCAAGATCGTCCTGGTCAATGCCGCGTGGCGTAGCTTCGGAAACGAGAACGGATTGAAGTCCCTCCGTTTCGGTGCCGGGCGTAACTATTTGGCGTTGTGCCAGGAGTGCTCCTCCGAAGTTGCCGCCGGAATTCCGGTGGCCGAAGGGATCGCCAAGATCCTTTCGGGAGAGTTGGAAACGTTCAGTTACGACTATCCATGCCATTCACCCGCCAGCCGCCGTTGGTTCAAGATGCTGGCGACGCCCGTTCTCGATCCGCGCGGCCGCGGAGCGGTGGTGATGCACGTCGACATCACGAGCCACGTCCTGTTGTTTGAAAAGGTAAGCCGTCAGGCGACCGCGCTCCAGTCGGCGGCGAACGCGATTTTCATCACCGACTCCGACGGAAAGATCGATTGGGTCAACGAGTCGTTCGTACGGCTGAGCGGCTACTCTCTGGAAGAGTTGAGAGGTCAGACGCCCTCGGTGCTGGAAGTGCCCGGCAGGGGCCCGCGGTTCGCCGAAGTGCTGGCGGAATGCGCGCTCAGCGGCCAGACCGGCCGTTGCGAGGTGACCCAAGTTGCCAAACCCGGCAACGAGTACACGGTCTCGCAGACCATGACGCCCATACCCTCTACGTCCGGCGAGCTGAGCCACTTCGTGGTGATCCAGGAGGACATCACGCCGCACAAGAACGCGGAGGCGAAGATCGTCTACCTGGCGGAGCACGATCAACTCACCGGGCTTTGGAATCGCAAGACCTTTGGTGACCGGCTCTCCGATGCCATCGCGCGGCAGCGCGTGCTGGGCGGGCGGGTGGCGGTGCTGTTTCTCGATCTCGACCGCTTCAAGGACACCAACGACACGATGGGACACCTGGTGGGCGATCAGATGCTCACCGAGGTGGCGCGGCGGCTCAAGGGCAACCTCCGGGAGAAAGACGCGCTCGCGCGATTCGGCGGGGACGAGTTCGTCATCTTCCTCGAAAAAATCTCCGATCGCGACAGTGTCAGTTTCGTCGTCGAGCGGATCCTCCACAGTTTTACCCGCCCGATCGAACTGGATGGCCGTTCAGTCTTCGTGACGGCGAGTATCGGAATCACGTTCTTCCCCGACGACGGCAACAACGCCGAGGAATTGCTGCGCAGCGCCGATCTCGCGATGTACCGGGCCAAATCAGAGGGCCGCCGTGGCTACCGGTTCTTCGATCAGAAGCTCGAAAGCGAGATCAACGAGCGCGTGGCCATCGAGCGCGAACTCAACCGCGCCATCGCCAACCGCGACCTTTGGATCGCTTTCCAGCCGCAATGGAACATCGCCACGGGCGAAGTGGTGGGCGCTGAAGCGCTATTGCGGTGGAACGCCGGCCGCCAGCACAACCTGCCGATGGGCCGCGTCGTCGCCATCGCCGAGGAGTGCGGGCTGATCCTGCCGATCGGCCAGTGGGTGATCAAGGAGTCCGTCAGTCAACTCGGGCGCTGGCACCGGCTGGGGCGGCGGCTCCGCGTCTCGGTCAACCTTTCCGCGGTGCAGTTCCACCAGCAGGACGTTTTCGGAATCATCACCGAGTCGATGAAGAGTCACGGGCTGGCGCCCGGAAGCCTCAAGGCTGAAATCACCGAGAGCGTCCTGCTCAATCGCGGCAATCGCGTGCGCGAGGCGCTTCACGCGCTTCATGGCGCTGGCATTGGGCTCGTGCTCGACGACTTCGGAACCGGCTATTCGTCGCTTTCCTACCTGCAGCGGTTCCCGATCGAGACCGTCAAGATCGATGCGAGCTTTCTCCAAGGGGTCGGCAAGAACCGCAACGACGAGGCGATCGTGATCGGGATCATCAAGATGGCCCACTCGCTCGGGCAGAGCGTGGTCGCCGAGGGGGTCGAGACAGAAGAGCAGGTGAGATTCCTGCGCGCCGAAGGCTGCGACTTCGCACAGGGGTTCCTGCTTTCGCGGCCGCTGCCCGCCGCCGAGTTCGACAAGTTTCTCGAGAGCGGAGTCACGATCGTCTGATCGCGGCTCCGCCCCTGCTCAAAACAGCAGCCGCAAGCCGAGTTGCGTGATCCGAGGATCGCGCGCGGCCGTCACCTGCCCGAACGTGGCGGCGCCCAGGCCGCCGCCGACACCTGACCCTTGCGTGGGGTT
>CADECY010000067.1:27808-44964 GCA_902825945.1 uncultured Acidobacteriota bacterium
ATCAGGCAAACCGAAGTTCGGATGGTTGAACAGGTTGAAGAACTCGGCGCGGAACTGTAGCGCCACTCGTTCGTGGAGCTGAGTCCGCTTGATGAAGGAGACGTCCCAGTTGTTAATGCCCGGGCCGCGCACGATGTTGCGGCCCGCGCTTCCGAACGTGCCGAGTGTCGGAGTGGCGAACGTGTTCGTGCTGAACCATCGCAGAAACTCTTTCGGGACCGTCAGCGGCGCCACCACGTCGGGACGCTGGGCGCCGCCGCCCACTCCCGCACGGTCGCCGGGCACGGTCACGGTGAACGGAGTACCGCTTTCGAAGCGCGAGATTCCGGAAAGCTGCCAGCCACCGAGAACGCGTCCCGCAGGGCCCTTCTGATCCTTCAGGAACGGCAACTCGTAGACGTAGCTGAGCACCAGCACGTGCGGCCGGTCGAATGCGGAAAGCGACCGCTCCATGCCGTTATCCGCATAGGTATTGAGCGGGGTCGAGTTGTTGTCGATGCTCTTCGACCATGTGTAGGAACCCTGAAACGAAAAGCCGCGCGAGAAGCGCCGCGTGGCCGAGACCTGCATCGAGTGGTAGATCGAGTTCGCCGTGGTCTCGTAGGTGTTGATCGTGGCGAAGCCGGGGAATGGGCGCGCCGCGTTGACGTTGAGCCGGCCGGCCGCGATGTCCGCGCTTGCCCTCGGCTGATTGATGTCGCGGATGCGGGCGAGCGCGATCCCGCGCGTGCCGACGTAGCTCACGTCGAGAACCATTTCCAGTGGAATCTGCCGCTGCACGCCGAACGACCACTTGGCGTAGTAGGGAATGTTCCACGGGGAAGCGAAGTTGGTGAGCGCGATCGGGAAGATCCGGCGTTCTCCTTGGCCGGGATTGGAGAGACTGGTGCCGAATAGCGAAGCCGCCTGATTGAACGGCCAGTTGTTGCGAACCGTGGAGACGAATTGCGACCAGCGGTCATGGAACAATCCGAAGCCGCCGCGCAGCACCGTCGAGTTGTCCTTGGTCAATCCATAGGAGAAGCCGCCACGAGGCGCGAACGTGTTGTAGGTGCTGTTCGTCATTGCTTTGCCGAAGGGCGCGTTGGGCGTTCCCGCCACCACGACACCGTTGTCGAAGTTCTGTGTGCCGGTCACGATCTGTCCGTTTGCCGGGAGGATCGTGGGAGCCTTCGTGCGATCGTAGCGATCGGGAAGGAAGAACGAGAAATTGCCGTCGCTGTCTTTCTCCGGCTGGTAGAACTCGTAGCGCAAGCCCGCGTTGAGCGTGAGGCGATTGGTCGCGCGGAACTGATCCTGCACGTATCCGGAGAGGTTCGTCCAGCGCGAAACACCGAAGACGTGGTTCGAATTCTCGGTGTACTGGAACGCGCTGCCGATGAGGAAGTCGGCCAGCGAATCGCTGGTGGATCCGCCGTTGAACGTAAACGTGCCATTGTTGTTCGGCACGCTTTGGTTCTGCGACTTGTTCTCCTTGTCGATCGCGCCGCCGATCTTCAACGTGTGGCGTCCGCGGGTCCATGAGTAGTTGTCGATCAATTCCCACGTGTAGCCAGAAATGTTTTGGGGCCAGCGGATGTCGATGCCCGCGTAGCCCTGAGCCATGCTGATCGAAGGAATCAGACCCGCTGCCGCGACTTGCGTCGAAAAGATTCGCGGAACCCGGAAGCCAGGCTCGCGGCTCCGCGCCGCATTCGGCCCGGTCGAAATCGCCAGCGATGTGTGGAAGAAGGCGGAAGTGATCTGATTCACCGCGTTCGGACTCACTACCCAATTCGCCGACAGGTTCATCACACGGATGATGTGCGACTGCTCGGAATCCGCCACGCCGTGCATGGGGTTTCCGGCGAACAACCCGTATGGACTCAGCAGCCGCGTCGAATCGATGTTGTAGCGCGCAAACAGCGTGAAGTTGTCTTTCAAGTTCCAGTCGAGCCGGCCGAGCCCGGAGCGATACTTGGTGCCATCGGGTTCCGACGAGGTGAAGTTGAGCGCGCCCTGTTGGAAGTTCGGCCGCAGGTAGTAGGTGCGGATCAGCGCGGTCGCGTTCGAGTCGATGCGATTGGCGGGAATCCGGTTGCCGGGGAACGGAGCCCGGGTGGTGGGATCGTTGATGGTCCGGACGCCGGTGAAGTCGCCCGCGATCTGCGCGTCAGTGGGAACGATCGAGGTTCGGGCGCCGGTGTTCTGGAAGATGCGGCGATATTCGTTCGAGAGGAAGAAGAAGAGCTTGTCCTTCTTGATCGGGCCGCCCACCGTGCCGCCGAAATTGTTGTAGCGATTCTTCGGCCGCACGCGCGCGAAGAAGTTGCGGGCGTCGAGCTTGTCGTTGCGGAAGAATTCGAAAAGCGTTCCGTGGATGTCGTTGCTGCCTGAGCGCGTGACCACGTTCACTTGGGCGCCGCCGTTGCGTCCGTACTCGGCCGTATAGGCGTTGCGCTCGATCCGGACCTCGGCGATCGCGTCGAGGTTGACCATCGAGAGATTGTTGCCGTTGAAGGTGTCGATGTTGCGTCCGCCGTCGAGCGTCCAGTTGTTGGCCGAGGTTCCGCCGCCGTTGAACGAGAAGGGAACGCTGGTGTTCGACCCGAATCCCGGCTGCTGCGCCTGCAGCGAACTCACGCCCGGTTGGAGCGTCATCAACTGGCTGAAGCTGCGAGTGTTCAACGCGAGTTCCTGGACCTGTGAGCCGAAGATCGTGCTGCCCACATTTGCCGTCGCCGTGTCCACCTGGGCGGCCCGCGTTTCGACTTTGATCGTCTCCGAGACCGAGCCCACCACGAGTTGCGCATCGACGCGCGCGGTTTGCGCGGCGCTCAGTTCGATGCCGTCGCGCGTGACCTTCTGGAATCCGGTCTTCTCGAACTCCACGCGATAGGTGCCCGGCGGGATCTGTGCCACCTGGTAGTTGCCGACGCCGCTCGTCGCGGCTTCGCGTTTGAGCGGGGGATTGTCACGAACCACGCGGACGGTCACGTCCGGTACCGCCGCTCCCGAAGGATCGGTCACGGTTCCGAGAATGGTCCCGTTATTGAAATTCTGCGCGGACAGAGCGCTTCCGAGAAAAAAGATGCATGAAGCAATTCTCATGTGTTGATTATCTTCCTTTGGGCCCCCCGGAGTCGAGCGCGGACACGTTTGGACCGTTGCTATTCTGGATCGTTGCCGCCGATGAATCCGATTCCCGCCGTGGACTTTCGTCCGCTACTCGAAGCAACTGCCACGGAGTGCCGCGCGCGGCTCGATGAGTTGTTCGCCCGCGGTCACTTCATTCTCGGCGAGCAGGTCCGCAACTTCGAGACCGAACTCGCCTCGGCGCTGGAAGCGGCCGGCTGCGTCACGGTCGGCAACGGGACCGACGCACTCGAGGTCGCGCTGCGCGAAGCCGGAATCGATTCCCCGAAGCAGGAAGTGATCGCACCCGCGCTCACCGCCCCGTTCACTGGAATCGGAATCGCAGGATCGGGTGCTCGGGTTCGATTCGCCGACGTCGATCCGGAGACGCTTTTGCTCGATCCCGCCGATGTTGCCGCGCGCGTCACCAAACGCACCGCCGCGATCGTTCCCGTTCATCTCTACGGCCAGCCCTGCGATCTCGGCGCGATCACGAAGATCGCTCGCCAAGCCGGCGCCACCGTAATTCAGGACGCCTGTCAGGCGCATGGCGCGCGCCACAAAGGAAAGCCCCTCACGGCGTATTCGCCGTACGTTGCCTACAGCTTCTATCCGACGAAGAACCTCGGCGCGCTGGGAGACGGCGGCGCGGTTCTCACGTCGAGCCCGGCGCGCGCAAAACGCATGCGCGAGTTTCGAGACGGCGGCCGCCGCGGCGGACAAGTCTCGTTCGTCAAGGGCATCAATTCGCGGCTCGACGAGATGCAGGCCTGCTACTTGCGCGCGTTCCTGCCGCATCTCGCCGAGTGGAACGCATGGCGCGTCAAACTCGCGGCGCTCTACGGCGAAGCGCTCGCGGGATGTGATGCCGTCCGGCCGGTCCAGACGGGTCCCGAGTCGGTTCGCCATCTTTATGTGGTGCGAGCGAAGAAGCGGGACAAACTGCGGGCCCACTTGTCGGCGCGCGGCATCGGGGCCGGAATCCACTATCCGGTTCCGCTTCATGTGATGCCCGCCTTCGCCGATAGCGGACTCCGGAGAGGTGACCTTCCGAACGCCGAAAAGGCCGCACGCGAGATTGTCTCATTTCCCTTGTATCCGTATCTCGAGGAATCGGCCGTGCTGCGCGTGGCTGAAGAGATCCGCCGCTTCTATTGAAGCGGATCTGTGATACCTTCGCGGGATGACCCGCCGCGAATTGCTCCGTCACGCAGCCGCGCTACCCGCGGTCTCGGCCGCCCAGTCGCAACGGCCGAACGTGCTGTTCATCGTCTCCGACGATCTGGATTGCCGCATTGGCTGCTACGGCGATCCGGTTGCGATCACTCCGAACATCGACCGGTTGGCAAAACGTGGCGTGCGCTTCGATCGCGCCTATTGCCAGTATCCGCTCTGTAATCCCACACGATCGTCGGTGCTCTCGGGCCGCTATCCAACCAGCACCGGAGTCCTCGACAACAATACTTGGCTGGTGCTCGAAGACGGGCAAGAGACACTTCCGCGCTACTTCGAACGCCATGGCTACGCGGTGGCCACGCACGGCAAGATCTGGCACGGGCCGAATCGCGGATTTCGGGCGAGTGAGGTTCCCGCGCAAGCGGCCTGGTCCACTCCGCGACAGCGCGCCGAGCAGCAGGCCAAGGACCCTGGGTATTGGAACACGGTCCATTCGCCGTATCGGAACATGTCGCCACCCGATCCGAGCGCGTATGCATGGGCGAATGTGTATGGTCCGCTGCCAG
This sequence comes from uncultured Acidobacteriota bacterium, assembly GCA_902825945.1. Lineage (GTDB taxonomy): Bacteria > Acidobacteriota > Terriglobia > Bryobacterales > Bryobacteraceae > SYLY01. Next base: position 32,665 of record CADECY010000067.1, read on the forward strand.
AAGGGGATCGCGGCGTGGATGCACCGATCGCGGATGCGGCCATCGCCTCCCTCGATAAGATGACCGCGAGCGGCAAGCCGTTCTTCCTCGCCACGGGCTTTCATCGTCCCCACGTGCCACTTACCGCGCCGAAGAAGTTCTTCGACATGTTCGATGCGGCGCGCATTCCGCTGCCGCCCGATTTCGACACCGAGCCTCGCGCGCTACGCGGCGTTCCGCGCGATGAGTTCCGCCAGAACATCGACCTGTTCGCGGGCCGGTCGTTCACTTCCCTCGAAGCGCGTCAGGCATTGGCCGCCTATTACGCATGCTCCGCCTACATGGACGAGCAGTTGGGCCGTCTGCTCGTCCGGCTCGAAGCCTCGGGTGCCGCTTCAAACACCATCATCGTGTTCTGGGGAGATCACGGTTGGCACCTGAGCGAGAAGGGCATGTGGGCCAAGGGTACGCTGTTCGAGGTCTCCGCGCGTGGGCCCTTGATCATCGCCGCCCCAACGGGCAAGAAGGGGCAAGCTTCGAGACGCGTGGTCGAGTACCTCGATATGTTCCCGACCCTTGTGGATCTGTGCGGACTGCCAAAGGCTTCCTGGAACGAGGGCGCGAGTTTGAGTCCATTGCTGGCCGATCCCGCCGCGCCATCGGATCGCCACGCGCATACGGTTCAGGCGCGCAACTGGTTCATTGGCCGCTCGATTCGCAATGAGCGGTTTCGCTACACGGAGTGGGACGAAGGCAGGCGTGGCGCTGCCCTGTACGATCACGACACCGATCCACACGAGATGCGAAACCTGGCCGATGATCCCGCCCATGTCGGCACGGTTGCATCGCTGCGGGATCGATTGCGATCGAGCCGGGCCGGGCGTGACCCGGCCCGCATGTAGCCAGGTTAGGGAGTCATGTTGGCGCGATTGACCACAATGCGGTCAATCATGCCGTATTCGAGCGCCTGATCTGGCTCCATGATGTAGTCGCGATCCACGTCGCGCGCGATACGTTCGACCGTCTGGCCCGTTGCGTTGGCGAGAATGCCGTTGAGCACTTCGCGCATGCGCAGAATTTCGCGGGCGTAGATGTCGATGTCGGCCGCCTGACCGGCGAGTCCGCTCATCGACGGCTGGTGGATCAGGATGCGCGAGTGGGGCAGGGAAAAGCGCTTTCCCTTGGCGCCGCACGCCAGTAGCACGGCGGCCATCGACGCGGCTTGACCCACGCAATAGGTCACGATATCGGGTTCCACCAGATTCATCGTGTCCAGGATCGCCAGGCCGGAAGTGATCGAGCCGCCGGGCGAGTTGATGTAGATCGAGATGTCTTTCTCGGGATCTTCCGCGGCCAGAAACAGGATCTGCGCGATGATCAGATTGGCAACGTGATCATCGACGGGTGTGCCCAGGAAGATGATGTTTTCCTTGAGCAGCCGCGAATAAATGTCGAACGCGCGCTCGCCCCGTGCGGTTTGTTCCACCACGGTGGGAACCAGCATCGAGGTCATCAGGGCATCGGCCTGCCGCTCGGCGCCTTGAAACGGATCGAGTGTGCGCTTTGGTGTGCGAATGAACATATTTGCCTTTTGTGTCAGCCGTTCTTGGAGGCTTCACGCCGTTGCCCGGCGCCGCTTGCGGGTGTGGCCATCGCCTCGATTCCCAACAATCCCAGTGCCCGGCGCTTCTGCTCGAGAGACGAAGCCACCGCCGCGATCGACGTGCCCTCCAAATAATCTATGATAGACGACCGCATGCGCTTCCAGCTATCGTGCAGTCCGCAGGGTGCGTCGTCGCGGCATTCGGTGCGTCCGCCGAGGCAACGCTTGTAGTCGGTCAGTCCGTCCACTGCATCGACGATCTGGCACATCGAGATCTCGGCAGCCGGAATCGCCAGACAAAAGCCGCCTGTCGGACCCTTGCTCGACTTCAGAAAGCCCTTGCGCGCCAACTGCTGCAGAATCTTGGCGAGGAAGTGCGCCGGGATATCGGAGTCCTCGGCAATCTGCTTGGCCATCGCGAATTTCCCAGGTGGCACCGACGCCAGATAGACGAAAGCACGAATTGCATACTCCGCGGAGCGAGAGTAGATCATAATTCTTGGTATCCCCTCAGGTCAGACGAGTTCTTGATTCCATTATCCGCTATCACCAGCGGCTCCGCTCGCTCCGGCTGTTAGGGGCTGTCACGGGCCCTTGGACGGAAACAGAATCTCGCCCCAAACGATCTGGTAGACCTCGAGCGTGCCTTCGAATGACCGGCCGGCGCGCAGGAATACTCTGGTCTGGATCGGCAGCCCTTCCACGCTGACAGGGCGGCCGTTGTCGCTGAAGACGGTGTCGGGCCGTAACGAAAACGACATCTTTCTTTGCCCGCGCGTCCAAAGCACCAACCGCTCGCCCTCGATGCTGTCCACGATTCCCGTCACGGTCATCATTCCTCGCGGAAACAGATTGTCGAGGAACGGAGCGTGCGGAGCGGACCAATAGGGTGAACGGGCCGCCTGCTGCGGAGTCCGCTCGAGTGGCTTGATGTAGACGGTGAGCGCGCGGCATCGCGACTGGCCCTCGCGCAGATCGGCCACCACCTCCACGAAATCGCCCACGCGTACGCCGATCGGCGTTACGCGAAGGGTCTCCCGAGCCAGGTAGGTTTCGGGCGTGACGCGGCAGCGATGGATCGTCGCCTTCTCGAGCAGCGCGAAATCGCCGGATGGCCCGCGTACGGTCCATTCCGTGAGTTCGCCTTTCCACACCCGAACGGGCGGACCATCCTCGCCACACAGCGCGATTGTTCCCAGCGCCCAGACGCAAGCCGAAACCCGGATCAGCACATCAAGCCTATGACCCAATGCTACAATAACCGCTTTGCCGGAATTGATCCACCCCCAACCGGAATCCTCTCTCCACCGCGCCGGTCAATGGATGTTGCAGTCGGGAATCCAGGAGAATAGCGGCGGAGTGGCGCGATACTACCTTGCCGCGGAGGCTCGCAATCTCCCGGTTTCGACCGAGATCACGGGTTACGCCGCGAGCACGTTCGCGTTCCTCTATGAGCGAACAGCGGACGCACGATACCTCGAAGCCGCGGTTCGCGCGCAGCAGTTTCTCACGCGCCAGGCGTGGGACGAATCGCTGCGAATCTTCCCCTTCGAGACCTCCCCCGGTTCCCCGGCTTATTTCTTCGACTGCGGCATCATCGTCCGCGGTCTGCTCGCGGTTTGGCGCATCACGCGCGATCAGGAGCCACTCGACATCGCCTATGCCTGTGGACGCTCGATGGGGCGCGACTTTTTCTCGGACTCCGCGATTCATCCCGTGATTTCGCTGCCCGATCGCGAGCCGCTGCCCTATGAGAAGCGCTGGTCGCGTGAGCCGGGATGTTTTCTGTTGAAGTCCGCGCTCGCTTGGCATCAACTCGCCGAAATCACTGCCGATAGCCGATTCTCGGAATGGTGGGAACGGGCACTCGAGTTCGCGGTATCGAACGACCCCCAGTTCCTGCCGGGAGTGGACGAGCGGATTCGCGTGATGGACCGGCTGCACGCCTACAGCTACTACCTGGAGGCTCTGCTCGCCACCGGACGCGCCAGTCTTCTGGCAGCTGGAATTCCGCGCGCTGCCGGATACCTGCGCGAGATCGCACCCCAATTCGGGCGGTCCGACGTATACGCACAGGTCCTTCGCGTGCGCCTGCTCGCCGATTCGCTGTCGCTGGTTCCGCTCGATGACGCCGCCGCGGCGGAGGAAGCTCGTTCGCTATCGGATTATCAATACCAATCGGATGATCCGCGGCTCGACGGAGGATACTGTTTCGGCTCACGCGACGGAGAACTGTTGCCGTTCGCCAACCCTGTCTCGACTGGTTTCTGCCTCCAGGCAATGGAATGGTGGCACGATCGCGCGGCGGGCCAGTTCGACGCGGCTCTCGATCAGCTCATCTGACCTCAATGTCCGCCAGCGAGTCCGTTCTCGTCGCCGTCGCCTCCGGATCGGAAGACCTTTTCGAAACGCTCGTCGAGAAGATGCGCGAGATCCGGCCGGAGCTTCCGCTCTACTTGATCTCCGAGTTCAAGGTGGAGGGCGCGCGCTGGATTCCGTACCATCCCGGCCGCACCTTCGAACAGAATCTCGCGTCCTGTGAGGCGGCGCTCGCCGGAAAGCGGATCGAGTTCTGCGGTCTGATTCTGCAGCCTCGGATGCCCTATTGGAGGTTGCGCCGCCTCGCTCTCCACTTCGGAGGGTTCCGCACGATCTTCTTCAACGAACAACTGGACCATTTCATGTTGCGCCCGCGATCGCTGCCGCAGATCGTTCGGCACGTCTGGTGGCGGTTCAAGAATCTGCTCCGCTGGGAACTGCGCCCGGGCGGCGCCACTTTCACGTTACTGTGGCGGCTGCTGCATCCAACGGCATTCGAACGTCCGATCCTGGTGGCGTGGGCGCGCGCCTCGGGTTGGTTCGCGGCGAGGAAGAAGGGGGCCACCACGCCGGAGCCGGCGCCCGCACCGGTGGTTCCGCGCGGAATCAGCGTCGTCGTTCCCACGCGCGATGGCAAGGATCTGCTTGCGAATCTCATGCCGGCGCTGATGCGTGAGATGGCTGGGATCGAGGGCGAGGTTCTGGTGGTCGACAACGGGTCAAGCGATGGCACCGGTGACTTTCTCAGGGAGTTCTTTCCCGCCGCGACGGTGATCGTCTCGCGCGAACCCCTCTCGTTCGCTGCCGCTGTAAATCGAGGAATCGCGCGGGCGCGCTTCTCGCACACCATGCTGCTCAACAACGACATGGTGCTCGAACCGGGCTTCTTTCCGCCGCTTCTGCGCGCATTCGCCGAAGTGCCCGAACTGTTCTGTGCCACGGCTCAGATCTTCTTCCCGGATGGTGTTCGGCGCGAGGAGACGGGGAAGGCGGTGATGCCGCGGGCGCGCAAGCGCGATGAGTTTCCACTCTCATGTGAGGTTCCGGTTGAAGGCGAGGATCTCACGTATGTTCTCTACGGATCCGGCGGTTGTTCGCTGTACGACACGGCGCGGCTCCGCAAACTCGGCGGCTTCCTCGAGATATTCCAGCCGGCCTATGTCGAAGATCTCGATCTCGGCTGGCGTGCCTGGCAGCGCGGATGGCCGACCGTCTTCGCCGCTGGTGCGCGTTTGGAACATCGCCATCGCGCCACCACTTCGCGCTATTACACCGGGGAGCAACTGGCGATCGTTCTCGAGCGGAACTACCTTCGGTTCCTTGCGCATTCGGTCGCAAGCCGCGAGATGTTTTCGAAGCTGTGGAGCCGCGCGATCGGGCGGTTGAATATCACCGCCGCCACGCTCGTGCCCGATCCGGTGGCGATGGCGGCGCTGCGCGAGGCGAGGACTGTTTCATCGTGGGTGGCCAGGCTACAGCCGCTGGCATTTCGCGAAGACTGGATTCCGGAGATCGGCTCGGGCGATGTCGCGGTGTTTCCCGGAAGCCTGCGCCGCGGCAAACCATTGGTCACTGTTGTCAGCCCGTACATTCCGTTCCCGCTTTCACATGGCGGCGCGGTCCGTATGTTCAACTTGATGCGCGAGGCGGCGCGCGAGTTCGATCAGGTTCTCGTGTGCTTTGTCGACGAGTTGCACTGCCCGCCTCGGGAGATCCTGGACCTGTGCGCCGAAGTGGTCGAGGTGCGGCGCAAGGGATCGCACGTGCGCCCGCTCACCAGCCGGCCTGATGTTGTCGAAGAGTTCGACCTTGCGGCCTTCCACGCGGCGTTGCAATTGACGGTCCGCAAATGGAAACCGTTCGCCGTGCAACTCGAGTTTACTCAGATGGCGCAGTATTCGGGCGATTGCGCGCCTGCGCGGACGATCCTCGTGGAACACGACGTCACGCTGGACCTCTATGCGCAACTTCTCGAGAAGGGTGAGGACTGGGAAACGCGCCAGCAGTATGAGCGCTGGGTTCGCTTCGAGAAGGATGCGTGGAGGCGCGTTGACTCGGTCGTCGTCATGTCGGAGAAGGATCGCGAGGGAGTGGGCACGCCGAACGCGACCGCGCTTCCGAATGGCGTGGACCTGTCGCGATTCCAACCGGGCGCGAACGAACCCGATGCCGCGCGCCTGCTCTTCATCGGATCGTTCGCGCACTTGCCGAACGTTCTCGCGATCGATTTTTTCCTCCGCGAGGCTTGGCCGCGCATCATCGCGGCGCGTCCGGATGCGCGCCTGCACATCATTGCCGGCCGCGACCCGAAGTTCTTCCTCGAGCGCTACCGGGACCGAGTGGAGCCGGATTTCACCGCGCCCGGCGTCGAACTCGAAGGCTTCGTCTCCGATCCGCGCGGGGCCTATCATCGGGCCACGGTGGTGATCGCGCCGCTTCTTGCGTCCGCCGGAACCAACATCAAAATCATGGAGGCGATGGCGATGGGCAAGGCGATCGTATCAACTCCCGGCGGAATCAACGGACTCGACGATCTGCGAGATGGGCACGAATTGCTGGTCCGCGATTCGGGCGAGGCGATGGCGGAGGCGATTCTCGATCTATTCGCGAATCCGGGGCGGCGGCGCGAATTGGAGCGCCAAGGGCGCGTTACCGTCGAAGCGCGCTATGGCTGGGAGGCGATCGGGAAGCGGCAGAGCGAGTTGTACCGACAGCTCAGTAAAAGTGCACCGTGTAGTTAAACCGGACGCCGCGCCCGATCTCCGGCGCGAACTCCTTGATCAGAGACAGATGATTCCGATAGAGCCGGTTGCTCAGGTTGAACATGTTCACGCCGAACACGTGCAATGCATGCTGCTTGGCGATGCTGTAGCTGGCGGTGAGATTCGGCACGGCGAAGCCTGCCGTTCCGGTCTCGGTCTCGAAGATCCGGTGCTGATGGTTGGCGAGCACCAGTTCCGGACGAACGCTGAGGCCCTTGCGATTGATGTCGAACCCAATGCGTCCCCGCACGGGTGGAATGCGCGGCAGCGGAGTCTTGGTTTCGCGTAACTCCGCTCGGACCGTGTCGAGCCCCGCGTTGATCCACAAGAAGCTGTTGAGAGCCGCGCCTACACGGGCCTCCGCTCCCGTGTAGCGCGCGCCGGCCTGCTCGACCTTGGCTTCGGGCAGTCCGTCCTCGATCCCGCCCGTCGGAGCGTAGTAGATGAAATCCGACAGGCGATAGTTGAAGTAGTTGACCTCTCCGCGGAACCGCCGATTCTGTTGGCGAAGCGAAAGGTCCAGGCCCAGGCTGCGTTCGCGCTTCAGCAATGCGTTGCCCACCTCGAACAATCCGCTCCCGGCGTGCGGACCGTTGAAGTACAACTCCTCGAGCGAGGGCGCGCGGTAGGACTCCGTCAGATTCGCGACCGCCACGCCACCTTGCCACAGCGGCACGCTGAGGCCGGCGCTGCCGCTCAGGCCCGTGAATGACCGCTTCACGAGTCCATCGGGTTCATGCTGGTTGCGCTCCACGCGTCCGCCGAACTGGAGACGAAAGCGTTCGAAATCGAACTGTTCGACCGCGAACAACGCAACGGCCAGTTGTTGCACCGGAGGCGACAGTGCCTCTTCGCCGGCTGACTTGAAGTCGCGCGTCATGCCCCACACACCGAAGGTTCCCGAGTTGATGCCTCGGCGCTTCTGCTGAAACTCGCCGCGATAGATGAACTGCTTGTTCGAGAAGCGCGTGCCGACGTCCGCGCCTTCGAGTTCCCGGTGATTCCAGTCGGTGTAGTTCAGCTTGAGCGAAATCTGCTCGAGCCCTGCGATGTTTCGCAGCGATCCGGTAAGGCGGGTCTGATGGCGCCGATACGCCAGATCGACATCGCCATGATGACCGTTGCCCTCTTCCTCCTCCCCTTCATGATGCTCCTCGGACGGAATCCCGTATCGCCCATCTTGCAGCGAATAGCCGAAGGTCCACGATGCCTTGTTCGAGAACTGGCCGATCCCGATGCGGCCATTGTTCAATCGTGTGTGGGAGTTCTCGATCATTCCGAGGGGTGCGTCGTAGTCCCCGGTTCGCATCCCGCCGAAGCCACCCCAGATCTGCCATGCGCCCATTCCGTAGCGCAGGCTGCCACTGCCGCCTCCTTGGCTGTTCGCCGTTCCGCCCGTTGCGCTGAGACTGCCGCTCAGCCCAGGATGTGGCTGCTCATGCAAGTCGTGCTGCGGACTTACCGCGTTGATCACCCCACCGATCGCATTCGATCCGTATAGCAGCGTCGCGGGCCCGCGCACCACCTCGATTCGTTCCACTTGTGCCGGATCGATCGGCTCGCCGTGGTCGCCGGATTGGGCCGAAAGCGAACCCGTGCGGATCCCGTCCTCGAGCACCAACACGCGGTCTCCGTCGAAGCCACGAATCACGGGCCGAGTGGTGCCCGGACCGAAGCTGCGTTTGGCAACGCCCGCTTGGTTGTCGAGCAAATCGCCCAACGATGTCGAGGATGACTTGCCGGCCAGGTCGAGCGAACTCACCGAGAGCGCCGAAACGAAGGTTTCGAGAGCGGTCTCTTCGCGACCGGTGGCGGAGATCGTGACTTGCTCGCGCACGGGCGACAGGCTCAGTTCGAACGCCACCTCCGCTGATCCACCAACGCTGACCGTCACCGTTCTTCGCTGGTCGCTCAGGCTGTGCATGTGCGCGAGCACGTCCCAATGTCCGGGCGGCACCCCTTCGAGGACGAACTTGCCGTCGGGTCCGGTTTGCGTCTTCTTGCCGAGCTTGGGCAGCAGGACGTCGGCTCCGTGTGCTGGCACGCCTTCGCCGGTCAGTGTAACCGTTCCCCGGATGGTCCCGGTGCTTTGTGCCCAAGCCAGTGTCGCGATCGCGATCGCCGCCAGATATTTCATCCCGCACCAGTATCGCAGCGGGATTCGAGGCGGCGAAGGTGCGATCCATGAGCGGTCATGAATTCGCCATGAGCGGGCCTGGATCATCCATGAGCGGATCGCTCCAGGAGCCGCTCGAGCGGCCTGCTACAATCGGTTCTCAGGAGACTGAATGAGCCTTCCCAAGCTTGAAGTCGTCGATACCGCGGATGGGGCTGAGCAACCGGGCGGATACAAAGTCGCCAATCGGATTCTCGATTGGATCACCGGAGACCGGATGCAACTCCTCAACATCACGGATCGCATCAACGAAGTGGTTCGTAAAAGCGGGGTGCGCGACGGCATCGTGCATCTGCAGTCGCTCCACACGACAACCGGCGTCTTTCTGAGCGAGTGGCAGGACGCGCTCGTCGACGACGTGAAGTCCTTCTTCGAGGAAGTGATCGAACGCGAGCGGTATTATCGCCACAACGACCCGGAGCACTCCGACTGTGAGCGCCGCAACGCCGATTCGCATCTGCGCGGAATGATGATGGGCCAGTCTCTCAGCCTTCAGGTTCGCAACGCCAAGGTGTTGCTTGGAACTTGGCAGAGCATCGTCTTCGCCGAATTCGACGGGCCTCGCAGCCGGTCGCTCGCCGTTCAGATATCGGGCGTCTGAAGGAATGCCGCGCTTCTTCACTTTGAATCAGGCGCATGCGATGCTGCCGCGCGTGGAAGAGAATCTGCGCCAGGCGATTCAAGTGAAGATCCATCACGATCAGGCCGGCCAGGCACTGCGCGCCTATTGGCAGCGGGTGCAGATGTCGGGCGGAATGCTGGTGGATCAGAAGCATGTGTCGGCCATGCGATCGCGTGCCGATGCCCTCACGTCGCGATTGCGGGAATTGATCGAGCAGATCCACGAGTGGGGCTGCCTGGTGAAGGACCTGGATACCGGCCTGTGCGATTTCCCCTCTCTCTATCACGGGCAGGAGGTCTACCTGTGCTGGAAGCTCGGCGAAGCGCGCATCGAGAACTGGCATCCGGTCGAAGAAGGCTTCGGGGGGCGGCGCCCGATCGATCGCGAATTCCTGGAAAACCACCGTGGCGATTTGCTGGATTGATGCGCCATGGAGTACAGTAGTAGAGATCTAAATACCGGAGCCGGTCACAACTCAGAATGCTTCTCCCGAAGGAGTTCGTCAACTATCTCTCCCGCCAAGTCCTCAAGCGTTTGAGCCCGACATACGTCGATGTCATGGACCCGGCGTCCGGGCCCGAACTGGTCGGCAAGGTCATTCTGGATGAACTCGAGGTCGAGGACAAGCTCAACGAAGATGTCCGGGAGCTGTTGAGCCAATACGCGGAGTACATGCGGCGCGAAGGCATTTCCTATCAGGAAATGTTCAAGAAGATCAAGACGCAGATGATTCGCGAGCGAAAGATCGTGCGCGCTTCCGGCCGTGACACGGGCGACTCGATGAAGCTGTCGCGCGACAAGATCAACGACGTTTCGCACAAGGTCGTGGCGGCGTTGCGCAAGGCTCGCGGCGTGCGCCTCCGCAAGGACCAAAACGAGGTCCGGCTCGAGATCGTCCGCTCGATCACCGAAATCCTCACGCTCGAGGACAAGGCCGATCGCGCTGCCCGCCTCAAGATCCGTTCGCAAAAGCGCGAAATCTCCGAGGGCACCGAGGAATACGGAATCCTCCACAAGCGCTACTATGCCGACGAGTTGAAGAAACTCGGCGTCGATGTCTAGCCGCGGGTTCGTCGAATGTCCGCGATCACCGTGGTCGGAAGTCTGAACATGGACTTCGTCGCCACCGTGCCCCGCCTGCCCGCGCCGGGTGAAACGATTTCCGGCGGCGGCTTCCAGATGATTCCGGGAGGCAAGGGCGCCAATCAGGCTTGTGCCGCCGCGAAGGCCGCCGGGTCAGGAACCGCCGTGCGAATGGTGGGCTGCACAGGCTACGATCCGTTCGCGGACCACCTGCGGGCGAGTCTCTCGGCCGCGGGCGCCGAAGTGGTTCACGTCCGCTCGTCCCGACGGCACTCGACGGGAATCGCCATGATCTGGGTTGACTCCGAGGGGCGCAACTCGATTGTCGTCGTGCCCGGAGCCAATCAGGCGCTGGTTCCCGCCGATGTCGAGTCGTTCCGCCCGGCGTTTCGCGATTCCTCCATCGCGCTCTTCCAGCTCGAGACGCCACTCGACACGGTTGCCGGGGCGATGCGCCTGGCGCGCGAGTGCGGGGCGCTCACGATACTCGATCCGGCTCCCGTCCAACCACTGTCACCGAGGCTTTTCGCCGCGGCGGTCCTGCTCACGCCGAACGAAACCGAGGCCTGTGCGCTCCTCGGGGTCGAAGCCTGCGATTGGCTCGACCTCGACACGTCGCGACTGTTCGCGCGCCGGCTGCTTGGCATGGGTCCGGGAGCGGTGGTCATCAAGATGGGCGCGGCTGGTTGCCTCTATCTGGATCGTGAACACGAGATCCTCTCGAGAGGCTTCCCGGTGACTCCGGTCGATACGACGGCGGCCGGCGACACGTTCAACGCTGCACTGGCGGTAGCCCTCACCGATCGTGCCGGGATGGAAGACGCGTTGCGGTTCGCCAACGCGGCCGCTGCCATTTCGGTCACGCGCCATGGCGCGCAGCCTTCGGCCCCGTCGCGGGATGAGGTTCTGGAGCTGGCGCGGAGTTAGAGCCGCGTTACGCAGCGTTGGTACAATGACCGGGTGTTGCGGAGGCTGGTTCTGGACGGCGTCGGGCCGGCCAGGCATATGGCGGCGGAGTTCGCCAATCGCGTCAATCTGATTACCGGCGACAACGGACTGGGCAAGAGTTTTCTTCTCGATGTCACGTGGTGGGCATTGACGCGCACGTGGCCGCTGCCGAATCGGATGGCGCTGCCTCGCGAAGACTCGAAGATCGCGCGAATCGCGGTGTCCGCCACGAGCAAGACCAAAGCCGTTGAACGGACCGCGAGATTCGACTTCAAGAAACAGGTATGGGCACAACAGCAGGGCAGGCCGCCAATGCGGGGACTGGTCATCCATGCTCAGGTGGATGGCAGCTTCGCTGTCTGGGATCCATCGCGCAACTACTGGTTGGGAGATCCGGATCGGCCCTCCGCCTTGGTCTTCGACTCGAACCAGGTATGGAGCGGATTGCAGGAGGACGGCCAGTGGCGCTGCAATGGCCTGTACCGCGACTGGGCGTCTTGGCAGAGGGAGGGGAACGGATCGTTCAACCAGTTGAAGGCGGCCCTGTCGGAGCTGTCGCCGCCGGGCGAGGTGCTCGTTCCGGGTGAACTGCGCCGGATCAGCCCAACGGACTCGATCGACTACCCGACGATTCGAATGCCGTACGGCCTCGAGGTTCCGTTGGTGCACACGTCGGCCGCCATCCGCAGGATCGTGGCGCTCTCGTACCTTCTGATCTGGGCATGGCAGGAGCACCGGCAGGCAGCGGCGCAAAGGAGGGAGCCTCCCGCGAATCGCATCGTGTTTCTCGTCGATGAGATCGAAGCGC
>CADECY010000067.1:44974-50168 GCA_902825945.1 uncultured Acidobacteriota bacterium
TGCCGAGCCTCCTGCGGGCGGTTGAGGCGTTGACCGTTACTGGAGCGAAGCCCTTGGTGCAGTTGTTCGCTACCACTCATTCTCCACTGATCTGCGTTTCGCTCGAGCCGGTTTTCGACGAGGACCAGGATCGCATCTTCACCCTCGATTTGGACAGCGAAGGGAAGGTGAGTCTCGAAAATCCCGCCTTCGTGAAGCGAGGCACAAGCCAGAACTGGCTCGACAGTGATCACATGGGCGGTGTCTCTGGACGCTCCGAGCAGGCGGAGGCCGCCATCAAAGCAGCGGAGGACTTGGCCGGTCGGGAACTGCGGCAACCCAGGTCGGTGAAGCCAGCCGAGTTCCGCAAGGTGGACGGTGAGTTACGGGGATTGCTCCCCGATATCGATCCCTTCTGGGTGGTCTGGCGGCGGCTCGGAGAGCGGCGAGGCTGGACGCGGTGATTCCGATCAAGCCTGCACCAGAACCAGCGGACTTCGACGCCAAGGTGCGAAAGGAGGGGAAGCGCTTCCTCCGGGCAGCCAAGCTTCGACCTCCGGTTCCGGACGAGAAATGGGACAACAGGCGATTCTGGCGGCCAGCAATTCCGGACTTGTACCAAGCGTACGGAGGATTCTGCGCTTTCATCTCGTTCCGAATCCATTCTGTCACTGGCTGGAAGACGGTGGAGCATTACCAGCCGAAGGGCAAGCATCCACGGCTCGCCTACGAGTGGTCGAACCTCCGCTTGGTTTGCGGCCTCATGAATGGGCGTAAGGGCGACAATGAGGATGTACTCGATCCCTTCACCTTGCCGGCCTTCACCTTCGACCTGAATTCCGTTTCCGGTGAGATTCTCCTTCATGGCAAGTGCCCTCGCACGGTTCAGGCCCGCGCGGCGTCAACAATCGAGCGGTTGAAGTTGAATGATGCCAGTTGTTGCGCGCAGAGAGTCGAGGACGCACAGGCCATTCTGAGCGGCAAGTGGACCCGCGAGGAAGGCTTCGCCACCAACCCCTTTGTAGCGCGGTGCCTCGAGGCGCAAGGCCTGCTGTAGCGGCAAACACTCGCTTCGCCCCATCCGGCTTGCGGCCAAACCCTGCTGTCCGCTACCCTCGATTCAGAACCCCCCACCTTATGTCCAACCATCATAAGCTCTTGCGAGCGGCCGCGCTGGTTACGCTTTGCGCCGCGGCCCACGCCCAGGATCCGCTTCAGGAATTCGAGAAGCGCGTCACCCAATTCACGCTGAAGAACGGATGGCAGTTCATCATCGTCGAGCGGCATCAGGCTCCGGTTGCATCGTTCTATACGTACGCTGACGTCGGTTCGGCTCAGGACGTCAAAGGCATCACTGGAATGGCGCACATGTTTGAACACATGGCGTTCAAAGGCACCAAGACCATCGGCACCAGGGATTACGCCGAAGAGAAAAACGCGATCGCGCGCGTGGACCAGGCATTCAAAGCCCTCAAGCTCGAGCGGCAGAAGCCGAGTGGCGGAGATCCGGAGAAGATCAAGGCGCTGCAAAAGGACTTCGACGCCGCGCAAGAAGGCGCTGGCAAGTTCGTCGAGACCAACGAATTCTCGATCGCCATCGATCGCGCTGGCGGCAAGGGACTCAATGCCTCCACAGGCATGGATCGCACCGACTATTTCTACAGCTTGCCCTCGAATTCCTCGGAACTGTGGTTCTACCTCGAGTCCGAGCGTTTCCGCGAGCCGGTTCTCCGCGAGTTCTATAAGGAAGCCTCCGTGGTGCGGCAGGAACGCCGCATGCGGTACGAGAGCAATCCGATCCAGCGGCTGGTCATGGAACTGCTCGCGTCCGCTTTTGTCGCGCACCCCTACGGCGAGTCTGGCATCGGCCACATGAGCGATCTCGAAAACTTCACACGCGCCGACGCTGAAGAATTTTTCAAGAAATACTACACACCGGCGAATCTGATCAGCGTGATCGTGGGCGATGTCGATCCGAAACAGATGAAGGCGATGGCGGAAAAGTACATGGGCCGGCTCGCCGATGGAGAGAAGCCGGAGCCGCTCCGCACCGTCGAGCCGCCGCAGGAAAGCACGCGCCGGTTCGTGCTGAAGGCCAAGGCGCAGCGCTTCACGGTGCTCGGCTATCACACGCCGTCGATTCACCATCCCGACTATCCGGTCTACACGGCGGTGGGAAGTCTGCTGAGCGCGGGCCGCTCGTCTCGCATGTATCAAGGTCTCGTCACCAAGCGCAAGAGCGCGGTTGCCGCGGCCGGATTCCCCGGATTCCCCGGCAACAAGTATCCATCGCTGTTCGTTTTCTACGCGGTTCCCGCGCCTGGAAAGACGAACGAAGAGATGGAGAAGGCGATGCTCGACGAGATCGAGCGTCTCAAGAACGAGTCCGTGACCGCGGACGAGTTACAGGGAGTGAAGAATCGCGAGCGCGCGGAATTGGTGGGCACGCTCGGCAACAACACCGCCATCGGACAGGAACTGGCGAAATGGCAGGCGCTTACGGGTGACTGGCGCAACGTCTTCCGGTTCCTCGACAAGCTCTCGACGGTGACCCCGCAGGACGTGCAGCGCATCGCGAAAGCGACCTTCGTCGAAAAGAACCAGACGATCGGATATCTCGAACCCGAGCCGTCGAAGTAAGGAGCCCGCCGTGAACACCAGAAATATCGCACTTTTCCTGACGGCGGCCGCCACGCTTTCCGCGCAAGCCGTCATTCCCAAGAGCTACAAAGACCTGAAGTACCCGGCGCTGAATCCTGTGCGGCTGCCGAAGATCGAACGCTTCACACTGCCGAACGGCATGCGTGTGATGCTCGTCGAGGATCACGAACTGCCGACCTTCGCGGCGCGCGCCTTCATACCCGGGGGCGAGCACCGCGACCCGGCCACCAAGCTCGGGCTCGCCGATGTGACCCTCTCGGCGATGCGCACCGGAGGTTCCACCACGCGCAAGGGCGATGATCTCGACAAGGAACTTGACAACCTGCCCGCTTCGGTCGAAACCGGCGCTCAAGATGACGCAAACAGCGCGTCGGTCTCGTGCTTGAAAGAACATTCGAAGCGCATGCTCGACGTGCTCGCCGACCTTCTGCGCAACCCCGCCTTCCCGCAAGACAAGATCGATCTGGCGAAGACGCAGATTCGCGCCGGCATCGAGCGCCGCAACGACGAAACAACGGGCATCCTCTACCGCGAGATGGGCAAACTGATGTACGGAAAGGACAGCCCATACGCGCGACAGGAAGAGTACGCAACGATCGATTCGATTACCCGCGAGGACGTTCTCGCCTACTACAAGGAGAACTTCCAGCCCGACAACATGATCCTCGCCGCCTGGGGCGACTTCACGGTCGCCG
This sequence comes from uncultured Acidobacteriota bacterium, assembly GCA_902825945.1. Classification (GTDB taxonomy): domain Bacteria; phylum Acidobacteriota; class Terriglobia; order Bryobacterales; family Bryobacteraceae; genus SYLY01. The sequence goes on from CADECY010000067.1 coordinate 48,310, forward strand.
AAATGCGGAAGACGATCGAGGCGACGTTCGGATCCTGGCCCAAGGGCGGCAAAGTGAAGCCCGCCACTCCGCCAGTGGACCTCGCCAAGCAGGCTCGCGGCATCTTCGTGGCCGACAAGAACGACGTGACCCAGTCGTGGTTTCAGATCGCGCACCTGCTCGACGTCAAGCGCAATCATCCCGACTATCCCGCGCTGGTTGTGGCGAATCAGGTGCTCGGCGGCGGCTTCGGATCGCGGCTGTTCGACGAAATCCGCACCAAGCAGGGACTCGCCTACGCGGCTTCGGCCGGTTTCACGCCGCAGTACGATCACGCGGGTGTATGGCGCTCGATGGTGGGTGTCGAGAACAAGAATGTGGCCAAGGCGGCCGAGGGCGTCAAGCGCGAGATCCGCCGGATGCGCGAGTCCGAGATCACCGATGACGAATTGCAGCGCGCCAAGGACAGTTTCCTCAAGGGTGATGCCTTCAACTACGATTCGGTGGGCAAGGTCATCGGGCGCCAGATGGTCTACGACTACTATGGATATCCGCCCGATCAGCTCGAGCGCATCAACAAGGCAATCGCGCTCGTGACGAAGGCGGATGTGTTGCGCGTCGCCAAGGCGCATATCGATGAGAGCAAATTCGCGATACTCGCGGTGGGCAAGGTCGCCGATTTCAAGCCGCAACTGGAAGCTCTTGGCAAAGTGACAGAAATCGACATCGCGATCCCGCAGGCGAAGATGGAAGCCGCGCCGGCCGCGACCGGCGAGACGGAAGCGAAGGCGAAGACGCTGCTGACCAAGGCACGGCAGGCCCACGGCGGCGCGGCGCTCGACAATGTGACAGCGTACGCGACCAAGGCTGAGATGGTGATGGTGACGCCGCAAGGCGAATTTCCTCTCAAGGGAGAGGGGTTGGTGAGCCTCTCGGGCAAGAGCCGGATGCAGATGGTGACACCGGGAGGCGAGATGGTGCAGGTGTTCGACGGCACCTCGATTTTCATGAAGACGCCGAACGGCGTGCAGCAGATGCCGGCGCAGTTCGTCAACGAGGCGCGCAACACCAACATGCGCGAAACCATTCTGCTGCTGCGCAACTGGGACAAGCCCGGATACACGGTGCAGGCGCTCGGCGGTTCCAAGGTGGAAGGCAAGGATGTCGAGGGCGTGCTAATCTCGAATGAATCCGCGAAATTTCAGGTGAAGGTCTATGTCGATCCGCAGACTGGCGCGCTGGCGGGAAAAAGCTACGTGGGACAGGGTGGGGAAACGATGGAGACGTTCTTCGATCTTCGTGACGTGGAAGGCGTGAAATTGCCCTTCCGCACCGTTCGCACCGCGGGCGGCAAGAAGGCGAGTGAAACACGGATCCAGGAATTCAAGATCAACCCAGGAGTCCCCGATAGTGCATTCAACAAGCCCGAGTAAGGTGACGCGCCGCGAGTGGCTCGCGGCCGCCGCCTTGGCCGGCGCCACGCCCGCGATGGCTGGCAACCGGATCGATCGCTCCCGGTTCAGTGCGATCACCGATGAGATTGGCCGCACGCCGCAAGCCGCGATCGCCTTTGCCAAACAGTACGGACTGCGTTGGCTCGAACTACGCTCGCTTCCGGACGCCAAGGGCAAAGAATACTTCCAACAGCCCACTGATTACCTCAAGCAGGCAGCCAAGGAGTTCAAGGACGCGGGTGTCGGGATTTCGTTCCTGAACACGAGCATGTGCAAGTACCTCATGCCCGGCACAAAACCCGTCAGTCCACGAGTGAGAACCTCCGATCGATTCGACAAGCGGATCGACGAGTTGAAGAAATCGATCGAGGCTGCCCAAATTCTCGGGACGAACAAGATTCGCGTATTTTGTTTCATGCTCGCAGA
>CADECY010000068.1 GCA_902825945.1 uncultured Acidobacteriota bacterium
CAGCAAGGCCAGCAGCAGGGTCAGCAAGGACAACAGGGTCAGCAAGGACAACAGGGTCAGCAAGGGCAGTCCGGTCAAGCGGGACAGCAAGGCCAATCCGGGCAAAGCTCGCCGCAGCAGTCCGCATCCCAGCAACAGCAACAGCAACAGCAGCAGCGCATGCAGCAGCAACGGGGACAGATTGACCCGCGCGTGCAGCAGGCGCTCGACCGGATCAAGCAGGCGACCGAGGACATGCGCCGCGCCGGTCAGCAGGGCGATGGCCAAAGCGAAGCCGAGGCCCAGCGAGCGGCCCAACGCTTGCAGGATGCGCGCAACGCGCTCCGCGGCATGCGCGGCGAGCAGAGTTCGGGTCAGATGGACCGGATCGGACAGGAAGCCAACCGCCTCGCCGACAAACAGCAGGACATCAATCGCCAGCTCCGCCAGATGTACGGACAACAGGGCGGCGGCCAGCCTTCGCGCGAACAGCAACAGCAGGTGGCCGAGGATCGCGAACGGATGATGAACGAGTTGAAGCAGCTCGAACAGCGGATGCAGGACGCGGTGCGCGACCTGCAGTCGACCAATCGCGGCGCGGCGACCAAGCTGCGCGAAGCGCTCGGCGACCTGCAGCAGAGCGAGGTCGGCCTGCGTTTGAAGTACAGCGCTGATGCGATCAAGCGCGGCATGGGCCAGTTTGCATGGATGCGTGAAGCTCCCGTGAATCAGGCGATGGAACGCCTTCGCCAGCAGGTGAAGGAAGCTCAGGAATCGATGAACGGCCAGGGAGGCCCGGGCGGCAAGCCGCAGGATAAGGGGCTCGAAAGCGCCCTGAATCGCGTGGAGCAACTGCGCCAGCAGATGGAGCGGTTGTCGCGCCAGCGCGGCCAGCGCCCTGGTGACCGAGGAGAACAGGGCCAACAAGGGCAACAAGGCCAGGCCGGACAACAGGGCCAAGGTGAGCGCCAGGTGTCGCAGCTCGGCCGGGATCCGGGTCAGGGTCAGCAGGGCCAAGGCCAGCAACCCGGCCAGCAGGGCCAGCAGGCAGGCCAACAAGGTCAGCAGGCGGGCCAGGGCCAACAAGGTCAGCAGGCGGGCCAGGGTCAGCAGGTCCAGCAAGGTCAGCAAGGTCAGCAGGGCCAGCAAGGTCAGCAGGGCCAGCAAGGTCAGCAGGGCCAAGGCGGTCAACAGGGCCAGGGACAAATGGGCGGACAGGCGGGCCGGGGCGGACGCGACGATGTCCGCGGCGGCGGCCAGCGCGGTAACGGCGCCGACTGGTCGGCGATGAACCGTGGCGAGTGGCGCCCGAATCTCGGTGGCGCGCGCGCGCCCGACGCGCTTCCCGGCGCCCTCGGCGGACGGCTCGACAGCGAGGAGCGCCTGCTCCGCGAGGGTATGCGCGACCTTTCTCAGCTCCGCCAATCGATGCGCGACAATCCCGACGCCGAACGTGAGTTGCAGAGCCTCATCCGCGAGATGCAGCAGATCGATCCGGCTAAGTTCCCGGGCAATCCGGAACTGCTCGACAAGCTCCGCAACAACGTGCTCGCCGGGCTGGAACAACTGGAACTTCAGTTGCGCCGCAAGGTGGACGAGCAGAATTCGGGCCAGGTCCGCTCGGGCGCGTCGGTTCCGGTCCCCGCCGGATATCAGGAATCGGTCGCCGAATACTTCCGCCGCTTGAGCCGCGGCGGCAAGTAGCCGGTACAATGGCCTTAGTGACACTCAACGACGTTCGCAAGCTTGCCATCAAGGGCCGGCAACGGATTCAATTCCCGATCTCGACCGGTCAGACATGCCTCATATCGGAGACCGGGATCGCCAGGGTGCCCGGGCTCGACGGGCCGCCGAAGTTCAACCTCGAGGAGGAGCTGAAATCGGCAGTTGAGTTCACCCTCGAACAGGTGGTGGGACCGAAGGAGAAACCGGCCAAGCCAGTTCGGCTTTCCCGTCACGACTTCGCCGCGAAGGCGGTCGCGATTTCGGGCGGTGGAGGCGGCGCGCACGACGATCACGACGACGAATGAGAATGGTATTTGGTGTACAATTCAAACAGAAGCCGGCAGTGCACGCTTGCCCACATCTTGAGTCCTGAGCCGGCTGGGCGAAAAGGATAACAATGGAAAAAGCAGCCCAAAACATCCAGGAAGCGTTTCTCAATGGCGCCCGCAAGGAGCGGATCTTTCTCACGATTTATCTAATGAGCGGCGTCAAGCTTTCCGGACGTATCAAGAGCTTCGACAAGTACTCGGTGATCCTGGAATCGAACAACCAGGAGCAACTGATTTTCAAGCACGCGATTTCGACGGTCGTGGTGGCGCGTCCGATGTACGGTGGTCCGCCGCCTCAAGGACATTCGATGGGCGCGGCCGCCGGTTCTCACGGACCCGGCATGCCCGTCCACGATTCGAACGAAGGTTGAGAGCCGCACCCGCCCCCCCGCGCGAAAGCGCCATGCTCGTCGGTGTCGATCTGCGACGGGACTCCTCGCGGAGTTCCGCCTCCGATCTCCTGGCTGAGAACACGGCCGAGGAGTCGCTCGACGAACTGGCGGTGCTCGCCGAGAGCGCCGGAGCCGAAGTGGTATCGAAGACGCTGCAACGCCGCGATACCGCCGAAGCGGCCACGCTCATTGGCGCGGGCAAAGTCCGGGAACTCGCCGGGCAGGCGGAGGCACTCGATGCCAATGCGATCCTGTTCGATCGCGACCTCACGCCCACCCAGCTTCGCAATCTCGAGAAGGCGTTCCCTTGCAAGGTCCTCGACCGCACCCAACTGATCCTCGACATCTTCGCCCGCCGCGCCCGCACACGCGAGGGCCAGTTGCAGGTGGAGTTGGCGCAGCTCAACTACCTCCTCCCGCGCCTCACCGGACGCGGGACTTCGATGTCGCGCCTGGGCGGCGGAATCGGAACGCGCGGACCCGGTGAAACACAGCTCGAGACCGACCGCCGCCGCATCAACCGGCGTATCAAGCGAATCGAGGAGCAACTGGAGACCGTGCGCTCGCACCGTTCCGTGCAACGCCGGCAGCGCCAAGCGGTTCCGCTCGCGACAGTCGCGCTAGTGGGCTACACCAACGCCGGAAAGTCTACGCTGTTCAACCGGCTCACGAGCGCCGAAGTGCTGGCCGACGCGAAGATGTTCGCGACGCTCGATCCCACTGTCCGTCAACTCCAACTTCCCTCGCGCCGGCGCACGCTGTTGTCCGATACCGTCGGCTTCATCTCGAACCTGCCCGCCACGCTCGTCAAGGCTTTTCGCGCGACCCTAGAGGAGGTGACGGAGGCCTCGCTCCTGTTGCATCTGGTGGATGCCTCCTCGCCCCGCGCCGCGCAACAAACCGCGCAGGTGATGCAGGTGCTGCGCGAGATCGGGGCGCAGGAAACTCCGCGGATTCTGGTACTCACCAAGCTCGACGCTCTCGAGCCGGGCGCCGATACGGGTACGCTCGCCGCGCGCATCCTCGCCGACGCCGGGACCGGCGACTTCCGGCCCAAGTCGGTGTGCGTATCGGCGCGAACCGGCCAGAATCTCGACCGCCTCGTGGCGCTGATCGACGAGATGCTGCCCGTGGATCGAACCACGGCGGCCCGCTTCCGTTTTTCGAACACCGAAGGCGCCCCGCGGCACCTGCTGCACGAGTACGCGCGCGTCATCGACGAAACCTGGCACGACGCGCATTGCGAGGTGACCGCGGAGGTTCCGGCGTCGGTGCTCGAGCGCCTGCGAGCCTACCTGCTATAGTGTTGAGGAGCGCGCTGGGATGAACCTGCCGAACTTACTCACCATTCTGCGCATCTTCTTCGTGCCCCTCCTCGTGGCGGCATTGGTGCAGGAGAGTCTCCGGCTCGAGGTGAACGGCGTCGTCGTCACCAACGACATGTTGGCGCTGGCGATCTTTCTCGCTGCCGCCGCGACGGATCTGCTCGACGGCTACATCGCGCGCCGGTGGGGCCAGATCACCACGGTCGGCACGCTGCTCGATCCGATCGCCGACAAGCTGCTGATCTCGGCCGCGCTGATCTCGCTCGTGCAAGTGGCGCTGCTGCCCGGCTGGATGGCGATCCTGATCATCGCGCGCGAATTCGCGATTTCCGGTCTGCGGAGCATCGCCGCCTCCGCCGGCTACACCATCGCCGCGAGCGACCTGGGTAAGACGAAGATGGTCGCCCAGGTCGGCGCCGTGTCGATGCTCATGCTCAGCCGCTCGAACCCTGGCCTGCGGCCCGCGGCATTGCTCGCGATGTGGGTAGTCGTCTTCTTCAGCATTCTTTCGGCGGTGATGTACTTCCGCAAATTCTGGTGGAAAGTGGACGACCGCATCAAGCAACGCCGCCGGAAGGAACTGATCGTCGAAGAGCGGCGCAGACGGCGGGAAGAGCGCCTCGCCGCTCGCTCGGAGCTTACTGCATCGCGTCGAACACTTTGACGCCGGCCGTTGCGATCTGCGCGTCCTCGAACGACTGGACTCCGCTGACGCCGATTGCGCCGACTACCGCGCCGTCTTTCATCAACGGAATGCCGCCCTCCACCGGAATCGCGCCCGGCAGCTTCAGGATCGCTTGACGTCCGCCCTTCAGCGCGTCTTCAAACGCTTTGGTGGGCCGTTTGAACTTCACCGCGCTCCGGCCCTTTTCGATCGCCACATCCACGCTGCCGATCTGAGTGCCGTCCATGCGCTGCAGAAAGACGAGATTGCCGCCGTCGTCGAGGATTGCAATCACCACGTTCCACTTGTTGGCGGCGGCTTCTTTTTCGGCGGCCGCGGCGATCTGCTTGGCCGCGGCCAGAGTCATCGATTTCTTCGATCCCAACTGCGCCATGGCGGCCATGGCGAACACGCCGAGGAACGAAGCTGCGAATAAGGCTGTTCTCATGGAGAAGAGGGTACCACAGCCTCGCCGCGGCTCACGGCGAGCAGCAAGAGCGCTCCCCCGGGACATGCCGTAGGTGGAAGGTCCGGGGATTGCGGCATTTGGATAGGTCGCGACGAACGAGAGTCCATCGGCGAACGCGGTGAGCACCGGGTCATCCCGATTGGTCTGGTCCATGCGCAAGTCGGCGGGCCCCAGGACAGCTAGGCTGAACGGCACGGAACCTGCATCCAAGAAAAGGGCCCGCAACCCGATCGGCGCCATGGGTGTTCCTTCCAGGTAGCCGGACAAAGTGAACAGCACTCCGCCAGTGTTGATGTCGGAAAGGATGGTCTCGAAGCCCACGCCCGTGCTGATTCCACCGGGCCCGTGTTTCACCCCGACAAGGGTTCGCGTGCCGATCCCGTCCACAACGGTGTAGCCAGCCAGCGTAACGACAGTGGGTGCTCCCGAAATCGTCTTCCAACCGTCGAGTCCGTTAATTGATTAGATTAGTCTAACGCCGGACTCGAAGCTGCCGTTGGAAACAGGTTCGTGCCGTAAGTAGAGGATCGTGCGGGTGCGGACTGCCCTCATCGGAATGACCTGCCCCGGAGTATGGCACATGAGCCCGAGGTGCTCCAGCATCAAAGCGAACGACACTGTATCGATCCAGCACTGAGCCGTGTGAGCCGATCGCGTTCGCCCAGAATCACTGCTCAGCCGCCTTCTTCCGTTTCAGCACCAGCAGCCTCTTCCCCTCCTTCTGGGACCACGCACAGAATTGCTTCACATCCTCTTTATCCAGCTTGGCCTCGGTATGCAGCATCGCGTAATCCGGCTTCGGCATCCTCCCCACCGTCACATCCGCGCACGAAGCCGCCAGCATCCCGATTGCCGACTCGAGCCGCTTCCCCGCATTGTCGCTCCACTCGGAGAAGTTCATGATGCCGCGCGCCTTCTCCACGTCCTTCGCGATCAGCCACTTCACCGGGGCGACATGCGAGTACCACGGCCACCTCGTCTCGTTCGAATGGCAATCCCGGCACGACCGGTTGAGGATTGCCGTCACCTCCGAGGGCACCTCGAGATTGGCCTCGAGCGTCCTTTCCGGCCTCACCGGAGGGTTGCTCAATCGCGGCCCTGGAGCGATCTGCAGTCCACCGAAAATCACGCATCCGGCCGCGGCCGACAATTTGAGCAAGGACATGGTTGGGCGAACCGCCGCAATCACCGGGCCGTTTCGCGCGAACCGCGAATCAATTAGATGGAGCCCACGTCCCGCCTCTCCCCATGCGCCGTTTCGCGCACCTGCGTCAATTCACCCGCCTTGCGCCCCTCCCCGCCGCAATGCTAGTCTCCTCATCAGGCACTCTCGCCACAATAAAGGAGCTCGTATGAACAGAAGGGGACTTCTGCTTTCAGCCGCCGCCGGTGCTCTGGCCCTCCAGGCGCAAGCACCCGCCGGCAAGACACATCTGAAAAAGGGAGACAAGGCACCGGAGTTCAGCCTGCGCTCCACCAACGATCCGAAGACGCCAGTCAAGCTCTCCGATCATCTGGGAAAGAGCAGCGTGGTTCTCGCGTTCTTCCCGGCTGCCTTCACCGGTGGTTGAACGAAGGAAATGAAGGCGTATCAGGCTGATATCGCCAAATTCGAAGCTGCCGGAGCAAAGGTCTACGGCGTCTCGACCGACAATCTCCCCAGCCAGGCACACTGGCAAAAGGAAGTCTTGAAGTCCGAAGTCCCCATTCTGAGTGACTTCATGCGGAAGACGTCGGGCGACTATGGAGTTCTCAACCCAGCTGGCATGGCCAACCGCACCACCTTCGTCATCAACAAGGATGGAGCGATCGAAGAGATCATCGAGGGGGGCAGCGCCATTGATCCCACCAGCGCCCTCACCGCGTGCAGCCGTCTGAAACACTGACCACATACAACCCGGAACGAGCCCGCCTCACACGCAACGATTGGATCGGCATCGCCGCTTCGATCGCCGTGCTGGTGGGCTCTTTCCTTTTCGTCCGGGCAAATTATCGTGCGGCGTTTCCCCAGGCCTCGCTCGATCTGTCCTTGTCGAAAGACGAGATCACCGCCAAGGCCGAACAGTTTTTGAAAACGCGCGGACTCGACCCCAAGGGCTTCCGCAACCTAACGCTCTTCGATCCCGATGATGACGCGCGCCTGTTCCTCGAGCGCGAAGCCGGGCTCGAAAAGGCGAACCAGCTCATGTCTTCCGGCATCGCCGTGTGGCGCTGGCGCGCCCGCTGGTACAAGCCTCCGGAGAAGGAAGAGTTCGCCGTCTATCTCTCGCCATCGGGGAAACTCACACGCTTCGATCACGTGATCTCCGAAGTCACGCCCGGCGCGCGAATCGAGCAGCCACGCGCCCGTGAAATCGCTTCGGATTTCCTGCGCTCACAAACCACGGAGCAGCACAAGCTCGTCGAAGAGAAGAAGGAACAGAGGCCCAATCGCGACGACTACACGTTCACGTGGGAACTCGAAGGGTTCCGGATCGCGGGCGCGGACTATCGCCGCTCCGTCACGATCCACGGCGATCGCATCGGCGCCTATTCGGAATTCCTGCACGTGCCCGAGCAATGGCAGCGCGATTTCACCGCCATGCGCTCGAAGAACCAACTCTACGCGCAAATCGCGCAGGCATTCTACGTTCCGCTGATGATCGTCGCGGTGATCGTGCTCGTGCAGGGGCTCCGCCGGCACGACATTCGCTGGAAGCCTCTCATCGCCGTCAGCGCGACAGTGGGTGCCGCCATGGCGGCCAATCAGCTGAACATGCTGCCGTTCACGCTTGACCGGTTCCCCACCAGTTCGCCTGTCTCGACGAGTCTCGGCATCGCATTGCTGCAGGCGCTCGGCGCGGGCACGGGCGTCTTCTTCTATGTCGCCATCGCGGCACTGCCCGGCGAGACGCTCTATCGCCGCATGTTCCCGGGCACGCTCTCGCTGCGCGCCGCGTTCTCCAAACAAGGCCTGCAATCGCGCGAATTCTTCAATGCCTGCGTTTCGGGCTACGGATTCGCCGGTCTGCACATGATCTTCCTCGTGGGCTTCTATCTGATCACGAAGCGCTTCGGAGCTTGGACCCCGCAGGATGTCGAATACTCGGACCTTCTCTCAACCGCGGTCCCTTGGCTCTATCCGCTCGGCATCTCTCTCATGGCCGGATTCTCCGAGGAATTCTGGTTTCGCCTGCTCGCGCTGCCGCTCGTCAAGCGCCTCACGGGATCGACGCTCATCGCCGTCACCGTGCCCGCCTTTGTCTGGGGATTCCTGCACGCCAACTATCCACAGCAACCCGCCTACGTTCGCGGAATCGAAGTCGGCTTGATCGGCGTAGGCGCGAGCCTGCTGATGCTGAAGCGCGGGATCGTCTCGACGCTAGTGTGGCACTACACCATCGACGCGGCGCTCATCGGCACGATCCTATTCGCGTCGCCGAGCTGGTATTTCCGGCTCAGCGGACTCGCCGTCGCGGGCGCCGCGTTGATTCCGCTCGGCGCGGCCATCTTCCTCTATCGGCGCAACGGCGGATTTCTCGAGGATCCGTCACTGCTGAATGCGTCGATCGTGCCCGCATCGGAGCCGCCGCCCCTGCCCGCCTCCGAGCTGTTGCCGCCCCTTCGCCCCACGTGGCCCGCACCAGCACTGTGGATCACGGCGGCGGTTCTGTTCGTTGCCGGCCTGCTATTCTCCGCGAAACCGTTCGGGGCGTTCATCGAGGTCGCGGTGGACCGCGAGCAGGCGCTCGCCGCGCCTGGGTCGCTGGACCCCGAGTGGCGAGCGCACGCGGACTTCGCGCCGAATCTCTCAGCGGAGACCTTCGAATACCTCCGCCGCACGGTGGGCCGCGACGAAGCCGACCGGCTCGTACGGAAGCACACGCTCACCGGAGTTTGGCGCGTGCGCCGGTTCCAGGATCAGAAGCCCGAAGAGTGGCACTACTTTGTCGATCAGCGACGGAGCATCGTGCGCGTGGATCATGTTCTCGACGAAAAGGCGCCCGGCGAGAGCCTCTCGCTCGACCAAGCCACGGTGCTGGCGCATCGTCATCTCTCGAGCCAGGGGCTCGACCCGTCGCAACTCCGGCTGATCGACGCGGCTTCGGAGAAGCGCGAGAATCGCGTGGACCACTCGTTCGAATGGGAAGATCCGGCGATGCGCGCCGGCGAAGCAAAGGCGCGAGTGAAGTTGACCATTCAAGGTAATGAGCCCACGCAGTTCCGCCGCTACATCAAGCTTCCCGAAGCCTGGCTTCGCGAATACCACAAGCCCCGCTTCCAGTCGATGTTGCTTCCGGCGATCGGCGGCGGACTCGTGCTGACCGTCATCTTCGCCTTCCTCCGCCAACTCGGCGGCTTGCAGGCGCACTGGCGTGTTCACGCCATCGTCGCGATCGTAGTGGCAGCGATCAGCGTGCTATCGGAGTCCAATGACGCGGTTTCCTTTTTCGCCTCCTACGATACACGCTACCCGGTTTCCGATTTCACCGGCGACCGGATCCTTTCCATCTTCATGCGAACGCTGCTCGCGGCTTGCGCCGCGGGTTTCGGAAGCCTCGCGCTCGAGACGTTCCTGAAGTTCGTCCAGGGCAGTCGACAGTTGCCGGGAGCGGACTGGCGAAATGCGCTTGCCGTGGGCGCCGGGATCGCGGGTCTCGGCCGCCTGCTCGCGGGTATCGAACAGCACATCCCAGGGGATCGCCTCTCGCCCGCCACCTGGGGCATTACCGGACTCGAATCGAGCCTGCCCGCGTTCGACATCCTCGCCAACTCCGCCATCGGCGCGATCTTCCTCACGATCGCCGCTGGACTCGCTTGCACCGCCTCGATCGCGCTTTTCCCGCCTCGCCGCCGTTGGGTCTACGGCGCGGTGCTCCTGGCTCTCCTCGCCCTCAGCCGGGCAATCTCATGGCAGATGTTCCTCTACAGCATCGCCTCCACGGCGCTACTGATCGGCCTCGCCTCACTCTATGTGCGAACCGCGGCGGCTGATCTGCTCGCGTTCGCCGCCGGTTTCTTCGTCGTGCAGACGTTCGCGCGCGCGCAGGTTCTCACCGAACAGCCGTCTAACCTGCTCCGCACGCACGGATACGCGGCGATGATCATCGCGTTGATCATCGCCGCGGCATGGCTTTGGCGCTTCAGACCTTCCCCTTCGGCTGTTCCGCCAGAACCTCGCGGATCATCTGTTTGAGCACTTCTGGATTCGCGTTCACGGTCTCGATCGTGGTCGCGCTACGGATCGGAACCGTCATTCCCGAAGCGATGAATCGCGCGCGTATCCGCCGGTTGATTTCGCGCCCTACTTCCCACTGCTTGCCGGGCAAGGTCTTGATGCGGCCCTTGATCGTGACATGCGCATCGCCCAACTGATCGACGCCGAAGATCTCGACGGGCGCGAGAATCGATGACTTGTATGGATCCTCGCCCGAGACCTCTTCCGCCGCCGCGCGCATGACCGCGATCGCGCGGTCGGGGTCGTCGGAGTAAGCAAGCGGAATCGTGAACGCGTAGAAGGAAAATTCGAACGTGCGATTGGCGAGCTTGGTGATCGACCCGTTCGGAATCACATGCACAGTGCCTTCCCCGTCGCGCAGCACAGTCGTCCGCAGATTGATCTCTTCCACCAAGCCCGCCGTGTCGTTGATCAGAACCACGTCGTTCACGCGAATCTGATTCTCGACCAGCAGGAAGAATCCGCCGATCACGTCGCGGACGAGATTCTGTGCCCCGAAACCGACCGCCAGACCGACCACGCCCGCTCCCGCGATCAGCGGAGCCACGTCGTAGCCAACCTCTTTCAGCGCCGTCACTACCGCGAACGCGTAGATCAGCACAGCGGCTGTCTTGCGCAGGATGCCCGCGATAGTGGCGGCCTGTTTCTCGAGTTCGGCGTCGGAAGCGTCCTTACGCTTCTGGATCATCTTGGTGACCGACAGCCACACGCCGCGAATGAGGCGGTTGATGATCAGCGTGAGGACGAATGCCCCCACCAGAATGCCCAGCACCCGGAGGATGACGAGCGCGTACGGATGGATGGGCGGCGCGGTCATCCCGCCTTGACTTTGTTCCGCAGCAGTCCGATGCCTTCGATCTCGACTTCGACCACGTCGCCCGGCGACATCTGACGGGTCGTGCCAGGCGTGCCGGTGAAGACGAGGTCGCCCGGCTGGAGCGTCACTTCCTGGCTGATCGTGCTCACGATTGCCGCGGGATCGAACAACAGATCCGCCGTCGTTTGTTCTTGCACCACTTCGCCGTTCAAACGCGTGCGCAGCATCAGATTGCTGAAATCGATTCCGGCCACGAGCACTGGACCCACGGGCGCGAACGTGTCGGAGCCCTTCGCGCGCCACCATTGCAGATCCTTGTTGGCGCCATGCTGCCAGCCGCGCTCGCTTACGTCGTTCCCGCAGGTGACGCCGAAGATCGCGGCCTTGGCCTGCTTCAGGGACGCACGCTTGGTGGTCTTGCCGATCACCAGCACCAGTTCGCCCTCATAGTGAACATTCGAGGCGGACTTCGGAATCACGATCGCGGCGCCCGGATTCGTGATCGCCGTGATCGGCTTGTAGAAGATCTCGGGCGTGGGCGGCGCGGGCCGTCCGTTGAGGTAGCTCTTGTAGTTCAGGCCCACCGCGAACATCTTCGGCGGCGTCGCCGACGCCAACAGTTTCACTTCCTTCAGCGGAACACCCGCTTTCGCAACCTTGTGCTCTTCATAAGGAGCACCTGTCAGCTTGCGGACACTGTTTCCATCGAGCAGCCCCCAGGCGGGCTCGGCGTTCTTGGCCTGGAATCGTACATACGTTGCCATCTCTCTAGTATCTCTCGGGCCTAGCGTGGCGCTTGGGTCACCTGAAAGGCAAGCTGCCGTTGCACCGCGGCCGTGGCGTGACCGGGGAACGGCGCGATCGACACGATGGCAGTCCCGGGCGCCCTCCCGCTGATCGAGAGGACATTGGTGCCGAAGTCGGCCGGAAAGCGGATGGTCTGCGGTGAGACGTTCAGCACGCTCGGGTCCGACACCGTGACCTGCGTGGACATGGTAACGCCTGGCATCAGGAACGCCGGGTAGTCAGGCCGAAGAGTCGCCGGATGGAGCACCATCAGCGAGTAGCTGACAGACTGGGCCGGGCCGCCAACCGTCAGATTGGCATTGGCGCCTCCGAACACCGCGGCCAGCGGCGCCAGCGGAACCTCGATCGACGCGGGGTCGTAGCCCTCCGCCGTGGCCGTGATGGTCACCGTGCCAGTGCTGGCGAGACCTTGCACCAAGATTTCCCCGAGCGTGAGCAGCCTGTGCCGAAAGGAAATCTCTGCCTCGCCGGGAGAGTCCCGCCGGTCCGAAACGAGCGCGAGGGACGGATCGCTCGACCGCACCGTGACGATCGTGTCGGGCTGCGCCTCCAGTCTCAGCCCGAGTTGCGTGCCATGGCCCACGAAGTTCGGGCCATTGAATGAAAAGCGCAACCGGTCCCGGTTTACGGTAATCGGGATGGAGCGCGCCTGCGGGGGAATCGTGTATCCCGGTGCTTCGAAGCTGAGCGAGGCGGTGCCGGGAGCGAGCGGGGTGAATTCGATCGCGCCCTGACTCGTGGCTGTGAGCGTGACCTCGGCTCGGTCCACACGGACGACTGCCGAGTCGGATGACACGGCGCGCACCAACACCTCGGCCCCCGGCCGCAGCGACATCGAGAAGCCCCTTTCCAGCGAAGACGCCTGCACGGGCGCATCCACGAAGATCGAAAAGCCGGCACCTTGCCGTCCGCTTCCGGGCGTCAGTGTCGTGGAAGAGATCGAAGGCTGAATGCCAAGATTCGCCAGTACGGCATTGAAGCGCGACTCTGCCATGCCCGGCGCCGTGATGGTGACCGGAACGGGGCCAGAGCCAGCGAGCGCATGCAGATAGAACTGGAGTCCAAACGAGTTGGGTGTAAGAACTTGCGAGATGGAAGCCGTTGCCGGAGACCGCTCATCGAGGCTGAGGAGCAACCGCGAAGGATCGGTGCTGGTAATCGTAACGTTGAGATTGGTGCTTCGTGGAGGAGCGAACGTCTGGAACTCCGCTCTCGCACCGGCGACCGTCGAGCGAGCGATCAGGATATCGGGACGCGAGATCGTGGCCGCTTCCACGATGAACTCCGTCTTGCCGGTTTGGCGGGCGAATCCAGCGGGCAGGTCGAGTAAGATCTCGGTCTGGCCCAGCGCCAGGGGCCGGAAGAGGACCTCAACCGGGCGCGTGGCGTCGCTAATGGTGATTCGTGAGGGTTCGACGGTTCCTACTTCCGGCCGGCTCGATCGCACTCCGATCGTGACCGGACCCGCGCCGGGCCGGAATCCGGTGAGGTCGGCGAACACGCCCGGCGCGGAGGTGAGAGCGATCGAGATTCTGGTGGGATCTGATTGTGGCGTCGTGCGGGCACGGCCCAGGGAGTCCGACCCAGGATAGGGGCCGCTTCGATTCACGGTTGCCACCGCCGAAAGCGGTGCCAGCAGGACTCGATCTCTTGCCTCGCCGAAGCCCTCCACCGAGGCTTTGATCGATACACTGCCCTCTGGACCGAGGGCCTGAACGAAAGCTGAATTGCCGCGAACGGTGATCGACGGCGAGCCCGGGCCGTCGCGAACCTCGGACAACATGATCTTCCCCGGATCGCTGCTGGTGAATGTTGTCGTTACTGGCCCGGCCCAGGAGGGTAATCCGTGGACGCCCACCGACGCTTGCATGTTCGCGAGCACCGCTTGTCGCGAAAAGGAAAGTGACAGCGGCCCCTTGGCGACCCGGATTCGCGCACTCCCCTGAACGGCCGGGTCGGTGAACCCTGGCGGCTGCTCAATTGAGATGATGGTTTCTCCGGGGCCCTTCACCGAGAGGTTCGCGGATCCGTTTGCGAAGGGAGACAACACCGCGACTTCCGGATTGGAGCTTCTCACGACTGGAGCCACTGAGGCCGCGCCCGCGCGCAGGGAGCGCCGGCCCAGCGGAAAGCGGGTGATCGCATCCAATGCCTGTGGATAGGCGAGCAGCGGCAGGCTATCCTGCACGTTGAGGTCGCCGAAGCTCCAGGTCCAGCCAACCGGCCCGACGCGAACCGTGGTAAACGACGTTGTGAAGCCCGGGGCCTCGACACGGAGCCGGGTCTCACCGACGCCGCCCACTGACTGCACGGTGACCAGCGGGGCCGCGGTACCGACCGGGGCCTGGACCGTCACGCTCGCTTGACCGTTCAATAGAACCAGCGACGGATCTTCGCTCGTCACGGTCACCCCCGCCTGTACGCCATCGAAACGATTCGCAATCACCACCGATACGGACAACTCGGTGTCTTTGCCGAGGTCGACTGGATCGATGCGAACCTGCTTGTCCAATACGGCAACATCCACCGACCTGGCCTCGCCGTCGATCGCGATCCTATCTCCGGAAAGCGTCAGTGTCGTTTCTCCCGGCCTGAGCGGGACGAAACTGAATTGCGGTATCACTTCGCCGGGCTTCAACTCTAGTTCCGAGGACGGGATCACTTCGGGATTGCTACTAGTTACGCGGACGCGGAGGCCCATGTTGTCCGGGTTCACGAAATAGAACGGAGAAAGCGGAAATCCGGTATACAAGATCAGACTCGCCAGTGTCGATGTTTTCACTCGGACGGGCAGTCCTCCGTTCAACGAAAACGCCCCCGGCTCGATCCGCACCGCCGTCGTGAAAGCTGGTTGACCTGCCGCGGCGACCGTGATGACAGATTCTCCGCTGGGACGGCGTGCTTGTAGGAATGCCCTTGCGGAGAGCGACGGCTCGATCACCGCCGATGCTGATCCGGTGGCGTCCGGCCGGCTGGAGACCGTGACTGCATCGGGGTTGGAACTGGTGACCGTGACCGTCCGCGGTTGAAAGGAGCCGCCCAAATTGATCGGGTACTGGAATCCGCCCAAGAGAGTGACGGCGGCCGGAACCAAGGGCGTGGCGGTATTGACGATCCGGAACGTCGAAAACGGCTGGACCGGCAAATCAGTCTCGATCCTGACTTCGACTTCACCCGGGCTCACGCTCGTCAGTCCGGCGAACGCGAGGGTGTTGAAATCGGGTTCCTCCGGATCCACTGCGGCCACGGCAGGGTTGGAACTGATCACCCGAACCCTTGGCAACCGTCCGCCGGGTGTAGGGAACACGCTCGACTCCATACGTCCAGTTCGAGGGTTGACCCCGACCGCGCTAAGCCTGAACTCTCCCGGACGTTCCGGTGTCATGTGATAGCGATTGACGCCCGGAGCCAGTTGCGTGCCGCTGAAAGAAGCGAAGAGTCCGGGTTCCCCGCACAAAGTGGGAATCGTGATCTCTTCGAAACCGGGAGCCGAAGCCCTCAGCGACGTTTCACCCTGGGCGAGGCAATCCAGGTAGAAGAACGCGGAAGGTAAAATGTCTTCGATCGGGATCGTGATCGATGGTTTCCCTGGCTCTTCCTGCGTGCCCGCCAATAGGGCTTTCGCGGGGTCCGCGCTGGTGATTGTCACCGAGACATCGGACCCGCTTCGCACACCTCCGGCGTAGACGCTCCCAGAGCTGCGCCAGCCGCGCGCTCCCATCACCCTCCACGCGGAGAGGAGGCCGTCGGAAAGCCGAGCCGCAAAAGCGTCTTTGCCGCCGCCTCCTTCCCTCGCCCCGAGCGGGAGCGACGGTGAATCGGTGTTTCCACCGATGACCGGTTCACCGGTGCTTTGCCGTGCCGTGAGGCTTACGATTTCATCGTTACCGCTTCCGCCAAAGTAAGTCGACTGCCGGGGCTGACCCTCTCCATCCCGGACTCGCAGGTAGAATCCGTCCCGGCCCCCAGCGTGCGCCGGCTGGATCGCGTCGCGAGTGAAGAAGTCCGCCGACTCGGTCCAGCCGGCGATGAGAGTGTCCATGCCGAATCGCGTGAGAGCCATGGCGCCGTCGGCGCCCGAACCGCCGAAACACGTTGCGGAGGTCAATTCCAAAGTGCTGGTGGTCACCAAGTAGAAGGCGTCGGAATTGCCTCCTCCACACCGCTGCTGAAAAGGAGCCTTTGTTGGAAAGTCCGGGGATTCGGTGACACCTGCGAAGTGGATCGCACCGTCTTCACCGTACGCGAGCCCCGTGATCCGGTCGCTTCCCCCACCGCCGAAAAGAGCGCCTGCTGTCATACGGAGCGCGAGCGTGTTCGCAGCGCTTTCCAGATTGACCGCGAAGGCATCGCTCATCCCCTTAATGGATGCTCCTGGCACAAGATCGGGTGAGGACGTGACACCCGCCACGGCGACTCCACCCTGAAACACCGGAGCCGCCACCGCCAGCGGCACATCGTCGCCACGGCCACCGAAATACCCTGCATGTGTCCATGTTCCGGCGCCGCGCCAGACCGCAAGGAACCCATCAAGTCCGCCTGGGTGCGGTGAAGGTGGGGTGTTCGTGATGAGCCCCCTGTCGGTGGTGCCCGCCAAGTACGTGCCCAAATTGAGATTCATCGTGACGGCCGTCAGACGATCTTCCCCGGGTCCACCGATGTAGGTAATTCCCGCGCGCTGGATGAACGGACTGGGAGTTCCATAGATGAAGAATCCGTCTGTGCGCCCACCGCCATGCTGTTCCTGGGTTGCACCGCTGAACGGACTTCGTGGATCGCGGGAGAGTTCCGTCGGTAGGTCAGTGGATTCGGTCACTCCGGCAACTACAAGCGCATTTCCAGTGAGAGCCTCGTCGTCTCCACTTCCGCCGTAGATGTAGGTGACTCCCGACGAGTAGATGAACACGTCGCGGCCGCGCCTTCGTCCCGAAGCCAAGGGGAAATCGATCGAGCTGGTATTGCCGGACGCCGACTCCTCGCTTCCGGCGAAGACGATCTTCTCGTCTTCCGAGCCGCCGAGATAGCGGCCTGCCTCGATCACCGGATCAATCGACAATCCGAGGGACGGATCGTGCCCGGTCACCCGCAAACCCACCTCACCGCCGGGCCCGATCTCGAACGCACCCGCTACACTTCGCCGTCCTTCCGGCGCGTTCTGGTAGAGTACTGGCTTCCTCTGCCGGATGACGCCGCCGTTCGGCGTTTCGATGACGAGCGCTCCGGATGAATCGATCCGCATCCGCTTTGCGCCTTCGATTCGCATGCGCGCCGAACGGGGATCGACACCCGGAGCGAGCAGCAAGTCGTACTCGAGGTTTCGATCATCGGAACCATAGAACAGAAGATCGACTCCCTTGCGGAATCCCCGGTTCTCCAGCCGGCGGTATCGCGGCACGTGATCCGCCCAGCGTGCCCGGTCACGGCCGACATAGTAGGAAATCGTCCCCGGCAACGGATCCCCACCGCGCCAATCCGCTTTCGCCGGCGCACCGCCGAACACGATCTTCACCGTGTCCTCGCTGCCCGTGCGGTGCAGCACGATGCCCTCGTCCGTCAGGTAGATCAACCCGCCAGGCGTCCGCGCCAGATAGCGCACAGGCGAAGCCACTTGGCCGCGATTCAGCTCGAAACTGACATCCGAGTTCGGTGACTTGCCTCCGAACAATACTAGCGGCGCGAAAGCGAGTAGCACAAGATAGCGGGGAACCATGCTCATTCCTTACTGGACATTTATCAAGATACGAGAACGGGGAACGGGTTCGGTGAATCCGTCCGGCTGGATGATCGTCAGCGTGGCAAGGCCCGGAGACTTCGCTTCGGCACGGGTTCCCGGGTTGCTGGAGACTCCGATCGTCACGGGAGGACCGGGCTCGACGATCGAGTTGTCGGAGCTTTCCGTTCTCAGGGTCACGTCGCGCCCCGCAAGGAATCCCACTGGCTGTGACGTGTCGGCAATCAGCGAGACTGGGTCCAGCGCGGCTCCAGCGGCACGCACGGTGATGGGGAAGCCGGATCTCGCGATCGCGGTTGCACTGTCGAATACGAGTGCCGAAGGTACGATGATGGCATCGAAGGTAAACTCGGGCAGCCCGGGTCCGGTAATCCGGATCCGGGCGCCGCCAGTGCGATCGAGCCCCGCGATTCCAAACGAAACGAAGCTGTCGTTGACTCGAACTGGCAAGTTGATCGATGCCGCCGCTGTCCCGGTGGAGGCAACCAGCAGCACCTTGGACGGATCGAGGGAAGTCGCGGTGAGCGTCAATCCCGCTCCTACTGGCGTATTGAAGCGCAACTGCGCGGTGCGCACGAGAGAGAAAGGCGCGCGCAGCGGAGAAACGGGGGCCATCCGCACCGCGGCGGTGTTGACGGTCCTCAGCCTCTCGTCTCCAGGATCGGCGAATCCAGGAGGCACCGAAAGCCGGACCAGCACCAAGCCTTCTCCCGTGGCCCGGAACTGGAAACTCTTTGCCGCGTCTCCCTCGTTGAAGACGAGCTGAGCGGGAGTGACGGCGCCCGCGCTCGAACTGGTTTCGATGGGCACGGTCACGGGAGCAGCCCCGCGGCGAAGCGTGGCACCGGGGCTGCGCGGCCTCGACGCCAGCACGGCTTCAAACGCCACCGGCGCCGAGAGTGGTGTCAACAGATCGGGCCCAAATCCCGCGCCGAAGGTGACGACCGGGAGTGCGAGATCCACGGGAATCACAGCGGTTTCGAAGCCGGGAGCGGAGACGCGGACCTCCGCCCGGCCCTGGCTCGCCAACCCTTGTACGAAGAATGGCAGCGCTCCGGTGAGCGTGATCGAAGCCTGTCCCGGTGACGACACAGAATCCGACACTGTCACCAGCGCTGGATTCGAGCTAGTGATCGTGACTGGCTGGATCCGGTTGCCGAACCTTTGGACGTTCACACGTTCTTGCAGATCGCGCCCAATCGTCAGCGAGCCCGGACTGATGAAGAATCGCGCCGGCGCGACATCAATCTCGAATTCCGCCAACGGGTTTCCACTGGCCGCCAGCACTCGCAAGTTTGCCTTCCCCGTTCCTGTCATCCGCAGAGGGATCTGGAACGAGCCGGATGTGCCTGGGTTGAACGTGTGATCCGGAACAACAGGAACGAAGATCGCTGGGTTTGCCGATTGGAATCGGACGCTCAACGGACCCGCACCCGGCCTGATCGAAAAACTCTCCTGGGATTGTCCAGCAGTCAAGTGAATCGAAGCCAGTTGGCCGGTCTCGAATTCGTACGAGTATGTGAGCCGGCTCCACCGGAATGCGGCGGGCACTAATTGGTAAACATGCACCTGTGGATCGAATCCAGGAGAAGAGATGTTGACGGACACCTCTCCGGTGTCGGCGAGCCCGTCCACATAGTATTGCAGGGCCTGGCCTGAATTCAAACTGAATCTCAACACGATCTCGCTCGATGCCTGTCCCGTGGGTGACGAAGCGAGTTGCAGCCGCGCGGGATCGGCACTCACGAGCCTGACCTCAAAACCGCTCCGCAGTAGCTCATCCGCCACCGCGCCCAGCCCGACAGACGCGCCCACCCGCAGATCCTTGCCCGCGACCCGGCGGGCCGATTCGAACGAGTTGGCGGGAACTCCGAGGGTGATCCACCTCATCCAATCGCCCGGAGGACTGCTGAAGCCGGGCGGAACTGGGACCGAGATCCGCGCCGAACCCGCGCGGCCGGTGCGAACGCGCACCGGGCTCGACACCACGCCCGGGTTCAGGAACGGCTGAGTCTCCACCTGTGCCACTTCTGGGTTCGAACTCTCCAGCCGCAATGGGATGGGTTCGAGACCGGCCCGCAATGCCATCGGAAACGCCATCTCGGTGAACGAGTTTTGGGAGGGCACGCGCGCCGCCGCACTCACGCCGAGGGTCGTGCTGCCGCCGGCCAGGGCGGGAAGTACACGCTGCGATCCATATCCTGGAATGTCCAGAATCACAGTAGCCGGAACGACTCTGACAACTCCGGTTCTGAGTTCCTGACCGCTGCCATCGGTGATCGTGAACTTGACGTCTCCCAGGGGGCCGAGTGCCTGTATGTACAACGAAGAGATCGGATCGAGCACTGTCGCGGACGCTTGACCGATCCGGGTCGGATTCGCC
Organism: uncultured Acidobacteriota bacterium; assembly: GCA_902825945.1. GTDB lineage: Bacteria > Acidobacteriota > Terriglobia > Bryobacterales > Bryobacteraceae > SYLY01. The sequence goes on from CADECY010000068.1 coordinate 19,840, forward strand.
GAGAACAACACCCGAGATGGGTCCGAGCTAGTAAAGGTCACCGGATATCCCGGATTGGAAAGCTGGGCTTGCAACCCGGTTCCGACTGGCAAGGTGAACTCCCGCGGGTCCAGGCGAGACGGCAATACACGGAGCGGTCCGCGCCCAGCAGGCGAGGTGAATCCGTCCGGCTGCTGAATCGAGATCTCGGCCGGACCAAGCCCGGTGATTCGCGTCATTCCATGGCTCGGACCCGGCAAGGTGAGAGACCCCTCCGCATCCGCCAGGGCCGGATTCGAACTGGTGAACCGCACGGTGACGGATGTGCCTCCCCTCGGCGGCTGCGCCTCCAATGGGACGAGCGTTTCCGGATCCAGGGCGTATGCCGCCACGCTGGCCGAGTTCTGCCTCTCCGTCGCGGTAATCGAGCCAGCGAACCAGGAAAAGCCGCTGGGCACCAGGCGCAACGGCATCGGCGGGAACTCCTGCCCAGGCGCGGAAAATCGAACTTCGGCCATTCCCTCGCCCGACAGGCCCTGAACCCAGATCGGCGAATTCGAAATCGCCACCGTGCCCGCCCCCGCCTCGGACCCGCTCTGGCTCAACAGCACTTTGGACGGGTCGCTGCTGGTTGCCGTCACCGGCCCCCGGCTCACGGGTGCGAGTACCGAAACCTGAAGGTCCTTTCCAACGACAACCGGCTTTCCGGAATAGCCATCGGAAACCACGGTGAGCGGAATCCCAGCAACAGCACGCCCGCCAACGGTGGCGTCCACGTGGATTACCGCTTCACCCGGAGCAACAGGCCGCAAAGTTACCGGCAAACTCTGCCCGGTAGTCCATGCCAGAGCGATGTTCAACGGCAGAACGTTCGGCGCGGAACTCCGCAGATGAATCACGGCCTGTCCCGGTGGTATCGGCTGGTATCCCTCTAGCGCCACTCCTAGGGCGGGATAGAGGGCCACATTCAGCGTGCGCTCCTGTCCGATTGGAACCCGCCTCACGACGCTCCGTTCATGCGTGAACGACACCGCCATGGGACCGAACGGGATTGCCACGCTCTCCGCGATGCGATCTCCCTGCGTTGCGATAATGCGAACATTCGGCCCCGGTTCGATGCCCATCGCGTAGACCGGTGGGCTGAGGTTGCCAAGCCGGTAGGTAGCGACAACTTCACTCGATCCAGGGGTGGCGGCATCCGTGGTCAGGAGCACTTTCGAAGCGTCCGTCGACCGGAATCTGACTGTACCGGCCTCCTCTCCGGTATACAGGATCTGCGACATCAAACCGGCGGCTAATGGCCGCACGAATATCGAGGTACTTGGGAATGAGGCTTGGCGCAGGTCTACGCGAATCTGATTACCGGGCACGACCGGGGTCGCGCCGGCGTCGACAGTGATCCAGGTGTCCGGCCTCGCCACAACCGGACGGAATGACAGCACCGCGCCATCGGGTTCATCCGGAGTCAGCCGGGCGGTCGAGGTTACCCCCTGCAACTGGTCCGCGTCGAATCGCGTGCGCACCTCTACCGGAACAGCACCATTGCGCATGGGCTGCGCGGCAATGACCCTTCCCGTCTCGGGATCGACGGCTCCCATTTGCAGGTGGATTTGCGATGGGTTGCTGGCCGTTTCAGGAACGATCAACGCGGAAGGCACACACCGGACCCTCAGGTCGCGGCTCGCGTGCCCGGGCGCGCTGAGCGTCAGAGTTGCTCGGCCCGAGTTCGTCAGGCAGGCGGCAAATATCATCCTGGCCGCGCTGCTTGATGCTGTACCCACAGCGACGGTCACCGAAGCCGAGGCCTCGTCATGAAGATTCGTCGAAGCAAGAACCTGCCGGGCATCCGAGGAAACCACGGTTACTGGCACGCCGATGTGGTTACCGGCATCGGTCAGGCGGATCGTGACCGGAGCCGCCAGGTCCTTTCCCGCCGCTACCTCGAGCGGTACCGAGATCTGAGGATGGGAGATCTCGCCTGTGAAAATGTCAGTTCCGCCCCGTATGACACCGGTCCCCTGAACCATTCGCGGCAACTCCGCTGAGTCCGACGTGCCTGCGAAACGGATATTGCCGTTCCCGCCGATGGCCACGGCGGTCACACGGTCGGCGCCTGTTCCCCCGTAGTAGCTGATGAAAACCGGGCTGCCCGCCGAGTCCCACTTTGCGATGAACCCATCGGAGGCGCCACCACCTTGGCTGTCAGGCAAGGGATCTTTCAGGGCGAAGTCTTTCGAATCGGTGGACCCACCCGCCAGCACGTCCCCCTCCCTCGAGCAGGCAAGTGAGTGGATCGCCTCTTCTCCGGAGCCTCCCACCGATTCGAGCCACTCCACTTTGCTCGATCCGGACTCGAGACGCGCCAGAAAGATTTTCCCCCGCCGGCGAAAGGACTCGGGACGGTTCCCACCCACGGTCAGGTCAGGCGACGAAGTGGTCCCTGCCGCCACCAGCGTAGTTGGTCCCAGCACGCAGATCTGAGTGACACGATCCGAGGCCGAACCGGCGAACGGGATCGAGTCCGCGACCCGGAAATAATCGCCAGGCAGGTCCCGCCGCAAGGTGGTGATGAACCCGTCTCCCGACGATTCGCCACCGGCCTGAATGATGGTGGCGCCACCCGGTTCGGCTGCGGCGACCGCCAGCACTCGATCATCGCCCTGCCCCCCGAGGTAGGATGACGCGACGATACCCGAGAAGATGGAGCCCACCGCCACGAATCCGTCCGAGCCCCCGCCGCGTGCCGTTTGCCACGCCGACCGCAGCGGAAAATCCTCCGAAGCTGTAACACCTCCCAGCAAGTAGCCTTCGCCCAAGACGCTTACCGCAAGAACGCGGTCGTCGCCGGACCCGCCCAGATACCGCGCATAGCCGTTCAGCGCATAAAACCCGTCCCATTCGCCTCCTCCATGCTCGCCCTGCTCTCCGGGGAAGGTGTCGCCAACCTCGATGTCACGAGAATTCGTGTATCCGCCAAGCACGATCCGTCCCAACTGCCCGGCAGCGGAGGTCACGATGTCGTCTCCGGAGCCACCGAAGACCTGAAGGAGCTGAGTCGCGGGATAGTATAGATAGGCGTCGACGCCTCGGCGCTTACCGAGCACCGGCCGGGGGAACTCGACCGAACTGGTCGATCCGGCAATCCAGTCGCCATCGTCTCCGATCGCGGCCACCGTGTCGTCGCCACTCCCTCCCAGCCACGCCGCCGACTCGATCACCGGATCAATCACGAGCGGACGCGACCGGTCATAGGGGCCCAATCGGAAGCGGACCCTTTTCGGACCGCTGGGCTCGTACGCGGCCTCGACAGGTACTCTTTGGCCAGCCAACTCCTGATAGGCCAAGGGTGCTTTGTGTATCAGCACGGAGCCCTGGGTAAGGAGGCGCAGTTCCCCGCCGGGGCCCGGCACGACCGCGTCGACTGAATCGAACCCGAGTTCGATCTCGCCCGGATCGCCTCCCGGAGCTACCGCGAAGTCATATTCGATCCGGCCCTCCGAGCCGCGCAACACCCAGTCGATCTTCGGATAGACGCCCGTCCGGACCAGCCGGCCATAGTGACGTACCGCGTCCACCCAGCGCGAACGTGGACCGACGTGATAACTGGTGCTGCCGGGCAGCGGATCGAGTGGCGCCCAACTGCCCGCACCCGCTCCACGGAGGCTCAGCCGGGGCGCATGTTCTCCCGCCGTCAACGTGATAGAATCTGCGGTCACGAAGGCGACCGCCTGTCGCGCCCGCGCGACATACCGGACCTCAGGGCCAGACTGCCCCTGATTGGGCTCGAAAAACAGGCTATCCCGCTCGACGGCGCCGGCTGGCAGCAGAATGGAGAAGAGAGACAAGAAGCGCGCTAACATCGATTCGGCCCGAAAGGTCCAGTATAGCCGCACGAATACCGCACTTTCTTGCGGTCACTTCACACCTGATTTTTGGGTCCCATTGCCATACTTTCGAGAGCTCTTACGGCGCCACCTATATGGCCGGGCGAAAGGCAGCAGCGGTCCTAGGCGATGATATCCGCCAGCACTCTCGCCGGAAACTCATCGGTGATCCGCTCATTCCGTCCTTCCCGCTCGAACACGAGATTGCGGTGATTCAAGCCGAGCAGGTGCAGCACCGTCGCATGGAAATCGTGCACGCTCACCCGATTCTCCGCCGCGCGATAGCCGATCTCGTCCGTCGATCCATACGCGACTCCGCGCTTCAGTCCCCCGCCCGCCATCCAAATGCTGAAGCCGGACGGCCCATGGTCGCGGCCAGCGTTCTCACCCGGATCCTGCGCGATCGGCAGCCGCCCGAATTCCCCGCCCCAGACGACGAGCGTGTCGTCGAGCAGTCCGCGCTCCTTCAGGTCACGCACGAGCGCGGCCGAAGGCTTGTCGGTCTTGCCGCAAGCGTACTCCAGTCCGGCGCGGATCTTGTTGTGGTTGTCCCAGATCTGGCCTTCGATGTAGATCTGGATCAGCCGCACGCCCCGCTCCACCAGCCGGCGCGCCATCAGGCAGCGCTTGCCGTAGGAAGCGGTCCGCTCGTCGTTGATCCCGTAGGCTTCCTTGGTGGCATCGCTCTCCTTCGAAATGTCGAGTGCGTCAGTAGCCGCCAGTTGCATCCGTGCGGCGAGTTCGTAATTGGCGATCCTCGCTTCCAGTTCGACATTGCCCGGATGCCGGTCACGATGCGCGGCGTCCATCCGGTGCAGCAGGCTCCGGCTCATGTCGACGATTCCCGCCGGATACTCGTCCTTGGCGTGCAAGTTCAGAATCGGCGAACCCTCCGCGCGCACGCGAGTTCCTTGATAGACGGCGGGCAGCCAGCCCGGCTGCCAGTTCTGGATCAGGTTCACCGGCAGGCCCTTCGGATCGTCCATCACGACATAGGCTGGCAGATTGCGGTTCTCGGAACCGAGCCCATAGGTGATCCAGGCGCCAAGCGATGGACGCGTGGGCAATATGCGTCCACCGTGCATCAGGAACAGCGCCGCCTCGTGCGCGAGATGCGTCGTGAACATCGATCGGATCACGCAGATGTCGTCGGCGGCCTTCGCGATATTCGGCAGCATCTCCGAAATCTCGAGTCCGGATTGGCCGTTCCGGGAGAACTTGTAGGGCGACGGCATCAGTCCGCCGGTCTCGCGCACCGCTCGGACCTCGGCGGCGAGATCGCGGCTCGGCGGCTGGCCCGCGTGCTTCGCCAGCGCCGGCTTGTGATCGAACAAATCGACCTGACTCGGGCCGCCGTTCTGAAAGAGCTGGATCACCGCCTTCGCTTTCGGCGCGTGATGCGGCTTCTTGGGCGACAGATCGTAGAGCCCCGGCTTGGCTCCGAGATCCTCGGCGAAGAGAGTCGCGAGCGCGGCCCCCATGAGTCCGTCCTGGATGCGGGAAAAGAAATCGCGGCGGGATGGCATCGGGGTCTCCTCAGTCAATGTATAGGAACTCGGCCGAGTTCATCAGTGTGTGGCACAGGGTGGCGAGCGCGAGCCACTGCGCGCGCGGCTTCACCGGTTCGGCGGGCGGCATCTTCTCGAGTTGCGCTTTCCATTCTGGCGTCATGCGCTCTATCGCCGATTTCGCGGCGTCCACCTCGCCGGCGGTTGGCTTGCGCGCGAACGTGAGCAGGTAGGCCCGCTCGATCCGCGCCGCGGCGTCGTCTCCGGCATCGTCGATGATCCGGCCCGCCATGTAACGCGAATTCTCGCGCAGCAGATCGGAATTCATCAAATGCAGCGCCTGGGAAGAGACGACCGAGTGTCCACGCTTGACGCAGTTCGGATTCATGAACGGCTGATCGAACGCGTCGAGCACCGAGACCGGCTGCGTGCGGCGCTGCGTAACATAGATGCTGCGGCGGAGGCTCGCCGTTACCACTTCGCCATCGGGCTGGACCTTCACCGGATCCGCTTCGCCGAACTCCTTCGTGTCGAGTCTCCCCGCGATGGCGAGGATCGTGTCGCGCATTGCCTCGGCGTCGATCCGGCGCAACGCGGTTCCTTCATCGCCCGATCGCTGCCGGTAAGTGGCGGAAGTCATGATCGTGCGGTGCAATGCCTTGATGTCCCAGCCGGTGCGCACGAATTCGGTGGCAAGCCAATCGAGCAGCTTCTGATTGGAAGGCGCCGAGCCCATCCGTCCGAAATTACCCGGCGTCGTGACAATGCCCTCGCCGAAATGATGCATCCAGACGCGGTTCACCATGACACGCGCCACCGTTGGATGGTCCGGCTGCGTAAGCCACTTCGCCAACGCGAGACGGCGCCCACTCGAATGCGCGAGCGGTTCCACGCGATATTCGCGCCCGCCGGCGGAAAGAATGCTCGGCGCGCCCGGCGTAACCAACGCTCCAGGCGTGGTGGGATCTCCGCGCAACAGGACTCGCGTGGGCGGAGGTTCGGGCCCGAGTTCGAACAAGGCGCGGACCAGAGGCAGCGGCTTCAACTTCCCGCGCTCGGCGCGCAGGTTCTCCTGCAGCGGAGCTCGCTTCGATTTCTCCGTGCGCTCGATCTCGGCTTCGAGATCCTGGACGCGGGCTTCAAAGGGCGCGTTGGCCTTCTTCACTTCGCCGAACTCCGCCATGCCTTTCGGAACGAAGTAGCGCGTGTTGTTCTCGTCGCACTTGGCACCGACTCCTCCGCAAGGAAACACTCCAGGCAGCCACGCGTAGGGATCGAATGACGGTGTCAGGATCGACACGAGGCGATAGTAGTCGCGCGTGGGGAGCGGATCATACTTGTGATCGTGGCAGCGCGCGCAGCCCACCGACATTCCGAGCACCGCCGACCCGAACACCTCGATCTGGCCCGCGATCACGTCCATTCGTTCCGGGATGAAATTCTGCTCGGTGCTATTGGTACCGTCGGGAGCCATGCGCCAGAATCCGGTGGCCGCCATGAGATCGATTTCCCGCTGACCCAGATTCGAGGCAGAGGTGTAGTCGAACAGTTCGTCGCCCGCCACCTGCTCGGCCAGAAAGCGGTCGAACGGAACATTGGCGTTGAAGGCACGAATCACGTAGTCGCGGTAGCGCCATGCGTGACGGCGCGGCGCGTCGGAGTTGTTGCCGCCCTCGCTATCCGCGTAGCCAACGGCGTCGAGCCAATGACGGCCCATGCGTTCGCCATAGCGTGGCGATTCGAGCAGGCGATCGATCAGTTTCTCGTAGCGCTTCGGGTCGGTGTCGCGCTCGTATTCGCGAATCTGTTCGGGTGTGGGCGGAAGCCCGGTCAGATCGAAGAAGGCTCTCCGCAGCAATACGAGCGGCGGTGCCACGGGCGCGAGCTTGCCCGACTTCTCGATCACCAACTCATCGATCCCGCGCGCCGCGGGTCTCTTCGGCGGCTGAAACGCCCAGAACTCGCGATCCTTCGGCCGGATCGCCGGATCATCGGCGGCACTCACTTCGATGGGCTGCTCATTGTCGGGCTGCGCACCTTCCTCGATCCACCGTTTCACTTTCGCCAACTCATCATCGGTGAGGCCGCGTACCGAGAACTGCTCCTGGAGCTTCGGCGGCGGCATCTGCTGAGCGGAAATACGCTTGACGAGGAGGCTTTGATCCGGCTGGCCCGCCGCGATCGCCGCGCCGGACTTTCCGCCGCGCAGCATCGAGGCGCGCGTGCGCAAATCGAGCCCGGCCTTCTTCTCGCGCCGCCCATGGCAAACCCAGCACTTCGCGCTCAGTATTGCGAGCACATCTCGTTCCGCGACTGGCGGACGCGCATCTTCCCTTTCGATCCACTCGCGGATGGCGCCGATCTCGGAATCGGCAAGCTTGGCGCCGCCCATCGGCATCTTGCCGGTCGAGACCATGCTCATCAGCAAGCTATCGACAGGCCTGCCCGCCAGGATCGCCGCGCCGGACTTTCCGCCGCGCAGGATGTCCTCACGCGATTCGAGCGAGAGCCCACCGCTACGGACCTTGGCGCCGTGACAGGTCAGGCACCGGGCCGCGAGGATCGGCTTGACCGCCGAATCGAAGGTCGCGGCCGGAAGAAGCACCGGGGCCAGGAGCCAGGCAGCGAGTCGCATCAGTGAACAGTATATCGACGACTGCCCCGAGACGCCGGCGCTGCTGTTACTTGTTGACGCTCGGCGCCCGGCTGGCCATTTCGGTGACGTGTCTGCGATAGAGGTGGGCGAACGCCATGACAGGCAACAGGGGAAGCCCGGTCCAAGCCGCGGAAAGCAGGTTCGACTCGACCACCGCGGCCGCGACGACTCCTCCCGTGACGTAGTAGGGAGCAACCCAGAACTGGATCTGGCGCATGGTATCTCGCAAGCTGGCCTTCCCCATCAGGTACAGCAGGAAAGATACGGCAAGCGAGTTGAGGACGAACAGAATCACGGAGGCAAGCGCCAGCCGCGACAGGATGGCGAACGGAGACCCATCCGGAACGGCCCAGAGGGCGATAACGTGGGTAGCGGCGCCAACCACGGTCACCAGCGAGGTGTTGAAGGCCACTTGGATCGGCTTGGGACGCGTCTTCTTGCGAAACAGCGCCTGGACGATTCCCGAAAGTGCCGCGATCGCCACCGTCTCGCTCCATCCGAACTGCCCCATCGCGATCAGCAGGAAGACGAATCCCGCCGATACGTTTCCATCCACATTCGGTATCCAGATCTTCCAAGTGTTGGCGGCGACGGCCAGAACCGCGCACAGAACGAATAGACCGGGATCGGAGCCATGCCACGTGCCAATCGCCGTGGCCGCGGCGATGGCGGCCAAGCCGATCATCGCCCGGATATACCAGTTTGCTTTCCAGTTCATTGAGAGTCCCTCGAGCGGCTGGAAAACCCTTTACTGAGCGAGAGCGTCGTCGTCGCCGGAAGCCGACATGGCTTCCGGGAAGATCACTGAATCTCCCCAGATGATGTTGTCACCCCAGATGATATTGAAGGCGCTAGAGGTGGTGTCGCCCCAGATGATGTTGTCGCCCCAGATGATATTGTTCGCCAGCAGCACATTGCTGCCCCAGACGGTGTTCGAGGCCCAAATCGCGTCGCCCCAAATGATGTTGTCACCCCAGACGATGTTCGATGCCTGGACGTATGCCTTCTTGGTGGACGTGTTGAACGTCACCCCTGGAGACAGCGCTCGCTTGGTGGAGGGAACGGTGTCGGAGGCATTCAGGGCACCCATCACGTCGAGGTATCCGGCGCCCACGGTGAACATGTCGTAGTTGACCGTGTAGGTGGAAAGCGACGGCTGGTCGTAATAGTCGTGCAACAGGGGCATGCCCGACTTGGTGGCGCTCTTCATCAACCGAGCCTTGATGGTGTCCGGAGAGAGCGTCACGCCTTGCGAGGCGGCCTTTTGGATCATCAGCGCAGCGGCGCCCGCCACCATCGGTGTCGCCATGCTGGTTCCACTCAGACGCAGGTAGGACCCTTGCACGGTGCCGCCACCGCTTTGGTAGTAGCCTTTCTTGATTACGTTGCTTGAGTGGGTCGAGGAAAGCGTGCCCGCGCTCAGCGCCGATACGATGCGGTTGCCGGGCGCGACCAAGTCGGGTTTCACGACGCGGTCCACCAGAGTCGGCCCCTTCGAACTGAACGAGGCCATCCGGTCGTCGCCCCGCGAGGTAGTTCCGCGGTCAGACATCGCGCCCACCGTGATCACCCACGGGCTGTTGCCGGGCGAGCCGATCGTGCCGTAACCCTTGGTGCCGAGTGAGTTGTCACGGCCCTTGTTGCCAGCCGCCACCACCACCGTGATTCCCGCCTTCCAGGCCCGTTCCACCGCTTGGCACAACGGATCGTTGACGTAGCTCTCCATCACCTGCCGGCCGAGCGAGAGGTTGATGACTTTGATGTTGTACTGGTTCTTCAGCGCGATCGCGCGATCCACAGCGGCGATGACAGAGCTGTCGTAGCCGGCGCCCGTCGCGTCGAGCACGCGCAAATTGATGATGTTGGCGCGCGGCGCGATTCCGATGAATCGCTTCAGCATGCCCGTGCCAGTGGACAACGACGCATCGCCGCCCACGATCCCGGCGACGTGGGTGCCATGTCCATATGGGTCGGCGGTCGAGGTCTCACCCGGAACGAAGCTCTCCGAATAGACGACACGGTTACCGAGGGAGTTGTTGAGGTCGCCGTGCAGGCCCACGCCGCTGTCGATCACCGCGACGCCGACGCCAGCCCCGTTCCAGCCGTAGTTCTGCGCGATGTCGGCGAATACCGACGGCGTGGCGTACTCGAGCTTCTTGGTCACCTTGCGATCCACCGAGATGAACTTGATACCCGGCAGTTTTTCGAGCGCATCGACGGCGGCGGCCGGAATCTGGAGTACCACGCTGTTGATGTTGGTGAGGCTCTTCTGGACGGTTCCAACGCTGTTGAGCCGGTTCACCGATCCACGGCCCGAGTTATCGAACTGAATGATCACGCGAACCGTTTGCAGCGCATTCGACTTGCGAATCGCGGCCAAGTCTCTGGATACGGCGGATTGTCCCTGGGCGAAGCATACAATCGAGAGGGAAGCGAAGAGGACGGATCGAAGGAACATGACGGCTCGAATAATGCACCCGGTGTGCCAAAGAACGAGCACGCCTTTCCATACACTTACGGGCCCTTAGGTTCCAGACCTTAGCCGGAATGTCAGCCGGGAAGCGCCGCCGAGGGACAGAATGTCCGGTTCAGCGCTTTGCGATGTCCGCTTCGTCGAAGACGGCGTGGTGGATCTGCTTCCGCCGGTCCGTCGTGTAGATCACGTGGATCTTGCCGTCCGCGGTCTCAACCGCCACCGGATACGCAAAATCGCCCTCGCCGGTACCGATATCCCGGTAGCGGTTCCACGAGCGATCCTCATCCTCCGAGATCGCAACCCGCAGCGGCGTCCTCCGCTGCATCGAATGGTTATAGACGAGCAGCAGATGACCGTTGCGCAGGCGGATGAAATCGACGGCGGAGTTCGGATTCAGGAACGCCGAGTCCTTGCCCTCGGTCCAAGTGAGGCCGCCGTCGCCTGACTCGGCGCGCACCAGGTAGCCATCCGTCACAGGACCGTAGCCACCGCCTCGCCGGCAATAGGCGATCAGCTTGCCGCTGGCGAGTTCGACCGGTGCCGGTTGAATGTTGCCCTTCTTCGACCGGATGATCCCCGCCGGCGTCCATTGCCGATTGGCCGGATCGAAGCGGAAGAAGCGCGAAGTCGAATCGGGGCCCACGATCTCGCGATCCTCACCGGTCTCGTGGTACACCGGCAACAGGTAGTGTCCGTCCTTCAAGACGATCGGGCGGCCGCGCACCATCATTCCGGCTTCCAGAGCCAAAAGCGACGGATCCGACCACGTCTCTCCCCGATCACGGGAAACCTTCACCTGAATCCGCGAACTCGACCAAGTGTCGCCGAAACGTACGACATAGAACAGCCAGAGCAGCTTGTCGGGAGCCTGCCAGATGACACCGTTGCCGAGTGAGCGGAACGGGTCGGAAGCGAGCTTTCGGGGTGCCGTCCAAGTGCTCGACCCCTTCGGTTTTCGCGAACCGAAGACTGCCGTGGCATCCGCGTACTCGCCACCGCCTCCGTAGTAAACCAGGAACAGGTCTCCGTTGTCGAGTTCAGTGATGCTCGCCGGATGCTTGTAGGGGCCCGTTGGCGTTTCTGGACCGAATACCTTCTCGGTTACCACCTCGGCGAAAACCATTCGTGCGGCTATTGAAACGGCCAGAAATCGTAGCATCTTCACTGGAGACTCCGATTTTAGCCGAGATTTGGGGAATCCGAACAACCTCCCGGCGCGTCTAGTGTTCATAGCAGCATTGCAATGAACGGCACCAACAAGATGCTCATGATCTTCATCGACGAGGCGGATCAGTGGCGCAATATCCCCCTCTACGAAGCTTTGGTCGACAAGCTCGCCAGAATGGAAGTGGCGGGAGCCACGGTACTCGCCGGAATCACCGGCTATGGAACCCAGGGCCGGATTCAGAAGCGGCGCGGCCCCGCCACCAACGACCGTCCGGTTGCGGTGCTGGCCGTCGACTCAGAAGACAAGCTGAACGAAGTAATGCCGAAGCTCCGGCCGATGGTGCGTGACGGCTTGATGATGACGCTGGACGTGAACGTGGTTCCGCACTCAGTGGGCGCGGTTCCAGTCCAGTAAAGCGCGCGCCCCACGCGCCCATTGCACATGGCCCTTGACGAGGGCCCGCCGGGAAGCATAACCTTTTGTGGAGCGAACGATGAGGCTTCACGACTATCTCGATCACTGGGCCGGACGCCGGCCCGAGTCCGAATTCGGCGTCTACAGCGGTCAGCGCATTTCCTACGGGGAGGCCGCCCAGCAAGTGAACCGGTTCGCCAACAGCCTGATCGCAGCCGGAATCGGACCAGGGGACCGGGTGGCGCTGTTGGGCAAGAACTCGGTCGACTATATATTGTTGTTCTTCGCCGCCACCAGAAGCGGAGCCGTGCCCGTGCCCCTCAACTACCGCCTGGCGCCGCCGGAATGGGCCTACATCGTCAACGACGCCGAGGCGAAAGCGGTTTTCGTTTCCAGCGACCTGACCGAACCGTTCGATTCGGTCCGCGCGGACCTCGAAAAGGTCAGGCTCTTCGTGGCGCTGGACGGAGACGCCGGCAGCGGCTGGCGTGACATCTCTTCCTGGTCGGCCGCTTCGGCGGCCACCCCGCCGCAAGTGGAGATCCTCGAGGACGACGTCTGCTTCCAGATGTACACCAGCGGAACCACCGGACGTCCGAAAGGCGCGATGATCACCCATCGCAACGTCTCGAGCCAGATCACGCAGATGCTCGCCGATTTCGAAATCCCCTATGGCCGCACTCTCGTCGTGGCGCCCCTGTATCACATCGCCGCGGCGCTCACCGCCTTCTCATCGATCGCCATTGGCTCGTCCTTATGGATCGAGGACACATTCCATCCCGTCAATGTCGTCGAGGCGCTGAGCGGACAAGGGATCACGTTCGCCATGCTGGTTCCCGCCATGATTCAGACATGTCTGGTGATGGTGCCCGGCGCCGCCCAGCGCAAGTATCCGTCCCTCGGCGTGATCGCCTACGGCGCCTCTCCGATCGCGGAGACCACGTTGCGCCAGGCGATCGAAACATTCAAGTGCCGCTTCGTGCAAGGCTACGGCATGACCGAGACCACTGCCTGCGTCACCGTGCTCACCGGTGCCGACCACGTCCGCGCGATGGACGGCAATCCGGCGCTGCTGCTCGCGGCAGGCAGACCCGTGATGGGGACCGAAGTCCGGATCGTCGACGATCAGGACCGGGCGGTGCCGCCGGGCACACTCGGTGAAATCGTCGCTCGCGGACCGCAGGTGATGAAGGGTTACTGGAACCGCCCACGCGACACCGCCGAGGCCCTGCGCGGAGGCTGGATGCACACCGGGGACGCGGGCCGCATGGACAAGGACGGCTACATCTTCATCGAGGACCGCATCAAGGACATGATCGTTTCCGGCGGCGAGAACGTTTATCCCCGCGAGGTGGAAGACGTGCTGTTCTCCCATCCCGCCGTCGCCGACGCCGCCGCCATCGGCGTGCCTCATGAGAAGTGGGGTGAAACAGTCAAGGCGATCGTCGTGCTCAAGCAAGGATCGGAAGCAAAGGCATGGGAGATCATCGAACACTGCCGCGACCGCTTGGGCGGCTTCAAGTGCCCCACCTCGGTGGACTTCGTCGATTCGCTGCCACGCAATCCGAGCGGCAAGGTCTTGAAGCGCGACCTTCGCGAGCCCTACTGGCAAGGACAAACCCGGCGGGTCGCGGGCGCTTAGCTCGCGCGGATCATGGTGGCAGCGGGCTGGATCGCCACCGTGATCGCCTGCGCCGCCGTTCTGCTAGCCGCTGTTCCGGATGACCGGCCGTTCCAGCCCAGGGCGGAGTTCCACTTCCTCCGCCTCGAATACCGGGACCTTCCCTACCTCCGCCGTCCGTGGGGCCGCGGATGGTGGATGCAAGACTGGCCGGAAGCCGACGCCCACTTCGCGCAAGGAGTCCGCCGTTTGACACGGCTCGATGTGGGTGAGAGCAAGCACGTGGGGCTCGAGGACGATCGCATCTTCGACTTCCCGTGGATCTATGCCACACAGGCATCCTACATGGATCTCTCCGATCTCGAATGCGCGCGCCTGCGCGAGCATCTCGCCCGCGGCGGCTTTCTGGTGGTGGACGACTTCCACGGTCCGCGCGAATGGGCCGCCTTCCGCGAACTGCTTTCGCGTGTGCTCCCTGGCCTCACGATCACCGACATCGACTTCGAGCACGATCCGCTCATGAACATCGTCTTCCACATCGAGGAGCGGACCTACATCCCCGGGCTCCGCCACCTGCGCCGCGGAGCCGGCGGCTCGATCGTCGTGCAGCCGCAGGAGGTCCCGCCCACGTGGCGCGCGATCCATGACCCCAAAGGACGCATGCTCGTGGCGATCAATTTCAACATGGATATCGGCGACGCCTGGGAGCATGCCGACATGCCTGAGTATCCGGCGGAGATGACCGGCCTGGCCTACCGCTTCGGCATCAACTACATCGTCTATTCGATGACGCACTGAACCGGCCAAGTCTCAGCGGAAAACGATCGCCGGACTGCGATGGCCCGCCATGTCCTGGGCGGCTTTCATTCCGGGCTCGAGAACCACCTCGGCAAGTTCGTTCTGATCAAGAGATTCGAGAAAACGAGACCGCGGAGCACATGACCACTCTCTCTATGGGCCCCGCCAAGGCCACCCATAACACGATCCAGTTGATCGGCCAGGCCGGTTCCGCTATCGCGTGCCGTGAGCCAAGGTAGTATGCGCCAATGGCCCCCTCAGTCCCCGCGGAAGCATCCGAAGACAATTCTAACAATGCTTCCTATTTATGATACAATTACAGCAAAAGGACACCGCATGCAATCTTCCGGCTTCACCTCGCAACTGTCGCCGCAACAGCAAGAGGCACTCTCCGCCGTCGTCACAGGGCGACCCATCACCGAAGCCACCGTCAAATCCGGCATGTGCCGTTCCACCATCCACAACTGGACCCGCACCAACACAATCCGCGCCCGCGGCGCAAAAGCGCTCGAGACTATCGATGCTCTGCCGTCCCATCCGGCCCCTCCCGCCAATGTTCGCTTGCGTGCCGCGATCTACGTCCTCGAACGCGTCACCCCCAGCGATTCGGGCACAAATCCGCAAAACGAACCCAAGCTCACCGCTGCGAATCTCAACACGATCGCCGACGCCCCGTCCAACATCGAAAAGGAAATGCGCGAAACGAACCCGGCGGAGCCCCATTCATGGCGCAAACTCCTCGCAGCGCGCCATGCCCCCCGCGACAGCGGCGAGTAGCGCGAACGTTGTTCCGGCCGCAACGCCCAAGGCGTCATCCATTTGGCCCTTGCGATTTGAGCCGACAATTTTCGACATATTACAGATGAATATGGAGACAATAGGTCCGCAGCGGTGGTCTCGACAAGTTCGCGGCACGGAGAAGACCCTTGCAAGCTTGGCGCCTTCGCGCCGTTGCGATGTGGCTGGCGAGGTGTCTCGCGAGGAGCCCCCCTTCCCGAACATCTGTTAAAGTAGAGCAAAACATGACACTCCGCGCGACCCTGTGGATCGCCTTGGCGGGCTCGATTCTCGCCCAGCCGGCCCGCGAGATCCTCGACGCGAATTGTGTCTCCTGTCACGGCGCGGCCCAAATGGGCGGCCTCGACCTACGCTCCCGCGAAGCCGCACTCAAAGGCGGCAAGCGCGGACCCGCCATCGTTCCCAACAAACCCGCCGAGAGCCTCTTATTGAGAGGCGTTCTCCGTGACGGCGACCTGCAAATGCCCCCGGGCAAAGCCGCCCTCTCCCCGGCGCAGATCGAGACCCTCCGCAATTGGATTGCCGCCGGCGCGCCCTTCGAAACGCAAACGACGAAATCGAAGTCCGGATGGTGGGCCTTCCAGCCACCGGCCCGGCCCGCAGTTCCGAAAGCCGCCGAACCGGCGTGGAATTCGAACCCGATCGACGCCTTCATCCGCGCCAAGCTCGCCGCGAAAGGACTGAAGCCCGTCGCCCAGGCATCGAAGCTGAGCCTCGTCCGCCGCGCCTACTTCGACCTGCACGGGCTTCCACCAACACCCACGCAAGTCGACGAGTTCGTCAACGATCACACGCCGGGTGCCTGGGAAAGACTGATCGACAAGCTCCTCGCCTCACCTCGATACGGCGAACGCTGGGGCCGTCACTGGCTCGATGTCGTGCGTTACGCCGATACCGGCGGCTTCGAGACCGACCAGCATATCCGCAACGCGTGGCGCTATCGCGACTACGTGATCGACTCGTTCAACGAGGACAAGCCCTATGACGAATTCGTCAAGGAACAGATCGCGGCCGACGAAATCTGGGGCGTCGACATGGATCTCGAAGGCGCCTACGAGATGCCGAAGCACAAGCAACAATCGATCAAGCGCTGGCTCGGCACTACGCTCTATGCCATCGGACCGATGGCCGCCGAGTACACCTTCTACGGCGATCAGTATCGCGCCGAGTGGCAAGCTGACGCGGTCGAGGTGACCGCATCCGCCTTCCTCGGGCTCACCTTCGGATGCGCGCGCTGCCACGATCACAAATACGATCCCATCCCCCAGCGCGACTACTATCGGCTCGCCGCGATGTTCTCGGGCAGCGAAGAGAAAGAGGTCGAGATCGCGGGCCGCATGGCGAACATCGAATACACGCGCCACCTCACCCGCGAACTTCACGCCGACGAACTCAAGAAGAAGCTGCTGCGCATGCAGGGCCGCAAGAAGCCCGGACCCGGGAACGGCAACGCTCGCGATGCCAGCGCGAAAGACGAGTACGAGACACTGCTTCGCCAACTCGCGCTCGCTTACCTGAGCGCACCCAAGCGGCCCGACACCGCGAACGTCCTCGTCCACACCGACAAGATCCACGACACTCATATCCTCACCCGCGGCGAGTGGCAGCAGAAAGGCGCCAAGGTCGAGCCCGGCTATCCGTCGTTCTTCGAGACCAACGGACCCGCGGTCAAGGATCGCGAGCGCCGCAAGGCCCTCGCCGAATGGCTCACCGCGAAGGATCATCCATTGCTCGCCCGCGTGATGGTGAATCGTATCTGGCAAGGCCACTTCGGACAAGGCATCGTTGCCACGCCGAACGACTTCGGCCGTCAGGGCGAACAGCCCACTCATCCCGAACTCCTCGATTGGCTCGCCGTCGAATTCGGCTCGCGTGGCTATCGCATCAAGCCGCTCCACAAGCTGATCATGATGTCGAACACCTATCGCATGTCGAGCGCGCCCGATGCCGCCAATGCGAAGATCGACGCCGACAACCGGTACCTATGGCGCATGAACCGCCGCCGCATCGAAGCCGAAGCCGTTCGCGATGCCGTGCTTGCGGCATCCGGCTCGCTCGACCTTTCGAAGATGGGCGGACCCGCCGTCGTCATGCCGCTGAGCGAAGAAGAGCGGAACGGAATGCGCGACTCTTCGCAGTGGAGCGCCACGCTCGACACCACCGAATACGACCGCCGCAGCGTCTATCTTTATGTGAAGCGCTCGTTCCGTCTGCCGATGTTCGAGACGTTCGACTCGCCGGACTCGGTTGCGAGTTGCGCGCGCCGCGAAGCCTCGACGGTCGCGCCGCAAGCGCTCGCGATGATGAACAGCGAATTCGCCAACGCGCAGGCCTCGAAACTCGCCGATCGTCTCCGCCGCGAACACGCCGAATCGCGCGAAGCCCAGATAGCCGCTGGATACCGGTTGACGATGGGCAGACCTGCGACTCCGGACGAGATCGCGCGCGCGGCGAAGTTCCTCGAATCGAGCACACTCGAACGGCTCTGCCTGTTGTGGTTCAATTTGAGTGAGTTCCTCTATGTCGATTGAACGGCGGCGATTCCTCCAAAACTCCGGACTCGGCTTCGGCGCGCTCGCGGCGAACTGGATGATGCTTCACGACTCGGCGCGAGCCGCGCGCGTCAATCCGCTCGCGGCCAAGAAGCCACCGCTGCCCGCGACCGCGAAGAGCGTCATCTTCCTGTTCATGCACGGCGGCCCGAGCCACATCGACATCTTCGATCCCAAGCCGCTGCTCGAAAAGCTCGACGGAGCGCCGCCGCCCGATGCGTTCGGCGATGTGCAACTCCAGTTTTCGACCTTCAAGAAACAGCCGATCCTCGCCTCGCGCCGCAAGTTCTCGAAACACGGCCGCGCGGGCGCCGACATCTCGGACCTCTTCCCGAACGTGGCCCAACGCGCCGATGACATCGCGATCATCCGTTCGATGAACCACGACGGATTCACACATACCGCCGCGCTCAACTGGCTGAACAATGGATGGCCGCGCCTCGGACGCCCGAGCATCGGATCGTGGGTCGTCTACGGGCTCGGCAGCGAATGCGACAACCTCCCCGCCTTCGTCGTCATGCTCGACGGCGGAATCAAGTCGGGCCCGGTCGTCTATCACAACGGATTCCTGCCAGCGATGTACCAGGGCACCACGGTCCGACAGGGCGGCTCGCCGATCCTGAACTTGAAGCCACCCGCCAAGTCCGCCGAATCGGAAGAGAAAGCGTTCCTCGATCTGCTCCAGTGGAATAATGAGAGGCATTTCTCATCACGGACCGACGACTCCGCTCTCGAGGCCCGCATGGCCGCCTACGAACTCGCCTTCAAGATGCAGGTCGCGGCTCCCGATCTCGCCGATCTCTCCAAGGAGACCGAGGCCACGCGCAAACTCTATGGCCTCGATCAGCCCGAATCGGCTGACTTCGGCACGCGTTGCCTGCTCGCGCGGCGCATGGTCGAACGCGGTGTCCGATTCATCCAGATCTGGTCCGGCAACACGACGGGCGGTGGTGATTGGGACGGACACGCCTCGTGCGACAAGGGGCACGTGAAGATGGCCGGCAAGACCGACAAGCCGATCGCGGGCTTGCTCGCCGACCTGAAGTCGCGCGGCTTGCTCGACTCGACTCTCGTTGTCTGGGGCGGCGAGTTCGGCCGCACGCCGACCTCCGATGGCAATGCCAACGGAAGTGGAGATTCGCAAGGCCGCGATCACAACCCCTACGGCTTCACGATGTGGCTCGCGGGTGGCGGAGTCCGCGGCGGCAAGGTCCTCGGGCGCACGGATGAGATCGGCTTGCGCGTGGTCGAAGATCCGTTCCATGTGCATGATCTGCACGCCTCGATGCTCTACTTCCTCGGCCTCGATCACACCCGCCTCACCTACTTCTTCCAGGGCCGCGACTTCCGCCCAACCGATGTCGGCGGCAAGCTCGATCTCGCCGAGCGTTTGAAGCGGGCCTGACCGGTCCGCGTGCCATAATCTTCGAATGCCCTTTCTGCTTTCGCTCGACGAGGGAACCACGTCTGCCCGCACGGCGCTCTACGACGAGACCGGCGCTCGCATCGCCATGGAGAGCAACCCGTTCCCTTGCTTCTATCCGAAACAGGGCTGGGTGGAGCAGGACCCCGAGGAGATCTGGCGCGCGCAACTCGACTCGGCACGGCGCGTGCTCGCCCGCTCTGGCGTGCCGCCCGAGCAGATCACGGCGATCGGCATCACGAATCAGCGCGAAACCACCGTCGTTTGGGACCGGCGCACGGGCAAGCTCGTCTCACCCGCCATCGTTTGGCAATGCCGCCGCACATCGGACTTCTGCACCGAACTCGCATCGTCGCGAGAAGCCTCCGATGTCACCCGCAAGACAGGACTCGTCATCGACGCCTACTTCTCGGGCAGCAAGGTCAAGTGGATCCTCGACAACGTGCCGGGCGCTCGCGAGCGCGCCTCGGCGGGCGATCTGCTGTTCGGCAACATCGATACATGGTTGATCTGGAAGCTGACCGGGGGCGCGGTCCATGCAACCGATCCATCGAACGCTTCGCGCACGATGCTGATGAACCTCGAGTCCGGCGATTGGGACGCGGACCTGCTTCGCCTCTTCGACATCCCCGCCTCGATGATGCCGCGCATCGTACCATCGAGCGCCGTGGTGGGCACTGCGAAGGCCGAGCATCTCGGCGCCGAGATCCCGATCGCGGGCATCGCCGGAGACCAGCAGGCCGCGCTGTTCGGACAGGCATGCTTCCGGCCCGGGCTTTCGAAGAACACCTACGGGACCGGCTGTTTCGCGCTGCTTCATACGGGCGCGACGAGACCCGTGTCCGCGAATCGCCTGCTCGCGACGCGCGCAGCCTCGCACGATGCATCAGCTCAGTTCGCCGTAGAGGGCAGCGTGTTCGTCGCTGGCGCGGCCGTGCAATGGTTGCGCGATCAACTCGGCGTGATCCGCACCGCGGCCGAGAGCGCGGAGATCGCCGCATCGGTTTCGAGTTCCGCTGGCGTCTACTTCGTTCCCGCCTTCACTGGACTCGGCGCGCCGTATTGGGACATGTCCGCGCGCGGAACTATCACTGGACTCACACGTGGCTCGGGCTCAGCCCACATCGTTCGCGCCGCACTCGAGTCGATCGCCTATCAGACTCGCGATCTCGTCGAAGCGATGGAGGCCGATTCGGGCGAGCGCCTTCGCGAACTGCGCGTCGACGGCGGTGCCACCGCGAATGACTTCCTCATGCAGTTCCAGGCCGACATCCTCGGATGCAAGATCGTGCGCCCCGCCGATATCGAGACCACCGCGCTGGGCGCCGCTTATCTCGCCGGACTCGCGGTGGGCGTATGGAAGTCAACCGATGAGGTCGAGCGGTTCTGGCGCGCCGAGCGGGTCTTCGAACCGGTCATCGGAGATACCGAACGCGACTCTCTCTACGCGGGCTGGAAACAGGCCGTCGCTCAGTGCCGAGCGTAGTCACTCCACGAACGGTGCGAACTCGATCTTCGATTCCGCGGATGCTTTGCGGAAACGTGAGTTGTCCATCGCAAGCGTGATGGTCCGCTTGTATCCGAACAGCACCTTCAACTCGAACTCCGTTCCATACGTTACCGGAAACCAGACACCCGGCGCGACCCGCTCGTAGGTGACCGAGAATCCCGTTTGCCGCAGATTGGTCCCGAGAAACGCTTTCACGGCCCACGGGATTCCGAACGCCAACTGCGTCTGAATGTGGATCGGCTGGTGTTCCGCGGCATCGACCAGCGCCTCGCCCTTCCACGGAGGCAACTCGCAACCTTCGCTGTCGGCGCCGATCTCGAGGCACCATGTCTTCTTCGCGGGCTCGAATCCAACTCGGTGCGCCGCGCGGCCGCGATGCTCCGTTTGCCCGAGCAACGTCAGCTTGTAGTGGGGCAGATCCTGCGCGCGCAACGGGAATAGCCTGTTCGGTATTCCGTCCCTCGACTTCGGCGCATTCACGAGATCGTTGATCAGGTCGTCGAGCAACTCCGCGTCAATGTCCATGTCCTTCTGCTTGAACCCCGGCTCTGAATAGGCGGTCAACTTCTTCGTCTTGTGATGCCGGTACTGCCCCTCGAACGAATCGAGTTTCTTCTCCGTCTCGGCTTCTTTCGGGACCGCCGTGTAGTAGCGCTTCTCCTCGCGCCCCAATTCCCCATTCGACCGGATCAACCGCGCCCGGACCTTCTGCTCGTAGATGTACTCGCGTCTCGCAGCCGTGGCCTGTTCCAGGTTCGCCGCCACCTTGCCAAGGATCTCCGCCGGATCCTGGGCACGGAGGCAGACAAACGCGAGGAGGATGATCGCGGGCTTCATGACGCTTCTTACGCATCAACCCCACGCCGCGTTCCACTCATGTCCGACACGGACGGGCAGGCGCTCTGCCCAGCTTGGCGGCCTCGTGAGCGAACGTAGTCCGATTGACGCCTGGACATGCCGGGCCCGTCCGAGCGGCAACAGCAACAGGAGGGAATGCCTTTAACGACAATTCGAGACATCCCCTGCGTGCGCGCACCGGTCCCGGGACCGGGGGCCCGGGGGGAGGAGTTCAGGGGGGTGTCCTACTGGGGCGAAACGTCGCGCCTCGTGAGCGAACTCGTCAGTACCGGAACCGGACCGATCCGGATCCGGACTGGTTTCGCGTGCCGGTGGACTATCGGATGGTTCAGCAACGCGAGAACTGAGGCCGACGGCCCCGCCTGCGACCTGTCACAATTGCCGTTCGCCACAAGCAGCAAACGGCTGGCCCCATTCCTGAAACGCCAAGCGGCGCGATCCATCCATGGATGCATGAAGCCATCGATCGCGCTCGCCATCCTTCTTGCCGCGACGCCGGCTCGATCGGAGGAGTTCCGCCGGTTCGCCGACGGACAACTCGAGATCGACGTGCCGCGCGATTGGGACACTCGGTGGATCAACGGCCAAGCCTTCTTCATGAGCACACGTGCGAACTCTGGAGGACCGGGCCTGCTCATCGAGATCAAGCGCTACGGCGAGAGGCTGGATCCGTCGGCGATGGCGGATTCGGTCCGCAAGAGTCTCGGCGGGACCTTCCGCGTGACCGAGCGAACCGAGAGCAACTCGATCTTCGAGCGCACCGATCCTCCCACGCGCATCGCGGCTGGATTCTACCCCGACCCGCAACGCCGGTTCACTGTGCTCGCGATCTATTGGGCGCGGTTCGATGACTGGGAGGCCGGCGGAGGCCGCGCACTCGTAGACCGCGTCGCCGCTTCCGTCAACCGGCCTGCTGGCGCGCGGATCGTGGAGCGGACCCTGGGCTACGCGGGCCCGTCCGCGAGTTCTCCGGGAACGGATTCGACATCGACGCGCCTATCGAGAAGCACTGGCTTCGAGGGTGATCCATCGTTGGCGGCGGCGGTAACGCCGGAGAACATCGCCGGCACGTGGCGCAACACGAGCCTCGACTCACACATGGACACTGGCAGGCTCGACTATTCCGCCGAAGGCGGCGCGATTGAAATCACGTTCTCGGCGGACAACACATTCCAAATCGACTACAAGAAGAGCCTGATCAGCGGCGTCTTCCGTAGCGAAACCCAGGTGAGTGAGACTGGCAGGTTCGAACTAGTCGGCGGACAACTCACGCTGCACCCGGAGGCGCAGCGAGGATGGATCTCGGTGATGAACGGACGGCGTGAATCGGCCGACAAGTCAGGCAGCCCGTCGAGGAGCTACAAGGCAGGCGCCCATCAGCGATTCATTCTGCTGACCGGACACTGCGCGCCCTACCAGGTCGACCTCGGTTGCGGAGCGGATCGCTCTGGAAGGAAGCGCCAACTGACTTTCGTCTTCGAGCGGGCCCGATGAGAGTGCACTCGCGGCTAGGCATTGGCTCCGCTCCGGTTTTTCGCGCCGCGAGCGATCAATCACTGGCTCGACAGCGCTTTCACGCTCATCGCAACCAGCGCTAGTGTCAATCCGCTCATGATCACCACCGCGCTCCAGGCCGTTGTGTTGTAGAAGGCCGAGTTCGTCCAGTCCTTCATCACGCGCTGCTTGTTGACCAGCAGCGTCATGAACACGAGCACCAGAGGCAACAACATTCCGTTGATCACCTGCGATAGCAGGATCATGCGCACGAGCGGGAATCCTGGAATCAGGATCACGGCCGCTCCCACCACGATCAGTCCGGTGAACAGCCAGTAAAAGATCGGAGCCTCGCTGAACCGGCGATTGACGCCACTTTCGAAGCCCAAGCCTTCGCACACCGTGTAGGCCGTGGAAAGCGGCAGAATGCAGGCCGCGAAGAATGACGCGTTCAACAACCCGGCACAAAACAGAAAGTATGCCCATTGTCCGAACGGCTGAAGGCCCTTGGCCGCGTCCGTCGCGTCCTTGATGTCCTGTGGCTTCACTGACCAGATTGCACCGGCGCACGCCACGATGATGAAGAACGCGATCACCGACATCACGATGCAGCCGACGATCACCTCAATGCGCGACTCCGCGTATTCCTTCGCCGTCACGCCCTTTTCGACGATCGCAGCCTGCAGATAGAACTGCATCCAGGGCGCGACCGATGTACCCACCATTCCGATGAGCATCGCGAGGTAGCCGCGATCGAGCACCAGGACCGGCTTCACCGTGTAGATCGCGGCTTCTTTCCAGTCCGGCTTCACGAGCACTCCGGCCACGATGTAGCAGACATAGAGCGAGCAGGCGAACAGGAACACCTTCTCGACCGATTCATAGGTGCCCTTGACGATGAGCATCCAGACGGCAAGCGCGGCGAGTGGCACCGAGATGTAGCGGCTCACGTGGAACAACTCGAGCGAACTCGCGATGCCAGCGAAATTCGCCATCACATTCGCGAGGTTGGCGGCGACGAGAGCGGCGAGGAGGAAGAACGTGGTGCGCAGACCGTACTCTTCGCGGATCAGGTCCGATAGACCCTTGCCGCTCACGGCACCCATGCGCGAGCACATCTCCTGCGTCACGATCAACAGAATGGTGATGGGCGCGAGGGTCCACAGTGGCAGGTATCCATATTTGGCACCCGCCTGCGAATAGGTGAAGATTCCGCCCGCATCGTTGTCGACAACCGCGGTGATGAAGCCCGGCCCGATCACCGCGAAGAAGACGCCGATGTGATACTTCAGCCGCCGGAGCAGTTTGAGCATCGCTACTTCTGCCTCAGCACGGTGATCACTTCGTCGGCTGTGATCACGCCGGTGAGCACTCCCAAGTCATCGACGACCGGCAGCGCGATCAGGCTGTACTTGTCGAACAACTCCGCGATTACCGTATCGCGCGCGTTCACGTTGACGCGGCGCAGTTCCTCGACCGCGAGACCCCGAAGCCTCTCTCCGGGATTGCGCACGAGCAGGCGCGAGACTGGCACCGCACCCGACAAACGCGCGTCATCGTCGATTAGAAAGATCGCGTTCAAGCCTTCGATTGCCTCTTCGTTCTCGCGAATCGCCGCCATCGCGTCCGCCACCGTGCCGCGATCGGAGACCGACACGTACTCGGTGGTCATCAGTGCGCCCGCGGTGCCGGGATCGAACTCGAGCAGTTCCGTAACCTCGGTCTTGGGATCGGCCTCCATCTCCTCGAGAATCCCGGCGCTCGTTTCTTCTTCCATCTCGGCGAGTGCCGCGGCGGCTTCGTCCGGCGCCATCTCTTCGAGAATGTCCGCCGCGCGGTCGGCTTCAAGCGACTCGAGGATGCTTGCCTGGATCTCGGGTTCGACCTCGGAGAGCGTCTCCGCGGCGTGCTCGCTATCCATTGCCTCCATGATCGCCTCGCGATTGTCGGGGCTCAGTTCCTCGACGATGTCGGCAAGGTCAGCCGGATGCATCTCCTCGAGGAGCTTGGTGGTGATGTTCAGCCGCAGCCGCCGTTGCGGGTCGGGCTCGAGGATGTTGGTGAAGGCCCACTTGATCGAGTGCACGGGAATCGGGCCCTGTACGCGCCGGATCCAGCGCGGCGGAATCCCCTGTAGCACGCGCCGTACGACGCTTCGCACGCCGATATCCACTTCCATCACGTGCAGCTCGCGGCCCTCGCGGATCTCGAACGTGACGTCGGTGACGCGGACCACCTTGCGTCCCTGCGCGTCGATGATCTGCTGGTCGAGCAGGTCCCGCACCAGACGCAGCAGGTACTCGTCGGCATGATACGGCGTCAGCACCTCTTCCGCCAAGTGGATTCCGTCGAGCGAAATCGACCGGACCTGATCGTGCCGGAACATCATCCAGCTCCATCCGCCGCCGCCGATGAGGTAGCGGTCGACACGCGCCGGATCGGCTACAGGAACAAGTGCGGCATCGCGGATTTTGCCGATTCTTCGCCCTCGCAGGTCGTGTACGACCAAGCCCACGAGTTCCGTGAGGTAGAGGTGCGTTTCGGCCATCGGTCTTTGTCCACAATCGAGTCCTAGATTCCACTATACCGGCCCGGGGTGTCACAGTGCGATAAATTATGGATTCAGCCTCATGAAACCGCACTCTTGTTTGATTCTGGCTTGCCTGCTGGCGGCCGGGTGTTCTTCCACTCAGAAGCCGTCCTCTGGCAGCGTCTACAAAGGCGAAACTGCGCAGGCGCTGACACCCGATGCCGCGCTGAAGAGCTTCAAGCTCTCGGAGGACTTCCGCGTGGAGATCTTCGCCTCCGAGCCGGATGTGATGGATCCGGTCGACATGACGTTCGACGAGCAGGGACGCGCTTACGCCGTCGAAATGCGCGACCTGCCGGACGATCCGCCGAAGGGCAAGTCCGCGCGCGGACGCGTGAAATTCCTCGAAGACACCAACGGCGACGGCAAGGTGGACAAGTCCACGATGTTCGCCGAAGACATGATCCAGTCGAGCGGCCTGATGGCATGGGATGGCGGCGTGATCGTATGTGCAGCACCGAACATCTGGTTCCTCAAGGACACCAACGGCGACGGAAAGGCCGACGTGCGCGAACTCTGGTTCACGGGCTTCTTCAACAAGAATCCGGAAGCGCACATCTCGAATCCGCGCCTCGGACCCGACAACTGGATCTATCTTTCCAACAGCGGCAACGAGGGCAACATCACGTCGCCTAAGAACCCGAAACATCCGGCAGTGCAGATTCGCGGCAACGACTTCCGCTTCAATCCGGTGACGTTCGAATTCGAGCCCGCGTCCGGCAACGCGCAGTACGGCGCGACGATCGACGATTGGGGCAATCGCTTCATCTCCCAGAACACGACGCACCTTCGCCACGTCGTGCTACCGCGGCAGTATCTGTCGCGCGCGCCGTTGCTCGACGCGGGCGCGCCAGCGGCCGATCCGTACGAAGGTTACGAGCGCAGGATGTACCCGATCACACAGCCACAGGAATGGCGCGTGATCCGCACCAAGCTTCGCAACGAGCGCTACAGCGAACTGAAGAACGGCCGCACCGAGATCCTGGCCGGATACTTCACCGGAGCGACGGGTGGCACCATCTATTCGGGTGACGCGTGGCCGGAGGAGTACAAGGGCAACCTCTTCACCGGCGACGTCAGCGGCAATCTCGTGCGCCGCGACGTGCTCACGGCCGACGGCGTCACGTTCAAGGCGAGGCCATCGAAAGAGGGTGTCGAGTTTCTGGCTTCCAACGATCAGTGGTTCCGGCCCACGAACTTCACCAATGGTCCTGACGGCAATCTCTACATGATGGACATGCAGCGGCAGGTGATCGAGACTCCGCTTTCGATTCCCGAGGAACTGCGCAAGTCAATCGACTTCTACAAAGGCGACACGCTCGGCCGCATCTATCGCATCGTGCCGAACAATCCACGCGTGAAGCGTCCGCTGAAGACAGACTTCGCGGGCAAGAGCGCCGCGGAAATCGCTCGCTATCTCGAACATCCCAACGGCTGGCATCGCGTCACGGCGCAGCGGCTGCTACTCGAGAAGCGAGACGCGGCGGCGATACCCGCGCTGAAGGAACTCGCGGAAAAGAGCCAATCGGCACCCGCGCGATTGCTCGCGCTCTACATGCTCCGCACGATGAAGGCGCTCGACGTGGCGGCGGTTCGGGCTGCGCTGAAGGACCCGCAGGCCGAGATCCGCTACCACGCGGTGATCCTCGCGGAAGGCTTCCCCGCGCTCGAGAGCGACGTGCTAGCGCTGATGAAGGATACGCAGCCACGCGTGCAGATGCAGCTCGCGTTGAGCCTGGGCAACTTCAAGTCCGGCGCGGCGCGAAATGCGCTGGTACAAGTGGCGGCGGCGAATATCAAGGATCGCTGGATCCGCATGTCGGCGCTCTCTTCCGCCGCCGATGCTCCGGTTACGTTCCATCAGGCGCTTCTCGCCAAGAATGTCGAAGTGCCGAAGGATCTGCTCACCGCAATCGGTGGACTGGTGGGTACGCGGAAGAACACGGCGGAGATCCAGGCGTTTCTCGGCGGCTTGCCGAAAGGCGATGCGGCGGAACCTGGACTCCGCGGGCTCGCCAATGGGCTTCGTCTCGTCGGCGCGCGCCAGTTGCCGGGCGGAGGTATCGAGGCCGCGCTGTCGGCGCACTTGAACGCCGGTGTCGATTCGGCATGGGATGTCGCGCGGTTCTTCGAACTGAAGGGACTGATCGAACGGGCGTCGAAAGACGCGCTCGCCTCCGAGACTCCGCTACGCAAGCGTGTGCTCGCGGTGACGGCAATGCGCGGCGCTCAAGCCGCGGCCGCGATTCCATTGCTCGAGAAGGTGCTCGACTCCAATCCACCGGCCGAGGTACAGACGGCAGCGGTACTCAGCCTGTCGTCATT
>CADECY010000069.1 GCA_902825945.1 uncultured Acidobacteriota bacterium
GGTTGAGACAGAGCGTCAGCGGAGGTGCGACCGCTTGGGCCCTCCTCGTCGCGGCGACGGAGCGTGGGCCATTTGTTTGGCGCTGGAGCGGTGAGCTCGATTTCCAGCCGGAAGCGGTGGAGGGTCCCTCCAACCGCATCTACTCGCTCGAGCAGTCGCCCGATGGCCGTCTTTTCGGCACCGGAATGGGTTTGCTGGTCCGGGACGCCGGGCGATGGAGGCAGGCGAGGACGGAACTGGCGGGCCAACGCTTGCGCCGCGCGGCATTCGGACGCGACGGCGCCGTTTGGATTGGGTTTCACCGGCCGGAAGGGCTTGTCCGGTTCGACGGTGAGTCCGGAGGCGCCAAGCTGACGCGGTTCGATGCGACCAACGCACTCCTGTCGGACCGCGTCAGCTTTCTCGGTACCGGACAGGACGGCAAAGTCTGGGTGGGAACTGATTCGGGGATTCACGCCTTCGATGGGCAATGGTGGCGAGCGTGGGACCAAACCGATGGTCTCGCGTGGAATCACACCAACTCGCGGGCGTTCGCTGATGGTGGCGACGGAACCGTTTGGATCGGAACCGCGAGAGGCGCCGTGAGGTTCCGGGCTCCCGGGCCCGGTGCTCCACGCCTGCCCATCCGGCTCGTCAGAATCGACCCGGGCGGTCCCGAGGGCCCGGACGGCTTGACCATCCCGCCGGGCGCCCATTCGATCGACGTCGAGTTCGCCGTCCCCAGCTACGTGAAGGAATCGAGAATTGCCTATCAATACCAGCTGAAGGGCATCGATTCCGATTGGGTAACGGTCGAATCTCCCCGTGTGCGATTCGGGTCGCTCGCACCCGGCGACTATTTGCTCGACGTGCGGGCCCGGCTCGACCATGGTCCATGGAATTCGCTCGAAAAGCCGTTGAGGTTCCGCGTGGAACCGGCGTGGTGGCAAAGCGCATGGGCGTTTCTGGCCTACATCGCCGCCGGTACCGCCTGCCTGGCCGCCGCCATCCAGTTGCGAACACGGGCCGGACTCGAACGCGAACGCAAGCTCGCGCTCCTTGTCGAGGAACGGACGCGTGACCTCGCCCAGGCCAGGGACGCCGCCATCGACGCCAGTCAGGCGAAGGCCGCCTTTCTCGCCAAGATGAGTCACGAGATCCGGACACCGCTGAACGGCGTAATCGGGACGCTGGGTCTGCTACGCGCATCCTTCCTCGATGCCCGCCAGTCGAGCCTCACCGATCTGGCGATCGGCAGCGCGGAAAACCTGGTAGGGGTGATCAACGGCGTGCTCGATTTCTCGAAGATCGAGTCCGGGCGGATGAACATAGAGCGGGTGGAATTCCGAATGCACGATGTCGTGCGCTCGGCGGTTTCGCTGATGCAGGCCCGCGCCACTTCGAAGAATCTTGGCTTGTTATGCGAGATCGCGCCGGGTGTGCCCTCCATCGTCGTTTCGGATCCAGTCAGGTTACGTCAGATCCTGCTGAACCTCTTGAGTAATGCGATCAAGTTCACAGAAGCGGGATCGGTAAAGGTCCGTGTAGCGAACGCCGGGGGAAACGAAGGTAGCCTGCGCGCTAGGTTCGAGGTTGCCGACACCGGCATCGGAATTCCCGAGGCGTCGATGGGCAAGCTGTTTCGCCCCTTTTCCCAGGTGGACGACTCGACTACCCGTCTGTACGGAGGCACTGGGTTGGGCCTCGCAATCTGCCACCAGCTTTGCGAATTGATGGGTGGCTCGATCGGCGTCGAAAGCCAGCAGGACAATGGATCGCTGTTCTGGTTCGAGCTGCCCGTTGGCCTGCCCGCCGTTGCGGAGTATCCGGCCGCAAGCCCGCCTGACATGGCGATCGGGGAATCCGCTCCTCCGCGCATTCTGCTCGCCGAGGACAATCCAGCCAACCGGCGCGTGGCGGAGGGTATGCTCGAACACCTCGGCTTTGCCTGCGATGTGGCCGCGAACGGGCGCGAGGCGCTCGACATGATGACGGCGTCCGTCTACGACGTGATCCTGCTCGACTGCCAAATGCCGGAGATCGATGGCTACGAAGTGGCCCGAAGGGTTCGCGGCGGCGAAACGGCCAATCCGTCGATCCGGATCGTCGCGCTCACCGCCAACGCTCTGCAGGGAGACCGCGAGCGCTGCATCGCCGCGGGAATGGATGACTATCTTCCCAAGCCGTTCACGCCATCGGCTCTCGATGTTGCGATTCGTGGAGCTGCCCGCCGCATGTGACTTCGGCACCCGCTCCGGTGCATAATCGTCCAATGGTTCGATTCAGCTTCCCGGAGGCCCGCCGATGATCTGGTGGATTCTGATTGCTCTGTTTCAACAACCGCAGAATCAAAAAGCGGACGCGCCCGAGTTCGACCGCAACCCGTTCACGAGCGAAGCCGATCTGGCGCAAGGCAAACGCCTGTACGATGGCCGCTGTGCCGGATGCCATGGACCCAAGGGTGACGGCGGCAAGGGCGCCAATCTGGCGCAACCCTTGCTCCCTCGCAGCAGTGAAGATCGTTCTCTTTGGATGGTGATCCGCTACGGCATTCCCGACACCGAAATGCCCGGCGGACTCATGACACAACGCGAGATCTGGCAGGTCGCGGCCTATGTGCGGAGCCTCGGCCGGATTCAAGGCGGAACCGTCACCGGCGATATCGCCAATGGCGAACGTCTGGTTCGCGGAAAGGGCGGATGCCTCGGGTGCCATGCCGTCGGCACTGGCGGCGGGCACATGGGCCCGGCTCTCACCGATATCGGTGCACGCCGCGGACCCGGACATCTGCGCGCCAAAATCGCCAACGCGCAAGGAGACGTTCCCGTCAATTTCCGCGTCGTCGAAGCCACGGGCAATAATGGCGCCAAGCTCTCGGGCGTGCGGCTGAACGAGGATGGCTATTCGATCCAGTTCCGGGATGCGAAGGGTGAGATCCATTCCCATTGGAAGAAGGACCTGACATACCTGAAGGTGGAGCGCAAGTCGCCGATGCCCTCCTATGGCGGAAAGCTGAGCGACTCGGAGTTGAACGACATGGTGGCGTATTTGGCCGGTCTGCGAGGTGCGCAATGAAGTGCTTGATTCTGGCCGCCGCGGCGGCTCTTCCGCTGTTCTGCCAACCTGCGGTGACGCACGAGCGCTTGCTCCATCCGGAAAAGGAGCCGGGGAACTGGCTCACCTATTCCGGTAACTTCTCCGGGCATCGCCACTCCCCGCTGACGCAAATCAACGCCGCGAACGTCTCGAAGTTGAAGGTGGCCTGGACATATCCCGTCAACTCGCTTCAGAAGCTCGAAACGACGCCGCTCGTCAACGGAGGCGTGATGTACATCTCGGAACCGCCGAGCCACGTCACAGCCATCGACACCAAGACGGGGCGGTCGCTTTGGAGATATCGCCGTGCTTTTGCGTCCGACATTCGCGTCTGCTGTGGCCAGGTCAATCGCGGCGTGGCCCTGCTCGGCGATCTCGTTTATCTTGGAACCGTCGATGCGCATTTGGTGGCGCTTGACGCCAAGACCGGCGCGGTCCGCTGGGACGTCGAAGTGGCAAACTACAAGGCGGGATACTCGATCACCGTCGCACCGCTCGCGTTGAAAGACAAGATCGTCGTCGGAATCGCCGGTGGCGAATACGGAATCCGCGGGTTTCTCGATGCCTATGACGCCAAGACCGGCAAGCGTGCCTGGCGCTTCTGGACAATTCCGGGTCCGGGAGAGAAGGGCAACGAAACGTGGAAAGGCGACAGTTGGAAAACCGGCGCGGCGGCCACTTGGGTAACCGGGGCCTACGATCCTGACACCAATCTCATCTATTGGGGCACCGGAAATCCCGGACCGGATTGGAACGGCGATGTCCGTCTCGGCGACAATCTCTACTCCGACTCGATCATCGCGCTCGACGCTGATAGCGGAACGCTGAAGTGGTACTTCCAATTCACGCCGCACGATATCCACGATTGGGACGCCACCGAAGTTCCCGTGCTCGTCGATGCCGAGGTCCGCGGCCAGAAACGCAAGCTCGTGCTGTTCCCGAATCGAAATGCTTTCTACTACATGCTCGATCGGGTGTCGGGCCAATTCCTGCTGGGCAAACCCTACGCCAAGCAGACATGGGCGAAAGGGCTCGATGACAGCGGACGGCCGATCCGCGTCGAGGGCACCTCGCCATCTCTCGAGGGCACCAAAGTGTGGCCGTCGGTCGCCGGAGCCAACAACTGGTACAGTCCGGCGTACAGCCCCAAGACCGGGCTCCTCTACATCGCGGTGCGCGAGGCTGGGTCGCTCTACTTCTTCGGCGAGGCCGAGTACAAGGAAGGCGAGCAGTTCAACGGTGGCGGATTCCGCACCATTCCGGGCGAGGAGGAGTGGGGAGCGGTTCGCGCCTACAAGCCCGCCACCGGCGAGGTGGTCTGGGAGCACAAGATGCACACGCCGCCCTACTCGGGGTTGCTGTCGACGAGCGGCAACTTGGTGTTCGGTGCAACTCCGGAGGGCCAGTTTTTCGCGTTGAATGCCACGACGGGAAAGGAACTCTATCGATTCCAGGCTGGCGGAATGGTCCGCTCGAATCCGATGAGCTACATGTCGGAAGGCAAGCAGTACGTGGCGATGGGGCTTGGAAACTCGCTCTACGTGTTCGGACTCGACTAGCTTGAGCGCGCCGGGAGCGGAACCGCGCCGCGCGGCGGTCACCTTCATCTTCATCACGGTGCTGCTCGACATGCTGGCCTTCGGCATGATCGTGCCCGTGCTACCCACGCTCGTCAAGGGATTCATGGGCGGCGATACCGCGCGCGCCGCGCATATCTTCGGGCTCTTCGGCACCACATGGGCCGTGATGCAGTTCTTTTTCTCGCCCGTGCTCGGCGCGCTCTCGGATCGCTTCGGCCGTCGCCCGGTGATCCTTCTCTCCAACTTCGGCCTCGGCGCGGACTACATCTTCATGGCTCTCGCCCCTTCGATCGAATGGTTGTTCATCGGACGCACGATCTCCGGCCTCACCTCGGCGAGCGTTCCCACTGCGGGTGCCTACATCGCCGATGTCACGCCGCCGGAAAAGCGGGCAGCGGCTTTCGGGATCATCGGCTCGGCATTCGGCGTAGGATTCGTGGTAGGCCCCTCGGTGGGAGGACTACTGGGTGCGATGGATCCGCGCATGCCTTTTTGGGTCTCGGGCATGCTCAGCCTGCTCAATGCCCTGTACGGGCTCTTCGTTCTGCCGGAATCGCTGCCGCCCGAAAAGCGCTCGGCGTTCTCATGGAAACGCGCCAATCCCGTTGGCTCGCTCGCCCTGCTCCGCTCGCGTGAACGTCTGCTCGGACTGGCCGCCATCTTCTTTCTCTACTTCCTCGCGCACGAGGCACTGCCGAGCGTGTTCGTGCTCTATGCCACTTATCGCTACGGCTGGGACGAGCGCACAGTCGGGCTCTCGCTCGCAGCCGTCGGGGTCTGTGCTGGGCTCGTTCAGGGCGTGCTTGTGCGGCGCGTGGTACCAAGATTCGGCGAACGCCGCACAGCGCTGTTCGGACTGGCATGCGGCATCGTGGGATTTGCAATCTACGGTCTGGCTCCCACTGGTCCGTTATTGATGGTGGGAATCCCGATCTTCACGCTCCTCGGATTGGCGTCTCCTTCGGTTCAGGGAATGATGACGCACCGCGTTGGCCCGGAGGACCAGGGCAAGCTCCAGGGAGCGGTACAGAGTCTGCGCGGCGTCAGCGGACTGATCGGCCCGGCGCTGTTCACCACGATCTTCGCCCTCGCGATCGGTCCGCTGAAAGGCTGGGACTTGCCAGGAGCGCCGTACCTGCTGTCCTCGGCACTCGTCGCGGTGGCTCTCGTCATTGCCTGGAAAGCCGCTCACCAGAACTGATATCATGGACGAAGTCTCCATGGGCGTCCGCCCTCGAATTCTCAGACAGGAATGAGGTGAGTTTTACTTGGCAGAAGTAGTCGTCCAAGACGGCGAAGCTCTTGATAGTGCTCTGCGCCGCTTCAAGCGGAAGGTACAGCAGGAAGACATCATCAAGGACATCAAACGCCACTCGTTCTATCTGAAGCCAGGCGAAAAGAAGCGGACCAAGGCCGCTTTGGCGCGCAAGCGCAGCCGCAAGAAGCGGAACAAGGACGTCGAATAGACTCCTGTTCGCCGATGGTTTCAACGGGCGCCGGACAAGTTCCGGCGCCCGTTGTGTTTGGTGGACCCTGCGGGAACTATCCGCGAGTCAGTGCGGACACGATGGATCGCGCCTGATCCGCCGATTCTGCTGCCAGCAATTTGTCGAATGCGTTGCGGATCGCGCGGAGGTCCGTCACCCGGTCCACGCCGGATCCCGGCACTTCAGGAAAACGGCTCTGGAGCAGCTTGCTCAGCAATTGCCGGGCCTCGCGGAGTTCGCCCTCATGCCGCCCTTTCCGATGACCTTGTAGCCGGCCTTCCCGCAGTGCCGATTCCCGCGCTTCTTGCCGGATCTCTTCCGCCCACGGCGAGTCAGGCAGCAGTTCCTTCCAGATCTTCTCCATGATCGCGCTGTTCATGCCAACCTCCAGCCGCAGTTTCTCGGCTTCATCCCTAGAATACCGCAACAACAAAGCATGCCAGAACAGCTCCAGCGCATCCTTCGCCGCACTCCGGATCCGCCGCAACGCCTCCACCAATTGCGCCCAACTGTGCTTCATGAACGGCACCAGCGACAGCAGCGACGGGCGCTCGAGGTCGAGCGCCAGCTTCGCATCGACCTCCCACAATCGCACCGTGCGGAATTCGAATCGTATTCCAGCGCACTCGACCGGCTCGAGTTCCTGATAGCTCTTGGGAAAGTCCTTGCCGCTGACGACAATCGCGGTGGCACGCACCGTCAATTCCGTCGCGACGTAGGTCGCCATCGCGTACCGGGCCACCTGCCGATGCATTCCGCTCTCGTACTTCGCCTTGAATTCGAACACGTCGGCGCGTTCCTGCTGGCCCACCCGGAGCACGCACCAATAGTCGAGCGCCGACATTTTCGTGATGATCTCCTGGATCATCGGTTCGATCTCCGCGTCCTCGGGCGGCAACGGCTCGGACAGCAGATGGTGTAGGGCTCGCGGATCATCTACGGCGAGTGATTTCAGGAGCCGGTCGATGAGCTTCGGCATCCGGCTGTTTCCATCCTAGCGCGGAGGCTCACACCTGCCGCAGCATGGCCTTGATCTGCCCCACTGCGTATCCCCACCCGGCTCTCTGACTCTCGTCGCCCGGGAACTCCGGAACGTGATCGGGATGCAGCAATCGCGGATATCCCACGGATTTCAAAGCGCGCAGGCAGGCGAGCATGTCGTTGTCACCCGCGTCGATAAACGTCTCCACGTACTTCTCGCGCGGTGCCTTCATCAGAACGTTCCGGAAGTGGACGTGATTGATCTGATCGCGCTTGCCGAACCATTGGATGTTCTCGACGACGTTGAACCCCATCTCGCGGGTCACTCCCGTATCGAACGTGATTCCATTCGCCGGACTTTTCACGATCTCGCACACTCGCCGCAGCCCATCCACGCTGCCCAGAATCTGCTCCACGCCACGATACTTGGGAGGAGGCGGATCGTTCGGATGAACCGCCAGCCGGACTCCCGATTTCTCGGCCACCGGAACCACGGCCTTCAGGAACCGCTCATAACGCTGCCAGAGCTGTGCCGCACGGTGCTCACCGATATCGGGCAACACGGGAAGATTCCGGCTGCGCTCGTAGTCGTGCGCCGAGAGCAGTGACCCGCCGCGGCCAGGCTCCTTGTAATAGCCTCCCATCGCGCGAAGTGCATACCAGTTGTACTCGACGACCGGAATCCCCACCTTGCCCGCCACGCGGATGGACTCTTGGACCTTCTCGATATCCGAGTCCGCCCCGGCCCGTCCGAGAATCGCGTCGCGAAAATCGTGCAACATCAGGTTGCCGAGTTTCAGTCCGAAGCTTTCGACCCGCACCTTCATCTGGCGAATCGCGTCTTCCTTCCATGGTGCGGTGCCGGGATTCGTGGGATTCGGGACCACGCGGCCTTCCGGCGTGTACATCGGCGCACCGGGCCCGCTCATCGTCACCCACTCGACTCCCATTTGCACGATGAAACGCAGTTGCTCGTCATTGAGTCCGCGAGTAGGCATCGTCAGCTTGATGCTTCCCTTCAATTCCTCGGCGAGAGAAGGGACTGCGGCGGCAGCGGAGGCGAAGAAGGCTCGTCGGGAGACCATCCGGGCATGCTACCACGGCGTCTTGGACCGAGCACTACTCTCGTTCCTCCACGATCCACGAACACCCATTGGAACAGGTTGGTGGGCAGTAGCCCCTCCTCGGCGCGATCCGCTTGCGGACTCGCGAACAGGACCCGCTCTCCGTGCATTTCTCCGGCCGGGACGTCACGCGCGCCCGCGTGAGTGGTAATCCTCCGCCGGCGCCCGGCGCCGTTCCGGAACAGCACGATGTGCGATGCGCCGGAGTCCACCACCAGCCAGAGTCCGTTCCATGGAATCGCCGGCCGGCCGTCGATCAGACGAGCCGCCATGCTCTTGCCGCCGTGCGGCTCGACCGACCCGATCTCGATCCCGGATTGCCGGATCAGATAGGAGAACTCGCTCAGGAAACTCTGTCCCAAGACGCCATCGGCGGCGCCCGTGGTGTACGAGAGTACTTCACCGCGCGCGGACCGGGATCCTACCCGCACGGACACGTGCCAGGCGTGGGCCCGCAACGAGCCCGCCACTGTCGACACCTCTACAGCGAACATGGGCTTCGACTGCAGCCTGTCCGCCACTCTTGGCGAAATCACGCTGGACTGCGCCCCGGTATCCACCAGGAACCGGAACGGACCCGCGCCATCCACGAACACTCCTTCGATCACCGGAGCCGCCCCGAGCGGGAGCGCGACTATCCAAAACAGCTTGCAGCACGTCTGTGGCATGTGGCAAGGTTAGAATCGATGCCCCATGAGGGTCGTGATGGAACCGTGATCTTTTCCCCGCGCGCCCGGCGAGTGGAGGATTGGGTCGTCGATCCCGAGATTTTTCAGGTGTTTCGGAACGGCGAGGCGGTCGCGCTTGAGCCACGCGCGGTGCGGGTACTGCTCTACCTCATGGACAACCCGCGCCGGCTGGTGACCAAGGAAGAGTTGTTCGAAAGTGTCTGGTCCGACACGGCGGTGACCGACAACGCCCTCACGCGGGCGGTCGCGCAACTTCGCAAGGCGCTCGGCGACGATGCCAAGCAGCCCCGCTACATCGAGACGGTGCCCACCCAAGGCTATCGATTCATCGGAATCGCGGAGCCCGTACCGGCGGTCGAAGCACCGCCAGCCGCAAGCGTCCCCGAACCGGTTCGAGCTCCACCTGTCTGGCTGCTCGCCGCGTCCGGAGTGGGCCTCGTGCTGCTCGCCGGTGCCCTCCTGCGTGGCCCCGGGTCCAGCCGCCCTGCTTCGCCGGCATCACCGCCGGTCCAACTGACCACCAGCGCGGGCCTCGACGTCTCTCCGACATTCTCGCCGGACGGCGCCCAACTCGCCTACGCATCGGACCGCTCCGGCAGCTTCGAGATCTATGTCCGCCCGGTGTCGGGAGGCCGGGAAGTACAGGTCACATCGGACGCTGGCCAGAACATCTTCCCCACATGGTCACCCGATGGCCAACGCATCGCCTACTACTCGGCGAAGTCCGGTGGCATTCGCGTGGTTCCCGCGCTCGGCGGAACTTCAGTGATGCTGACCGATTTCGGCTGCGAACCTGCCTGGTCGCCTGACGGCAAGTGGATCGCATTCCGCGCGGGTGGCTTCCAGACCCTCGCCCCCACGGAGGCAATCGCGGGCCTCGGCTCCAGCATTTGGGTGGTTTCGCCTGACGGCAGCACTCCACGTGCGGTCACGAAGCCCTGGACACCGCCAGGAATTCACGGCGCCCCTTCTTGGTCACCCAACAGCCGGCAGATCTTGTTCTCGGCAATCGAGTGGACAAACCAATCGCTCGAACAGCGCGCAACCGTGTGGACTGTCGGACCCGACGGCACTGGACTCGAGCGCCACATCACACGGCCCAACGGACTCACGCGGCCGCGATTCACGCCAGACGGAAAACACGTCATCGCCCTCGGCGGTTCTGTTTCCGCGTTGTCACGGAAGGACGCGGACTTCGGCGTCTTCCGCTACGATCTCGACGGAACGGGCGAACCGCAAGAGATCGTTCGCACCGGAGCCTCTCTTCCGCGCGACCTTGCGATCTCGGCGGACGGCAAGCGGATGGCGTATTCGATCACTACATTCACGAGCAGCCTGATGGGTCTGCCCATCGACGCGCCAACCCATCTCCCTTCGGGCCCTCTGGTGCCGCTGGTGGCCGACACCAGTTATCGCAACACGATGCCTTCGTTCTCGCCGGACGGCCGCAAGATTGCTTTCCTCGCGCGGCGGCGCGGGGCGCTTGCCGACGTGATGGTTTTCGACCGGGAGTCCGGCGCCACCACGCAGGTGACCACCGGCCCGTACGCCGATCTCAGCGCGAGTTGGACTCCGGATGGAGCGTCGATTGTTTATTCGTCCAAGCGCGAGGGCCGGAAAGAAGTCCGGCAATTCACATTCGCCACCGGACACGAGATTGTGCGGATGACCGATTCAGTGGCGCTGCTCGGTGGCCGCCTGTCGGGTGACGGAAGGTACATCCTCTATCAACTCGCCGAGGGCGGCCGGCTCGGTGTGTACCGGCAATCGCTCGATGGCTCGAAACCGGTGCGGTTGACTCCGGACAGCATCTCCGCTGGATTCCCCGCCGCGTCGCGCGATTCGAAGTGGATAGCGGTCGAACTGCCCTCGGGAGACGGCAATTCGATCGCTGTCCTGCCGTTCGAGGGAGGTCCGCTCGAGACCATCGTCAACGACCGCGGGCAGAATTGGAGCTACAGTTGGTCGCGCGATTCGTCGCGCATCGCCTTCGCCGGCCTTCGCGACGGAGCCTGGAACGTCTGGTGGGTCACGCGCGACGGGAAACAACAGAAGCGGTTGACCGACAACCAGTTCCTGCGGAAATTCATGCGTTATCCGGAATGGTCACCCGAGGGCGACATGATCGTCTTCGAACTCGGGGAGACGAAAGGCAACATCTTCGTTTCCGAGTTGCAAGGATCGCCATAACGCCCGGTTGACTTGGCAAACGTCGCGGCGATAGAGTCGCCAAGGAAGGAGCTTTCATGAAACGCCGCCGCTTCCTCGGCTCCGCGGGCATCACCCCACTTGCCGCCGGTGCCGTGTCCGCTCGCCCTGATTTCGCCGCCGTGCGCGAAGACTTTCCAAGAGCGCGTACCTCCACCTATTTCGACAACGCGTCGTGCCATCCGCTGAGCGTGCATTCCGCGCAGGCACTGCACCGCTACGTCGACTGGGAAACCAACGAGGTCGGGGAACCATGGTGGCCCTATTGGGCCAAGGCTCGCGACGAGTCGAAAATCCTGTTCGCGAAACTGATCAACGCCAAACCTTCCGAAATCGCCTTCGCGCGCAGCACCATCGAAACCGAGAGCAATCTGCTCAACGGCATGAACATTCAGGCGAGCGGCGGCAATGTCGTCACCACCGACCTGCACTTCTCCGCCGCGCTCTACAACTACAAGATGCGGCAGCAATCGGGACTCGACGTCCGCATCGTCAAGAATCGTGATTGGCGCACGGACATTCGCGACATCGAACGGGCCGTGGATCGCAAGACCAAGCTGATCTCGATCGCGCTCGTTTCAAACGTGAATGGCTACCTGCAGGACGTGAAGGCGATCAGCGCACTTGCCCACGCCCACGGAGCCTACGTTTATGCCGACATCATCCAATGCGCTGGCGCGATTCCGATCGACGTGAAGGCGATGGGGATCGATTTCGCCGCCTGCTCCACGTACAAGTGGCTGATGGGCGTGAAGGGCTATGGATTTTTCTATGTCCGCGAGGACCTTCAGGGCACTATCGCCAGGCCGACACAGCATTCGGGTGGAGTCCGATTCAACTACTCCCCTTGGACAACGGAGCCCGAGCCCGGACGGGAGGAGGTGAGCTTCACACCCGTGACGGGACCGGGCCGCTACGAAGTGAGCTATCCATCGTACGAAGGCGCGATCGCGGCGCAGGAGAGTTTGAAGTACATCCATCACCTCGGAGTGGAGAACATCCGCGCGCACTCCCGCTCGCTCACCGCGCGTTTGGACAAGGAACTGCCCGCGCTCGGCTATCCGTCGATCACGCCGCCCGGCACCGAAAGCCCGATCCGTGCCTATGTCACCAAGGATCCTGCCAGGGCCCTCGAGCGGCTGAGCAAGGCTCGGGTTCACGTCGCGATGCGGTTCGGAAACAAGATGCGAATCGCTCCTTCGGTCTACAACAATCATGAGGATATCGATCGGCTGTTGGCGGCTCTCGCATGATGCGGCTGATTCTCGCCGCCATTGCCGCGGCTCGCGTTTTCGCGCAACAGCCCACCGCCGAAGACATGCCGCAGGAGATGATCTGGGTCGACCGCGCGGGCAAGATTCTCGGAAAGGTGGGAGCGGTGCAAAACTCGATCTTCCATCCGGAGATCTCGCCCGATGGCCGGCGAATCGTGGTATCGGCGCGCGACGGCGAAGTCAACGACCGCGACATCTGGATCCACGACATCGCGACCGGCGCCAAGCGGATCGCCGCTTCCGCGAAGGGAAATGACAACTTCCCCATCTGGTCGCCGGGACGGGAAGCAGATCATCTTCAATTCGAGCCGCACGGGCGAATACGAGTTGTACCGCAAGCAGATCGATTCGGATGCACCGGAAGAATTGTTGGCCAAGATGCCGGCGGCGCAGTATCCACGATCGTGGTCTCCGAATGGAAAGTGGCTTCTGTTCACGCAGGCCGATCGCAAGCGCGACGTGATGCTGTGGCAAATCGGCGAAGGTGAGCCGATCGATATCTTCGGACATCAGAAAGCGTGGACGGAGGTGGCGCGGTTTTCACCGAACGGACGCTACATCGCCTACGTCTCGAACGTCGATGGACCGTTCGAGGTCTTCGTTTCTCCCACGCGA
This sequence comes from uncultured Acidobacteriota bacterium, assembly GCA_902825945.1. Lineage (GTDB taxonomy): Bacteria > Acidobacteriota > Terriglobia > Bryobacterales > Bryobacteraceae > SYLY01. The sequence goes on from CADECY010000069.1 coordinate 13,034, forward strand.
GAGCCTCGGCGGCTCTGGAAGGTTTCACGGCCCTTGTCGATGGGTTGGGCCGGCGGAGGCGGTCAAGTGCGGTGGCGCGCTGATGGCAAGGAGCTCTTCTACATGATGGGCAACGATACGCTGATGGCGGTGCCGGTCGAAACCGAGGGCGAGTTCACGCACCGCGAACCGAAGCGGCTCTTCTCGATGCCCGGGATGAAGGGCAACTTCCCGGATGAATCTCCCGCCACCCCGCGCTACGATGTTGCCGCGGATGGAGAGCGATTCCTGTTCGTGCGAAAAGTGGTCCGCTGAGCCTGTTCGGCACCCTCCCCCATCGATCCGCGATTTGTAGATAATATTGTGCTATATGCCCTCCCCCGGGAAAATGGTATCCACGCGTCCGTTTCGACGTGTCAAAACAGGATTCGCCTCATATGTTTCGAGCGTTCTGATTGCTTCCGCCGCTTGGGCGCAGAGTAGCCCAGGTCCGTTCGATACCACGCCGTTCCACTTCGAGCGGAATGTCGGCCAGTCTCCCGCCGGTGCGTTCATCGGATTCGCTCCCGCCTCACAGTGGATGATTGACGCGAACGGCGCGTGGATGATCCTGCACCGCGAAGGACGGCAACAGGCGATTCGCATGAAGCTCGCGGGCTCCGGCTCCGGCGCACGATGCGAGGCGGCGGGCAAGTTGTCGAGCGTCAGTCACTACCATGCAAGCGCGGGGCGGGGAGGGTCGCACGCCAACATCGAACACTGGGCACGAGTTCATTGCCGGAACGTCTATCCGGGAATCGATGCCATCTACTACGGCAAGGATGGCGAACTCGAGTACGACCTCACCGTGGCACCGGGCGCGGACCCATCGCTCGCCAGAATCGAATACGAGGGCGTCGATTCGATCCGCCACGGTCAGGAAGGAGAAGTCATTCTCGCCACGGCGCTCGGCGAGGTGCGTCAGCTCGAACCAACCGTGTATCAGCGCAGCGAGGGTAGCCGCGTCGAGGTCGCCGCGAAGTACAGCATCAGCGGAAACAGCCTTGCTTTCGAACTCGGCGAGTTTGACCGGTCTCTTCCGCTCGTCATCGATCCGCGAGTGGTCTACACCTATTCGCTCACCGACACCAACACCTTTCCGCGCAAGGTCGCCACCGATCGCTCGGGCAATGTCATCGTAACGGGTGCTTTGCCATCCATTCCCGCTCCCTCGCTCACTCCACAGACCGGGCAGTCCGACGCGATCATCACCAAGCTCGACGCGACGGGCACGCTGCTATGGTCCGTGCGGATCGCGGGATCGCTCGACGATTGGGCGGCCGGCGCCGGAACCGACTCCAACAATAACGTGATCGTCATGATCGCGACCGACTCCAAGGACATCCCGCAGGTGAATCCCTACTCCGTCGTGATCGGCCCAGGACGAAAGACCGTGGTCGCGAAGCTGGAGCCCGCTGGCAATCTCATCCGCTATCTTCTCTACGTCGGTGGCTCGGGTAATTCCGACGTCCCTTCCGATCTCGCGGTCGATCAGTACGGGTCGGCGGTCGTGGTGGGCGAAACGAATTCGCAGGACTTTCCCCAGGTGCATCCCATCAACTTCGGATTCCTCAATACGAAGGCCCCTTTCATCACCAAGGTGAACCGCGACGGCGGCTCATTCGATTTCTCGACGATCTTCGGCGGATACACCTCCTATCACACGAGTCTGCGCGTGACCACGGACTACTTCGACGGCTACTACGTTTCTGGTACCTGTGACGGGCTCGATTTCCCGATTCTCGGGCCTTCTTCCCCACCCCTGTTGCGTCCGAATCCGTTTCTGATCAAGTTCCATTACAACACCAAGAACTTCCTCTCGGTTGTCGCCTCGCGCTATATTCCCGACGGGGGCCAGGACATGGCGATGGACCATAGTTCGAACGAGCCCTACCTGCTCGGCAACAACAAGCTCACCAAGTGGTCCGCCGATTTCTCGACGGCGGTTTGGCAGGTTTCGCTCACCGGCGTGGCGATGTCGGTGGATGACTTCGGAACCATTCTGGTTACGGGAACCACTGTCGGTAACGGTCCTGCTCTCGTCAATCCCGTCCAAGGTTGCCGTCCGCCAGCGGCGCCGTCCGACGGCGATGCGACCGTCTTCAAGATCGATCGTGGCGGAAACATTCTCATCTCTTCGTGTATCGGCCCCAGCGGCGCCGACGCGGGCCAGTCGGTAGCCAATACGGGCCCGGATATCATCTATGTAGCCGGTGCAGACGCCTCGCTGCCGATGGCGGGATTTCTGGCCAAGATCGACGCCACATGCGCCACCGCGAGCCTGTCCACGTCCATCGACCTGGTTCCACCAGCAGGAGCGGCGCGGACCTTGCAGGTAACCGCGCCCGCCGGCTGCGCGTGGCAACTTCATTCGAACGTGTCCTGGCTGACCTTCTCACCAGCCGGAGGAACAGGCAGCGCCACGGTGAACTATGCCGTCGCGCCGAACCCGGGCACGCCGCGAACCGGTATTCTCGCCACCGGCGGTCCGTTCCTGACCGTGAATCAGGAGGGGATTGCCGCGTTGCCCGTAATCACGCTGCCTGTCGCGAACGAAGCCGTCGGCTCGGCCGCAGTCACGATCCGGTGGACCTCCGCCTCACCCGCGTTCCTCGTGCGGGTCACCAACCTCGGCACCGGACAAACGGCGTTCTCCGGAACAGTGGTGGGTGCCGATCTCCTGATTGCCACGCTGCCGGAAGGCAACTTCCGCGCTCGAGTGCAGGGGTGCCTGGTGCAAGCGAACAACGCCATTAATTCAGGCGCCTGCACCGCGGAAGCGACGCGAGATTTTTCGGTCTTGCTACAGGCCCCGGCTGGCGTTCCCACGATCGCCTTCCCGGCCAACGGCGCGGCGCTCGGCGCATCCACGCAAACCTTCCAGTGGACTCGGGTAGCGGGAGCATCCCGCTACGAACTCCAGTTGATCAACGCCGCCGCCGGCGGAACGGCCGAGTTGCAGGTCTCCACGCTCGACCCTGACACAGCCACGACATACTCGCTCCGTTCATCGGCGAGCTACCAACTGCGGGTCCGCGCTTGCCTGTCCAAGTGCGGCGCGTGGTCTCCCGCCACCGTTTTCTCCGTGGGACTGCCGCCGATTCCCACGACTGCGCCCATCATCACGCGCGCGGTGGTTCTCGGGGGCAACAACCTCCAAGTCGAATGGGATGCCGTCAACAATGCCGACATCTACGTGATGCGGGTGATTCAGCCCACTTCCGGACCGGGCGGTGGCGCGCTGACCGTGGCCTCGTTGCGCACCTCCGAACTAACCGCCGGTTTCCCGATCCCCGCCGGCTTTGCGCGCGTGATCGTGACCGGCTGCAACGGAAACGGATGCGGCCCCTATAGCGACGCGAAGCCGGTAACGGCGGTGGGCGCTAATCCCACGACTCCCGTCCTCAGCGAGCCGCTCGGCGGATCGATTGTCGATGGCCCGGTCGTGGTCTTCAGTTGGAGCCGCGTTCCCGGCGATGACGGCGTCAACACTATCTATCGTCTCTACGTCCAGGATCTGACCCGGCAGACCACCGCGCTCGATGTCTACACCAATCGGAATTTTTACGCCGCGGCGTTCCGTGCCGAAGGTACCCGTTATGACGCCGTGGTGATCGCCGACCCGGGAACCGGCCAGCAGTCTCCGAGCGTCGCGGCCGGATTCAACGTACGGGGACAGAGCGCGGCCGCGCCCACTTTGACTGCACCCGCCCATCAAGGAATCGTGCGCCGCGGCAATGTTTCCATCAACTGGACTCCAGTCGAGGGCGCGACACTGTACGAGTACCTCGTCAGCGGCATCTCGCGCGGTGTCACCGGCGGACTGGGTGTCCAGGTTCCCATGGGGCCCGGCACCGCGACCGCGATCGTACGCGCATGCCCCGCAGGCGCCACTTGCGCTCCGGACTCCGATGCTGGCTGGGGCCCGTGGTCGAGCGTGGCGGGCACCGGTGTCACCACCTTCAATATCGGACAGTAGGTAGTGCGCACGGCGGTTGTGCTGCTCGCGGCGTGGGCGTGCATGGGCGCTCCCAGCGCGCGCGATCTGCAGCGGGAGGCCGCGGTCGCGCTGAAGGCCGGAGCCCTCGAGCGCGCGCTGCGGGAAGCCGAAATCGCGGTGGCGCTCGCACGGCGGGAGGGCGACAAGCGGGCCGCCGCGCTGGCACTCAATACGGCCGGCGAAGCACTTCTGTATCGCGGCGAATACGAGACGGCGGCCCGGCGGTTCGAAGAGGCAGTCCGCCTTTCGGCCGAAGTGGGCGACACGCGGCACGCCGTTGATCAGTTGGCCAACGCAGGCAGCGCACGCTACTTCCAAGGCCGGTACGACGAAGCCTACCGCTTCTACCGCGAGGCGCAAAGCCGCACCGCGTCGCACGCGGGCGAACCCTGGGCCACCGAGATGGCCCGTGTCAACGCAGTCAACATGGCGACCCTCCTCCAGCGGCTCGGCATGCTTCGCGAGGCTCTGACGATCTACAAGGAACAGAGCGGCCAGCCAGACTTGTCCCCGGGGGCCCGTGCGCAGCTCGCTTCGAATCTAGGCGCGCTCTACCGCCGCCTTGGCGATCCGTGGCTCGCGCGCGAGGAGTATCGCAAGGCTGCCCGGCTGGCTGCTGGCACGGCGGCATCGGACCTGCGCCTTGGCATCCTCAAGAATCAAGCGATCGTCGAGGCGCTCGACTTGCGCAATCCGCGCGCCGCCGAAACCACGCTCCGGCAAGTGCTCCAGATCGCCAGGCGGGAGGGCAACGCGCGCGAGATGACCCAGGCGTTGCTCTACCTGGCGGAACTCCACAAGCGCGAGGGCCGTTTGGAGGACGCCGCCGCCGGATTCCGGCAGGCCCTTGACGGCTCGCGGAAGCTGAATGCGCCGGAAGAAGAGTGGAAAGCCATCTTCGGACTCGGGCGCCATCTCGAAGCAATCGATGCAATAGAAAAACTCCGCTCGGGCGTCGGCGATTCCCGCCTCCGTTCGCGATTTCTGTCCGACAAGCGCGACCCCTACGACGCGCGGATCTCGTTGCGGCTGCGCGAAGGAGCCGGTTTTGCCGAGTTGTTCGACCTGGCCGAACGCAGCCGATCGCGAGCACTCAGTGACAAACTCGTACCCACGATCGCGAGGGCCGAAGCTGTACGCTCGCGGCTCGGCGCCAATACGATTCTGCTTTCTCAATGGCGGCACGAGAACGAATCCGCCGTGTTGTGGTGTACGCGCGGGGAATCGGGCGTGGCGCGAAACCTCGATGGAATCGCGCCTCTCGCCGATGCCGCCATCACGCGTCTGATTCTCGTTCCCGATGGCGCTCTCGAGACCTCTCCCGATGTGCTGACCTTCCGCGGCTCGCGATTGGTCTCACGCTTCGAAATCGCTGTTCTGCCCGCCGCCAGTCTGCTCCTTCGCCAGGAGCCCGAGGCTCCCTTTCTCGGGCCTTGGTCCGCTGGCTTCACGGGAATCGGCGCGCCCGGCCCGGAAGGTGAGCGCCTCGCTGGCGATCAGCGCTGGACCGCGCTTCCCCGGGCGCGGGAGGAGCTTCGTGACGCCGAGACGTACTTGCCCGGCGCTTCGCGCGTTTTCACCGGAACGCAAGCTACGCGCGCTAATCTGCTGTCCAACGCGGGTAGGGGATTCGTGCTCCATTTTGCCACGCACGCGGCGGCCGACGTCGAAAGCCCCGATCGTTCTCGAATCTTGTTGAACGGAAGCTACCTTTATCACTCCGAGATCGCGTCGTTGCCGCTTACGCGCAATCACCTCACCGTACTCTCGGCTTGTGAAACCGAGCGTGGCGAGGATGTCCGGGGCGAGGGCGTGCAGAGCCTCGGCAGCGCCTTCCTGGCCGCCGGTTCGGCATCGGTGATCACGACGTTGTGGCGCGTGGACGACAACGCCGCGGCCGAGATGATGAAGGGCTTCTATGGAGCGCTGGCCAAGGGCGGGACGAAAGCTGGCGCCTTGCGCGAAGCGAAACTCCGGCTGATCCGGTCGGGCACGCCGCTCGCCGATCCGAAGCACTGGTCCGCGTTCGTGCTGATCGGAGACGGATGGTCTCCCCTTCCGCGAGTCGTTCCCTGGTCGGCGATTCTCGCCGCGGCGGCGGCCGTCTCCGCTATTGGCCTATGGTGGGCGAGATCACGCCGAGGCTCGGCCCATTGACCCGCACCGCCAGCGCCTTCACCGGCTGATTCGAAGTCAGCACCGCCAATGTCGCCTGTCCGCCGAGCCCGAGTTCGGCCAGCGACCGCAGCGTTTCCGACCGCGCGGCAAGATTGACCGTCGAACCGCCGATCCGGGTTCCCGAGATCCCGTAATAGTCAACAGTCACCGCCGCCGCGACCGTTCCCGGATTCAGCAAGGCGATGCCCACGGTATCGCTGCCTGTCCCGAACAACGCAAGCGATGCGCGCCGCAGGGTTTTGCCGGAAAACATTGGCCGCACGGAACCGAGTGCGGTGGTCTGAGTCCAATTCACCCGTGCCGGACGCAAGTACGAAAAGTAGGTGGTGCGCTGGCCGTCCTTGTTCTGCACGGCGAACCGCGCTCCGTCCAATGGTGTCGCCGCGGAGAACTGGACCTGCATCAGCGTGGGGCTCACGTATGTGGTCACGCGGTCGGCTCCCTCCACTCGCAATTGCGATTCGGGGGTGAACCCGGTCCCGATCACATCCACTGGCGTATTCGCGGGCACGATTCCGCCGCCCGGGATGATGTTGCCGATGCTGAGCGTTCCGCCCACGGTGATCGTCCCAGGCTTGATCTCCCACGGATATGGGCTCAGCAAGTCGAGCCAGGTTGCGCTCGGCATGTCCACTGGAATCTGAGTTCCCACGGGCACAGTCGATTTCACTCCCGCCGCGAACGTGAAAATCGGATAGTCCGGATTGACGCCGGTGTTCTGGCTCGGCGAGGTCATCGCCACACGAATCCCGCTGGGCGTGATCATCACCGCGCCTGAGGCATCGCCGTTGTCGCTTCGAACCGCGACGCCGTAGATGTCGTCGAAGAAACTCGACTCGAATGACGACTCGAATGAGCTCCGGATGATCGGCTTCGGTTCGGTCAGTGTGAGCTTCACCTGCACCGTCGCGCCCGGAGGGACGGTCTCGTCCTCGAACCGCAACGACACCCCGAGGTTGTTGCCTTGCGCGAACAATCCCGCCGCCACGGCGCAGCCGATCCAGATTCGGTTCATTTCGGTGGCTCCATTCGAAATCGGGTCATCTCCGATTCCGCCAGTTTTCCGTTCTGCCCATCGAACGCGATTACACGCCACACCAAGGTCTTGCCGGGTAGCATCTTTGCGGTCACCTCCGCGGGAATCGCAACCCGGGTGCCCGGCGAGGCACCCTGCCAAACGGTGTCGCGGCTCACTTCCTCCACCGCAACTTCATACCGCACCGCGCCCGCAACGGGTTCCCAGACGAACTCGCTTGGACGCGCCGCGAGAGTCCCTACTGGGCCTGTCACCGCGATCCGCGACGAGCGCAACTCGCCCGGGCCGCCATAGCGAACCTCGCCCGGCTCCGGTGCCCGCCGCAGGTACGTTCCCACCGAAACCACCAGAAGTAGCGCCGCCAATGCGGGTCCCACCTGGAACCAGCTCCGCCACCATGGAATCGCGGCGGCCGTTTCGCCGGCGGTAACTCTCCGGATGCGGCCCGCCACCCAGTTCACATCGGCCGACTCGGACGCCACCGGATTTCCGCTCAGCATCTCGCGCATCATCGCCAGTTCGGCCTGGCAGTGCGGACAATCCGGCACGTGGGCCTTCCATTCCGGCGCCCGGCCATCGAGATACGCGCCCAACTCCGCCGTCCCCGGACATCCGCCCGGCCCCCGTAACGACTCCACCACGAAATCGCGTTCCATAGCTCCCTCATTTCGCTCCCGGACTGTCACGGCGCAGCACCTGCTCCAGCTTGCGCCGCGCACTGACGATATAGGCCTTCGCACCGCTCTTGTTGGTCAACGCCAGCAGGCGATTGATCGCGCTCAGGGGCAATTCCTGAACGTAGTGCAAGGTGAGAACGTTCCGTTCGGTCTCGTCGAGGTGTTTCAGCACAGCGCCCCGAAACCTTCCGATTTCCTGCTTCCGCGCCAGATCGTCCAGCACCGATCCAGCCTGCGAATCCTCGAGTTCGAACTCCACGGGCTCGAGAGGTTCCTCCGCCCTTCGCGCACGCGACTTCGCCTCGTTGATACACCGGTTGCGCGCGATCGTGTAGAGCCAGGTGGAAAACTTCGCCTGCCCCTGAAACGAATCGATATGGCGGTAGGCAAGTGCAAACACTTCCTGCGCCAAATCCAAGGCCGCCTCGCGATCGCCGGTGAAACGCACACACCACCACGAAACGCGTTGATAGTGCCGTTGAAAGAGCAGGTCGAGATGGGAGTTGCCGCCCGGTGAGCCGCCAGCCGCTCGAAAGCGTGCTACCAACTCCTCGTCGGAGATTTCGGACACTCACTTCATTATATTGCGCCATCGGGCCGTTCTCATGATTTGAGACAATTGTTAACACCCGGTGGAACAGCCGTGGCGAAAGAATTTCAGCTGGCTCGGACTTTCGCTACCACCCGGCGCCGGCGGGCCCCGGGGTCCCGTCGCGTTCCGAGCGTGGAAAGCTGCCCCGGTTACGCTCCCGCTCGCCGGTTCGTCCGAAAGCCCGCCGGACTGGTGAATCGTTCGCGGATTCGCTCGGTCCAGCACCGCGCCCAACCGGCTAATCCGTCGATGTCCTCCCCGGACGGTCCGAGGCGGAACTTCGGAAGTGGCGAGTTTACGTCCGCCGCGGTGAAGGCCGAGCCCGAGGGCCGGGAGACCACGATCGCGCTCGCCCGGTCGAGGCACGTTTTCGAAGACGGCTTCCAATCCGGGACATCCGGCGCGACCACGAACAAGACCAGGTCCGGCGGAATCCAGTCAACGATGCGGTTCGATTCCGCGATGACATCGAACCCCGCCGCGAGCAGTTGTTCGACACGCCGGGCAGCGTCGGGCAGGGAGTGGTCCGGTACCCGATAGAGAAATGCGCGGCGCGCTCCCGCATCGAGATAGCGCGCCGCTTGCGACTCCTGGCCCGCGCGGGTTTCCTCGAGGCAGTCGAGCGAGGACCCGTGCCGGTGCGCCGAGATCTTGATCGCCGCCCAAGCCTGATCCCGCAGACCCGCCAGGATCGTCGTGACCACCGTGGTCTTGCCGATCCGGCGGCTGTGTCCGCCCACGACGATGAGCCGTCCACGATGCGTCATGATCACGCTCCGGTCGCGCACTCCACCGAATCGGAGGCGAAGACTTCGCTCGAAGCGATTACCGGAAGTACAGGACACGGACCCACCCTTGCGAGCAGCGCCTTCCCGGCGGACTCCAAGTATTCGACGCCCGATTGCGACAGCGTTTCCGCAAGTGGCTGCGCAACGTATACCAAATGATTGGACCGGAAACTCTCCGCCGCGGCCGCGGCCAATTCCGCGGACTCATCTTCCCCGTTCGACAGCGAGAAAGCCTGCTTCACCCGCAAGAATCCGGCGAAACCGGCTTCCACCGAGATATGGTCGATCGCCTCTTCGGTCACCGGCCGGTAGGCAAACGCATCGTAGTAGATGCAAAGCTCCGACATGAGGTATCCGAGCTGAATCGTCAAATGATAGCTCACCTCGCGCGCCGGCGCCGGACCGCCCGGCCCGAGTATCGAATGATAGACGCCTTCGCTCGCTTCCCGGTCCGCAAGTTCCGCGGCGCGGCGAAGCTCCGGATCCTTTACCTCAGCCCCCAACGCACGAATCTGCGCGCGCCAGCCCTCCGACGGACACTCGAATAACAGTCCGATCAGCCGCCATTCCGCGGCCTCGCGCAGCAGAGCTTCGATTCGTTCCGTCATTTCGCCACCCTCATGGCCAGCGGGATCCAACCCGTGCGCATCTTGCGCGCGCCGGTCTCCTGCTGCGCGCCTTCCCAGACCGCGAAAGCGATCTGCGTGCGAACATTCGGGGCCAAGCCTTCGGGGATCTTCCGTGCGATCACAACGGCCCAGCCATCTTTCGTCCGGCTGCCCTGGCCGCGCGAAGAACGCGACCCGGCTGGCGACAACGTTCCCGGGCCTTCCGCGATCAGATCCTCCACTGCCGATTCACGCGGACCGCTCCGGCGGTTGCCAACGGCCTGCGCTGGGGCGTAGCGTTTCTCCATCTGCTGTTGCGCGTCCGAACCCGGAGCGAGCGACGGAGCCTGGAACGGATAGTGATCGACGGTAGCGTTCGGATAGATCGCCTGGATCGTGTCCTTCCGCCCGTTGACCGACGCCTGCCAATCCGCGCGCCAGAAGGCGATCTCGACGGGACGGCCGGATTGGCCCATCTGCGGATCGGTGGGATTGGCCTCGATCCTGCGGGGAATCTGGATGGCGCAGCCGTCGAGGAATCGCGCTGGACCCGGCGTGTCATCCTGAGTCCGGTCGGCCCACTCGAGGCGGAAGGCCACCTCGCTGCCATTGTGGACCGACCGGATGCGCACCTCGGGTGTGGTCGGCTTGAGCAGCCGTGGGTCCACGAGATCCTGCGGGAGGAGGCTGGCAAGATGTTCGGGGGCCTCGTTCCACACCCCACTCGATGCGCTAAGGGAAATTTCGCGCGAAGGCACTGTCACCACTTCGTTGGTCCGCACGGGCGCGCGATGGCAGGCCCCGAGCAGCGCTGCCGCCACGATGAGAATCGGTCGTTTCATGGCAGTCCTCCTTACGGGCAGTTCGTGCGCGTAATCTGGTACAGCTTGTCGTAGGCGGGCCGCACGTGCACGGGTTCGTTTCGCGGAACCCGCACGATCGTCGCGCCCTTTTCGTCCATGCCGTAGATGTCGTCACCTGCGCGCTTCCAGCGCGGCATGAGCATCTCGCTCGAACCGAAAAGGCACAGCAGAGCCGCGAGATCCGGATCGTTGGGCGCGTTTCTATAAGCCTTGACGGCCGCGGCCACGCCGGGCCCGAACAGTTGCCGCGAGAACGAGAGGGGGACGTGAATCGGCGGAATGTAGTAAACGTTCGGCTCCAGTCCGTACTGCGGGAACAGCGGCAGCGCCACCTTCTTGATGTGCACCAGATAGTCGATCGGGTTCTCTGGCTTGGCTTCATTCGGCTTGGAAATCCAGCCCGCCATCCGGATCTTCCCGATACAGTTGACGAAGCATTGTGGCTGGATACCCTGTTCGATCTTCGGGAAACAGGCGATGCACTTTTCCGACGTGCCGGTCATCGGGTTGAAGAAGACTTTCTTGTACGGACATCCCCGCACGCATTCCTGATAGCCTCGGCACCGGCCCTGATCCACGAGCACGATTCCATCCTCGGGCCGCTTGTAGATCGACCCGCGCGGACACGACGCCAGGCACGCCGGATACGTGCAATGATTGCAGATCCGCGCCAGATAGAAAAACCAGCTCATGTGCGGCAGCGACATCATGCCCGCTCCGCCATCCACCTGTCCGGCGCAATCGTCTTCGCCGCAGTTCGGATAGGAGTAATCCTGCTGCTCGGGTTTCCAGCCCAAGACACGCTCGCCCGCGGGCGCCGATTCGAAAATCGTCTGGCCTTCGTACTTGGAACCGTTCCACGATCCCGAGTTCAGCATGTCGAGCAGTTTGACGTCGTACGCCAATGGATAGCTGCCGTACGGCTTGGACTCGACATTGTTCCACAGCATGTACTCCTGGCCCTTGCCGGAGGTCCATGTGGTTTTGCAGGCGAGCGTGCAAGTCTGGCACGCGATGCATTTGTTCGTATCGAACACGGCGGCGAACTGCCGTTTGGGCCGGCTCTCCGGATACCAGTACGACATGTCGCGGCCGAGTTGCCAGTTATGGACGCGTGCCATTACGCATTCTCCTTGCCGTCACCTTCGACGAAGCCGCCGGCCAAATACCTTTTCATCGCTTCCGATTCGTTGCCCGGCCGGATCCCCAGCGCCACGGGGCGCCAGACGCCGGTCTCGCCGATACCGCCGGGTTCCGCCCTGGTGATCTTGACGATCGCCTCGCGCGGCGCGCCCGTCGGGCAGTGGACATCGGGAAGGAAGCCTTTGCCGACGCTCTGCCCGAACAGATCTTTCCGCACCAGCGAGTCCGTCATCCAGGTGGGTTTCAGCCAGCCGCGCGTCGCTGACTGATGGGAACCCGACCGGAACATCGCCTGATAATTCGTGCGCGGATTCTTCGCGAGGCCGTCCTCGCGTGACTTCCGCCCTTCCACCGATCCGGGTGTCGCACCATACATGTTGAACCACATGCGCGTGACCCCCTTCGGCGTACCCGGATAGTAGCGCGCGCGGCAGATCAGGCGGGCGAATTCATAGTTCTTCCTGTCCTTCTGCCATCCTCGGAACGGGCGGTCTTCCGGATCGGAGTCGATCCAGACATAGTCGCCGTCTTGGACACCGAGTGCGCGCGCGTCATCCGGATTGATGTCCACGTACCCCTCGGCCACGAACGGACTCCTCTTGTCGTGCCGGTAGATATCGCCGAATGGCCCGAACAGCAGCGCGATCATGTCCGTCTCGATGGGCATGGTGTGCGCGCCGTGGCGGTACTTGGGCGTGTGGAAGATGAACTTGTAGCCGTCTTTCGCCAGTGGATGCGCGGTCTTCTTCGCCTCTTCCCACGTGAGCACCACGTTACGTCCGCAGCGGGTCTCGCAGGAAAGATCGTCGCGCTTGACGCCGTAGGACTCAGGACTCGCCGGCCGCATCGCCTCATGTTTGGGCGAGATGATGATGTTCGGTTCGTAGAAGGTCGAATCCACCGGCTCACGATGAACCGGCAGGTTTTCGCCGGCCTCGATGAACTCGTCCTCCTCGCGGTAGAACTCGAGCCGTCCCGTCTTGGTATACCACGGGTTCGAATCCACCACCTGCTCGTAGCCGACGGCCTTGGGAGAAGTCCGGCTTTGCAGAATCGCCGGAATGCCTTCCTTCGCCTTTGCTTCCAGTTCACTGATCTTGAAACCCTTGGTGTTCGCCGAGGCGTCGAGGATCCGCTGCAAGTAGACGTCGGTGCGCCCCTCCCGGACGAACTTCCAGCAATCGTTGAATCGCTGATCGCCCGTGACCTCGGCCATCTTCGATCCCACGAGCGCGAGCACATCGATGTCGCCGATCGTCTGGAAGATCCGCTTCATCGGCGTGCGCGGAAAGACGGTCAGGAACGGATTCGTCACCGAAGCGGTCATGTCCGGTTGCTTGAGTTCGGCCCAGGAATCAACGCCGAAGACGATATCGGCCCACTCGCACGAGGTGGACCACCACCACTCGTTCACCGCGATCATTTCGATTTTCGGCAGCATGTTCACCACCGTGTTGTAGTGCCACTTCACGTTGCCGAGAATCGAATTCGCGTTGGCGAACCAAAGCGACTTGGTCGGACACGGCATGTGCGTCTTGCCTGTCAGCAGTCTCTTGCCGACCCGCAACGGATGGTCCTCGTGGTTGTAGTAGTGCGCTGACTCCGGCTTCCAATACTGCTTCGGCCGAGCGGGCTTCCCCGCATCGAGTTCGAGATCGAACGGATTCTCGTTGATGTACTGCGGCGCTCCGTTGAACAGCGCGACGCGATAGTTGCCCGCGTACGATCCGACGTTGCCGCCGATCTTGCCGATGTTGCCGGTCAGCGCGGCGAGCAGGAACAGATCGCGATCCTTGTTGTCGTTGTTGAAGAACTGATTCGGACCCATGCCGATTGCGAACAGCGTGGTCCCCGGGTCCTTGGCGATGTGGCGCGCCAGTGACTCGATCGCCGCGGCCGGAGCCCACGTGATCTCCTCGGTGGTCTTGGGAGTGAAGTGATCGAGGTACTCGCGCACCAGATCGAAGATCGGGCGGCAGCGGACCTTCTTGCCATCGTGCAGGGTCACTTCCACCGAGCCATCGAGCAGAGGATCGCCGACTTCGGAATTCTTGCCGACCATGTCGCGCGAGGTTACCTTCGGCGAGTTCGACTTCCTGTCCCACCAGACCGAATCGCCCCAATCATTGCGAAGGGCGCCGGTGAACAGTTGCTCGGTCTGCGCGCCGGGCGGCGGCATCTTGTCGTTGGCACCGAGCGTGCGGGACTTCTTCAGATCCTTCAGGTCGCCGCCGAAGACGTCCTTGGCGCGAAGGTTCTTGAGCGTGTCCATCCGGACCAGTAGCGGAAGGTCCGTCCATTGCTTCACGTAGGCTTCGTCGTACAACTTCTCCTTGACGATGACCTGCGCCAGTCCGAGGGCGACCGCGGGTGTGGTGCCGGGCCGGACGACGATCACTTCATCGCCCTTGGTGGCCGTAGCCGAGTACTCACAGGCGATTACCACGACGCGGGTTCCCTTCAGCCGCGCTTCGGTCAGCCAATGCGAGTCGGGCATCTTGGTCGTGATCCAGTTCATGCCCCACACGACGACCGTTTTCGAGTGCTCCACCGCGGAGAGGTCGAACTCCACCGTTTGCTGGCCGGTCACCATCGGATGTCCGGGCGGAAGGTCGGTGTGCCACGAGTAGTTGTCAAAACCCTTGCCGCCCATCGCCTTGTCTGGGCCTACGCCGCGGATCTTGGCGTCGAGCAGCGCCATCGAGTTTGCCATGCGGTACATACCGAACACGCGAGTCATTCCGAGCAACGGCATGCCGCCGCGGAACTTGAGCACTTGCGTGCCTACGCCCTGCGTCGCTTCGATCACGGCTTCGTCGTAATGCTGCGCTTTCAGCCGCTCCTTGCCTTTTTCACCCGAATAGGTCTCGGCGATGTTCTTCAAGCCCTTGGCGACCATCAACGCCGCGGCATCGTGGGACACGCGGACCCATTCGTCGCGGGCGCGCTGGAAGTACTTTTCGTCCGGCCGCCCGTCGCTGCCCCGTGGAAATCCTTCGTCCACCCACTTCTTGAATCCCACACGGACCATGCATTGATTCACCCGCCGGTCACCGTAGAATCGCCGCGTCAGCGCGAGTCCCTTCTGGCACACGCGCGGATCCCAACGGCTGGTTGTGTGATTGCCGCTCAGGTCGAACGCCTCGCCGTAGCGCATCGTGGGCCCGATGCGAGTGATCACGCCTTGCCGCACGTAGGCATTCAGGATGCAGTTGTGCGTGTCGTTCGGCGCGCAGGTGAAGGTGAACTTCGAGTCGTAGTGCCACAAGTCGCGATAGGCCTTCTCCCAGTCGCGATTCGGATAAGCCGCGAGCGGATTCGCAACCGCCTCCAAACCCCAGGCATCCTTCACGGAGCCCAGGAATCCGCCGAGTCCGGCGGCGGATATCGCGGCCAGGAATTCCCTTCTCGAATCTTTCATCTCACTACCTCCCCTGCCATGCGCGGACGTATGCCACCACGGCCTCGATCTCGTCTTTCGAAAGCGCTCGGCGCGTGGGGGACGCATTCTCGAATCCCGCCATCGCGGTGCCGCTTCTTCCGCGCCGGACCGTCTCGACCAGATAGCGGTCGGACGCCAGTTCCAGGAACGCGCGATTGTTCAACGCGGGTCCCTTGCTGCCTTCACCCTTCTTGCCGTGGCAGCCCGAGCAGTTCTGGTCATAGACCTCGACCCCTTCCAGCGGATCGAGCGCGACGCTCCACTTGTCGTCCGCCGCGGGTTCGGTTCCGCTCAGCTTCCGGAGGTGGGCCACGAGTTCCGTGATCTCGGCGGGGCGCAGTCCGCCTTCTTTCGCCCAACCCGGCATGCGGCGGCCGGGCCTGCCCCGCTTGATCGTCTCCGTGAGAACCTCGTCGCTGACGAGCGACAGGTAGTCCGGGTTGGCGATCGCCGGAAACGCGGCGCCGCCTGGAATCTGCTTGCCCTTGCCTTCCGGACCATGACAGCCGGCACAGAAGGCGCCGAACAGCGTGGCGGCGTCCGTGGCGAACTCGCGCTGACCGAAACGCGCCACTTTCATCCGGTCCGCCGGAGTGTAGGCGGCGGGAAGGTCGCCGCGTCGCAGCGACAGCACGAACATCGTCAACTGATCAATCTCACGTTCGGACGCGTTAACCGGAGGCATCTGCGAGGCGGGCGTCACTGCGACCGGCGAGCGGAAATGCTCGGCGATCCAGCGGTCGAGCCGATGGCCTTCGGGCACGTTGCTGAAATCCGCTTGCCCCGGGTCCTTCTCGCCCGCGCGGGTCAAGTCCGGACCCTCGTCTCCGCCCACGCCGCTCACACGATGGCAGCCGAGACAGCCGAAGCTGAAGAACGTCGCCTTGGCCTCGATCAGTTTGGGAGACGCCACGCGAGTCGAGAGAAACACTCGAAGCCGCGCGATGTCCGCGTCGTCAACCTTGGCGAAGGAGTGCTTCCAGGGGCCGCCCACGGCCTTTTCACTCTTGGCCAGATGCTTCTCATGCCACGAGCCGTCGTAGCCGCTGATCCCCAGACGGGACAAGTCCGGGCCTTCCATGCCGCCGCCGTCCGGACGAATCGTGCCCCCGCGGCCGTCGATTCGATGGCAGGCGTAGCAGTCGAGCCGTTCGAACGCCGAACGTGCCTCGAAGAACGCGGCGCGAGCCGGCACTCCCGGAGTCGAGTGGCAGGTACCGCAACCCGCCTGCGCGAAGCGGACCGGAATCATTGGCGCCGGCCAGAAGTGAACGCTGCCGTGCGCATCGTCCTTTTCCGTCGCCGAGCCTTGGCCGCCATGGCACTTCGTGCAGCCCCACTCGGCGGGGTCGTGTACCACGGGCCGGTGCGGCTTGAACAGTTCGGCGCCCTTGACGGCCTGTTCGCCCGGGGCCATGCTGACGTGACATGACACGCACCGGTCGCCCACTCCCAACCGTTCATTCGTGATCTGGCGCAATTGGACATCGATCGGCGCGTCATCCATCCGGCCAGCCGCTTGCACCTCGCGCCACGGTTTGAGCCAGTTCTCCTGCGCCGCCGCCACGATCAGCAGCAGCAGCACTCCCAGACTCGATGCGAGCAACAGCAGTTTGTTCTTCCGCATATCGCTAGTGCCTCGGCCAATCGGAAGGTGACCAGTAAAAGACCCAGTTCGGGCCCCGGAAATAGGTGCCGATCACCGTGAGCACCAGGAATCCACACAGGAAGCAGGTGAACAGCCCGAGCGCGCCGGCGCGCGCCGACTTATGGCGCTTGACGAGCCAAACCGAATAGACTGCGTACGCGGCCGCCAGCAGCGTGCCCGGATTCAGTGCCGTGATGATCAGTTGGGGCGCGTGCAGGAACCACTCGCGTATCCAGCCGAAGCGGATTACGAAGGCCTCGATGAGGAGAGCGGCTCCGAAACCCACGAAGAGGGCCTGCCGGACTACGTCGCGTCCACCCGGTCCGCCGAACCACTCGCCCGTGCCCGCCTCTTCGCGATCGAGATAGGGAATGAGCCCGAGCCCGGCCAGCACAAGCGTGGGAACTCCGATGCCGCCGATGAAGGCCGAGAACGAGACCAATTCCTGAAGCCCGAGGAAGTACCACGGAGCTTTCGCCGGATTCTCGGGAATGCTCGGATTGGCGAGTTCCTTCAACGGGGCGTCCGAGATCAGTGCGAGCGCGATGCAGATCAGCGTGGTCAGCATGAACACGCCGAGTTCCGCGTAGAACAGATGGGGCATCGAAGGCACCGTGTTCTCCGGCCCCTTGCCCACCGCCGGTGTGCGTCCCTTGACGATCGCCGCGAGCGAATAGGTCTTGGCGGGCGCTTGCGTGAACACCGGATAGACGGCACCCGCGGGATCGGGCAACCGTTCATCCGCGTTGGCGGGCCGTGCGATCCCGCCGTCCTTGCGAATCCGCCAGAAGTGCACTGACATCAACGCCACCAGCACCAGCGGCAGAATCATCACATGGAGGAGATAGAACCGGATCAGCGCCTCGGGACCCACGGTCTCCGAGCCGAGCAGCAGGAATCGCTGCATGCCACCGGGATCGAACGACTCCGTGATGCCGAGCGCGTCGGTCACTTCGCGCGGTGACTGCGCGATATTCGCTCCGATGGTGATCGCCCAGTAGGCGAGTTGATCCCACGGCAGCAGGTATCCGGTGAACGACAGTCCCAGCGTGGTCGCGAGCAGCCCCATGCCGATCAGCCAGTTGAACTCGCGCGGCTTGCGGTAAGAGGCCGTGTAGAACGCGCGCGCCATGTGCAGGATCACGGTGACCACCATCACGTTCGCCGCCCAACGGTGGATGTTCCGCATGAAGCGGCCGGTCGGGACGACGAAGTGAATGTCCTTGATCGATTGGTAGGCCGCCTCCGGATATGGCTTGTAGTAGAACATCAGCAGCACGCCCGTGATGAGCGTGATCAGGAACGCGGCCGTGGTCGCGATCCCGAGGCCCATCGTCGTACGCCAGCGCAACGTCCAGCGGTGTACCCGGACCGAGTGCAGATGCAGAAAAACGTTGCCGAAGATAAAGGTCGAACGGGTGCGATCAGTCGCGGGATTGCCGCTCCGGAATGCGGTCTCATAGATCCGGCGCGGAGCCGCGCGCAGGTTGTTCTTGAGTTCGTCGAGGGCGTGGGTACTCATGCCTTCACCTTCGTTCCGGTGGGTACGGTCTTTCCTTCATCGATGTGAAAGATGCCATCCTTGCCGGATACCTTCAGCCAGGCGAGAGGCCGTGGCGCGGGGCCGCGGGCGACGCCGCCATCGGGTTGGAATCGCGAACCGTGGCACGGGCATTCGAAGCCCTCCGCCGTCGGCTTCACGACGCAGCCGAGATGCGTGCAAATCGTCGAGATCGCGTAGACACCTTCCGTGTCGCGGTAAACGGCGACCGCGCGGTTCGGCGGCACGAAAGCCTCTCCAATGCGCAATGATTCCGGCAACGTGACATCGAATCCTTTGGAGGGTGCCGCCACGATTGCGGCCTTCGGCAGCCGCAGCGAACCGAGCACCGCGAAGATCATCGCCGAGCCGGCCGACCAGAGCGAAGCCAGCCCCAGCCAGTCCCGGCGCGGCAACGGCTCTGGATCGAGCCTCGATTTTTGCGTTCCGGGTACGACGGTCATTGGCACCTCCAAGACGTTTGAACTTCCACGCGCTCCATGGCAATGGCGGCCACCGGACAGCGCATCGCGCACAGGGCGCAGCGAATACAGCGATCCTCGTCCTTGACGATCGCCGAGTACTCTTCGGGATCGGCGTCCCCCGCGAACGTTTCGCCCGATTCGATCTGGCTCAGCGGCAGGATCTTCAGGCATTGCGTGGGGCACACATCGACACAGCCGCCGCACAACACGCACCGGTTGCCGTCGAACACGGGAGTGACTCCGCAGTCGAGACAGCGCGACGCTTCGCGCATCGCCCGCTCCTGATCGAATCCGAGTTCGACTGTCGTCTCCGGATGCGAGAGCCGTTCCCCTGGGTGACGGACCGGAATCTCCTGCCGGCGGATCGATTCGTAGCCGCGCTCGCGCCGGTAGAGTTCGAGGAGCCGATGCGCCGTGGTGGCATCGGGCCGCAGCGTGTGTCCCGTCAGATAGCGATAGATCGATCGCGCGGCGGCTTTGCCCGATGCCACGGCATCGATCAGCAGCCGCGTGCCGTGAGCGAGATCACCCGCCACGAAAACGCCCGGCGCGGTGGTAGCCAAGGTCTCGGGATCGCTCTTCGGCCAGCCGGGCCGTGCGTGCTCGATGTCGGAGCCGCCGTCCTCGAGGAAGTTCAGCGCGGGTGACTGGCCGACGGCGAGCAGGACCGTGTCGCACGGAACCACGCGGCGGTCGCTCTCGTCATAGACGGGAGCGAAGCGGCGGTTCGCGTCATACACATGCAGACAGCGGCGAAAGGCCATGCCCGAAGGGTTGCCCGCCGCGTCGCGCTGAATCTCGACCGGGCCCCACCCATTCAACCGCTCGATGCCTTCTTCGTCTCCTTCGACGATCTCTACCGTGTCCGCGGGCATTTCCTCGAGTCCTTCGAGCGACACCAGCCGGACGGCGGCGGTTCCCGGAAGCCGGGCCGCCGTGCGCGCGGCGTCATAGGCGATCTGGCGCACGACGGTTCGGGCCACGTCATAAGCAACGTTGCCTCCGCCGACCACGATCACCTCGCGACCGATGTCGAGGAATGATCCGAGCGAAACGGCGCGCAGTAGATCGACGCCGCCATAGACACGCGGACCGCGTTCACCGGGAAGGCCGAGTCCGCGAGAGGACTTTGCGCCTACCGCGATGAGGACCGCCGCGAAATCCGCCCGTAGCGATGAGAACGAGATGTCCTTCCCGATGGTGACACCGCACCGGATCTCGGCACCGAGCGCCTCGATCACCGCAACCTCGCGCTGGATCACCTCGCGCGGCAGCCGGTAGGCTGGAACACCGGTCGCGAGCATGCCCGCAGCGACGGTCTCGGTCTCGAAGACCACCGGCCGGAATCCGAGAAGTGCGAGGTCGTGCGCCGCGGACAAACCGGCGGGACCCGCACCGATGATCGCCACTCGCCGGCCGTCACCCTTGGGGACTCCGTCTGGGAGCCCAGCCTTCAGGAGCGCTGCCATCTCCTCGGCATGCGCCACGACGGAGGGCGGCGCGCTCTGAACGTTGCGCAGCACGTCGGCGGGCGGGCGCGATTCCGGCCCGGCCATCTCGCAGGCGAAGCGCTTCAGCGCGCGGATCGCGATCGGACGGTCAGGCCCGACGAAGTGTCCGTCGGAATCCACTCGTGGAACGCGTCCGCGCCGGCACGCGGCCTCGCAGGGAGCGCCGCAGATTCGCCCGCAGATCGAGGCGAACGGATTCGGTCCACGCGCGATCAGGTAGGCCTCGTCGAAGCGTCCTTCCGCGATCGCCCGGATGTAGCCTCGCGCGTCGGTCCGGACCGGGCACGCCACCTGGCAGGAGATGAGTCCTGCGTGATAGCCGTTGCTCGGAACCTCGACCTGGAGGCGCATGGGTGTCTATCCTTTCAAAGGTTTGAAAACCATTGGGGAAACGCCGTTGAGCATTACGCACGGGGCTTCACCAGGGCGGGTGATGGAGCCGGGCTTTTGCAGCAGGTCGGCGATCGTCCACTTCGACAACACGCCGCTCATGGCGGCATGGAGCTCCGCCGCGGCGCGGTGGTAGGCGCATACGGTGTTCAAATCGCATCCCGGCCGGCAGTAGTCGCCGACGAGTTCACCCTGGCAAGCCTCCACTACGGCCAGAAGCGTGACGTCTTTCGGCGCGCGGCTCAGGCGGACGCCTCCCTTGGCGCCGTGCTCGACCCGCCGCAGTCCGGCCTTCACCAGATGACGCGTCACCTTGGCGAGGTAGGTCGGCGATTCCTTCAGCTCTTCGGCGATTCGGCGCGGAGAAAGCGGGCCCGCACCGTGTTGGGCGGTGTACATGAGCGCCCGAATTGCCGAGAGTGAGGTCTTCGTGACCATGTCTAATATGGATAATATATATCCATGTTGTCCTATTGTCAATACCCAAGGCACCCTTTCTCGCCATGTTGCCAAAGAGGCGGCGGGAGAGCCAGCCGATCGCGCGGACTCCCCCGCTGGCCCGCTACTCGGCCCGAACTCACAGCATTGAGACGCGTCTTTGCCGGACCGGTCGACGCCGGTACACACTCTTTCGTTCCGGCCTTGCGCGTGGCGCCGTACGGTGGGGGCGGTCCGCAAGTGATCAGGCGGAAGCCGTGCAGGCCCTATCGAGCGATGTTCCGTCCGTCAAGGACTTGCGGATGTCAGAGCTTTTCGAGGCGCGTCTCGGCTTCGCCGAAGCGGTCGAGCTTCATCCCCATGCGATCTGTGATCGACAGGAACAGACTGCACAGCTTTCGATTGTCGTCGCCCGCGTTCAAGTAGTTCAACGCGCGCCCGGTCTCGAGCGTGCCGCCGAGTCCGCCCGCCATCACGAGCGGCAGCCGCGTGTTGTCATGTTTGCGGCCTGACCACATGTTCGACAGCCAAATCAGGCACGAATTGTCGAGAACCGATCCGTTGGCCTCGGGCATCGCATCGAGCTTGGTGGCGAGGTACGCCAGTTGGCTCAAATGGAAGCGCGTGATGCGCTCATAGCTGTCGGAGAGATTGTAGTGCGACGCGGCGTGATGCCCTTCACGGACCTGCAGGAACGGATAGATCATCGCCGAGAGGTCATTGGCGAGCAGTAGGCTTGCGACACGCGTGCGATCGGTCTGGAATCCGAGCGCGATGATATCGCACATGATGCGAGCGTGTTCACGCAAGTCCTCGGGCAGTCCGTTCGCCGGGCGCTCCATCGTGATGGCGGCCTTGTTCTGTCCCTTCGCCGTCTCATCCGCCTTGTGCTTGTCGATGCGCATTCGCTCGACCCGCTTTTCCACTTCGCGGACGCTTGTCAGGTATTCGTCGATCTTCGCCTTGTCGGAAGCGCTCACCTTGGTGCTGAGCGCCTGCGCGCGTTCGCGAACACGGTCGAGAATGCTCGAGTTGCGGAGCAATCCGCGATTCTCGAAGAGGTTGTCGAAGGCAAGCGATGGATAGACCTCGGTCGGCACCGGTGAGTCCGGACTCTGCCAGGAGATGTGCGAACTGTACGCCATCGAGAAGTTCGTCTCGTGGTAGCCCGTGAGCGGTTGCTCACAGGCGAGCACCATGCTCGGCTGCGCGGTGTCTTCGCCGATGTGATTGGCGACCACCTGATCGATGGTGGTGCCGGAGCGCAGGATCGGCCCGCGCTGAATCGTCGCGCCGGAAAGCAGGCTGCCGGTCTGCGCGGGGTGAATTCCTTGCCCGGTGAGCGGCTTCACGAAGAGCCCGTCGATGAAGTTGATCTTCTTCTTGAGCGGCTCGAGTGGCGCGAGCGACTTGCTCAGCTTCATGCTCTCGCCGGAGCCTTCCGCGTGCCAGTGATCTTCGTTCACGCCAGTGCCCATGAACAGGACGGCGAAGCGCTTTGGCGGCGTGGCGGCTGCCTCGAGCGATTCGAGCCACGGCAGCGCCATGGTGACGCCGGCGCCCCGCAACAAGGTCCGGCGGCTGAGGCCGCCCTCAGCGGCTCGCTTGCGAGTTGGCATGAAGAGTCTCCTTCCGGCTAGTATATTCGGGATTTCGCTGATTCAGGAATTGGGGGCTGGTTACCGCGGTGCCCACCAGAGCCGAGAACCTGTATCCGCTCGCGGTGAAAGCCTCGCGCATCCGATCGACAACTTCCCTGTCGGGCAACAGGAGGCTCCGGCCGAGCGCGTAGGCGAGCACCTTCTTGCAGAGATTGTCGATGTAGTCCTTTTCCCGGTTGCCGCGAATGTAGTCGATTAGGCCCTCGACACCCTTGCCTTGCGATCCGCCTGGAAACTCGGCGCTTGCATCCACTGCTCGGCCGGCGAGATCCTTCGTGCGCGATTCTCCGATCGGCCCGTAGCCCTCGAACGCGAGTCCGAACGAATCGAAGCGTGCATGACAGGTCGCGCAGGCCGCGACTTCGCGATGTTTGGCGAGCATCTGTCGCAGAGGCAGGTACATCTTCGCCTCGTCGCTCGGCAGTTCGGGTACCGAAGGTGGCGGCGGCGGAATCTCTTCGCCGAGCACCTTGGTCGCGACCCAATAGCCGCGCTTCACGGGGCTCGTGCGGAGTCCCGGCGAGTTGCGAGTGAGGAACGCCGCCATCGGGAGAATTCCTCCACGTCCGTAAGGGCGCATGTCGTCGATGCGAATCCACTCGCCGGGCTTTCCCTTGAACTCGGCGATTCCGTAATGTTGTGCCAGGGTCCGGTTCACGAACGAATGCTTGCCGTAGAGCACCTCGAGCATCGAACGATCATTGCGGATCAGGTCGTCGAGGAAGCGGACCGGCTCTTCGAACATGGCCTGTCGCAATGCATTGGTGAACGCAGGGAAGCGCTGGCGATCGACACTCGCGTGGTCCTCGAAGCGGCGGAACTCGAGCCAGTTGCCCGCGAACTCGGTCGCGAGCGCACCCGCGCGTTTGTCCTTCAGCATTCGCGTCACTTGTGCGGTCAGGACTTCGTTCAGATGCAGCGTGCCATCGGCGGCCCGCGCCAAGAGTTCGTCATCCGGCAGGCTTGACCAGAGGAAATAGCTCAGGCGGCTGGCGAGCGCGTAGCCGGAAAGCGGCGTGAACCGCGACGTTGCAGCGGGCTTCGGCGCTATTTTTGAACGCGCCTTGGAGACAACGGCTGGCGCGGCCCTCACCGGAGCGGTTTCCGCCGCCGGTTCGACTCGATAGCAGAAATCAGGCGACATCAACACGAGAACGATCATGTCCCGCATCGCGTCGTCATGTGTCAGCCCGTTCTTGTCGCGCAACATCCGATAATGCGCGAGCAGTTCCGCCCGCTCCTTCTCCTGCAACGGCCGGCGAAAGGCGCGCGCGGCGAACTTCAAGAGCTCTTCGAGGTGAATCGGCTGGGCGTCGAGCCGCGCCTTCTCCACCTCGCGAATCCGGGCATTCACGCGACCGAAGTGATCGCGGATCGACTCCGGCGCGTCCGGATGACTCTCGCCTTCGGCCGCCTTCTTCAGATAGGCCTCGCGTAGTTCGAAGATCACCTTCTCGGAAGTGACTGCCGTCTCCGCGGGGCGGAAGCTGCCGGACTCGCGCCCGCGCCCATCGAGTTCTCCGCTCTGGTTGAAGAAGAACTGGACGTAGGTGCGCGTGGTGTAGTCCCCGATCGTGTCGAACTCGAGCCACAACATGTCGAGTTCCTTCTTGCCCGCTTCGTCGAGGATCAGTTCCTGCAACGGCGTGTCGTCGCGATAGTAGCCCATCACGTTGTGGAAACCCGCGCTCAACAGCCGGCCCCTGTCTTCGGAATCGTCCGGATAGAATCGTCCGCGTTCGCGGATATAGAAGGCGTCGGGGAAGGTGTCCGCTAAACGTTTGAAGGAGGCTTCATAGCGCTCTCGCTGTCCAGCCGGAATGATGAGATCGGGATCGCCGAATCGCGACTTCACCGCGAGAATGCGGTTACGCCGTGCGACGGTGTCCTCGCGGCGTTCACCCGAGAAGAATTGATTGTTCGCGTTGCCGCCCGACATCGAAGGCAGCTTCGGAGGAGGTTCGCCCTCCATGCGCAACGCTTCCGGGTCGAAGTCGCGCCGGTGTGACGCGTAGGCATTCAGCTTCCACGCCATGATCGGCTGCGAGGTTCCGCTAAGGCCGGCAATCATGGGGCTGGCGAAATGCCTCATCGTCAGCTTGCGGAGGCGAACTACGTAGTCGCGCATCTTGGCGCAGCCTTCGCGGAGCAGATCCGGCGACTTGTCTTCGGGTGTGGGCAGCAGGCGCCACATCGACTGAAGCCTCGCGACCGGTCCCACATCTTCCTTGGCTCCCTCGAGGATGCTCCAGACGAGAGGCAGGTACCTCGGACTCACCTTCTCCTTCGCCGCGACGTCGGCGAGCGTCGCTTCGGGTATCTCCAGTGCGGCGCGGTGCTTGTAGCGCCAGGCAGCCTGGAAATAGTCCGCGAAGTCCGTCGGCTGTTTCTCGTAGAAATTGACGATGCGTTGAATCGTATACTTCTCGCGATCGGTCTCGACGAGCATCGGGTGGGGAGCGAACGCGATTCCGGCGGGCTTCAGCACGAGATTGTTCGCCACCTCGCGCGCCGCGGCCAGGTACTTGTTCAGCAGCGCGGGCGACATCGAGAGTGACTCACCGGTGTTGTCGAAGCCCGCCGGATTGGTCGGGTCCACCGGAAACTCGCGCGCGGGCTTCAGGTCGGCCCCGGTGAGGTCGCGAATCGAGTAGTTGTACTCGGCGTTGCTCAAGCGCCGGACGAGCACGGGTCCGGGATCGCCGGCGTTCTTGCGGGCTTCGTTGCGCCGCATCGCCTCCACCCAGTCCATTACCTGTTGCTTCTCGGCGGCGGGGGGCTGCTTCATGTTCTTCGGAGGCATCTCACCCGCGTGAAGCTTTTCGAACACGAGCGTCCAGCGGCGGTGATCGAGCGCGGCGCTTTCGAGGGTCGCATACTGCTTCAGGTCGAACTGCGCGGCCGCGTTCGCGCCGCTGTGGCAGCCCACGCAATAGGCGGCAACAAAGGGCTTGACGGTCTTGGCGAACCCGCGCTCTAACTCGAGATCAGCGGGTGTCGCGGCCCATGTCGAAAGCGCGAAGGACGCGGTCAGGATTCGGAAGAAGAGCAAACGCACCTTTGAACATGATAATCCCGCGGCAAAGGCTACAGCTCGAGCTTGCCCTGATAGACCATATCCTTCAAGGCGAACTTGGCTTTGAGTTCCATCGCCCCGAATCGGGAGTGAAAGATCACTTCCTTGTCGGCAAGCGCGATCTCCTGGCCTTGGCGTGTGAACAGGAATCCCACGACCATGCCTTGTTGCATTCGCCCGGCCATGATGTTGTCCGCCGGGATCGGGTCCTTGCCCTTGCGCTCGAGCTTGGTCGCATCCTTCATCCGCATGAGCATCATCCTTTGACGCTCTTCGGGTGAAGCTCCGCCTTCCTTGCCGTCTCCCTTCTTCATGCCGCTCATGCCGCGGCCGCCCATCATCGGGAGCCCGGTGACAGTGACGATGTAGTGCGATTCGGCTTGCGGTGTCCGTTTGGCCTTGACGGCGTCGAACATCGGCGTGGCGCTCTCCCATCGGATCAGGGCCTTGATCTGCGGGGCTCCGCCACCGCCGCCCATTCCCCCGCCACCTCCCATCCCGCCACCGCCGCCAATTCCCTCGCCTCCGCCCATGTCACCACCACCGCCGCCGCCCATTGCGCCGCCACCGCCTATGCCGCCGCCCCCTCCCATGCCACCGCCTCCGCGGCGGCCGCCGCCCCCTCCACCACCCATGGACCCGACCGGGGGAGGCCCCATCGCGACGGAAATCTCTTTAGCCCATGGCGACTTCGACATCAGCTTCTTGACGTCGTCATCGCTCCATTCAGCGGCCTGTTTCTCCTTCCATGGATCGGCGGAGAACAAGCGGGACGCGGGCCACGCGATCACGATCAGGTTGCGGCGAGTCATCGGGAAATTGTACTCCCGGTGGCTGCCGAACGCTACGCCGCCAGCGTCTCCACTTCGAACTCGTCACCCTGGACGAGGCTGCGCGAGGCGGCTTCGAGAATGTCGAGATCGGCCATCAACTCGTCGAACGAGATCCAGGGAGTGTCCTCGCCGTAGAGGACCGCTTGGAAGCGCGTCGTCATCCGGTACACGCACTCGGTTTCGCTCAGTTCCTCGCCGATGCAGATCGGAGACGCGCCGTCGCGATAGATGAAGGAGTTCCGCCAGCCCACTTCGATCGAGCCGGTGGAGCCCTTGATCCGGCACAGCACAGGCTGCCACTGGCCGAGTACCGCTTCGCAGACCGCGCCGTAAGCGGTAGTCAGCGTCAGTTTGCGGCCCTCGGGAGTGCTCTCGGCGGACACCCGTTCGAACGTGCCGAGCAGGCTCGCGGCAAGATCGGCTGCGTGAAAACCGGTTCCCAACAAGGATGCATCGCCAGGGAGGAAGATTTCGACTGAGCTCACCGTTCCGATCGTGCCGCGATATACCGCGTCGCGAGCCAGTTGGAGCGGCAGCGCGTTGCGGAGCCAGAGCGCGGGAAGGCAGATCACGCGGGCGAGATCGGCGCCGGCAAATGCCTGTTCGATGTCCCGGGCCGAGTTCCCCATCGGCAGGTCAACGAGCATCGGAACGCCACGGCGCGTCAGCGAGCGCATGTTCCTGATCTGCTCCTTGCCCGTCCCGCACAGCGTGACCGCGTGGGCGCCCTGCGAGGGGAGGACAACGGTCGCCGACAGCGTCCAGGATTCCTGGAGCCGAGCGGCACGAGGGGAGCTTCCGATGATCGAAATCCTCATGAGCCGAGTATGCGAGTCCGGTTCGCCTTAGACAAGGTCAAATGGTAAGGGGACCGCCGGAGTACCCTGGCGGTTTCGCCTAGCAGCCCGGTTCTAGTACCGGCGGACGTTGACCGTGTGCGATACGTTTGGAGGCATGGAGACCGTTTCGACTCCGCGCTAAGTCGAATTGGCAAACGAGCGTTCGCGAAGTACCGTGCTCGGGCATTGTGGAACCTCGAGAACGTCGACCATCCGACGCCGGGCGAGGCACTGGTAATTGCCCGGGCGCTTCGCGTCGAGGGGGACTTGTCCGCCAGACGTCTGGCCGAGGAGATCGAACGGGCCTGCCGTGGCATTGACTAGGATTCAGTCCGATGTTCTGAAGGCCTTGGCTGGACAGCGCAACCCGGACAGCTATGTCGCGGGTGGCGCCCCACTGAACCGGGATACCGTGAGACTCTCGACCGGCATCGACATCTTTCACGGTCGAGCCGAGAGTGTCGCGGCCGCTGTTCCAGCCGGCGTCGAGGCACTCGGGCGTGCTGGCTTCAGTGTCAACTGGATCCGGAGTGAGGATTTGATACGCACCGCCGAAATCAGGCGTGACGACGAGATCACCCGGCTCGAGTGGGTCGTGGACAGTGACTTTCGATTCTTTCCAGTCATCCCGGACGAGGTGTTCGGCTTTGTCCCGTCGACTTGGCGACGAACAAGGTCATGGCGGCCGCCGGCCGCCGAGCCTTGCGGGACATTCTCGACCTGATCACGATCCACGAGCGGATCCTGGCGCTCGGCGCCGTTATTTGGGCCGCTGTCGAGAAGGCGCGGGTTTCACCCCGGAAGGCTTGATCGCGGAGATTCGCCGGAACTGGCACTATCCACGCATCGAGTGGAGCGAGATCGAAACGCTCACGCCCATCGATCCGGTTGTGACCCACGCCAAGCTGCGAGGCTACGTCGACGAAGCGGAAACGTTCGTGATGAAGATGCCCACCGAAGCCTCCGGGCTGCTTTTTCTGCTCGATGGCAAGGTGGTGCAGCCCGGCCCCGATCAAACCCATGCGGGCAGGCGGCTCGGACATTGGCCGCGAAGTCCCGAGATCGAATCGGCGATGCTCGAGCACTACACCTCCGGACCCTCTACAGCCTGATGTAGACGTTGTTCTTCTCGAGCGACCGGACCATCGCCCAACAGATCGCGAAGAACACGGCGAAGGTGAAAGCCACGTACCATCCCGGAGAGTCCTTCGGCGCGAAGGGTTTGACCAGTTGCGAGACCATGCCGTGAATCACGTAGCCTGCGAGGGCATTGGTGCCGAGCGTCCGGAAGAGCGCGAGCTGGTGTCCGCGCAGGTCGGTCCACCAGAGGAAGAACGCGTAGACGAGCAGCGAGAATCCCGCGGAGAAGGTGAGGTAAGAGATGCTGCCGGATTGCTGGCTCATCGTCCAGATATCGCGCGGATGCCATGGCTCGATGAACGGAGGTGCGGCGATGACTCCGCCCGCCGTCAGGCAGGAGATCGCGTAGCCCGCGAGCATCAGCGGGACCGGCCATCGCAGTAGCACGCCGAGCGCCTTCTGGGGGCCGAGGTCCTTCACCGTTTGATAGGCGATCGCGCCCATGAGCGTGGGAATGGTCCAGGTAAGGAAGCCGAGCGGGCCGCCGTCGATCACGCGATTGGCGAGCAGCCAGTCATACCAGAACCACTTCGACAGCGCGAAGTGGAGCAGGCCCGAACCCGCCATGAAGAGCCAGAGTGTGCGTGTCGAAGCGGCGATCACCGGCAACACCCATAGACTGGTGATGCCGATATGTACGAGCGCCTGAAAGACGCCGCGGCGGAAGCTCTTCTCGATGAATCCGCCGATGCCGGCGTTCTGAAGTTCGGCCCACGTCTGATAGCGTCCGTCGAGTTGGTAGACGACGGCTCCGAGCAGGATCAGTCCGAACGCCCGCCCGATCGCGGCGCGATAGGCGGCGCTTGCTCCATTGCGTTCGAGGTGCTTCAGGAACGCGAGCCGGAAGGCGAATCCCACCGCGAAGAAGAAGTGCGGCATGATCGTGTCGGCGTAGCTGTTGTACGTCTTGTGGTGCTTGAAGATCGCGGGCGTGGCGGCGAACGATCCGATGAAGTTCACCAGGAACATTCCCGCGACCGTGTAGCCGCGGAACTGGTCGAGCGAAATGATCCGGTTCATCGGCCCGTGAGTGCCCGCAGCGATGCAACCGGATCGCCGGATCTCATCAGGTGCTCGCCCACGAGGAATGCCTGGTATCCCGCGCTCATGAGAACGCGAACGTCATCGGGCCCGTGGATGCCGCTTTCGCTGACGCGGATGAGCTTCGGCGGGATCCGCTCGGCGAGCCGCAGCGAAGTGTCGAGCGTGACGGTGAAGTCGTGGAGGTTTCGATTGTTGACGCCCACGATCTCGGCTCCGGAATCGAGCGCGGACGACAACTCGTCTCCATCGTGGACCTCCACGAGCGACGCAAGCCCATAGGTGGCGGCGAGCTCGCGGAGCCGGCGCATCTCGCCCGTTTCGAGGATCGCGGCGATGAGCAGGATCGCATCGGCGCCATGCGCGGCTGCTTCAACGACGTGATACTCGTCGATGGTGAAGTCCTTGCGGAGAACGGGCATCGTGCATTCGGCTCGAGCCGCCTCCATATCGGCGAGCGAGCCCTGGAAGAATCGCTGATCGGTGAGCACCGACATCGCCGATGCGCCGCCCGACATGTACTGCCGCGCGATCGCGCGAGGATCGAAGCCTTCCTGCAAGAGCCCCTTCGAAGGGGAGGCTTTCTTGGCTTCGGCGATGATCGCGGGCTTGTTGGCGGCGAGCGCGGCGCGGAAGTCGCGCCGGTCCGCCATGCGGGCCTCGGCCAACCGCTCGAGTTCCACCTGCGGCGTGAGTGCTTCGGCGAGTTCGGCTCGCTTGTGTTCGACGATCTTCGAAAGAATGGTGGGAACGGTTCGGACCATTGGTTATTGGATCGAGACGGTGACGCTGCCTTGCGTGTTGCGGCCGCCCACTCGAACCTGCAACGGAACGAAGTCGCCTTGGGGCGCTGCCGGTGGGACACGAACGATGTAGACGTCCAGGCCAGCCACCGCCGTCGGAGTCTCTCCCTTGTAGAGTAACTCGGCCACTGCTCCCCCGATGAAGACCTGTACGGGCGCGATGATGATTGGGAGCGGCTCGGTCACGAGCTTGCCATCTTCCGGGCGCGGCTCGGTATCGCCGCCGCCAGTCGCATAGATCTGAATCACGGAGCCGCGTGCTGCCGGATTGACGATGCCGTTGATCGTGCCATCTTCATTGATGATCGAGCCAGGGCCACTCCCGGTCGCGCTTTGGGTCAACAAGCCGGGAGCCGCCGGCGCGACATCGGCCGGGAACGCCGCTGAGCGCTTGCCTTGGTATTCCATCACCACCTGCGACCGCGTGCGCCCCGCCAGCGCATAGGGGACGATCGCCGATACCTGGCCCGCAAGCGTGTAGATGAGTGGCGACGGGATGTCGTCGAACAGGACGCGAGTCTCGGCGAGCCGCGTCGTCAGGAAGCCGTCCACGACCTCCCACACCACGATGGGATCGGGCCCGAAACGCTCGCCCTTCAGTACGACGATTTCGCCCGGTGCGATTGGACCGGGTAGCAGGCTGCCCGCGTTGAGTAGCTCGGTGATGCGCGGAAGGTCGGATGCTTCCTGCGTG
Source organism: uncultured Acidobacteriota bacterium (assembly GCA_902825945.1). GTDB lineage: Bacteria > Acidobacteriota > Terriglobia > Bryobacterales > Bryobacteraceae > SYLY01. Next base: position 44,478 of record CADECY010000069.1, read on the forward strand.
ATCGTGAAGGCTTGATCCTGCACGTTGATCGTGCCGAAGCGCCTCGCTGGTCCGGTGTGCGGCTCGACACGATAGGGAACCGAGCCGTTGCCGTTGCCGTTGACTGCTCCCGTGAACGTGATCCACGTCTGGCTGCGGGTCGCGCTCCAGTTGCAGTTTCCGGTCACGTCGATGCTCCCCGTGCCGCCGGCCGCGGGCACGGTTGCCGCGTTTGAATTGATGCGGACGGTGCAACCGGTGCCGTTTTGCGTGACGGTAAACGTGCGCCCGCCGACCGAGATCACGCCGGTGCGGATGTCGGCGCCGGGATTGGCGTCGTAGGCGAAGGAGATCGTGGCGTCACCGGTGCCGCTCGTTGCGGACGAGAGACGAAGCCACGGCGCGTTGCTCTGCGCGGTCCATTGGCAGCGCGTTTCAATGCGAAACGATCCCGATCCAGCGGTGTTGCCTGCGCGCGCCGCGGCCGCCGAGAGTTCGAAGCTGCACGTGCCGGCGGCCTGCGTCACGGTGAATCGGGTCGAGCCGATCACGATCGCACCGGTGCGAACGCCGGGCGTGGGATTCGCGAAGATGCGGTATCCCACCGTGCCGTTGCCGGTGCCGCTTTGGCCGAAGGAGATGGTGAGCCAGTCGGGATTGGTGGAGGTCGCGTTGCGTTCGCAGGTCCGACTACTTGCCGTCACCGTGAACGAACCGACGGTTTCGGATGCCGCTGGTGCGGAAACACTCGCCGGGTTGAAGAAGAACGTGCATTGCTGCGCCAAGGCGGTGCCGCACGCGATGAACCAAAGCGCGAGTTTCATGTTCCTCTCCTGTTACCGTAAAGCGCGACATGCAGCCGCTGCGTGAATCGAAACCCGGTCTGCTTGCAGATCTCGGCAACCCACGGGCCGCGTTCGGCGAGAATCGCCGGATCGGTGCCCTCCGGCATCAGCAGAACCTTGTCCGGGCGTGCGTTCAGGTCATCGACGATGCGCCGGATTTCAGTCAAGTCAGCCTCGGCCGCCACCACGAACTTCAATTGATAATCGAAATCCGAAATCAGTCGCCGGAGGACTGGAGGCTGATAACGAAGCCGTTCCTGCAACTCCACCCAGCGGCCGCCGTCGCGATCATGTGGCACCGAATTCGCGAGCTTGGGACTGATGCTCATCAGATCACACTCGACCTCCGCCCAGACCGTGCCCGCGGTCTCGATCGTGATGTGCTGCCCTTCGGCGCGCAGCGCTCGCGTCAACTCGCCGATCGCCGGCGCGATCATCGGTTCTCCGCCCGTTACCACGACGTGTCCGCGCGACTGTTGTCTCACGTAGCCGATGATCTGTTCGAGAGGCATCTCCGAGCCTTCCGGCTTCCAGGAAGTGTACGGCGTGTCGCACCACGTGCAGCGGAGATTGCAGCCCGAGGTCCGGATGAAGACGCTCGGGACTCCCGTCAGCGTGCCCTCGCCCTGAACCGAATAGAAGAGCTCAGAGATGTACATATGGCAGCGGGTCGGCCAGTCCGGCTTCATCGAAACCCTTTCGCCGCAGCAGACACGAATCGCAGCCTCCGCAGGCGCGGCCATCGGGAGCGGGATCGTAGCAGGAGTGCGTGAGGCCATAGTCGACTCCGAGTTCCACACCGAGCCGGATGATTTGCGCCTTGCTCGAATGCGCGAGTGGTGTGTGAACCCGTAACCTCATTGAACCCTCGACACCTGCTTTGGTTGCCAGATTCGCCATCCTTTCGAACGATTCGATGTACTCGGGCCGGCAGTCCGGATATCCGGAGTAGTCGACCGCGTTCACGCCGATGAAGATGTCGTTTGCCCCGAGCACTTCGCTCCAGGCGAGCGCGTAGGAGAGAAAGATCGTGTTGCGCGCGGGCACGTAGGTGACAGGGATGCCGTGGCCCATCTCGTCCGCGCTGCGATGCTTCGGGACCTCGATGGCCGACGTAAGCGCACTGCCGCCGATCCAGCGAAGATCCACATGCGCGATTGCATGGTCTTTCGCGCCGAGGGCGGCCGCGACTTTGCGCGCGCAATCGAGTTCGACGCGATGACGCTGTCCATAGTCGAACGAAAGCGCGTAGCATTCGAAGCCGTCGCGGCGAGCGCAGGCGAGCGCGGTGGCCGAGTCGAGCCCTCCGCTCAACAGGCAAACCGCTCTACGCGGCACGGCCGTGGACCTTCGGCAACATCCGCGCGAGCACGAAGCCGGGAATCGGGAAGAGCGCGAGCACGAGCAGCACGCGATGCATCGAGTACAGATCGGAGACCCAGCCGGTGAGCGGCACGAAGATCAGGCCCGACATGCCCCACGAGAATCCCATCATGAGCGCGGAGACGGTGCTCGTTTGTCCGGGTGCGAGTTCCTGGGCCATGACCACATTCACGGGAATCGTGAACAGCAGGATCAGGCCGCCGATCCAGAGTCCGGCGAACGAGAGCCATCCGGAGGCGAGGAAGAACAGCACGAGGAACGGAACCGCGGCGAGGAATGAGATCATGATCACGCGGCGCCCGCCGATGCGGTCGGCGAGGGTGCCGCCGGCCATCCCGCCGATGGCGCCCGCCGCAAGGTAGATCGAGAGGACGTAGTTGGCGCTATCGACTTCGAGCCCGCGCTCGCGGCTCAGATAGAGCGGCAGCATCTGCGTGAAGGTGACCTGCACGATCGAGCGGATGAAGACGCAGAAATAGAGGATCGTGAGCGGCTTCCATACGGCTTGGAGCGGCGCGAGTTCGAACCTCGTTCGCGGACCCGTGGCCTTCACCTCCGGCAGCGTGATCCACAGCAGAGCCGAGCAGAGGATTCCGGGAAGCGCTCCCCAGTGCGTGTTTTCGAAACCGAACCAGCGCGGAACCCAGGAGAAGTACGCCGGCCCGAGAGCCATGCCGAGCGTGCCCGCGCTGATGAAGTAGGCCATCCAGCGCGCCCGCGCTTCCGCCACGCCCAAGGTGACTCGCGCCGAGGCCTGCGGATGGAAAGCCGCGATTCCCGCCCCGCCGAGAAAGACGAGCAAAAGGAGGGCCGGGAACGAGCCCGCGAGGTTGAGCGAGGAGATGAAGATGCCCGCGACCGCCGGCGAGAGGACGGTGAACATGCGCGTCGGAAAGCGGTCCGACAGGAGACCGTAGAGCGGCTGGCAGACCGATGACGAAAAGACGAGGGTGCCACCGAGCAGGCCCGCTTGCGTGAGCGACAGTCCGAGATGTTGCGCCAAAAGCGGCTGGAGCGCGCTGAGCGCCGCGGAGTAGAGGTCGATGAAGAAGTGTCCGAACGACAGTAGCGCCAAGGCGAGCGCTCCTGTTCGCACGGCTGGCTGGAGGGGGGCTTCCAGTGCCGCGGCTCCGGTGGTGGTGGGCATCGAGACTTTCATTCTAGCGATTGAGGCGCC
>CADECY010000070.1 GCA_902825945.1 uncultured Acidobacteriota bacterium
CCCGGCTCTTACGGCAGATATCCGAACTTGCGCTGGCAACACCGCGCGAACGGTCGCGACAGTTCAGCCGACGACTTCCTTGATGACACGGCCACCGATGTCCGTCAGCTTCTTGTAACGCCCCGCATGGAGAACCGTGAGCCGGTTCTGATCGAGTCCCATCAGGTCGAGAATCGTGGCGTGGACATCGCGGACCGGGATCTCTTCGCTCGCGGCGCGAATCGAGAAATCGTCCGTCTCGCCGAAAGTCGCCCCGGATTTGACATCGCCGCCGGCCATCCAGACGCACAGTCCGTATTGGTTGTGGTCGCGGCCCGGTTTGTCGGTGATCAGGTTGTTGTCGAATGGCGTGCGGCCCATTTCCGAGAGCCAGACCACGAGCGTCGAATCGAGCAGGCCGCGCGACTTCAGATCCCGCAGCAATCCGCCAATCGGCTGATCGATCTCCCGGCAATGTTTCGGAATGCGGCCAGCGACATCGCCGTGATCGTCCCACCGGTCGCCGCCCGCGCCGTGCAGCACTTTGACGAAACGCACGCCGCGCTCGATCATCCGGCGCGCCATCAGCAACTGCCGTCCGAACGGTTCCGCCACTGGATCATCGAAGCCGTACATCTTCCGCGTGGCTTCCGATTCCTTGTCGAACGCCGCGAGTTCCGGCGCCTGAGTCTGCATGCGGAAGGCGAGTTCATAGGACGCGACACGGGCCTCGAGTTCGCTTGTGTGGGTTCGCTCGCCGATATGCTTGCGGTTCATCCACTGGAGCAGGTCGAGCTCTTCGCGCTGCGCCGTTTGGGACTCGCGCGGTTTCAGATCGATGATCGGAGTGTCGCCGTTGCGGAAGAGCGTACCCTGGAAAGCGGCGGGCAGGTAGCCGTTGCCCCAAACGCCCGCTCCACCGATCGTGGCTCCACGGCGGTCACCGAGGACGACGAAGCCGGGAAGGTCGCGGTTTTCACTGCCGAGTCCATAGGTGATCCAGGCGCCGACCGAAGCCGAACCGGGAAACTGATTGCCGGTGAGGGTGTGGTAGACGGCCGGCCCGTGGTTGTTGTTGTCGACCTTGATGCCGTGGATGAAAGCCATCTCGTCCGCTACTTTCGACATGTGGGGGAGAAGGGTGGACATCCAGCGGCCCGATTGGCCGGATTGGCGGAGTTCGGCGACCGGTGGGATCACCCGATTCGGCGCGGCCGCGAAGGTCGCGATTTCTCCGACGGTTCCGCGCGGCGGCGGAATTTTCTTGCCAGCGAACTTCAGCAGCATGGGCTTGTGTTCGAACAGGTCCATCTGGCTGACGCCACCTTCCATGAAGACGAAGATGCAGTTCTTCGCCTTTCGCTTGACGTGTTGCCCGCGTGGCGCGAGCGGCTCCGAGGAAGCCGCCGTGGTCGCGGCGCGAGCGACATCGGCGGAGAGCATGTCGAGCAGGGCGAGCCCGCCCACTCCGAGATAGGAGTCGAGCAGGAAGCGGCGGCGCGAGGAAAGAATTTCAGTCGACATAGAGAAACTCGTTGGAGTTGAACAGGACGCGGCCGATCGCCGCTACTGTCCCTTTGAATTTATCAAACTGGTCGAGTTCGGCGGGGGCCGGTGTTCGGCCGAGGACGATCTCGAAGGCGCGCGTGATCTGGGCGCGGCGGCCGGTTCCGGCCTCGCGCTCCACGCGTTTGGCCAGATGTTCGGCTTCTTCGTGAACCAGGTTGCCGTTCATCATCGAAAGGGCCTGCAGAGCGGTCGTCGTAGTGCTGCGGCGGTCGCACGATTCGCTGAAGACGATGGCATCGAACGAGGCCATCAAGGGCAGGGGAAGCGAGCGGCGCTGGAAGATGTAGATGGAGCGGCGGCGGGCGTCTTCCTCATTTTCGTTGGGCTCCCACATCAGTCCGCCGGTGCGGCCGTAGCGGGCAAAATCGGCGAGATCGTCCGGAAGTTGCGGGAACATGGAAGGGCCACCCATCTCGGGATTGAGGCGTCCGCTGGCTGCCAGGATGGAATCGCGCAGGGCTTCGGCTTCGAGCCGGCGGCGCGTGAATCGCCACAGGAGGCGATTGTCGGGGTCCGTGGTGTTGTTGGCGAACTCCGAGTTCTCCGGGGACTGGCGATAGGTGGCCGACGTCACGATCATCTTGTGGAGCTTCTTGAGGCTCCAACCCTGGTCCATGAATTCGACGGCGAGCCAGTCGAGCAACTCGGGGTGTGTCGGACGTTCGCCGTTCTTGCCGAAGTCGGACGGAGTCGCGACAATGCCGCGCCCGAAGTGTTGTTGCCAGACGCGATTGACGATGACGCGCGCGGTGAGCGGATTCTCCCGATTGGCGATCCAGCGGGCGAGAGTCAACCGCCAGCCGCGGGTCGGAAACTGGCGGTAACGATCGGTGATGAGTTCGGCCGGCTTTTCGACGCCTCCCGATAACGCGGCTGGGAAGCCGGGCTCCACTGGATCGCCGGGCTGGCGATAGTCGCCGCGTTTCAGGATGCGCGTGGGAGCAGGTTGTGGCCCATTGGGCGGACCTGGAACGTTGCGGATCGTGAGTGCGTTGGGTTGCCAGCGGCCGAGGCGGCGGCGATAGAATTCGAGTTTCGCCGAGAGGGTGGCATGTTTGTCGCGCTCCTCCGCTGTGAAGATCTTCGATGTGAGCCTGCTCGCTTCGGCGCGGGCATCGTCCACGGTGAGTGCGTCGAACCGGGAAAGCGGATCGGCGCCGAGTTTCGCATAGAACCCCGGAAGCTCCTTCAGCCACTCCTGCTCCGCGTCGTCGAGGATCTTGCGCTCCTCGGGATCCTGCGTGCGGTTGGCGTCCTCGAGCAGGTCCGCGTGGCGATCACGCTGGCCCTGTGGGAAGACGGACTTCGCGGCGCGGCGCATTTCCAGGCGCAGGTCCTCCTTCGTGAGAGCCTTGTCCTTGGCCGCGGTTTTGCGGGCGGCGATCAACTTGGGGAGCAGCGACTTCTCGTACTGGTCGATCTCGAGTTTCTCGGGGCCATCTTTCAGCAGGCTCTGATATTGCTTGATGTGCTCGCTGGCGCGGGCGGCGAATTGACGGTCCTTGTAGGGGACATCGGCATTGTCGGTCGAGATCGAGTTGAAGAAGGCCTGCAGCCGGTAGTAGTCACGCTGCGGAATCGGGTCGTACTTGTGATCGTGACAGCGCGCGCAACCGACCGATAGTCCGAGGAAGATCGATCCGGTCGCGGTGGTCACTTCGCTCAGGTAGTTCTGGCGAACGTCATCGGCGACGAGGTTCGAACGGTCCCACGGCGCGACGCGGAAAAATCCCAGCGGAACGTGGCCCTGAACGTCGATCGGGTAGTTGTTGCGGGTCTGGCTATGCTCGTCGCCTCCGCCGAGTTGGAGCGTGACGAAGCGATCGTACGGCATGTCGCTGTTGAGGGCTTGCACGACCCAATCGCGATAGCGCCAGGCGTTGCCGATGGGCCCGTCTCCTTCGAGTCCGCTGGTTTCGCCGTAACGAACGAGGTCGAGCCAGTGGCGGCCCCAGCGTTCGCCGTAGCGCGTGTCGGAAAGTAGCCGTTCTGTCAGGCGCTCGTAGGCTTCCGGGCTCTCGTCATTGACGAAACGTTGGAGTTCCGCGGGCGAGGGCGGCACTCCGATGAGGTCCATGTGGAGGCGCCGCGCGAGAGTCCGTTTGGATGCCTCGGGAGCGGGCTTCAGTTTTTCGCGATCGAGCCGCGACAAGATGAACGAGTCGAGCGGATGACGGAGCCAATCGGGCCGCGAGACAGCGGGTAGCTGATGCTTGGCAGGCTTTTCGAAAGGCCACCGCCACTCCGATTTCGACTTCGCGGTATCGGCGGGCAGTTCGCGAATCCAGGATTCGATCTTGGCGATGTCGGTGGCCGCGAGCGATTTGCCGAACGGCATGCGCGGCGCGAGGTCGCCTTTGAGAATCTTGATCAGCGCGCTCGACTCCGGATGTCCGGGAGTTACGGAAGCTCCATGTTTGTTTCCACCCGCGATGACGGCTTCGGCTGACGTCGCGTCGAATCCGCTCGTCTTTTCCTTGGCCGAATGGCATTGCGCGCAATTAGCTTCGAGGATGGGCCGGATGGCCGTGTCGAAGGTGGCGGACGCCGCGAAGGCGGAGGCGGCGAGTGCGAGGCCGAACAGTGGACGCATCTGTAGGCATTTTAATTCGGATTGAGGAAACCGCGCCGGCCTATTTTCCATCTGTAGCGCTGGAGGTTGGAACACACACCTGAAATGAAACTCACTGGACGCGTTGCGAACCTGATGATCGCTTCGTTGTTGGTTGTTGGCGTGGCGAGCGCCGAAGAGAATGGCGCTCAGCCGTTGAAGGCCGCTCAGCCGGTTGTGGACGCATTCGCGGCAATCGGGCAGTTGTTGTCCGGGGCCAGCGAGGCTACCGGCGAGAAGCAGGCGAAGGGCCTCACCGAAACCAAGGAAACGTTGCCTTCGGACGCGGAGAAGCCAGCCGTGACCGAGGGCGACGCGAAGCCGGCTGAGAATGGTGAGCCCAAGGTGGCGAAGAAGCCCCGCTCGGGGAAGAACTCGGCGGCGGTGATCGCGGCGGGAGCGGCTGCCGGCGCCGCGGCGGGCGCTTCGATCATGAAGGACCGCGAGAAAGGTGCGATCATCGGCGCGGCGATCGGAGGCGTGGCCGGCTTGATCTATGACCGGATGACCCACAAAGATCCGGGCGTCATCTGACGGGCTCGGCTCCCGGTCAGCGTGACGGAAAACTCGGGACCCGCTTCATGCGGGTCCCGATCGGTTTCGGGGGATCGACGAGCCGGCCGGCTGATTCGCGGTGTCGGCCGAAGGGCTGGCATAATCGATAGCTGATGGCGATCAGCGTACAGATTTTCGGAACTCGCGGCTCGCAGCCGACCCGGGCGGCTGAGCGTTTCTTCAAGGAGCGGCGCATCGCGATTCACTTCGTGGATTTGCAGGTGAAGCCGATGTCCCCAGGCGAGATCAAGCGGTTCATCGACAAGTTCGGTCTGGCGGGATTGATCGATTCGGCGGCGAAGGAATACGAGGCCGCGGGGTTGAAGTATCTGCGGCTGAGTGACGCGGATCTGTTGGCCAGGATCGAGAAAACGCCGAAGCTGTTGAATCTGCCGCTCGTGCGTTGCGGGAACCGGATCAGCGCTGGGCAGGACGAGGCTGGCTGGAAGTCGATGCTCGATGGTTGATTCCCGGCGGCGAACCGCCGGGAATCCCGCCGCTCGCGGCGGCTACCAGTAGAGCTTCAGAGCCACCTGCTGCTGGCGCCAGTCATTGGCTTGGTTGAGCACCTGACCGAGGTTGTTCGAGTTGATGTTGGTCTGCCCCACGCCGAACACGACGCGGTTCATGAAGTTGAACGCTTCCCAGCGGAAGTCGATGTGGCGGGTGCCATCGCCGCCGAGCGAGAATGACTTGCCGACACTGATGTTCTCGTTGAGGTTCGGGAATCCGCGCAGATTCGGGTTGAATCGGGTGGCATTGCCGAAGGCTACCGGCTGCGCGCTGGCGGGGAACTTCGCGGGGTCGATGAAACGATCCGCTCCTGGGTCGAACTCATCGCCCCGGAGCGGTGCGCGCCAGTTGTCGTAGGTCGTGACAGTGGGCCGCGTGACACCGTTGAAGATGTTCAGCGGGTTGTTCCGTGCGAGCGCGACCGGGAAGCCGCTCGAGTAGCTTTGGATCGCACTGATGCGCCATCCGCCGATCACCCCATTGGCGATACCGCCCTTGTTCATCCAGCGGCGGCCCTTGCCGAACGGAAGCTCGTAGATGGTGCTGAGCTTGATCGCGTGGGTCTGATCGAAACGGCCGATCGATTTTTCGAGCCGGCGGTTGTACTGATCCTGCGACGTGGTGCTCGCGTCGTAGCTGTCGGAGTCGGTGAGGATCTTCGAAAGCGTGTAATTCCACTGGAAGGTGAGTCCGCCCGAGTAGCGCCGCTCCACTTTGAGCACCATGGCGTGGTAGGTCGAGTGTCCGCTTTTGTCGCCACCCTGCGCGCCAGTCACGACGCTCAGGTATTGCGGATACGGACGTAGCGACTGCGCTACGTTGCGCGTTGTCCGCTGGATGTTGGCGTTGGTGAAGGCCGGATACGGCAGCGACAGTCCCGCGGCGCGAGCAGGGGCGCTATCGGCAGTCGCGTTCAGGAGAGCAACGGCTTGCGCGTTCCCGCCCAGTTGTTGGGCAAGACGATCGAACAGCGGCGTGGGGAACTGGTTGATGTTCACCAGACCAGTCTGCAGCCGGTTGCCGGAAGTAGCATTGTAGGCCGCTTCGAGCACGGTGTTCGATGAGAGCTGCCGCTGCACCGACAAGGTCCAGTTGATGTTTTCAGGCGAGCGGACCGCGTCGGCGAGCTGCCAGTGATCGACGTTTTGGTTGTTCTGGAACGCCGGATCGATGCGCGGCGGCAGCGGATAGGCGGGCAGGCCCTGATCGAGCCGGAACGCCGGTGTGACGCCTTGGTCGAGCGACTGGAACGTGTAGGTTCCGATGAAGCCCGCGAAGTGGCCCGAACCCGCCACGACGGTCACTTTGCTGAACGACCGGCCCGCCGCGGCCCGGATCACGGTCTTGTTGTTCAACGTGTAGGCCAGGCCCAATCGCGGACCCCAACCCGAATACCAACCCGGGACCAGCGAGCGCGTTCCTTCGCGGCCTTCACCAAACCCAGCGAATCGCAGAGCTCCAGGGAAGTTGACCGCCGGATTGATCCGGTCCGGAGAGAAGTCGGAGTACTTGTCGCCGTCGTTTTCAACCGGCGGCAGCGTGAATTCGTAGCGCAGACCGAGGTTTAGCGTCAGGCGGCGGTTGACACGCCAATCGTCCTGCGCATAGAAGCCGTAGTAGCGATAGAGCTGCGAGATGTAACGGTTGGTTTCGGTGGCGCCCGAGATCGCTTCGCCGAGCAGCATGGAGGCAAACGCCGATCCGCTAGTGAAGCTCGTCGCCGCGGGCACCGACGTGCTCAGGAAGCTGAAGCTCGCTTGGCCCATGATGTTCTGCTGTCCGTAGCCGTTGGCGCGCTGGCTTTGGAAGGCTCCGCCGAACTTCAGCGTGTGCGAGCCCTTGATGTAGCTGAGATCTTCCTTGATTGACCACAGCGGCTGCTCGGTACCGTTGTAGGAAGCCGAGCCCCAGCCGGTCGTTCCGTCGTTGAACCCGGCAACCGGGAAGTTCACGTCGCAGTCGGGGACATTCTTCATGCAGATCTTGTCTTTCCACGTGCTGCGAACGTTGACGGCCGAGCTCACCTTGTAGAACATGTTGCCACCGATCGCGACGTGGTTGATCATGCGCGGGCTGATAGTCCAATCATGCGTCATGCGGAACGCTTCGGTTTCGAACGTCTGGATCTGTCCGTCCCACAGCGGCGCCGGCAATCCGGGAGGGCCGCCGGGGCCGACGTCCTGATTGAAATTCGAGTTGTTGTAGAAAAAGGCGATCTTGTGACTGTTGGTGAGATTGTGGTCCACCTTCAGGCTGAACTTGTTCTGCGGAGAGACGACCGATCCGCCGGTGGCGAGGAAGTTGTTCAGCACGTAGCCGATCGAGCCCGGAGTGCCGCCGCGGTTGGGTTTGACGCTCTGCCCGAATGCCGACCATTGGCGTCCAAAGGCGCTCATGCGGGCGGTGGGGATCCGGTTGTCGGGGAAGGCGTCGCGGATGAATCCGCCGCCGTTCGGATTGGCACGCGTGGTGGTGGGATCGTAGATCACCAGCCGCTGGCCTTGCGCGTTGACCCAGTTGCGGAAGTCGCCTTCGTACATTTCCGGAACCGGTACTGTCAGGATGCGGTCATTGCTGCCGACACGATTCCGGAACCCCTCATAAGAAAAGAAGAAGAAGCTCCGGTTGCGCCCGTCGTAGAGCTTGGGGATCGACAGGGGACCGCCGGCCGTCGCGCCGAAATCGTTCTGGCGGTAGACCGCGCGGCGCGGCGCGAAGAATCCGCGCGCATCGAGCTTCTCGTTGCGCAGGAAGTCGTAAACGACGCCGTGATACTGATTGGTGCCTGACTTCGATGAGAACGTCATGATGCCGCCACCCGCTTGTCCGTACTCGGCCTTGAATCCGTTGGTATCGACCGCGAATTCGGTGATCGCCTCGAGCGATGGTGCGTTGTAGGCGATCTCGACCGCGTCGGCCGAGCGGTTGGTCGCGACGGAGACGCCGTCGAGTGTTGCTTCCCAGGCGCGAGCCTGTCCGCCGCCGAGCGCCATCTGACCTCCGCTGCCGCGGGCTTCTGGCGTGATTGACACGAGATCGAACGGGCTGCGCAGCGCGCCGCCCACGACGAGCGGCAGCTCATCGACGAGCTTGTTCTGCACGGCCGTGGTGATCTTGGCGTTTTCGGTTTGCACCTGCGCGATGTCGGCGCGGATCTCGACGCTCTCGCTCACTTGCCCGAGTTCGAGGCGGATGTCGGCACGCATGGTCGCCGAAGCGGTGAGGACGACTCCGTCCCGAATGGCCTTCTTGAACCCCGTCGCGGTGACTTCCACGCGGTAGTTGCCCGGCGGCAGGCTCGCGGCGTTGTAGTCGCCGCCGTTGGTGGTGGTGTTGGTCGCGCCGACATTGGTCGCGACGTTGGTGATCGTCACCGTGGCGCCCGGAATGGCGGCGCCGGTGGAATCGGTGATTTGGCCAGTGATGTTTCCACGTTCGGTCTGTGCAAACGCGGCAGCTACAAGGAAGCAAATGGACGAGACTCGTTGAACCCTCATGTCCATCGAGTTTAGTACAGTTCAAAGGCTGGCGCTCGAGGGAGGCCGGACGTCCGCGGACTTCCGCCGCCGGGTCTCTTCTCGATGGGATCCGACCGGTCACTCGCGCTGCACCGGAATTCGCCGTTCGCGGAGTGGATGCTTGCGACAAGGCGACAAACGCTCGCTCACGGTGCTGGGTGCGCCCGTCAGATAGCGAGAATGAGCCCAAGTTCCGGCGACCCCGGGGCGGGTGGCGGGCTGGGATTCGGTGCGCCAACCGGTCCGAGGAGGCCATCGGTCACGGGCTTGGAGCGGCGTGTATCGCTTCTCGAGCGGCCGGCCCATTTTCAAGCGATTCGGTGGTGGGCGCGGTCCACGAATGGGTGCGCGCCTGCGGTTCCGCGATCATCTGTAAGGCTTGGTGGGCCGCTAGGAGGTTACGAAAGTTCTGTAGAGATTTACCGCAATGAAGGCACCACCTCAGGGTAGTGGCTGGTAGGCCCGGCCGCCCGGAGCTGTGGCAACAACCCGTCGACAGGATCTGTCGACAGTTTGGCCTCCAAACCGCTTTTTTCGGCATTTTTTTCGCGCATCTGTATTGACAGGTCCGTCCAGTTCCAGTTAACCTTGACTATTGTTAACTGGGCAGTAAACAACTTCAGCGAGGTGTACATGGGTCCGGCAACGACCTTTCAGATCGGTGAACGCGTTGTATATCCCAACCAGGGCGTTGGCACAATTGAAAATGTCAGCACCCGAACCTTCGGTCCGAAGACCGAACGGTTCTACTTGTTGAAGCTGGCATCGAACAGTCTCACGGTAATGGTGCCGTTCTCGCACGTGGCCGATATCGGCCTGCGGAAGGTCACCAGAACGAGCGAGATTCAGAAGATGCTCGATTTTCTTTCGAGCGGCAAGTGCCGTGCCTGCACGGATTGGAAGAACCGCTTCAAAGAAAACTCCGAGAAAATGCGCGTGGGAGCCCTGCTCGACATCGCCGAGGTGATGAAGGGCCTGCTGCAGCAGCAGAAGGGTAAGCCGCTTTCGTTCCGCGAAAAGAAGATGCTTGACCGCGCGCGACACATGCTGCTCACCGAGGTCTCTTCGGCTCGCGGGGTTTCCACCGGCGAGGCGATCGACATCCTGGACCGCGCGCTCGGCAAAGCGAATCTGGCTCTCCCGGAACCGCTGTAGTCTCCGCTATAATCTCCGGGTGCGCATCACCGGAATCGAACTGATCCGCTACTCGCGTGGCATTACCGTCCATGCGGGCGCTGTGGACTGGCTGTGGGTCAGGCTTCACACGGACTCGGGCATCACCGGGCTCGGCGAAACCTACCCCTGCTCGGACGCCGAAGCCGGAGCCATCAGCCGCGAACTCGCCCCCGTGCTGCTCGGCGCCGACCCCTCGCGGATCGACAAGCTGTGGGCGGACATGTTCACCGCCGTCCAATATCACGGCTGGGCGGGCGCGGAGATGCGCGCCATGAGCGCGATCGATATCGCCCTTTGGGATATTGCGGGCAAAGCCGCCGGGATGCCCATCCACCAACTGCTGGGTGGCGCCACGCGGAATACCATTCCCGTCTACAACACCTGCTATGACCATGTGGACTTTCATACCGCTCCGGTCCAATTGGCGGGTGAGCTGCTGGGAATGGGGATCCGGGCGATGAAGATCTGGCCGTTCGACCCGATTGCCAAGCGGAATCGCGGCAACGCGATCACGGCCGAAGAGATCCGCGAAGGCGCCGAGCCGCTGCGCCTGATCAAGAAGGAATTCGGCGATGCGATGCAGGTCGCCATGGAGTTTCACGGCTACTGGAATCTTCCAAGCGCCCGGAAGATCGCCGCGGCGATCGAGCCGCTCGATCCGATGTGGCTCGAGGAGATGTTGCCGCAGGACAACATGGCTTCCTATCGGGAACTGGCCAACGCGACGCGGATTCCACTCACCATCAGCGAACGTCTGATGACGCGCTGGGGTTTCCGGGAACTGCTAGAGAATCGGGCCGCTTCGGTGATCATGCCGGACATCTGCTGGTGCGGTGGGATTTCCGAGGCCAAGAAGATCGCCTCGATGGCAGAGACCTATTATCTTCCGGTGGCGCCGCACAACTGTGGCGGTCCGGTGCTGCACTTCGCCTCGGCGCACCTGGCCGCCAATCTCAACAACCTGTTCATCCTCGAAACGGTGCGGCGACACTATTTGGATGAGTATCGGGGACTCTTGACGGCTGATCTGATTCCGGTCGAGGGAATGCTCCCGGCGCCTGCTGGCCCCGGGCTGGGCGCCGACCTAGCGCCTGAGGTGCTGAAACGGCCAAACGCGACGGTGAGCTGGCTCTCGTAGGCGAGTTGTCACTAGGGCCCTTACCCTATCTCTCCTAGTAGGAAATCCGCCTAGCCCGAGCCTCAGTAGGGTATTTCACGCCTAGGAAATCTCTCCGAGATCCTTCACTATTGCTAGTAAGGACTCCAGATTCCCAAATGCGTTGCTTGCAATGCGGTAAACGGCTGCCGCTGTTCCGGAAGGTCGATGGCGACTTCTGCTCGGCCGCCCACGCCGCCCAATATGCCGCCAGGGAGCAAAGCGTGGCGATCGCCAGGCTGAAACAGGCGACGCAGCATGAGACCAAGACGCAATCGCTATGGGAGCGCCGGCGCAAGCTCAAGAACGGGGACATTCCCCCGGCGGAAATGCGGGGGCTGGTCTCGCTATCGCTTCCCAACCCGGTCTCACATCGCACCTTTCAACGGGTGGTGGCAAATCCGAGACTCGCCGCGATGCCGCCGCTGTTGCCCGCGGTCGATCGGCTGCTCGCGGCCCGGCTGCCGTGGACTCAGGATCTCATCTCGACTCTCCTCGATTTGGTGGATGTGGAAAGCGCGATTGCTGCGGAGACCCCGGCCTCTCTGATTGCGGAGCCTCGACCGCGATTGGCAACCGCGGTCCTCCGAATTCAGACGACTCGGCCCGGGGCGACCGCTCGTACGGCCGTCGCGCCTCCCGTGATCGAGAAGAGCGCGGCCGAGAGTGTCGAGCTTGCTGCGGCCGTCGCACCTGTGCCCGAGCCTGAACCCGAGCCGGTCGCGCAACCAGCCGAAACGGCGGCCGAACCTCTCGTCGAGATGGTCGAGGCTCGTTTCCGGCAACTCGCGATCGCGGTTCCGGAGCCTCGGCGGATCGCGGTTCGAATCCGGCGTCCCTATGCGCAATCGACGCCGTTGCGCTCCGGAAGGCGTCCGGTTGTGTTCGCCAGGTTCCATGCCCAGCCGGTCGAATACCAATGCTCAGACCCGGTGCGTGAACCCGCCGGGCTATTGGCGCTCGAATTGGGCCCGAGGAAAGCGCCGCCAGTTGCGGTATCGAGAGTCGCGGATTCGGTGCTTCCGGCGCCGGCGCGGAGCGTGCGCGAATTCGGGCATCCCGTGCGCCTGTCGGCACTCGCCTTGCTGCACACGGCTGTTGGGCTGGCTGCGCTCGACGGCACATTGAAGGCGAACCCAGGAGTGCTGCATCCGGCCGTCCCGGTGCCCGAAGCCGCGCCGGTGCGCTCGCCCGGAAAGATGCCGTCTCCGGCCTTCCCCGGTGGCGTGCGGACGCCAGCCTCCGTCCGGGGGCTCGGCCGAACGGTACTGTTGCCGGTCGCGGTTCCCAGTGGAGCGCGGCCCAGCCCCGGGCTTGCCACCGGGATCCTCGCCCCGGAACCTTTTGCGCCGATGGCCGCGGTTCCCGCTGGGCTCCATCCCCCGGCTGAGAGAACCGTACGATTCACGGTGTCCGAAAGAATGGAATCGCTGCCGCCGTCGCAACATCCGCGACTGCGGGACATCGGACCGTGCAAGCTCTTCCCTCCTCCGGCACAACCGGTCGAGCGCGCCCTGCCGGCTCCTTCTCGCGGCGGTTGCGTTCCGCCGCCGCCTGCTGCGGGGCAGGGCATGGGCATGGGCTCGCGCCTTGCCGGAATCGATGCACCGAATCCGAGTGAGCCGAGACACGCCGTGGTCCGGCGGCCCGATCCCGTGCCGTTCGCCGGAAGCGTGATGCCGGGTCCACCCTCGGGGTCCGGCCAAACCATCGTCACTTCGGCGGCGGGCAGCGTGGATGCTAGTGAGCCCGTTCCAGGCCCGGTGATCGCACAAACGGCGGTCCCGGCGCAGGCGGATTCGGTGGAGGGCTTGACGATCGTCACCGCCGCCGCGGCGGACGCCGAGCCTGCTGTGCCACCTCTCGCTGGTCCCGTCCCAATGGTTTTCGAAGTGCGGATCGCCGGTGGTGAGTATTCGCTCGAAAGCGCTGCCCCGGGATTGTTGGGGGCCGATCTCGACACCACGCTGCCTCGTTACCTTGGCGCACCGGTGAAAGTAGCCGTGGCTGCGCCGGCGCAACCGCGCGCCGATGTCCGGCAACAAGCGAGAGCCTCCGCGAAGGCGAAGTCCGCGTTCGCCGAACCTCCGCCGAAGCCCGAGCCGGCTTTCGGAAAGGCCGGCAAACCGGCCGCGAAACGCTACGTTCCGGTGATGGCGCCGACCCGGCCCACGGGAAGGCCCACCGCCGAGGCCGGCGGCGATCCGCCCATGGCGCAAAGCTTCGGGCTCTACTCCATCGTGCCGCCGGTGCGCGGCTCGCTCGCGCCGCAGTGTGTCGATATGGCACCGGCCTGGAGGAAGCGCCGCCAGATGGCGGGAATCCGGTACCAACCGGCCATAGACAAACTCGCCTGGATCGGCACCGGCAAGGGGCAACGGCTAAAGCCCTCAGGCGCATTGGCCGAAAAGAATGGTAGAGCCCGATTCAACCTCATCGATGAAATCGGCGTTCCGGGAGGTCTTTGGCATTCCGTACAGCGGCGCTGGGAGCGAACTCCAGCGGCGGCAAAGTGGGCGTTACCCGCGTTGCTTGTCGTTGGGTTTGTGGTGGCGCTGCCATCCCGGCGCGGCGCCGCCCCGGCCAATGGCGGGGATCCAGACTTGACGCCACCGGTCGCGACGCGGCCGCAGGTGGGAGCGGCAACGAAAAAGACCGCAACCAAGCCAACCCCACCGGGTGCTGTTGGCGGCTCCGTAGCTACCACGCCTCGCGCCGAGGCAGGCTTGCGAGCGCGGATCAGATCGCGCGCGGCGGTCGTGCTCGTGGACGACTTCCGGGCAGGCCTGGGCGAGTGGACTGGTGAGGGCAATTGGGCGCGCGGATGGGCCTATGACCTCGCCGGGTTCGTGCGTCCCGGAGCGATCGGAATCTACTCGCCGACGACCGAGATGACCGACTACCAGATGGAGTTACTCGGCCAGATCGACCGGCGTTCGATCGGCTGGGTCGTTCGCGCCGCTGACGTCCGCAACTATTACGCGGTCAAACTGGTCGTGGCCGAGGCGGGTCCGGTGCCGAAAGTGGTGCTCGAACGCTATCCGGTCGTGCGTGGGGTCGCCGGCGCGGTACAGCGCAAGAGCCTGCACTTCACGGTCCGCAACGACACTTCATATCGAATTCTCACCGAAGTCCACGGCACCGGCTACGCGGTGGCGGTGCAGGGAAACCTCGTGGATTCCTGGACCGAGACGCGTCTGGAGCGCGGTGGAGTGGGCCTGTTCAGCTCTGGCGGAGATCAGGCTCGTGTCCGATGGATATCTGTAACACATCAAGATGATTTGCTGGGCAAGTTGTGCGCGTTCTTCGCGCCGCCGAGCCTGGGTAGAGATAGAGGAGCAAACGAATGAGTCCCAAGAAGAAGGCGGGAGAAAACCGGCAGGCGGTGAGCGAACGGGGCGGAGCGCAATCGGCGTTGGGCCGGGCGGTCTCACTCCATCTGGAAGGCAAGCTGAAGGAGGCTCTCAAAGAGCTCGATTCGGCACTCGAGCGCGGCGAGGCCAGCGCCGAGATTCACTCGGCGCGAGGGCACATTCTGTTCGAACTCGAACAGTTCGACGACGCCGCGGCGAGCTATGCGTCGCTGCTCGAGTCCGAGCCGTCCAACACGGCGGCGACCTTCAACCTGGCCGTCTGTCTCGAAAAGACCGGCAAGTGGGCGCAAGCAGCCGAAGCTTTCCAGAAGGCATGGAGCGCGGAAAGCAACCGAACCGAGGCGCTCGTCGGGCTTGGCGTGTGTCAACTCCATCTCGAGCGCGGCCCGGCCGCGCTCGAAAGCTTCGAACGCGTGCTCGCCGGAGAGCCGGAGAACGAAACAGCACTCTTCGGTAAGGGTGTTGCCCTCCAGCTTTCGGGCAAACTCGACCAAGCTTCGGATGTTTACAAGGCTTCTCTCGACAAGAACCCGAATTCGGAAGACGCGCTCACCAACCTCATCAGTGTCGCGATGGCCCGCAAGGACCACGACATGATCCGGCAGTACTCCGAGCGGCTTCTCACGATCCGGCCGTACTCCCAGGTAGCGGTCGAGGGCTTGGCCACGTGCGCCTTCGCCACCGGTGACTACGAGGCCGCGGCCAAGTTCTGCTCCAAGCTCGTCGAATACACCCCAGACAGCTTCGAGCGGTGGTTCAACCTAGGCGTCGCCTACCAGCGGACCGCTCGGCTCGAGCAGGCGGCCAAGGCCTACCAGGAGTCTCTGAAGTTCCGCCCGGATGCCAAGAATGCCTGGGTCAATCTCGGTGTGGTCCGGCACGAACTTTCCGAATTCACCGGTGCCAAGGATGCCTACGAGAAGGCCCTCAAGATCCAGCCTGACATTCCGGCGGTGCTCTACAATCTCGCGCTGCTCAACGAGCAGCAGGACTCGACGGCGGAAGCCGAGAAGCTCTACGAGCGCGTACTCGCAACCAGCCCCGACTGGGAAGACGCTTGGTTCCGCTCGGGTTACCTCAAGCTCCAGCGCGGCGACTATCAGGGTGCCATTGCGGCGTTCGAGAGCTGCCTCCAGAAGCGGGCTCAGTGGCCAGAGGCGCAGGTCAACCTCGGTCTCGCCTACTGGAAGAACGGCGATCGTGAATCGGCCGGCACGACCTTCCAGGGCGCGCTCGAATCCGATCCCACCTCGATCGATGCCCTTCGCGGGCTGGCCGCTTTGGCCATCGAACGCGAGGATTTCGAACAGGCCCTCGACTGCCAGGCCAAGCTGATCGACAAGGGCGAGCGGAGCCCCGAGCTGTTCTACAATACCGGCCTGATTCTGCAAAAAAGCGGTCAGCTCGAGGACGCCATCCGGCTCTACAAGGAAGCTCTCACCGAGCGTCCGGATTTTCCGGAAGCCCTTCTCAATCTCGGACACGCCCTCAAACAGCAGGGCCACCCCGACGAAGCCCGCATCTACTGGAGCCAAGCCTTGGCGGCGAAGCCCGAACTTGCGGCGGGCTATTTCGACGGCAAGTAAGTAAGATCTCTTTTCGCGAAAGAGAACGGCCCGGCGGACCACAGGTTCCGTCCGGGCCGTTTCCCCTTTTGGGACGTCGTGTGTTTCGGGTGCGTCTGTTGCTGTTTCTCGGGTGGCTCGCGAAGCGCCTGTGGACCAGCCTGCCATCCGCCCGTGCCTGGGCCACGATCGACGATCCGGTGTCGTGGACACCGGTGTGGCTTGAGGGTGGCGATCCGTTCGCGAACCATCCCTTCGCGAGCGATCCCTGAGCGAACTTCCGGAGCGTGTCGGAGTCGCCCTGATCGGCGCGCGAATGGCAGGGTGCCGCGGTCGCTTATCACTGGTCGCGCTCCGCCTCTTCCGGCCAGGTGATCGTGGTCGAGAGGGCGTTGCCAGCGGAACTGCGCCCGGAACGAAGGACTCGTCGCGATGGGCCGCTACTACTGTCACGTTCACCAAACGAGTTCGCGATCGCCGCGAGATGGACGGCAAGCGCACGTACATGGCGGGCGGCATGGCCGGATCGGAGTCAGGCGTTTCGTTCAATGGCGCGCACGATGTGGTGAAGATGATCCTCAGGCTCGCCGGTCCGGACTACTATTCGGCGAAATACTTCCTGGCCCTGCGGTTCGCAAGGCTCACCGCGGCTCCCTGCAGCGCGTTTATCGGCGGTTGACCACCTGATTGAGGATGGGGGACTGGCTCGGCAGGTGATTCGTACTCCCGAGGTACGTGCCCTTCATAGCGTGTGTGGCGACCGATAGCGCCGATGTCGTGAAGGTCGCGACGCCGTTGGTAGGGGTTTGAGTGCTAAGTACCGTGGTTCCATCGAGGAATTGGACCGAACCCGTGGCCGAGGATGGTGAGACGCTGATGGTGAAGGTCACGGACTGGTTGCGGATGGAAGGGTTCGCACTCGAGGTGAGGGTGGTGGCGGTTGTGGCCCGACCCACGGTGTGTGTGATGGACCCGGACGTAGCGCCATTGAAGTTGGCATCCCCCACGTAGTACGCGGAGATGAAATGGTCTCCGACGCCGAGGGCGGACGTGGCGAAGGACGCCGTGCCGTTGGCCACCGTGGCTGCGCCCAGCACCAAACCGGAGTCGGAGAATTGAACGGTCCCGGTCGCGTTGGAGCGAGACACACTGGCGGTGAACGTCACGGTGGAGCCGAACGAAGAGGGACTCGCTGAAGACGATACGGAAACCGTCAAGTTTGCCTTGCCAACGAAGAGCGTTGCGGCGGCGGAACTACTTGGCGCATGGTTTCCGCTCCCCAGGTAGCGAGCCGACAGGGAACGCGTGCCGACCGCCAGACTGGGCGTCGAAAGGGACGCAACGCCGGCGTTCAATTGCGCCGATCCGATCACCGCCGCTCCGTCCAGAAACTCGACCGTACCAGTGGCCGCCGCCGGACTCACGGAAGCGGTGAGTTGCACCGTATCCCCGAACAACACAAAACCAGGTGACACGGAAATCGCGGTGGCTGTGGTAGTGCGGACCCGGTGGTTGACCGCCACTGACTGGCTCGATAGGTGGTCGAGGCTGCCTTCGTAGACCGCACTCAGCGAATGATCGCCCGGGGTCAGACCAGATGTCGTTAGCGCCGCCACGCCGTTCAACACATTCACGGTGCCAACCAGAGCAGCCCCGTCCTGGAAAAAGACACGTCCAGTGGCCGCCGATGGACTGACCGTGGCCGTAAGGGTCACACTCTGGCCGCTGGTGGAGGGATTGGGCGACCCCGAGAGCACCGTGGATGTCGGCGGACGGCTGAACGAGACTTTGAAGATATAGTCCTGTTGACTAACCAGCAGTTCGCCCGCCGCATTGACCGCCAACCCGTCAGGGCAAACACCGACCGAACTGGCGGGCACGTTGTTTCCCGGGCCAGCGCACCCGCTTCCAGGCAGCGCGGAGATCGTCATTGTCCGAGCCGTCACGGGATCCACCCGCCGGATGCGATAACGCTCACCGATATAGAGCGCGCCGTCGGGCGCGTACGCGATCGTCTCGGGGACCACCAGAATCGTTTCCGTTGCCAACAATCCATCAGAGGAAGAGGACCCAGCGGTGTTGCCTTCCGCGATGGTACTCAACAGGTTCGTCACCCGATCGATCCTCCGCACCCGGTTGTAATTGCCCTCGATGAATACCAGATTCCCGGCTGGATCGAAGGCCATGTTCGTCGGCCGGTTCACTCGTGTCGGCGGGTTTCCATCGGCCACGCCCCCGGCCACTCCGTACTCGCCGGCAACCCGTGTGATGATGCCCGTCGCCAGATTGACGCGGCGGATATTGTCGTAGCCCGAAATGTAGAGCCACGAGTTGGACGGGTCTACCGCGATATAAAGCGGTTGCGGCACGACCGCCTGTGTCGCCGGACCTCCGTCGCCTGCTACTGTGCCCATCGAACCATTTCCCGCAATAGTGGTGATGATGCCCGTGCTCGCGGCGACCCTACGCACGCGCGAGTTCATCGCGTCAGAGAAGTAGACGTTGCCGGCATTGTCCACCGCGACGCCCGTGACATCGGTAATCGTGGCTGCCGTTGCCGCTCCGCCGTCGCCGGAGAATCCTCGTTCGCCAGTCCCGGCCACCACGGTGACGGTACCGCCGGCGAACTTCAGGACCTGCTGATTTCCGCCGAAATAGATCGCACCGTCGGCCGCCAGGGCGAACTGCCACCGGACTCTGGGCACCGTTAGAAGAGGCGTTACGTTGCTTGCATCCGCCATCAACAGGAGCGCGCCACAGGACGACAGGGCCAGTGAGATTGCATAGCGCATATGAGTCAAGTTTGCGGGGTTTAGCCTTCTGAATCAATTGGGACTAGACCTTAGCTATTTGGCTCAATCAGTGGCGGCCTCTCCGAAATCAGTGCTGCCTAAGTGAGCCCGAACTCCCTACGTTTTCCAAAGCGCAAGCCTGTGATTCGTGTGACTTCGGCAAGGGTGCGTGACGGGGGTGCAGGCTCCTGATACCTTCGAGAGCGAAGGAGGCAAAGCAGTGGAGATACCGGGGGAATTGAGCGAGTTGGGATAGTTGGGATTGCGGTTGGAGCAATGGAGGAAGGTGCGAACCGGGTGGCGGACAGGGCTTCCGGGTGAGTTCTGGAGCGTGCCGAAAACTCGCGAAAGAGAACGGCCCGGCGGACCGCAGGTTCCGTCCGGGCCGTTTCCCCTTTTGGGGCGTCTACCCCTTGACCACGATGTTGACGAGCTTGTCAGGCACGACCACGATCTTGACGATCTGCTTGCCTTCTACCCACGGTAGGACTTTGGCGTCGGCCGCCGCCAGCCGCTCGAGCTCCTCCCGCGCCGTTCCAAACGGAACCGTGATCTTGGAGCGCAGCTTTCCATTGACCTGGATCGGCACTTCCGCGCCGTCCTCCTTCGCGAGCTCCGCATCGGCGATGGGCCACCGCTGGCGGAACACGGGCCCCGCGCCGTCGAATTCCTCCGCCCACAGTTCCTGCGCGACGTAGGGGGCAAACGGAGCGAGCATTAGAGTCAGCTTGTGAGCCAGCTCGCGCAGCACCGCCTGGGAGCAGGACGCCTCGAGCGAAGTCAACGCATTCAATAACTCCATCAGTGCCGCGATCGACGTGTTGAAGTGCCACCGGTTTTCGAAGTCGCGTGAAATCCGGTCGATCGTCTGGTGCATCTTGCGCAACGCCTGGCGATCACCCGCGCCCGCTTCGGCGCCCGCGGCGGTGGCTGAGGCGTTCCTCGTGACGAAACGATACGCGCGGGCCAGAAACCGGGCCACGCCTTCGATACTCTCCTCGTCCCACTCCATGTCACGCTCGGGCGGAGCGGCAAACAGCACGAATAGCCGGCAGGCATCGGCGCCGTATTTCGCCACCATCTCGTCCGGGTCAACGACGTTGCGCTTGGACTTCGACATCGCTGTCCCGCCCTTGAGCACCATTCCTTGTGTGAACAGGTTCGCGGCGGGCTCGGAGTTCTCGATCAAACCGAGATCGCGCATCACCTTGGTCCAGAAGCGTGAGTAGATGAGGTGCAATATGGCGTGCGTGACGCCGCCGATATACTGATCGATTGGGAACCAAACCTTGACCTTGGCCGGATCGAACGCCGCCTTGTCGTTATGCGGGTCGCAGTAGCGATAGAAATACCAGGACGAGTCGACGAACGTATCCATCGTGTCGGTTTCCCGCCGTGCGGGCTCGTGACACTTCGGGCACTTGACGTTGACGAACGCCTCGTTCCGCGCAAGAGGAGACTCACCCTTTCCGGTGAATTCGACGTCAAGGGGTAAGCGCACGGGTAGATCCGATTCCGGCACCGGAACCACGCCGCACGCAACGCAATGGACCATCGGAATCGGAGTTCCCCAATAACGCTGCCGCGAGATGCCCCAGTCCTTGATCCGGAACGTGATCGACTCCTCGCCGAATCCGTTGGTCTTCGCATGCGCCGCCATCTTCGCCTTGGCTTCGACCGTGGGCAGGCCGGAAAACTCGCCGGAATTCTCGACGACGCCGTATTCGGTGAAGGCGCACTTGATCGTGGCTGGGTCCGCCAGTTCGCTGTCCACTGGCCGGATGACCGGCTTCACGGGAATGCCATAACGGGTGCAGAACTCGAAGTCACGCTCATCGTGCGCGGGCACGGCCATGATTGCGCCGGTGCCGTATCCCCACAGCACGAAGTTTCCAACCCAAATCGGGACCTTCGCGCCGTTGAACGGATTGACCGCGTGGTGGCCGGTGAATACCCCCGCTTTTTCGATGTCGCCCGGACCCTTGCGCGCTGCCTCGTCGATCATCTCCTTGACGGGCCTGTAGGCATCGCCGGTCATGAGCTTGGCGGTCAGGGGATGCTGCGGCGCGAGAATCACGCAGGTGGCGCCGTAAATCGTGTCGATGCGCGTGGTGAACACACGGATCTTCTCGCCGGAGCCGGCATGCGTGAAGTCGACCTCGGCGCCTTCGCTGCGGCCGATCCAGTTCCGCTGCATTGTGATAACGCGCTCTGGCCAGCCTTTCTCGAGGTTCGCGGTTTCGTCGAGCAGTTCCTGGGCGTAATGGGTGATCTTCAGGAACCACTGCGCGAGTTTCTTGCGCTGCACCACCGATGAACATCGCCAGCAGCGGCCCTCTTCCACCTGTTCGTTGGCGAGCACGGTGGCGCAATCCGGACACCAGTTGACTTCGGCCTCACGGCGGTAGGCGAGCCCCTTCTCCCACATCCGGATGAAGAACCACTGATTCCAGCGATAGTATTTCTCGTCGCAGGTATTCACCTCGCGGTTCCAGTCGTAGGAAAACCCCATGCGCTCGAGTTGCGCGCGCATGTTGGCGATGTTCGACAGTGTCCAGGCGCTCGGGTGCTGCTTGTTTTGGATCGCGGCGTTCTCGGCGGGCATCCCGAAAGAGTCCCAGCCGATCGGGTGCAGCACGTCGTGACCCTTCATCCACATGAACCGCGCCAGCGTGTCGCCAAGCGAGTAGTTTCGGACGTGCCCCATGTGGAGACGTCCGCTCGGATAGGGAAACATCTCGAGGCAATAGAACTTCGGACGGCCGTCTTCAGTGGCTCGATAGAGCGCGGGGTCGGACTTCCAAGCGTCAGACCACTTGGGCTCGATAGATTTCGGATCGTAGGACTTTTCGGGCATAATTTTCACCAAAACGAAGCAGCAGCGCGCCTGCGAGTGACGCGCGAACCCACCCTTTCAATATATCGAAGGCGGCTCAATTCCCGCCCGCAAAACAGCAGCGGGCCCGGCTGCGAGTTTTCGACGTTTCGAGGATATCCCCCTTCCAGCGCCCTGGTTCGTCGTCCATGGAGCTGTCCAGGCCGCCGCAAATCGGTATTCCGGAGGCTCGTCGAGAGCTTTGCCTCGATCGCCAGCGCTCCTAACTCGACAACAAGTCCAACTCGACGCCGCCGCGCGTCCGGTAGTAGTGCAAACGCTGGCGGAGCGCGGTAGGAAGTCGCGTCGAACAGATCGGGCCCGTCGAGGCCCGTTAGGGCGACGCGGCGCAGGTAGCGGGCGACAGCCGTATCGAAAAGGTAGAACTTCGCCGCAACCAAACTCTTGTGGCTGCCCGGCTTCTGCGGAACCGGCCGCGGAAACCGGCCGATGAGCGTGTCCTCCGGGTCTCGAAATGCGATCGGAGCGTCTTGGCGTCCACCACTACGCCGGGCGATCTTGGCACAGTCATAGTTGACGATCTGCCCGTTCATGATTCCCATGACGTCGAGGAATCGCGCGAAGGCCGCGAGGTTGCGTGTCAGAGGCCTCGACCGCGAACTCCCCTTTCGGGTAGTCGTCGACGTAAGACTCGAGGGAGCGCCTGGTCTCCGGGGAGTCGGCAAGCAGGTTCGCCGGACTCTGACGAAGCTTGCGCGGGCTCGAACCGCACGGGTTGAAGGACAAACCGCGCCTCTCGATCAAGTAGTGAATCTCATCGAGAAAGGCCGGCACGGTTGGATCTCAGCGAGAATGATGGGTTGAGCAGTTGCTCCGATCCCGATACTGCTGCATTATCCGGAACGGGGCTACTTCGAGACCCGAATCACCGGCGGCTCTACCCCGACTGCGGGTTCGAAGAGCCCGAAAGCGAAGACCGCCGTGGCAGAGGCGATCGCCACGTATTGTTTGCCGTCGATCAAGTAGGTTACGGGCGACGCGGTCAGCCCCTCGCCCATGTTGAAGTGCCAAAGATTCTTGCCGCTTTGCGCATCGAGCGCAACCATGTGGCCGTCGTCGTCACCGGTGAACAGCACGCCTCCCGCGGTCGCAACCGTGCCGGTCCACATACGGCCGACGCCGGTCATCGGATATTCCCACACGCGCTTTCCGGTCTTGGGATCGAGCGCCCGGAGCAGAACCTGCCCGCCCTCTTCGGTCGCCCCCCCGCCAGAGAAGTTCTTCATCGGCTCCGGCTTCTGCGCGGAACGATAGTACATGCCGCATTGTTCGAGGGTCAACACATAGAGAAGGCCCGTGCCGGGATGATAGGAGTGGCCCATCCAGTTGGTCGCGCCCTTGACGCTCGGGCAAACCCAATTGCCCTCGGGGGTCGGATCGCTGTTCGGCTTCTGGATCGGCCTGCCCTTGTCATCGATTCCACTTGCCCAGGTGACCTTATCGATCAATTGCGTGGCGCGTAGGAACTCGCCGGTGACGCGATCGAGCGCGTAAAAGAAGCCGTTGCGGTTGGCGTGCAGCACCACTTTGCGCTGCTGTCCGCGGATCTCGGTATCGACGAGTACTGGCCAACTCTGTGCATCCCAGTCATGCGTGTCGTGCGGCGTGAACTGGAAATACCATTTCATTTTTCCCGTATCGAGATCGAGCGCGAGCAGCGAGCACGTATAGAGATTGTCGCCCGGGCGGACGCTCGCATTGTAGTCCGGCCACGGATTCCCAGTCGTCCAGTAGAGCAAATTGAGGTCGGGGTCGTAGGTTCCGGAAAGCCATGCCGCGCCGCCGCCATAGTCGATCAGGTCGCCCCATGTCTCGGAGCCTTTCTCGCCCTTGGCTGGAACCGTGTACGACTTCCAGATGGTCTCGCCTGTGTCGGCGGAGAGAGCCATCACGAAGCCGCGCATGCCGCTATCGCCGCCCGCGCTGCCCACGATGACCTTGCCCTTGGCAATGAGCGGCGCCGAAGTGGATGTGGTGCCCTGCTCGACATCGGCGAACTTCTTGTTGAAAATCAGCGCTCCCGTGTGGCGGTCGAGCGCGGTGAGATAGTTGTCGCTGGTGGTGAAGTAGACTTTGTCGGCCCAGATCGCCGCTCCCCGGTTGACGCCGCCCTTTTGCGCGCGCGGATCGGCGTACTGCCAGACCAGCCGTCCGCTCCGGGCATCGATCGCGTACACCGAGTTGGTGTTGGTAATGTAGAGAACGCCCTTGTAGACGATCGGCGAACTGCGCAACCCGCGCGCGTTCGGCACATGGTAGACCCACTTCGGCACCAGGTTCCGGGCATTGGCGGCGGTGATCTGTGAAAGTGGACTGTAGCGCCACCCCGAATACGTGCCGGCATAGGTGAGCCAGTCACCAGTCGCACCCTTCATGATGTCGTCATGCACTTGGCTGAAACTGATGCCAGCCAAGGCGAGCGATAGGACGAATGATCGATTCATCACTGGGCGGTCCTCTCTCCGGCGCGGATGTCCTGGGTGGCGAGGTAGGCAAGCAGGTCGCGCAGTTCCTCGCGTGTCAGCCGCTTGGCGTAATCGCCGGGCATCGGCGTGGAGGCGGAGATCGTCAGCTCCTTCACGTCGTTCATCTGAATCAAGTGGAGCTCGCCTTTGGTGTCGACCAGTTGGAGTGCATAGTTGCTGCGATTCTTTGCCACGCCCTTCAGTGTCTGCCCGCTCTTCATGACGACCGTGGCGGCCTCGTTGCCAAGGTAGAAGAGATCCTTGCCGGGATCGACGATCGACTCCCGGATCACGGCGAGGGGACGGCTTCCTCCGATGTTGCTCAAATCGGGCCCAGTGCGTCCGCCCTTGCCGAGAATCGGATGGCAGTTCGAACACGCTGCCTTCGATCCCCAGAACACTACCTTGCCCGCGACCGGATCTCCGGGTACCGGATTAGTGCTCGCGGGTCCGGTCAGTGCGTGGATGAAAGCGACGAGGTTCCACGTCTGTTCGTCGTTCAGCGCCGAGGGCGGCATGTCGGTTCCGGGCACACCCTTGCGAATCACCTGGAAGATCGCTTCGTCGCTGAGCGGATGCCAGAGCGAGCGCCTCACCAGATTCGGGCCTCTGGCGCCTCCGCCGCCGTCCGGGCCGTGGCAGCCGGCACATGAACCCATGAACAGCTTCGTACCGCTGGCGATCGCCTGGGGATTCCCGATCGCCGGATTCTTGGAGTCGCTCAGATAGCGTCCGTGTTGGGCCCCCAGCGGCAACACGAACACCGCGAGCAGAAACGCGCGCATAGGAACCCAGTGTAGTCCGATCGCGTGTGAGTTGGGAATTCCGAGTTCGGGCGCGAGCCCCGGGCGGCGGCACTCTCCACAACGGCTTCCGCCGAGCCAGAGCATTCCGTCGAGGTTCGGACGCCAGGGGAGAGTTCGACGCCGGACGCAGCCGAGCGTCCGGAACGAAAGCGTGTTGGATTCGGAAGAACCGGGCATTCAAGCCAAGCAGCCTTGGCCAGATGGCGGAAAGATACTCCGGCGTGGCGGCTTTACTTTACGCATCCGCCACCTCCGATGCGGTCGTCGCCCGTCACATTCTTCACCACGGCTGATATCTCGCACGCAATAGCGGCGGGACCGGCGCTGCTGGCCCGCGCAATGGTCACCCGGACCCCGGAGCCTGACGCACTCCCGCTACTGCTCAGCCTACCAGCCGATCTGCGCCGCGACGCGGAAGGTCCGCCCGTCGTTCAGCGTATTGGTGATGAATCCGTAGTTGAACGCCGCCAGGTCGGCACCGGGTTCGGCGAACTGCGGCGTGTTGAAAAAGTTGACCGACTCGGCGCGCAGCGTCAGCTTCGCCTCGCGCCACAACCCGAAGCTCCGGGCGAGCGCCGCGTTCACGTTATAGATACCGCCCTTGCGAAACGTGTTTCGGCCCAGATTGCCGCCGAACTCGTCTGTGGGGCGCATGTAGGAAAAGGCGGAGCGCGGGATCAACGATGCGGAGGTGTCCGGATGGCCGACCGTCCGGCCCAACACCGAGCGGTCTGCCAGATTCGGCCGGTCGCCGCCGTTGCCATCGACATTTCCGAACCCCGGACCGTCGGCACCTGTTTGCACCGTGAACGGCGTCCCGGACTTCAGCAACACCACCGACGACAGCGTGAATCCGCGCCAGGCATGGCTCGACCGCACCAGGAACGCGTGCGGCTGGTCGAAGTTCGAGAGCGCCTTCATGTCTCTGTGCTGTTCGAACTCGGACTGTCCGCGCGAAAGCCGCGAGTCGGCTTCGTAGGCCGTATTCGTGTAGGCGGATCCGAGATCCATCGCTTTGCTGAACCAAAAGGAGGCGTCCACCGAGATTCCGCGCCAGCGCGGAATCACGAGTGTGGCGCGCGCCGCGTCGAAGTATCCGCGCGATCCGTTCAGCACCCAGCGGATCTCGGCATAGCGTGGATCGGGCCGGCGGATGTTGATCGTCGCCGTTGTTTGCGGGATTCCGGGAACCGCGTGCGCGCGGTTGAGATACCACATGAGCAGCAGTTTGTGCTGCCGGCTGCCGACGTATCCGAACTGCAGCTTCCACGCCGAACGGGTCTCGGGCTCCCAGGAGAAGTTGTATTGGTGCGCGTACGGCGTGCGGAGTTCGGGCGCCAGTGTGTAGATGTTGCCGCGCGCGTCGGGTACGCTCGTCAACGGGTTGATGAGCGAAGGCGCGGTGACCACCAATTTCACACTCCCCGGTGGCGACAACCGGATCTGCGAAAAGGTCACCGGAAAGATCTCGCCGTACTGAAGGCCGTAAGCGGCCCGCACGGTTCCGCGCCAGCCACCAGGAGACCATGCCACTCCGAACTGCGGTGCGAGATTGTTGAGATCCGCCGAGTACGGGATCTCGTTGCGGCCGTTCACCTCGTAGGGCCGCGAAACGGGTTGCCAGCGCAGTGCGAAGTTGACTTGGAGCCGTGGCCGGACCTTCCACGTATCGCCCGCGTAGTATTGCATGTCCCAATTGCGGAACCCGCGGTGAACATCGCCCACCGAGACGATGTGTTGCGTGGGGAATCCGAGCCGGAGGTTGGTGATCGCATCGCGGCCGAAGTCGTTGTTGAATGAGAAGAAGCCGCGATGTGTGTCGGTCTCGATTCCGTTGAACTGCCGGCGCAGGATGTGGAAACCGGCCGTCGCCGTGTGATTTCCACGGTTGTGGCGCAGGTTACCCGCGTAGCGGAACATGTTGTGCGCCCGGTCGATCGGGATCGACCCGTTCGGGCCAAGTGTCGTCAATCCCGATGTCGAGACCATTGGGCCCACCGCGTTCGGTTCTGGCTGCAGCACCGACCCGGTGCGATCGAAACCGGCGGAAAGATCGGTGATGGTGGCGGCGGTCCAGGACCGGGTCCACGTCCAGCGAGCCCGGTGGGAGCGCGTCGCTGTGTCGGGATTCTGCCCGGAGACCAGTTGAAACGCATCGACCAGTTGCGAGACGAACTGATACTGCCAGATCAGTTTGTCCTTGCCCGTGGCGAGAAACTCGAGCCGGCCACCGGCGTTCGAATTGTCGATGCGTTGCGGCGCGTTCGTGTTCAGCGCTCGCTCGTTGATGTCGGTGCGGTTGGGCAGTTCCACGGGATAGGCCGCCAGCCAGCGCGAGACGATTGCGCGGATCGCCGGATCGTTGGTGAGCGCGGTCCGCTCGTCGGGGCGGGGCACCAGCACATTGCCGTTGACGTTGCCGCGGATGCGTTGCTGGCTCGCGTCGCCCTGCAGGAACCATTTCGGCGAGAGCGCTCGTCCGGCGGAGAGTCCATAATCGTTCTCATGGGCTGGCTTCACTCCACCCACCTGAAAGAAGGACCGCGCGCTGAAGACGCTATTCAGGTGTCCGAGCGAGAGCGTACCGTGCGACCCCGGCTTGCGCGCCGGCGCCACATGCAGGATCGAAGAGGGCGGGTTGCCGTATTCGGCCCCGAAGTATCCGCGATCGGCGCGGAACTCCGAGTGGATGGTCGCGCTGGTGCCGAGGCGGACGTTCAGTTCCTTCAGTGCGTTGTTGTCGACGAGGTTGAACTGTACGTTCTCGTTACGCCGGCTTTCGCCCGAGGCGGAGTCCGTCTTGCCGAGAAGATTCAGTTCCACTCGTTTGGCAGCCTCGGACTGTTGTTGCGAGGCTGCGGTTTCTTCCTTTGGTGCAGTACGTGCGGCCGGCACCGTCTGCATCGCCAGCAGAAGGTGGACGGCGAAGCTAGAAACCACTGGGCCTGATCCAGAAGCTCTCGCGCCAGGAAGCTCCGGGAGCGATCGATTGCAGTGGGAACTTTCCCTCGTGCCCGAGGTTGAAACCGTTCGTGGGTCCGGCCATCGGCTCGAAGCAGATGAATCCGCGGCCGGGTGGGGCGTACACGACCGCGACCGGATACTTGGGTCCGTAGAGCACTTCGAGTTTCTGCGATTTGCCGCTCACCGAGAACACCGCGCGTCCGGCACTGTCACGTACCAGGTTCGTGAAGACATTGTCCAGTTGGGAGCCCTTCAGCAGATAGGGATCGGGGCGGTTGTTCGGAGACGTCGCTCCGGTCGGCACCAGAAGGTTCGACAACTCCACGTTGTCCCGTGCCGCCAGATGGACCTTCCAGTCATCGCGGGGCGAATCTGTCAGTTGAAAATAGGGGTGATAGCCCAGCGAGAGCGGAAGGGCATCTGTCGATAGATTCTCGACCACTGTTTCCACTTCGAGGACACCATCCCGCAACCGGTACGTCATTTCGATCGTGTGCGCGAACGGGAACTGCGCCATCCAGTCGGGATAGCGCCAGTACTCGATGCGGCTCGACACGCTTGCGCTCGATTCGCCGCCGGAGACGCCTTGCACCAGCCAGGCATGTGTGAAAGCCAGCAATCCGTGGATCGGATTCTGGTTCCCGTCCTTCCGAACGTTCCCGAGCCCGGTGTTCAGCAGGTATTTCTTGCCGTTCGCCCAATAGGCCTCGCCCGCGATCCGGTTGGCCCACGGCCACAGAAGCGGATTTCCCGCCAGGGTGGGCCGGCTCCAGAACTCGGGTGGAGTCCACATCACGTCCTGGCCCTTCACCTTCATCGAGAAGGCATTGTTGCCCTTGGCGGGCGCGATCAGAACTTCGGTCTGGTGGCGGGCGTCGCGCAGGCGCACGATTTCCTGCCCGTTGAATTTTTCGCGTTCAGCGGAATAGTTGGCGGCTTGGGTCATGAGGGGAGCGAGGCAGAGCGCCGTCGCGAGTCGCATGCGTTGATTATACAGGGCCTTGGAAGGCGTCGGCTGGCGTCTACGTGCTTTTCCCTAGCGGGCCAGTACGCCAGTCGCGGTACCGCTAGCGGCCGGTTTCTGGCCGTTAGATATCCCACCCGCGAGCCGAAAGTGAGTCAATTTGGGGGCTGTTGACGCATGGCGGTTATTTCTTTGGGGCAATATGCTTGTAATTGGAAAGCAAGCCGGGCGGTTGGATTTTTACCGGTGATTACTGCACTTTCCGGGTCCCGCTCGGCGGGCATTCTGCAAGAGGCTTCAACGAAATGAAAACAAAAGGAATTCGCGGACGAGCCAGAAGGCTCTACGAATCCAGAAAGGGGTTCGTACTCGTCACGGTCGCGTCTTTGATGGTCGCAATGCTGGGCATGCTGGGCTTGGCCTTCGACCTCGGCCGTGTTTACATCGTACGGAACGAGCTGCAGTCCTATACGGACGCGGCCGCGTTCGGTGCTGCCCTGCACCTGAACGGACTCCAAAGCGGCATTGACGATGCAAAGGGCGTGGTGACCAGCAGCCCCAACCAATATCACTTCGGTACCACTTCGGTCACCGCCGAACAGCGAACAGTCAGCTTTGCTCCCACCAAGAACGGCGACAGCGGTGGAGAGTGGCATGCATCCCCGAACTCAACACAGATCCCGAACGAGATGTACGTCAAGGTGTCGGTTTCGGTCCCCTTGAAGCTCTATTTCCTTCCGGTAGTCAAGACGGGATCGCCCGTCAACGTAGCGTCGATGTCGATCGCGGGCAAGGTCGTGTCGACGAGCGTGGGCGGCAACTACGTCCTTCCGTTCGCTCCGCTCGCTCCGAATCCTTCCGATGCGGCCAACTTCGGATTCTCCAAAGGGGCAAGGTACACACTGCGATGGTCGTCTTCGGCCGGCGGAAATAACGGGCCTCCGCCCGCAGGCAGCATGTGCCCTGGTGACGACGCGCTCGGCTATGGGCCCACCAGTACCTATTCCCGCCAGAACGTGATGGACCCAGACCGAGGTTACTTCGGGTCGCAGAGCGGTCACGACCTCAGTACGTGGATCGGTAGTGGCTATCCACATCCGCTGGCCATCGGTGACACCATTTATATGGCCACCGGCACCAAGAACGGACGAAAGCAGGCCATGGAGAACCGTGTCGAGTCCGATACCGACGAAACATCGACCACCTACGCCCAGTACGAGAACAACCGCGTGAACGGTGCGCGAGTGGGAAATGGGCGCCGGATCGTGGCGGTGCCGATCATCGTGGGTCCAGAGTCGGGTCCCGACTACACCAACGGCGGCAGCAACGGGAACGGAAATGGCAATGGCAACGGAAACGGGAATGGTAACGGAAACGGAAACGGGAATGGCAATGGCAACGGAAACGGAAATGGTTCCGAGGAGAATCCGAGCATGACGCCGCGTACCATCATCGGATTTGCCGGCTTTTTCCTGGACTCGCTCGACTACGACGACACGGGCGGAAACCAGCCATTCTGCGCGGAGTATGTCGGTACCTATGTGCAAGGCGCCAACGCTCACCACGGCGGCGCGGCCGGAATCTCGAAAGTGAGGATCGTAAAGTAATGTTGCGCAAACAATCTCGCCGCCGGCGCGGCAACGCCATTATCGAATTCGCTCTGGCCTCCAGCATCCTGTTCCCCACTTTTGCCGGAGTGTTCCAGTTCGGCTACACTTTCTACACCTACAACACACTGCAAGGTTCGGTTCGCGCGGCGGCACGCTTCGCCTCGGTCCGGCAGTACACGGCGACTACTTCGACGCCCGCCTCGGAGTATTCTTCCGAGATCAAGAACATGGTGGTTTACGGCAAGCCGAACCCCGTGTTGACTGCCGCGCCCGGCGTGACGGTCGATATCCCGGTGACCAACGGGCTCACCGCCGACAACGTCTCGCTCGACATCGTGATGAACGGGAGCATTCCGAAAACCATCACCGTGAAGGTCACCAACTTCACGATCGACGCGATCTTCAGCAAGTTCACGTTCAACGGCAAACCGGCGGCCACGTTCTGGTACAACGGACCCACGAGTTAGGAGGCATGCGATGAGAAGACGGAAATCGCGTGGGAGTTCGCTCCTCGAAGCCACCTTCATCCTGATGACGCTGCTCGCCGTGCTGATCGGCAGCCTCGACATTGCCAAGGTAGTCTACCTGCACCAAAGCCTGGTGGAACGCGCCCGGGCCGGGGCCCAGTGGGCGGCGGTGAACGACTTCAACGCCACGCAGGTCAAAAACTACGTCGTCTATAACTCGCCCGCCGGGGGGACCACGGCGTCACTGTGGAGACTCCAGACTTCCATGGTGACCGCTGAACTGAAGGACCAGAACACGTCCAAGGCTCGTGTCGAGATCAAGATCACCGACTACCCGTACGACTTTTTCACGCCATGGATCGCCGGCGCCTACAAGGCGCGGCCCATCGTGACGTCGGTGATTCACGAACCCAGTCTGCCGTAGCCCGCTCCGGATCGAGCATACTGGAATGAGCGCGCCTGCCCGGGTGCGCTTGAAAGGAACTTGTATGCCCGTGGCGGAAGCGATCGAAACCGGACGAGTCTCACATTGGATCGGAGGTGGCGCGCGCGCCGGTTCATCCGGACGCACCGGTCCGGTCTACAATCCCGCGACGGGCGAGGTGCGCGCCCATGTCGACTTTGCGTCCAGGGCGGAAGTCGACGAGGCTGTCTCAATTGCGAAATCCGCCTTCCCGGCTTGGCGCGCGACACCACTCAGCCGCCGCTCGGAGATCCTGTTCCGCATGCGCGAACTGGTGGACGCCAATCGCCGGAAGGTCGCCACGATCATCAGCGCCGAGCACGGAAAGACCGTCGCCGACGCCATGGGCGAGGTGGCGCGCGGGCTCGAAAACATCGAGTTCGCCTGCGGTGTCCCCAATCTGCTCAAGGGCGGGTTCTCCGAACAGGCGAGCCGTGGCATCGACATCCACGAGATCCACCAACCGCTCGGTGTCGTGGCTGGCATCACGCCCTTCAACTTCCCGGCGATGGTTCCCATGTGGATGTTCGCCAACGCGATCGCATGCGGCAATGCCTTCATCCTGAAGCCCTCGGAGAAGGATCCCTCCGCCTCGCTCCTCATCGCGGACCTTCTTTCCCAGTCGGGACTCCCGCCCGGAATCTTCACCGTCATCCAGGGGGATCGCACCGCCGTCGATCGCCTGCTCGAGCATCCCGATATCGCGGCGGTGAGCTTCGTCGGATCGACTCCGGTGGCGAAGTCGGTCTATGAGACCGCCACTCGCAACGGCAAGCGTGTACAGGCGCTGGGCGGAGCCAAGAACCACATGCTCGTGCTTCCGGATGCTGACATCGACATGGCGGCCGACGCAGCGGTGTCCGCCGGATTCGGATCGGCGGGCGAGCGCTGCATGGCGATCTCGGTGGTAGTGGCTGTGGGCGCGGTGGCCGATCCGTTGATCGCCGCGATCTCGGAACGAATGGCCAAGATCAAGACCGGTCCGGCTGATGTCGAGGGCAACGAAATGGGGCCGCTGATTACACGCGATCATCGCGACCGCGTAGCGAGTTTCGTCGACAACGCCACGAGCGAGGGCGCCTCGGTAGCCGTCGATGGCCGCCGCGATCCCGCGTGCAAGTTGCCAGGGTTCTTCCTCGGGCCCACGCTGCTCGATCGCGTCGCGCCCGGCATGGCCTGCTATGAACACGAGATTTTCGGGCCCGTTCTGAGCGTTGTGCGTGCGCCCGATTATCCGTCGGCCCTGAAGGTCATCAACGAGAATCCGTTCGGCAACGGCACGGCGATTTTCACTCGCGACGGCGGAGCCGCGCGACAGTTCCAGTTCGAAGTCGAGGTGGGCATGGTCGGGATCAACGTGCCGATCCCGGTGCCGGTCGCCCACTATAGCTTCGGCGGCTGGAAAGCCTCGCTGTTCGGCGACCTGCACATGTACGGGCCCGAAGGCGTGCGCTTCTACACCCGCACGAAGGTGGTCACCAGCCGCTGGCCCGACCCCGGCACGAGCAAGGTCGATCTCGGCTTTCCCCAGATGCGCTGACGCTGGCCTTACGCGAAATCTTTCGCCGTCACGATCCGGTTGCCGGTGATCGCCATCTCCATCGCATACGCGATCTTCGCCGCTTCGATCGCGGCCTCGGCGCTCAACGCCGATTCGCGCCCTTCGGCGATGGCCGCGAAGAACTCGCGGTACATCTGAGTCTCGGGCCGCGTGCTCGAATCGTATCCAGTGGCGGGCGGCGCCGCTTGTCCGTGCTGGCCCGGCGAGTCGAGCAGCAGTCCCTTGTCGCTGTATCGCAGGGTGCCCTTGTCGCCGATGATCACCGTGGTTCCCGGTACTCCATCGGCGAACAGGCAGAACGAGTAGTTCAGCCGCGCGCCGTTGGCGAAATCGATCAGGCCCTCGCAAACGTCACGTGTCTCGTGGTCCTGGTAGTGCACCGTGGCGCCCGATGCCACACACCGTGCGAGCGGCGACTTCACCAGTTGCATCACCTGAGAGAACGCGTGCACTGAGAACTCGAGCTCGGTTGACCCGGCCGCGCGCTTGAAGAAGCGCCAGTTGCCGCTCTTTCCTGTCACCGGGTCGGTGAACCGCACGCCTTTCGGGCTCCAGTCGCCGCGATATTCGGCGATGTGGATCGCGCGCACTGGGCCGATCAGTCCGCCGTCCACGAGTTGCTTGACGTGGTGGTCGCGCTCCATGTAGCGGCGCTGCATGCCAACCGCCAGCGTGCGCCCGCTCTTTTTTGCTTCGCGTTGAATCGCGCGAGCCGACGCATAGTCCATTGCGATCGGCTTTTCGAGCAGCACGTGCTTGCCCGCTCGCAATGCCGCGATTGCCATCTCCGGATGCAGGTAGTTCGGCACCGCGATCGCGACGATGTCGACGTTCTTGTCTTTGATGAGCTCCCGCCAGTCTGTGTACTTCGTGGCGCCGCCACCGAGTTTGGCGTTGTAGGTATCCATGCGCGAGGATTCCAGATCGGAAAGCGCCGTGACTTGCGCTTCGGGCATCTGCAGGTACGCCGCCAGATGCACGGTGCCGCGATTCCCATTGCCGATGAGCCCGATCTTCTGCTTCTTCGCGGTGCTTTGCGCCGCCGCGCCCGCGGCCATGGCCGCCGTCAGCATTGCGTTGCGTCTCGTCATGCGATGCTCCTTCAGGAAAACTGCTTTTTCACGAACTCGATGTTCCGCGTGGTCGCCGAGATCGCCTGTTGTTCCGACGTATGGCGGCTCTCGAAGACGTACCAGCCGTCGTAGCCAATCGCCCTCAATTCGCTGAATGCGCGCCGCCAGTCGATCCGCCCGGGCTCCTCGATCAGCTTCTCTTCGTTCTTCACGTGGACTTGGCAAATCCGCTCGCGCCCGAGCAACTTCACCCCCGGCTCGATCTGCCCTTTGTGCCCGTAGAACTCGCCGTTGTCCAAGTCGTAATAGACACGAATCGCCGGATGCGCGATCTGGTCGATGATCTTCGCGTTGTCCGCCGGGCTCAGGGAATTCTCCCAGCCGAGTGCGACGCCGGCGTCGGCGGCCGCGGGCGCCACGCGCCGGAACATTTCGAGCACCGGCTCGGCTTCGGCCGGCTTAGCCAGATCGGGGCAATTGTCGCGAAACGAAGGAACCAGAATTACACTCGCGCCCAGAAACTCGGCTGTCTCGATCGCCTTGCGGATCTGCTGTTCGGCGCCCGGCTTCATCAGTTGGACGCCTTTGGCGAACGGGCCGGCGAGCGACGGAATTTGCACGCCCCAGCGATTCGCCTCGCGCTTGTAAACGCGCAAGATCTCCTTGCCCCACAGCGGACGCGCTCCGGTCGCGATCTGTAGTTCTACCCCCAGCAATCCTGGAATCCGGCTGGCCACTTCGAATACACGTGGATCGCCCACCATGCGCAGGCTCGCCTCGCGGTGCCCGATCTTCACGGGCGGCTGGGCCCCGTCAAGGGCCGCGGCGGCGAGCGCGGCAAGCAGCGTGCGGCGATCCATGAAGCGCTCAGTATACCTGATACGATGTGGAGTTCATGCAATATCGCCCGCTCGGAAACACCGGATTGAAGGTGTCCGCACTCACGCTCGGAACCGTGGAACTCGGACTCGACTACGGATTCAAGGGAAGTGCACACTACTCGCGCCCATCGCGCGCCGATGCCGTGAAACTGGTGCGGCATTCGATCGATCGCGGCGTCAACCTGATCGACACCGCGCGCGCCTACGGCGACGCCGAATCGGTCGTCGGCGAAGCGGTGAGCGAATCGCCGGTAAAGCCGATGATTGCGACCAAGGTCGCGATCACGGCTGAGACCAAGCCCGAGGATGTCTTCACGTCGGTCGAAACCAGCCTGCGCGAACTTCGCGCAGGGCAGGTTGAGTTGTTGCAGATCCACAGCGCCACGCTTGCGGCCTTGGCGAATCGTCCCGCGCTCGACGCGCTGCTGGAGGTACGTGAACGAGGACTCGCCCTTCACGTTGCGGCTTCGATATACACGGTGGACGAGGCGCTCGCCTCGCTCTCGACGGACTGGGCTCGATCGGTACAGGTACCGTTCAACATGCTCGATCAGCGGATGGCCGATCGGGTCTTTCCAGTCTCGACCGGCGCTGGCCGCGGCATCCTCGTACGTTCCGCCTTTCTGCGCGGTGTGCTGACTCCCGCGGTGGACGAGATTCCGGCACAGCTCGCAACACTCGGCGAGGCCGCGCACCGTGCGCTCGCGCTGCTCGGCACTACGAAGCAGGATCTCGCTTCGTGGGCACTCCGCTTCGTGCTCTCGTTCGACGCGGTGTCGAGCGTGATCGCCGGCGTCCGCACGATCGAGGAGGTGGACGCCAACATCGACGCCGCGGAGCTTGGCCCGTGGCCGGTGGACCTCTTTGCTCGCCGGCCGGAGTTCGCCGTGAACGATCCGATCGTGAGTCCGGCCAATTGGCAGGGCCTCATCTGAGGCAGGCTCACCGTGGCCTTCATCCGGCTTCGCGACCGGAAGTGGACGGGTGGCGCCTCATGGCGCGAGTGAGTCGTAGCTGTAGATGCGCGACACGTTGAGCACCTGCCCGTTGGTGGGCGCCGATGCCGTCAGCGGCGACTCGATCGGATCGTTCCGGCGATGCGGAAACAACTCCGCCGGAGCGTGTTGCGCCGGCAGGTACGGGCGCGTCGAATTGGCTGACTGCCAGGCCATCCACAGCCGGTCCGCGTTGCAGAGGGCGAGATAGAACTCCGGGTCCTCGGGGGGGGCGGTTGGAATCAGTGCACCCAAACGGCTGCGGAAGCCCTTCGCTGTTCCGTCCCATGGGGCGGCGTCATAGACGGTCTGTGCCAGCGCGGCTGCGACGGCCGGTTGCCCGCCCGGCCAATTGCGGTACGGCAGTGCAAACCCAGGCTCTCCAAGCGCGCCGCGTAACTCGTATTCGAGCACGAGTAGCATCCAGCGAATCCACGGCAGGTACGCCGGTCTCCCCAGGTAGGTTGACAGAGACGCCCGGTACCAGCCGGCGAGGCCGTTCCAGCCGAATCCAGCGCGTCCCGGTGCTCTGAGCAAGGAAATTCCTAGCGCGAAGGCCGCGCTTGCCGCCGCGGACGAAGCAACGTCCGGCCGGATGCGGACGGGTTTTACACTTGCTAATACGTCCCGAGGCCCAACCATCCGAAGCACCCTTTGATTGCTTATCGGACCCACGAAGAAGAAAACGGGTTCTCTCCGCGGTTCCCTTCGGCTCGGAACATCAGCGATAGTACCCTCTCGATTCCGCTACCATGTCGGTGTGGCTATTCTGATCGCAATTCTCGCCGTGCTGCTCATCAGCGCCCGCACGATCGCCGAGACGGTGATCGACTACGCGTGGTGGGGGGAAATTGGGCAGTTGCCCGCATGGTTCAGCCGTCTCTCTTACGGCATCCTCCCGCTGGCCATCGCCTCGGTCCTGGTGGCGGTAGTGGTCTGGATCGCGTTTGCCCGTGGCCTGAAATTCGGAGGCGGCGGTCTCCGGCATCATCCCCTGTTGGCGCGGCTGTCTCCCCTGCTGGCTCTACTGATTGGCTTCTCGGTGGCGAGTTCCACCATCGATCAGTGGTCGGTCATGCGCTACCTCGGCCATGACGGCCAGGGTTCCAGTTGGCAGGACCCTGTCTTCGGCCAGCCGCTCGGATTCTACTTGTTCACGCTGCCGTTCTACCGTGTGCTGCAGTCGTTCGTTCTGGCCTCCTCGCTCGCCGTGATTGCTGTCTACTGGGCTTCTGCGCGCTTCTCACAACTGCGCGAGGCCTTCGAAGAGATGCGCCATTCCAATCAGATCGAGATCTCGTCGCTCGGCCTGGGTCGCGGTTTCGAATCGATGTTCTTGCGCGGCGCCGGTGCCCTGTTCCTGCTGTCGCTTGCTGTGCGCATGTACCTGGCGAGGTATGGACTTCTCGAATCGCAACACGGATTCATGGTGGGTGTCAATTGGGCCGACGAGAACCTTCGCTTGCCGATGTTGACGGCCATTGCCCTCGCGGCGGTGCTGGCGGCGGCATTGCTTCTCGTTGGCCGCTGGAAGACCGCAGCCGCCGCGGTTGCCGTTCCCCTGGTGCTGTTGATCGCCGTGCCGAACGCCGTCCATGCCCTCTATGTACGCCCGAACGAGATCAACATCGAGCGGCCCTACATTCAGCGCCACATCGAGGCGACCCGCTCGGCGTTCGGACTGGCCAATCGCGTGAGCGAAACCGAGTACTCGACCAACACCGCATCCCGGATCGACGTAACGAAGAACCGCGCCCTGCTCGATAACGTGCGGCTCTGGGATTGGCGCGCCTTCCACGATACGGTCACCCAGATCCAGGCCCTGCGGCCGTACTACGTCTTTGCCGACACCGACGTCGACCGCTACTTGATCGATGGCCAGCCGAGGCAAGTGCTGCTCACGCCCCGCG
This sequence comes from uncultured Acidobacteriota bacterium, assembly GCA_902825945.1. Taxonomy (GTDB): domain Bacteria; phylum Acidobacteriota; class Terriglobia; order Bryobacterales; family Bryobacteraceae; genus SYLY01. The sequence goes on from CADECY010000070.1 coordinate 37,864, forward strand.
AACTCGATATCCGCCAGCTTCCCGACGCGCGGACCCGCTGGATCAATCCGCACTTCATCTACACCCACGGCTACGGAATGGTGATGGCCGAGTCGAACGACTTGACCGCCGACGGTCTGCCCCGGTTCATCGTTCACGACGCGCCGCCCAAGATCGGAACCGCGAGTCTGAAGCTCACCAGGCCCGAGATATATTACGGCGAGGTCACTCACGAGCCTGTCATCGTCCGCAGCGCCCAGCGTGAGTTCAGCTATCCATCCGGCAACGACAGCGTCTTCACGCGCTACGAAGGCAAGGGTGGATTCCCGGTGGCGAGCTTCGGCATGCGGTTGGCTGCCGCAATTCGCGACGGAGACATGAATCTCATGCTCACCAATCTGGTCACATCCGAAAGCCGAATGATGATTCGGCGGCGCGTCCGCGATCGCGTTCAGGAAGCGGCCGGATTCATCGATTGGGAGATCGATCCCTATTTGGTGGTGACGGCGGAGGGCCGCCTCGTCTGGATGATCGACGGCTACACGACATCGGACTCACATCCCTATTCGCAGCACGTCGTCTGGAATCAGTATGAGCGGATCAACTACGTGCGCAACTCGGTCAAGGCCACCGTGGACGCCTACGACGGATCGATGCACTTCTACATCGCCGATCCCTCCGATCCGATCATCCGTGCCTACCATCGCCTGTTCCCCGGACTGTTGGAGCCTTTGACCGCGATGCCCGCCGAACTCCGCGAGCATCTTCGCTATCCCGAACAGTTGTTCTCGACCCAGGCCCAGATCTACCGGACCTATCACATGCGTGACCCCCAGACTTTCTACAACAAGGAGGATCTGTGGGACGTCGCGCACCGCGTCCAGAAGTCCCGGCGCTTCGAATTGGCGCCGTCGTTTCTGCTTGCGACCCTTCCGGGAGAGGAGAAACCCGAGTTCCTCCTCGTGCTGCCATTCACGCCACGCGGAAAGGACAACCTCGTGGGAATCATGGTGGCGCGTTGTGACGGCGAAAACCTCGGTGAGTTGCGGTTCCTGCAGTTGTCCAAGCAGGATCTCATTTTCGGACCGATGCAGATCGACGCGCGCATCGATCAGGACCCCGAGATTTCGAAGGACCTGACGTTGTGGAACCAGCAGGGATCCGAAGTGCTGCGCGGACAGATGGTCGTGTTGCCGATTCAGAACAACGTGCTCTACGTCGAGCCCATTTACCTGCAGTCGGCGCAGGCGAAGATGCCGCAGTTGAAGAAGGTTGTCGTGGCGGTGGGCAACGAACTCGTCTATCGCAACACCTATTCGGAGGCGATCGCCGCGATCGCGGGCCTCGGAACTCCCGCGCCATCCGGCCGGCCGGTGCCTGCCGATACCCGCCCGGGCTCGACGGCCGCGGCCGCCACAGGTGCAACCGCGGCGGGTCCGTCGCCGGAATCGGAGCGCCGGCTCGGCGAGATTCGACAGCGGCTGCGCCGTTACCGGGACCTCTGGAGCCAGGGCAAGTATGCGGAAGCGGGCAAGGAACTCGAGACCATTGAATCGCTCGCCAAGTAGCACAGCGGCGGATCCGTCGCCGCCGCCCGTCACGCCCGAAGGCGATCATCGGCCCGTCCATGTTGCAAGCGCCGAGGAAGCATTTGCGTGAGTCGGGGCCGAAGCCCATCACAAGCCGCTCGATCGACATCCAATTGGATTTCACATACGGTGCCCTACGCTCCAGGTTTCAGGTCACCCAGACGCGTCCTTCGCCGAGGGAGAACTGAAGGGCTTCCGGGCCTTTGTAGTCTTGTTCTCGCAATGAAATTGAGATTGCGGCACCACTTTCGAATGTGAGAAATGCAGCTTCGTCATGTGCCCCAGCCCGCGCCACACGCCGGCAAATCTCACGGCACAGCGCGTCGCGATATCCGGATTCTCCCGAATGCCAAGATTGATGTGCCAACTCGATCGCGGGTGTAGAAGCCATTCCCAAGTCTCCTCGCGTCGGCAATCACCGCATCTTCCTTCGATAGGGCCCAGGCTCGTTGGTCGTCCACGACGTCCTCGATCGCGCGCGACCTCTATCGATGGTGCCTGGGCTCCACGCCGTTGTGAGCCGTTCGCGCGCCGTTCTCGCCGCGCAGCGAGCGTTGCAATCGCGCCGCCCGCGAATAGAATAGGGAGAAACTCCATGTCAAGGAACTTCCTGCTCGCGGTTATGCTCGGCGCAATCCCGCTCTTCGCCGCCCCGGCGGACTTCAACGGACGTTGGAACATCACCGTGGCGAACGAGCCTCGAAACCGCGCTTGGTGGCTCGAAGTGAATGGCGCGGGCACACCCCCGATGAAGGTCCGCTTCGTGGGTGCTCCCGGCGGTCAAATGGACGTGATTCCCGAAATGCGCATCGAGGGCGCGCAACTCGTCTGGACCTTCGAGCGCGCCTACGCGGGCAAGGGATCGAAATCCAGAGGCGTCTATCGCGCCCGCGTCGAGGGCGGCCGGTTGATCGGGCATTTTCAGGTGGATGGCAGGGACGGGTCGCGACTCGATTTTTCCGGCAAACGCGCACCGGAGATCGCCGATCGCAACGACGGACAGTGGCGCGCGGGAAAGCCCGTGGACCTCTTCAATGGCAAGGATCTGAGCGGCTGGCAATCACGATTTTCGGGCCGGCCCATCCAATGGCGAGTAGCCAGTGGGCTGCTGAAGAACGAGGAGAAGGCCGCCGACATCGCGACCACGGTGAAGTTTTGGAACTTCAAGCTCCAGGTCGTCTTTCGCGTCGGCAAGGGGAGCAATTCGGGAGTCGGGCTCCGCGGCCGCTACGAGGTGCAGATCCTCGAGGACGCGGGCCGCCCGCTCGACACACACAGCAACGGCACGATCTATAGCCGCATGGTGCCCGCCGTGGTGGCGAGCAAGCCCGCGGGCGAATGGCAGACGTTCGACATCACACTGATCGGGCGCGAGGTGACGGTGGCGCTCAACGGCAAGACCGTGATCGATCACCAGCGCATTGAAGGGCTGACGGCGATGGCCAACGACGCGAACGAGGATCTTCCGGGCCCGATCAGCCTCCAAGGAGACCACGGACCGGTCGAGTTCAAAAAAATTACGATTACGCCTTTTCTTCGCCCCTGATTTCCGGCTATACTGGACTCCGCCCCCAACCTCTACTAGGAGAACAATCATGAGTATGACTGCCGATCAAGCGGCATTCCTTCGCGGATTCCTGCTCGGAGGACATGCGATGGAAATGCCCGCCACCAAGCGTGTGATCGCCGCGATTCCCGCGGGTAAGGAAGGCTACCAGGCCGACCCGAAATCGTTCACCGCGATCGCCCTCGCGCACCACATCGTGACTTCGGAGATCTGGTTTCTGAAGTCGCTCCTCGCGGGCGCTTTCGGCGGCGAGGAATCCAAGGTGCCGGAAGGCGCCACCACCGCCACCGTGCTGGCGCAGTACGACGCTGAGATGCCGGGCCTCATCGCGCAGGTCAACGCGATGGATCCGGCCGCGTTGGCCAAGCCGATCAGTTTCTTCGGCATGATGGAGCTTCCTGGCGTGGCCTATCTCAGCTTCATGAACAACCACTCGATCCACCATCGCGGCCAACTGGCGGCCAGCCTCCGCGCGATGGGCGGCAAGGTCCCGTCGATTTACGGGCCGAGCGCCGACGACAAGGGTGGCATGTAACCACCCGATGCAGCGGCGCACCCTTCTCAGCGCCGGACTGATCGGGCTTTCTCGAAAGTCATGGGCGGCCGTTCCGGCCACGTTTGCCGATCAATCCCACTTGTTGGGACATCGGCTGCGTGACCGGGCGGCCTTTCCCATTTCCAGGCGCGTGGAGCGCGTGCCTGTCTTGATCGTGGGCGGCGGCATCGCCGGACTCTCCGCGGCGTGGCGCCTGCAAAAGCGAGGGTTCCGCGATTTCGTGCTGCTCGAGATGGAGCAGGAAGCGGGCGGTAATTCGCGATCGGGCGAGAACGAGATCAGCCGCTATCCGTGGGCGGCGCACTACCTCCCCGTTCCGTCCAAAAGCGCCACGCTCGTGCGCGAGTTGATGTCGGAACTCGGCGTGCTCGCCGGCGGCAAGTGGGATGAGCGCTACTTGTGCCATTCGCCCCAGGAGCGTCTGTTCCTGCATGGGCGGTGGCAGGATGGGCTCGAGCCAGACGCACCGAGCCCGCGCGAGCGCGAACAGGCCAAGCGCTTTCACGCGCGGATGGACGAATTCGAGGACTCGGGCGAATTCGCGATTCCTTCCGCCACCGGACGCCGTACGCGGAGCGATCTCGACCGGATCACGATGACCGAATGGCTGAAGCACGAAGGCTTCGATTCCGAGGCGCTCCACTGGCACGCTGATTACGCCTGCCGCGACGACTATGGCGCACGGGCATCGCAGACTTCGGCTTGGGCCGGAATTCACTACTTCGCCGCGCGCGGGCAGCGCGATGACAAAGGCCCGCTGACATGGCCCGAGGGCAATGGCTGGATCGTGCGAAAGCTGCTCGAGCGCGTGGGCAAACACGTGCACACCGGGACTTTCGTTCACCGGATCGGCCGCGCGGGCACACGCTGGCGCGTTTTCGCGGGCGAGGTCGAGTATCAGGCCGAGGCGGTGATCTTCGCCGCCCCGGCGCATCTGTCGGCGTACTTGATCGAGGGTGCGCCGCCGGTCGACATCGTCTACTCGCCGTGGCTCACTGCGAACCTGACGCTGGATCGCTGGCCCGATCAGGGCGCGACGCACTACGCTTGGGACAACGTGATCCATCGATCGCCTGCGCTCGGGTACGTGGTCGCGACGCATCAATCGCTGCGCACGCAAATCCCGAAAACTGTCTGGACATACTATTGGGCGCTGTGCGACCAGACTCCCGCGGAAGCGCGCCGGCTGCTGCTTGAAAAGGATGCGGCGTATTGGTCCGAGGCGATCCTGCGCGACCTCGAGCCCGCTCACGAGGAGATCCGGCAGTTCGTCTCGCGAATCGAGATCATGCGCTTCGGACATGCGATGGCGAGGCCCGTTACGGGCCATCTTTCGCGCCGGATTCGCGATCTCGAGGGGCTCTACTTTGCGCACTCCGATCTTTCCGGATACTCGATCTTCGAGGAGGCGCAGTACCGGGGCGTGGAAGCCGCCGAGCGAGCGATCCGGCGTTTGCGATAAGCTGTCGCCGATGACGCGCCGATCCTTCCTCGCGGCCACCGCCGCTTCCGCCGTGGCCGCTCCCGCTCCGATGAAGCTGCTCACCGTGAATCGCATCTGGGGCAAGTCTGGAATGCACTGTGCGTTCACCGACCTGATCCGCTACGAGAATCGCTGGTTTTGCACTTTCCGGGAGGGCGGTGGCCACGTGTCTGATACCGGCGAGATCCGGGTGCTGAGTTCGAAGGACGGAGCCAAATGGGAATCGGCGGCGCTGCTGACCGAATCCGGAATCGACCTGCGCGATCCGAAGCTGTGCATCGCGCCCGATGGCCGGCTGATGCTGAACATGGGCGGATCGGTGCGCGAGAACGGCAAGTACGTTCGGCGTCAGTGCCGCGTAGCGTTCTCGGGCGATGGCAAGAAGTGGTCGAAACTCGAACCCGTGCTCAACGACAACCACTGGCTGTGGCGCGTCACCTGGCACAAGGGCACGGCATACGGATTCTCCTACCGTGGCGGCGGCGGACTGAGCGAACCGCGTGCCGCGCACCTGTGGTCCGGCCGCGACGGCGTCCACTTCGATCTCGTGACGCAACTCGATCTCCCCGGTCAGAACGAGACCACGCTGCGCTTCGACGGCGAGGAGATGATCGCGCTGGCACGCTCGGTCTCGCAATCGTCGATCGGCGTGAGCCGCGCGCCCTACAAGCAGTGGGTGTGGACGCCCACTAAACACGCGCTCGGCGGTCCGAACTTCATCTCCCTGCCCGGCGGACGCTGGGTGGCCGGAAGCCGCTACTACCCACAGGAGAAACAGGCGCGGACCGCGCTCGCTTGGATGACACGGACGAGCTACGAACCTGCGCTGACGTTCGAATCATCGGGCGACAACAGCTATCCCGGCCTGGTGTTCCACGGCGGCGTGCTCTGGGTGAGCTTCTACTCCTCGCACGAGGGCTTCACGGCGGTCTACCTGGCGAAGGCCGGCGTGTGAGTGTGTGTTCATCTCCGCGCCACGGACGTCCCGCCGCTTCCATCGTATACTCAGGCCGATGTATCGTTCGGCCTTTTTCGCGTTCACGCTGGCGGCTAGCGCCCAGCTTCATCCGCTACAGCAGATTGTCGAAGCCGCTCGCGCCGATTCGCCGCGTCTGAAGGACCTGCTCTCGCGGGGACTGCCCGGATTGAAGGGGCGCGACGGCGCTCTCGTGTGGGGGCAGGATTTTCTTTTCGCGGTCGAGGCCTCGACTCCCGCATCGGTTTGGGTGGACCATCAGCCAGCGGTGGCGATGAAGAATCTCGCGGGCACCGGCATTTGGTACAAGCTGATGGCATTGCGCATGGGCACGACGCACCACTACGAGTATTTCGCCAACGGCAAATCGATCGGCGGCTACGAGGTGGCGGCATACAATCCGGATGCCTATCCGCTGCCCGGCGCCGCGCGCGGCACACTCTCGCCTGAACACAGGCACGTGAGCAAGATCTACAAGGGAATGGCGGCTCGCTACTGGACCTACACCAATCCGGGCGCCGATACGGTTCGCGGCGCGCCGGTGATGGTTTGGCAGGATGGAGAAACGATCGGGGGCGACGTCGACCTGATCCGGTTGCGGCTCCAAATCGTCTCCGACAATCTGGTGCACCGGAAGCTGATTCCGCCGATGGTGCATGTGCTGATCGCGCCGGGCGAAGGACCCGAGGCGAAGGGGACGCGAATGCGTTCCATCCAGTACGACACCGTGTCGGATCGATACGGACGCTACGTGCTCGAAGAGATCCTCCCCGAGGTCGCTCGGACTCACGCGCTGCGCACCGATGGTTACTCACGCGCAATTGCCGGAGCCTCCTCCGGCGCGATCTGCGCGTTCAACGCCGCGTGGTATTTCCCGGATCGATTCAGCCGTGTGCTGTCGCATATCGGCAGCTATGTCGCCCTGCAGTGGAAGCCGGAGCAGCATCAGGAAGGCGGCTACATCGTGCCATACCGGGTGCGGCGGGAACCGCGGAAGAACCTGCGGGTGTGGCTTTCCGATGGCGCGGATGACGGCGAGAGCTTCGCGGGAAGCTGGCCGCTGCAGAACATCCAACTCGCGAATTCGCTGAAGCTGCGCGGCTACGATTTTCACTTCCGGTTCGGAACGAGTGTCCACGCGATCGCGCAGGGTGCGATGGATCTGCCGGAGGCGCTTGCGTGGCTGTGGCGCGGCTATGATCCGGCGAGGACTGCGGAGACGTTCGAGATGGAGCCGGAGGAGAGGGCGAAGCCGTTGTTCCGGGTGAAGGTGGCGAACCGCGAGGCTTGGTGATCAGCCGAGTTTGCGCTTGCGCAATTCGTCGAGCGCCACGGCGGCGATGATCACGGCGCCGATAATGACCTGTTGAACATAGGGGGTGATTCCCAGAAGGTCACTTCCGTTGGAAAGCAGCCCCATGATGAATCCGCCGATCAGCGTACCGATGACGGTACCCTCGCCGCCACGGAGGCTGCCACCACCGATGACGACGGCCGCGATCGCCTGCAATTCGTAGCCTTGCCCCGCGGTCGGCTGCCCGGTCATCAAGCGCGAAGCCTCGATCATTCCGGCGAGTCCCGTCAGCATTCCCGCAATCGTGTACACCGCGGCCGTAATGAAGGGAACATTCACGCCCGCGTAGATAGCCGCTTCATGATTGCTGCCAATCGCGAAGGCGTAACGGCCGAGACGAGTGTGTTCGAGGATCACGTGGACAGCCACCGCGCAGGCAATCAGGAGCCACAACACGAAGGGCATCCTGATCAACGTTCCATCGCCGAGGAACGAGAACTGCTGCGGAACCTGGTGCACCGGAAGGCCGCCGGAAATCAGCAGCGCCAATCCCCGAATGATGCCCAGCGTTCCGAGTGTCACGATGAAAGGGTTGATTCGCAGGCGTGTCGTGAGGAATCCATTGATGAATCCCCAGATCATCCCTGTGGCGATGCCGCATAGGATACCCACCGGGATCGGCGCTCCCTTCTCCATGGCCATCGTTCCGAGCAGACCGCCAATCGCCATCATCGAGCCGACCGACAGATCGATTCCACCCGATATGATGATCATCGTCATGCCGAGGGCCATGATGTTGATGACTACGTTCTGGCGGATGACACTCGAAAGGTTGATCACCGTAAAGAAGGTGTCCGTGCCCAAAGAGAGGCCGGTAAAGAGGGCAACCAGCGTCAGGAAGGGAAGCAGCTTGCGGATCATTGCGCGGACTCCGGCGTCGCCAAGTGCATGATCTCCTCCTGTGTCGTTCGCCCCGGTAACTCGCCCGTCAGCCGGCCCTGCCGCATCACCAGAATCCGGTCGGCCACCTGCAACAGCTCCGGCAACTCCGAACTCACCATCAGGATCGCCGCGCCGTCACGGGCCAACTGATCCATCGTCTCGAATACTTCCACTTTTGCTCCCACGTCGATTCCGCGAGTCGGCTCGTCGAACAGGTAGACGCGGGCCCCGCGCACCAGCCACTTCGAAATCACGACCTTCTGTTGATTACCGCCACTCAGGCGTCCGGCACGCTGCGCCGGCGACTCCGCCTTGATGCGCAACTGCTGGATGAACTGGCGTGAGACCTTGTCCTCGGCGGCGTGATCGAGCAAACCCGCGGCGCGCGAGACGCTCCGCAGATTCGCGATCGTCATGTTGTGGCCGATCGGCAACTCCCGCGCGAGCCCAGCACGTTGCCGGTCCTCCGGGATGAGCGCGATTCCCGCGGCGACGGCTTCGCGCGGGCTCCGTGCGCGCACTGGCTTTCCGTCCACGAGCACGCAAGGGCTCGCCACCGGATCGAGTCCGAACAGAGCGCGGCACAGTTCCGTGCGGCCAGCGCCGATCAGTCCTGCCAAGCCCACGATTTCTCCGGCGCGGATGGAGAAAGAGATGTCCTGGAGCAGCGGAGGCAAGTTCAACTTGTCGACGCGCAGAAGTTCCTTGCCAAGCGCGCCGGGCTCACGGCGGTAGAGCGAATTCACCTCGCGGCCCACCATGTGGCGGATCAGCTTCTCTTTGGGAAGGTCCACCAGCGGGCCCGAGTGAACCGTCTCACCATCGCGTAGAATCGTCACCGTGTCGCCAATGGAGCGTAACTCGTCGAGGCGGTGTGTGATGTAGATCACGCCCACTCCTCGTTCCTTCAGCTTCCGCACGATGCCGAAGACCTCACGCGTTTCGGACTCGGAGAGAGACGATGTCGGCTCGTCGAAGATCAGCAGCGACGAGCCATGTTGCAGCGCGCGGCAAATCTCGACGAGTTGCTTTCCAGCCGGACTCAACGTCTCGACCTTCGAATCGGCTCGCAGAGGAAACCGGTGCTCGGCGATCAGGCGCCGCGCCTCGTCGAGCATCTTTTTGCGATCGACGAGTCCGAACCCGCGCCCCGGTTCGCGCCCGAGGAACAGGTTCTCGGCGACGGTGAGATGTGGTGCGAGAAGCGATTCCTGGTGGACCATGGCGACGCCCATGGCCGACGCATCCGACGGATTGCGGAACCGCACGGGTGAGCCCCTCCAGACGATCTCGCCACCGTC
>CADECY010000071.1 GCA_902825945.1 uncultured Acidobacteriota bacterium
TGAACCGCCCCGGCGAGAAGGAGCACCCGTACCTGAAGCCCTGGTATGACGTGGTGAACGCGAGCCCTACTGAAGAGCAGGTCCGCAAGGCTGCCGATACGTATCAGGCGTTCGTCCTGAAGCTCTTCGAGGATCAGCGCGAGGTCGAGGACAAAAACTACGTCGCCTTCGGCGGCAAGAAGGGTTCGAAAGACGAACGCACCCGTCAGTACACGAATATCGTTTCGCTTCCGGTGTTGCAGTACTACCAGTGGCGCGAACTCGCAAGCGAGCCGTACCGCAAGGATAGCCGCGATCTATCGGGAGGAGTTTATCATTACGGGGCCAAGGATATCGATCGCTTCCTCGGAGGCGTGTGGAAGAAACATCTCGACGAACTTCGCGGCGAACTCAAGGCGATGGAAGCGGAGTTGCCGGAGATGTATCCATTCCTCCATTCGATGAAGGATGGCAAACCCGCGGACTCGAAGATCGCCATTCGCGGCGACAACCAGAACCTCGGCGACGTGGCTCCGCGCGGATTTCTTTCGTGCCTGTCGAAGGAGAACGCGGGACCCTACCGCAACGGGTCGGGCAGACTGCAACTGGCCGAAGATATCGTGGCGAGCCCGATCACCGCGCGTGTGATCGTGAACCGGATCTGGCAACATCACTTCGGCCGTGGCTTCGTCCGTACACCGTCGAATTTCGGTACCAACGGCGAACGGCCAACGCATCCGGAACTGCTCGAGTACCTGGCGTCGAAGCTCGTGGAGAATCGCTGGTCGATCAAGTCTCTCCACCGCGAGATTTTGCTGTCGAACACCTATCGGCTATCGACCGCGGGCGACGCCAAGAACTTCGAGGTGGATCCGGAAAACAAGCTGTTGTGGCGCGCCAACCTTCGCCACCGGCTGGAGTTGGAATCGCTCCGGGACTCGATCCTCGCCGTTTCCGGGAAGCTGGATCGCAAGCCGGGCGGACCCGCGACGCCCATCTCGGACTCGAACTTCCGCCGCTCGCTCTATCTCAAAGTGAGCCGCACCAGACTCGACGGCACGATGTCGCTGTTCGATTTCCCCGATCCGAATGCGACCGCCGACGAGCGCCCGGTGACGGCGGGTCCGCTGCAGGGACTGTACTTCCTGAACAGCAAGTTCGTCGCCATGCAGGCGGAAGCGCTCGCGGAACGATTGAAGAAGGAAGCCGGCGATGCTGCCGAGGCGCGAATCGCGCGAGCCTACCAGTTGCTATTCGGGAGAACGCCCGATCAGAAGGAATTGACGCTCGGGGTAGAATATGTTGCAGCGGGTGGCACCCAGGCATGGCCTCGATATCTGCAAGTGCTGCTCGGGTCGGGCGAATTCACCAGCGTCAACTGAGGGAACTGAATGACCAGACGTGATCTCTTCTTGAACACACTCGGCTCCGGATTCGGAATGCTGGGGTTGCGCGGCGTGCTCGAAGCCGCGGAAACGCGCAATCCGATGGCGCCCAGGCAGCCGCATTTCGCCCCGCGCGCCAGGCATGTGATCTTTCTGTTCCTCAACGGCGGCATGTCGCAGGTGGATACCTTCGATCCCAAGCCCGCGCTGATCAAGCACGATGGCGAGCCAATGCCCGGACCGAAGATCAAGACCGATCGCGCGTCCGGAAACCTCATGCGCTCGCCTTGGGACTTCAAAAAGTACGGCCAAAGTGGTATCGAGGCAAGCGACCTCTTCCCGAAGGTCGGCCAGCGAATCGACGATTTCGCCGTGATCCGCTCGATGTGGACCAACAACGGCAACCACGGCCCGTCGCTGCAGATGCTGAGCTGCGGACACCAACTCGCCGGACGTCCCTCAATGGGCTCGTGGGTCACCTACGGGCTCGGCAGCGAGAATCAGAATCTTCCCGGATTCGTGGTGCTCTGCCCCGGCTTCCCGGTGCTCGGCTCTTCGCTCTGGAGTTCCGGATTCCTGCCATCGAGCTATCAGGGCACGCACATCCACAATCAGCCGGTCGAGCCCGAGAAGCTGATTCCGAACCTGCGCAACGCGGTCCAAACGACACCAGCAGAGCAGCGCAAACAGCTCGACTTGCTTTCGAAGCTCAACAGCCGCTACCTCGAAGAGACCGGCGGATATCAACCGCAGCTCGAATCGGCGGTGCAGCAGATGGAAGCCGCCTACCGCTTGCAATCGGAAGCGACCGACGCCTTCGACATTCGTAAGGAGCCCGATCACGTGCGGTCGCGCTACGGTGATTCCGAGTTCGGGCGCGGCTGCCTGTTGTCGCTCCGGCTGGTGGAACGCGGGGTGCGCATGGTTCAAGTCTTCTGGGGTAACGGTCAGCCGTGGGATCACCATGACGACATCCGGCAACATGCCAAGCTCGCGCGCGACACCGATGGTCCGGTGGCTGCGCTGGTTGACGATTTGAAGTCGCGCGGTTTGTTCGAGGAGACGCTGATTCTGATCAGCGGCGAGTTCGGACGCACGCCGATGATCCAGAACTCGGGGCTCGAAAAGCTCGGCAACGGACGCGATCACAATGTCCATGCGTGGACGGCGCTCATGGCTGGCGGCGGCATCAAGGGCGGCACGGTTCACGGCGTCACCGACGATTTCGGATTCAAGGCGATCGAAAAGCGCACGCACGTTCATGACCTGCATGCGACCATCCTCGACCGGTTGGGCTTCGACCATCTGCGGTTGACCTATCGCCACGCCGGCCGCGACTTCCGCCTGACCGATGTCGAAGGACAAGTGGTCAAGGAACTGCTGGCGTAACGACATGACACGCCGCGACCTGTTCCTGCACTCGCTCGGCTCCGGATTCGGAATGTTGGGATTGCGCGGTGTGTTGGGCGCGGCGGAAACGCGGCATCCAATGGCGCCGCGCCAGCCGCACTTCGCGCCGCGCGCCAAACACGTCATCTTCCTGTTCATGAACGGCGGGATGTCGCAGGTGGACACTTTCGACCCCAAGCCGGCCCTCATCAAACACGACGGCGAGCCCATGCCTGGACCGAAGATCAAAACCGATCGCGCGTCCGGAAATCTGATGCGGTCGCCGTGGGAGTTCAAGCGATACGGCCAGAGCGGCATCGAGGTCAGCGACATCTTCCCGAAGATCGGACAGCGGATCGACGACTTCGCCGTGATCCGTTCCATGTGGACGAACTCCGGAAATCACGAGCCGTCGCTTACGATGCTCAGTTGCGGACACCAACTCGCCGGGCGCCCGTCAATGGGCTCTTGGATCACCTACGGACTCGGCAGCGAGAATCAGAGCCTGCCCGGATTCGTGGTGCTCTGCCCCGGATTTCCGACGACGGGTTCGACACTGTGGAGTTCCGGATTCCTGCCGTCGAGCTACCAGGGCACGCACATTCACAATCAGCCGGTCGAACCCGAGAAGCTGATTCCGAATCTGCGCAGCGCGGTCGAAACGACACCCGCGGAACAGCGCAAGCAACTCGACCTGCTCAGCCGCTTGAACAGCCGTTACCTCGAGCAGACCGGCGGATATCAGCCGCAGCTAGAATCGGCGGTGCAGCAAATGGAAGCGGCCTACCGGATGCAGTCGGAGGCGACCGATGCGTTCGACATCCGCAAGGAGCCCGATCACGTGCGTTCGCGTTACGGCGATTCCGAGTTCGGACGCGGATGCCTGCTGTCACTGCGTCTGGTCGAGCGGGGCGTGCGGATGGTGCAACTATTCTGGGGTCCGGGCCAGCCGTGGGATCACCACGACGATATCCGCCAGCACGCCAAGATGGCGCGCGATACCGACGGTCCGATCGCGGCGCTGGTAGACGATCTGAAGTCACGCGGATTGTTCAACGAAACATTGATTCTGATCAGCGGCGAATTCGGACGCACGCCGATGATCCAGAATTCCGGACTCGAAAAACTCGGCAACGGGCGCGATCACAATGTCCACGCGTGGACGGCACTGATGGCCGGTGGCGGAATCAAGGGTGGCACCATCCACGGCGCCACCGACGATTTCGGCTTCAAGGCGATCGAGAAGCGGACCCATGTGCACGATCTGCACGCGACGATTCTCGACCGGCTCGGGTTCGACCACTTGCGGCTGACCTACCGCCACGCGGGCCGGGATTTCCGGCTGACCGACGTGGAAGGCAACGTCGTCAAGGAACTGCTGGCGTAGGGTCGCGCCGATGCCGCTGGTGAGGGCAGGCGCACCACAGAATGTTCGAAACATTCTCGCGCACTCGCGCGTCCGGCGGTTCGGTCGAGACGCCATACGCGGCACTCCCCATGCACCTGTGAGAATGTTTGAACCATCGCTCAGGGGTTCTGTTTCAAACAATCCGATGGAAGCCTGTATGCTCGCTCTGCTCCTCTTCCCCGGCGCAGCCGCCCTCGGCGCGCAGCCCGATCGCTTCGGACTCCCCGCCTTACAAGGCCCGGACCGCGAACTTGCCTTCAGGTCAGGCTTGTTTCAGTGTCACAGTTCCGCCAACAAGACTACACTCCGCTATGCATGTCTAACGATCATCAGAAAGCGTAGTTTTTTGAACATTCGCCGCTCTGGCGTGAGCGCCGGCGGCGCGCAGCTTGGAACGGAGGTAGTCGTGGGGGAGATGCCGCCGCGCCTTCGTCCGCGGCGGTGGGTTGGGCCGAGCTGTCGAGCCCGCAAGCGGTGTCGCTGACTGCCATCGTGCGGCATGAGGAGGCAGGCGGGTCCGTTGCGCCGGTCGCCGAGGCTGGGCGGCGCGTGTTGCTTCCTTTCGAGAGCGGCGCTGGACTGTCGATAGACTTGCCGCTTGTCAATCCGAGCGCGACGGAAGACACTATCATGTCGTTTCGCCGTTGGGTGAGCCAGGTGAGGTGCTCGCATCGAGCACCACGATTCCGTTGCCGCGCCGCCAACGGCGGAGGTTGGCTGTGCCGCTGGGAGCTTGCCGAACAAGGGTGTTGTTGAGGTGATATCCTCAGCGGCGGATGTGGCCGTTTTGGGTGCGTGGAGGCTCGGGGCGGGTCGGCCTCGTGGGCGCGGTTGCGGCGGGGAACTGACCGAGGCGAGGAGCGCAGTCCGGCTGGCGAGGGCTTTCGCCAAAAGCGAGCAGTCGGCCGTCACAGTCCGTTACGACCAACTCTCGCGCGTGGCACGCCAAACCCAGTTTCTCTTCGTAGTAGGCGGTACTGCCGGTGGGTGCGCAGTAACGCTCGACCTGGCGCAGCGTGGGCTTCAGTGTCCGAATCGCCGTCGCAACAACAAGCTGGCGGCAAGCCCAGCGCCCATCAGGCCGATCGACGCCGGTTCCGGAGCCGTGGCTTGACTCGAATCGCCTCCCAGGACTTCCAAGGCGGGGCCGTCCTGGTTCGGCGAAAAGACCCATCCGCTGGCAGGGCCGGTCACCCAACCCTTGGCGCCAGTGGAATTGATGTTCCAAGCCCACTGGAAGGCTTCGGACAAACCGGCGCTGCTCATCTGCACGAAGTAGCGCTGGGCTGGGTCGAGCACTGGCTGCAAGGTCGACGTGAGGTGGCGCACGCTGGTCACGCCGGACGACCCCAGCGGGTCAATCACCCACGACTCGATTACGGTGGGGGGTACGCCGGGCGTTTGCTGGCCGGACGGATAGGGCCCCACCAGTTCCACCAAGAGAGGCTGGTTGGGAAGAGTCCCGGAGATCGGGCCATTGAAGAAGACCGGAACCTCGATTTCGAGCAGCGGCAGGGCGGCGTTGACCGAGAATCCGGTGGCGACTCGGAAGGTGTTGTTTACCACCCAGCCTCCACTTTGATACGGACTTCCCGGCGGCCCAAAGTTCGAGAATAGGACGGTCGCGCTGTACGCGGGGGCCGCTCCGAGGACGGCCATTGTGAAGGTCAGAAGTTTGCGCATTCAGGTTCGAGTGTGCGCCCGGACCGACCCGAATTCAAGGTTCCAGGGGTGAGGCAAGGGGCACGTAACCCCATGCAACGTACTGATAAGAAATGGAAAATCCCGCCAAGACGATGCCAGCGGGCCCTTCCGTTCAGCCTGGGGCTGGTCCTCGCGCACAGGCATCTTGTTGCCCTTCGAGCACCCGGACCTCCATTGGGTCTGATCGCCTTTCTTCAACCCGTCCTTGACCACGGGTCTCGGAGGATCTCCCTGATACCAACGTGCACGAGTTGCAGGCGACGATCCTGCATCCGATGGGCATCGATCATGATCGGCTGACGTTCGAGTTCCAGGTGTGGCGGAATCGACTGACGGGTGTTCACGGCGAGGTGGTGAGGGAAGTGTTGGCCGGAGGCATGATGCGGCGTTCGACGCGTCAAGGCCGAAGTGCGGGGCGGCCGGCCGCTGAGGGGACACAACCCGCCGATCCGAAGTTCGAAGCCGATTCGGCCCGCCTCAGAGCCTACACCAACTTCCCGCCATCTTAACGATTCAGCACGAACGGAATCACGACACACGCGTCCAAACGCAGCCGCTCCACGGGAACATTTCGATACGGCCCGGGCGCGCAACGCTCGAAGCGGCCCCCATCCCACCGAAGCACGAGATCGAAGGGAGGCACCACAGGTTCGGTCCAGGATTCCCGAAGGCGGTCCAGCCGGTGGACTTCAACCGCGTCGTCGTTCGCCACCGTTTTGATCGACATCATCGAATCGTACGGGTGGTCCGGCCACGGGTCGGCCAAGATGAGGACGTTCTTGACGCCTCGCAGCAGCGGCCGAATCTCGCCGAACTGGCGCATCACGGCCTCGACCTTACGTCCTTCCGTGATGTAGTAGTCGAGTCCGCCGTGCCAGTACCGCAGGTGCGCCGTGACGAGCAGCGCGAGTACGATCACGAAGACACCCGCGGCGCGGACCGGTTCCCAGCGCCCTGCCACGGGCAGCAAACGCCGGGAAACCCCGTGGATCGCAACGCCGAGATACATCGCCACGGCAATGAGGGCGATGCTGATCGACTCGAGTCCGCGCTGCCGGATGAAGGCGAGCGGAAGCACCGCGACCGGCGCCCAAACGCATGCGAGCAGCAACGGGCGCGAACGCGAAGCGAGCGCTATGGCGCAGGCGGCCAAGGCGAATCCCGCCGTCATCGCGGGTGTCAGCCACGCCGGCTCATACAACGCCGCCCAAGTCCAATGATGGACGTGCCCCGCGTAGTTGCTCCAACTGATTTCCGGCCTGTAGTCTCCGAGCCCGGTGAGCCCGCGCGAACCGTACAAGCGGCCCGCGATGAACACCACTGTCATCGCGGCGGCGATCATCAGGATGCGCGCCTCGCGAAATAGCCAAGTCCAGTTCCTGGGCGGGTGAACCAGCAACTCCCACACGAACACCACTACGGGCCAACTCACCGCGACCTCTTTCGAGTTCATACAGGCGACATAGAGCGCCAGGGCGAGGACACGCCGCCCATTCAGCCACGCGAGCAACGCGGCGGAGAAGAACGTGACCGCCAGAATGTCGAAGATGAATCCAGTCCTCGTGTAGAGCGGCCAGAAATGACTGTGAACCGCGAGCAGCAGCGCCGTCAGCAAGCCCGTCTCCACCGATCCAGTCAATCGCCTGGCCACTGCGCCCGCCAGCGCCAATTGCAGAGCAGAAGCAGGTGACAAGCGATCCGGTAGGGCACCGAATCGAACCCGAACAGCCGGTACGCCGCGCGGTAGAACGCCGATCCGGCGGGCCGGAACATGTCGGAGTTCCTCCAGAAGCACACAATATCGCGGAGGTGCTCCCACGACGAGTGCGTCCAAGCCCGGTAGAGGTTCATCGGCTCGTCCTGCGCGAATCCGGCACCGATGCCCTCGATAGTGAAATAGAGGAAGTAGGCGCAGATGCACGCCGCGCCGGCCGCTACTCCAAAAGAGCGTCTCCTCACACGCCAGAAAGCGCCATTTCGACGCCCTTTGTCGACACGTAGTACTTCGCTAGCATGTTCGGCGTCTCCCAAGCGGGCATCGATTTCGGATCGGCGATGTAGGCGAAGAACTGCCGCGTCACCTCCCCGAAATGCGCCTCGTGGCCCATTCGATGCTCGCCCGGGATCGTCAGCCGGAACTCGCCGTTCCCTTCCCCGACTCCTAGTCCCGCGAACCGCGCACCCAACACCTCGACCGTCGACCGCAACGCGGCGCCAACCTCCGCTGCTAAAGCCGGAGAGTTCGGCACCACATACACCTCGGGCTGGAAATTCTCCGCCTCGCCCTGCCGCACTTCGATGCTCGACTTCGACCCGCGAAACTTCGCGACGTAGGTATCACTCACGCCCTCGAGATCCCAGCGCACGGTCATGTGCACGTGAACGCCGCGCACCGCGTAGGCGACGAAGTTGTTGCCATAGTAGTCAAAACTGCCATCCCGCGCGCCACCGGTCACGGCTTTCCATTGCGCGGCACTCAACACCGTCGGCCAACGCCGTGCCGAATGCATCGCGATCTCGGTCCGATAGTCGATCGCTTGATCCGGGAAGGCGATCCACTGCACGAGATCCACCAGGTGCGTTCCCACGTCATTGAGCGCCTCGCCCTGCTCGTCGATATCGAAGAACTCGGCCGGTCGCATCAGGGGAACTCCGGCGACTGCCTTGATCAACCGGTGCATGCTGTCCATCGAAATGGCCGGATCGTCCGGCCCTCCGGAGACGATCGTGCCGAAGACAGCCGGCGTGTTGACCAGTTCGCGGTGCAGGATCGAGGTGACCTCGTACCGCTCGGTCATCATGTCGTAGGCGACGACATGCCTCTGTTGCGCGGCGGCCAGTGAGGCCGCGAGGTGGGGAAGATCCGCCGAACGTAAGATCCACGGCTTGTCGGCGAGCACATGGAAGCCGCCCTCGACCGAACGCAGAATTCGCCCGATCTTGACGCGATTCCGTCCAGAAAGAACCACCACTCCTCCAGGCTGTTGCTCGCGGATCATTCGCTCGAGGGAATCCGGACCCGCGTGGACGTCGAGTTCCCAAACCGTGGGGCGCTCGGCACGCAGGTTGAAACGCGCGACTCGAGTGAGGTGCTCGGTCAAATCGAGACCGAGCGGCGCATAAACGGTGACCCGCGGAGAAACGCCGGCGTACATCTCCTTGTGGACGAGCGCGGCGTGAAAATGGGCAGGATCGAGAGTGATCAGGCGGAGAGCTTCCATCGATTCGATTGTGTCACAGACCCAGCGCGGCCCCTACCGAAATTTTTCTTGATTTTTTGGGGCACGTGATCCTCTGGGGAACGTTTTCGCGCATTCATGGTCAGAGGCGGCAAACAGACCGCCACCCTGAAGCGAGACAACCTCACAGCGACCGCGCCGAAGGAGGAGGACCTTCGGCCTTCGAACCCCGAGGCCCCAACCAAGGGCCCGGGGTTCTATCATTTGAAGATGGAATACCGGCGGTTCGGCGTCCCGCTGGATCTTGCCGCGTGGATCGACTGCGCGTGGACACTTCGCGGGGCGCTCGAGGCGGAAGGTCAATCCATTCTGCCCGACGGCCGCATGGAGTTGGTTTTCCATCTCGGTGATCCGCCCATCGGCCCAGACGGCGCCGTCCAATCCCGAACATTGATCACCGGCCAGATCCGCTCAGCCGTGACGATCTCCGGGAGCGGACGCGTTGACACCCTTGGCATCCGATTGCGGCCCGAGGCGAGCGGCATCTTCGGGCCGGCACTCGAACTGGCGGGAGCCGTTCACGAACTTCCCGGAGTCATCGGGCCTCGGGCGTTGGAGGCCCTCGAACGAATCGGAAACGCCCGGGAGCCTCTCGCCGCCGCGTTCGAAGCGGTTCGGGCGATGACCCGGAACGCCGCAGCCCCGGACCTGCTCGTGCGCGCCTCCGTCGAAGCCCTCGAGCGTCAAGCAGGCCGCGGAGCGGTCGAGGCCTTCCTCCCGGATTCGATCGGTATCCGCCAATGGGAGCGGCGATTCTCCGGCGCGACCGGGCTCGGTCCCAAAGCCTTCGCCCGAATCGCGCGCCTGCAAGAATCGATCCGGCTCTACGAATCCGGTCAATGGCAGAGTTGGGCCGAGATCGCCCTCGAGTGCGGATTCTATGATCAGGCTCATTTGGCCAACGATTTCCGCGCTTTCACGGGCCAAAGTCCGGACCGGTTCTTCCGCGACGGCCGCGCGCTGGCGGAATTTTACCGTGACGGAAATTTCCAAGACTCCGGCCGGACCGACCGGTAGAATCGGAACATGAGATGGATGCTAACCGCGCTGGCCATGGCCGCGCCCCTGTTCGCCGAAGGTCCGGCGAAGGCGGAGGATTTCCGCTGGATCGCCGGACAGTGGTCCGGCAATGTCGGAAAAGCCAAGGCCGAGGAGCAATGGATGGCGCCTGCCGGAGGAGCGATGCTCGGCATCGGCCGCGTGCTCGCGGGACCCAAGATGTTGCAGTTCGAGTTTCTCCGGATCGAGGAACGTGCGGACGGTGTTTACTACGTCGCGCAACCATACGGGCGCCCACCCACGGACTTCAAGCTCACCCGCCACGAACCGAACTTCGCCGTATTCGAGAATCCGAAGCATGATCACCCCAAGATCATCACCTACCGGCTGACCAAGGACGGTACGCTCGAAGCAACGATCGAGGGTGAACCTCGCGGCAAGAAGTCGAAGTCGACGTTCACGATGAGGCGCGTCAGTCAGTAGCGCCGCTACTCCACGGCGAGGAACGCCGCCCGGGCGAGCCCCTCCCCGAACTTCTTCCGGTCCTCGATCGTGGGCAACCGGCCCAGCCGCGGATTGTTCGAAATCATCTGCTCCATCAGAAACGCGGGCAGCTTGCGGTAGTGATAGAGGCCCTGGCTCACGTTCATGCGCCCGGCCTTGCCCGCGGTAGTGGTCGGCTCGGTACGCGTGAACGGACGCGTCGGGGCGAAGGTCGAGTGCTGCTTCAGCAGGCGGAAGAATCGCTCGCCGAGTTCAGTGATGGCGGGCTCGCTGCCCGGTGGCCCATCGAGGTACTCGGCGGTTTCGGTATTGTGAACGCTGAGGAACAGGTCGAGGCGCTTGCCAGAATCCACCCAGTCGAGAATCGACTTGCGCTGAGCGTTTATCTCGGGCATGTTCACCGGATCCTCGACATCCCAGTTGCGATTCAGGTCGAACCCGCGCGCGTTGAACCGGACCGCGCCCGAGGCGGTCCCATCGGGATCGCAGAGCGGAAAGATCTTGAAAATCGCCGCGCGGCGAATGCGTTGCGCCTCGACCGAATCGGAGAGCAGGAAGCGAATCGCTCCTTCGCCCGCCCATGACGATCCAGTCTCCCAGCTATGCTGACGGAACATCAGCCAGACGACGCGCTTGTTCGCATCGGGTGCGGAAGTGTCGGTGATCGTGAGCAACGGAATCGCACGCCCGCCCAGCGACTTGCCAATCGACTCCACTCGCAACCACGGATTCTTGCGAAACTCGAGGAATAGTTCGCCGAGATGGACACCCGTGTACGGCGGCACGTGCGCGATCCAAAACTGCTCACGAGTGGGCGTGAAGCGCAGCCGCAAGCTCGGCTCAGCATCGTGAAACTCGGTGGTGGCGAAGTGCTTCCACGTCCGATTGTCCTCGCTCCAGACCGGAACCGTGTCCTTCGTCACCGCGCCGCGATTCAGCTTGTAGTTGTACTCACCTGGAAGGCTCGTCAGGTCCACCTTCACTTCCCTGCCCCGCTTGCCGTCAACGCGAAAGTAATACCAGTTGGCTTGCCGGTTCCGGCCATCCTGATCCGCTTGACCGGCCAGGTGAACGCGCAGATGATCCGCGCCCGCGGACTCCACCCGCCCGAGTGAGCCGCCTTCGAAATTCCATGCCACCGGCGGCACGGCATCGTAAGCGAGAATCGTCAGCAGCACCGTTTGCGGACCCTTCCACGTCTCCTCGGGTTCGAACCATTCATCGAGCGAATGGTGATTGTCGCTCTTTCCGCCGCCGCCCATCGTGACAGCGGGAATCCCGAGACTGATCGGCAAGTTCGAGTCCGTGCTGCCGTACCCGAGCGTGGGCTCGTGTCCGGTGGCGACGGCCGCCCATTGCGCAGCCTTCACGAGCGGCGACGTATCAGCGGTGAGTCCGCCGGGCCGATTGCTCACCAGCTTGGAGTCGGAAGTGACCTTGACGCCCGAAGCCGCGCGCCGCGCGTTCTCCTCCTCGACCGATGTGCGAATCGCCTCGAACAGCTTCACCTCGATCTTGTCGAGTTCGGAGAGGCTCTCCGACCGCAGGTCCACCTCCATCCATGTCTCCTCGGCGATCGCGTTCACCGCGGTTCCACCGCTGACACGTCCGACGTTGTAAGTGGTCTTCGGCTTCGCGGGCACGTCCATGTCGGCCAACTTGCCAATCGCCCGGCCCATCGCATGCGCGGCGCTCGGGCGCCCGAAGTTTCCGTAGCTGTGCCCACCCGGACTCTTGAACGTGACCCGGTATCGCTTCACCCCCACGCCACCATTGGTGATGCGGGCCGGATTCGTTCCGTCAATCGAGATGAAAGCGTCGAGCCGGTTCCGGTGCGGACCTTTCTGGAACAGATAGCGCACCCCGTTCAAATCGCCTAGGCCTTCCTCACCGACGTTCGCCACGAAGAGCAACGATCGCTGCGTCTCTAGCCCGGCGACGTTCATCGCTTCGACAATGGCGAGGATCGCGGCGAGGCCACGGCTGTCATCGGCGAGTCCGGGTCCGTGCCAGCGCTTGCCTTCTTTCCGGACCTTAGTGTTGACGCCCGGCGCGAACGAGATATCGAGGTGCGCGGCGATCACCAGTGTCCGTTCGGAACGGCCCGGCCGCCATCCGAGCACATTGCCCTGCGCATCGATTTCGACATCCTTCAAGCCCACGCGCAGGAACTCGGCCTGCATGAACTTGGCGCGCTCGGTCTCGTGGAAGGTGGGAGCGGGGATCTCGGCGATTTGCACTTGTTTGTCGAGAGTCGCCTGATCGTTGGCGCGAATCCATGCGAGCGCCTTGGCGACGGCCGGACGCTTCAAGATATCGTCTTGCGCAAGACAAGGGTACGCGGCAAGGAGGAGAGTGGCGGCTCGCATGGAACATTCATCGTAACGCGGGCCGGACCGGCCCGAAACTCTCCGCCCCCGCGGAGCGCGTCGCTTTCGGCCACGATCCTCGTCGCCGAGGTTTTCGAGCCCCACGATAATCCGGCAGGCCAACTGGTCGAAGCGCTCGGACTCCCGCGGCTACCGAAGTCGTGACAATCGCGTCCCGTCGAAAACCAGGACCGCCGTATATTGATCGATTGGTCTCGGAGCCTCCGCGACGGTCCGGGCTCGATCCATGTGCGTATCCATGCGGCCCGTGACGAGGCGGGCAGCGAACCAAGGCTCCCATTGATCGGCCAGCCACTGGCTCGTAATCAGTAAGACCGGCTTGTCCGGCGTGTGGACGGGAAGGCATGACACGCTACGGGAAAAAGCCCGGTTGACCGCCTGATCGCGCCGGCAGGCCTGTACGTACGCCGGCTCGCGAGCGCGGTTGATCGCCGTCCACTTTGCGAGTAGCAACAGCACCGCCAGCGTGGCGGCTCTGGGCCACCGGCGAAGCCACTCGAATCCGAGTGCGAGCAGCAGGGCGGCCGCCGGCCAAGCAAGATACAGGACGAAGCCCGAACGCGGAGCAATCACCAGAAGCGGAGCGATCGCCGCCGCGACCCAGCAGATCAGCCCGGCCACCAATCCCGGCCGGCGGGCGCGGATGACCCACGCCAGCGAGATCGCGAGGAACAACAGGTACCAACGCTCGCGCCGCGCCGAATGCAGCGCCGCCCATTGCCAGTAGTCAGCGGCATTGCTCCAGATGAGCGCCCGATCGAAGCGAGGAACGTAGGGGCCGAGCCGCAATAGGAAGTCGTCATGGAGGTAACGCCACGCAGCGGCGGATACCACCGATGCCGTGGCGAGTCCCAGGGCGGCCACCGCCGCTCTGGCCGGAATCCGCTGCTCCATGACCAACAGCGCCGCGAGGATCAGGGGGAAGGCCACGAAATGTTCCTTGGACGAGATGCCGAGCCAAGTCACTGCGAGAAAGCCCGCCCAGCAGGCCGCGCTCGCCCCGCCCCAGACGATAGCCAGGAAGAGCCTCGCGCCCGAAAGCGTGGCGAAGACCACGAGCGTGTCGTAGACGGTACCCGCGCTCCAGTGGAGTTCCGCCATGCCAGCGTGATAAGCGAAGGCACCGGCGGAGAGGAACGCCGCCGGTAAGCTGACCCAGCGCAGGCAAAGCCTCCACCATAGGATCACGTTCGCCGCCTGCAGGATGGCAAGAGCGGCGTGAAGCGGCCAGGGATCGAAACCCACAGCCCAGTAACTCGAGAGATACAGGAGCGCGCCCGCCGGACGATAGCGGTCGAGAAACAACACCCGCGCCGACCCCGCCCAATCAGCGCGATCGAGCGCCCAATACTGGTAAAGATTCATCAAGTCGTCGCCCGTGAAGTAACTCCCGAGTGACGGCCAGCGGATGGCAACAAAGTACACGAACAGCGCACACCCGGCGGCTGCCCGCCAGGCACGAGCATTCACACTTGCTAAGATCCGCCGCGCGTCAAGCCAACTACAGGGTGAAGTTATTTATCCGGCAGGATTCGTTCGAGCTCCGTCATGAAGGCCCGTAACCCCTCCACCTGCCCCGGACCGGCTGACTGTTCCCCACCTTTCCAGACGAACACCGCCGATTCACCCCGCCAGACGAGCATCGCCAGACCCTGTGCAACGATTAGCCCGCTCGAGCCCACGCGTCCGAATCCGTCCGGTCCAACGGACACGAGTGCTCCGAACTCTCCGCGAGCACAGAGCGCGTAGCGCTCGATTCCAGGCAGCGGCGCTGCTTCGATTCCGGCCGCCGCCAGCTTCTCCAGGATTTCTTGCATCCCGGGCTACATCTTGTAGCGGCCGAGATCCTCGTCGCCGAGGTTCTCGAGCCAACGCCGCAGGTCTTCGCTGTTCACCTTTTCCGAAATCGCCTGCGCCATCTTGGAGTTCTTCAGCACCGAATCGTCCACGAAGATCGGGCAATCGAGCCGCAAGGCGATCGCCAGGGCGTCCGACGGGCGCGAATCGAAGCTGATCAGTTTGCCCTCACGTTCCACCCAGATGACCGCGTAGAAGACATCGTCCTTGAGTTCGTTGACCACGATCTTGCGCACTCCAGCGTTCATGCCGTGCAGCAGCGTCCGGATCAAGTCATGCGTCATCGGCCGTTGCGTAGCGACTTTTTCGATCTCGAGCGCGATGGCATTGGCCTCGTAGACTCCGACCCAGATGGGAAGGATCGAGTTCCCGCTGGCGTCCCTCAGGATGACGATGGGCATGTTGTTCACCGGGTCCATCATCAATCCGCGAATCTTCATTTCGACTTCCACTCGAATCCTCCTCAGTTCACCGTCTCGCCAGCAAGCGAATTAGGGCCAGAGCGGGTAACCGCCACGTTCGCGTATTGGCCGGGCTCGAACGCGCGTCCCGCCGCATCGGTGAAGTTGAGCGTCCGGTTTTGCGCGGTGCGGCCGATCCATTGCCCGGTGGCCTTGTTGAGACCCTCCACCATCACCTCTTCGTTGCGTCCGATCAGACCCGCGTTCCGCCGGATCTGGATCATTCGCTGCTTCTCCTGAAGGATCGCCAGGCGCCGGCCTTTTTCGTTTTCATCCAGCGCATCGGAGAGTTGCAGCGCCGAGGTGTTCGGGCGCGGCGAGTATTTGAAGCTGAACATCGAATCGTATTCGACTTCGTCCATGAGATCGAGCGTCATCCGGAAGTCCTTCTCCGTCTCACCCGGAAAGCCCACGATGATGTCGGTTGAGAGAGCGATCTCGCGTGGCGACCGCTTTAGCCACTCGATCCGGCGCATATACTCGTCCCGCGTGTAGAGCCGCTGCATCGCGCGCAACACGCTGTCGCTTCCGGCCTGCACCGGCAGATGCACTTGATTGCACAGGACCGGATTCTCATCAATCGCATCGACGATGTCCTTCCCGAAATCCCGCGGGTGCGACGTCGTGAACCGGACGCGCCGCAATCCTTCCACGCGCGCGATGTAACGCAGTAAAGTGGCGAAATTCCAGCCCGCGGCCGACGGGTCGAGATAGCTGTTGACGTTCTGACCAAGCAATTGGATCTCGGTGTAGCCCATCTGCGCCAGCTCGTGCGCCTCGCGCATGATGCTCTCCGAAGTGCGGCTGCGCTCCGGACCACGCGTGAACGGAACCACGCAATAGGCGCACGACTTGTCACAACCCTCGATGATCGTGATGTAGGCCTTGTGCGGCGAGTCCCGGCGAGTGGCCTCGGTTTCGAACGTATCCTCGGTATCGAGGCTCAACCCGGTGACGCGGCGGGCGCCGCGTTCGATCCGCACCAGCAGATCGCCCAGTTTGTTGTAGCTCGCCGATCCGCACACCAGGCTCACGTGCGGCGAACGCTCGAAGATCTTCTCGCCCTCCTGCTGGGCGACACATCCGAGCACGCCGAACACTTTGCCCTTGCCCGCGTCCTTCTTGAACTGCTGCAACCGGCTAAATACCTTCTGCTCCGCCTTGTCGCGAATACTGCACGTGTTGTAGAGAATCAGTTCGGCGTCGCCCGGTTCCTCCACGCGCGAGTAGCCGCGTTGGACGAGCGTGCCGATGACTTTCTCGGAATCGTGAACGTTCATCTGGCACCCGAACGTTTCGATGTAGAAGGTCTTCATGGGATCTTCTCCCATCATACGATGCCGGGGCCGTTCAGCCGATTTGGGAGCGGATCGAGGGGTCGCGGATCGCCGCGTCGTTGGCAAGAAGGAACGCCTTGCTCAGGATCACCGAAAGAATGCGATCGCCCGCGAACGGCAACGCCACGGCCGGACCGCTTCCTCCCTGCACGATGCAAAGATTGCGACTGCCCGGCTCGATCAGCACGTTCGCGCTGCCGAGGTGGATGCGATACTCGTTCAGCTTTCCGCGAACGCAAAGATAGCGATCGTCGATCCGGCACTGCGCCGCGATCGCGAGCTTGGGCAGCAGCGCGGCGAGCACCGCCTTGCGATTGGCCGCGGCTTCCGACAACTCGCCAAAGGCGAACCCGCGCCAGTATTCCGCGTGAGGATCGCGCGGACGCGCGGCCAGCCACGAGGGATCTGAGCCGATGCTCGCAACTCCCACGAACAGGTCCACGTCACGCATCACCTCGGAAAAGACCACCAGCGGGACCTCGGCCAGCGGCACCGCCTGTCCATC
The DNA here is from genome assembly GCA_902825945.1 of uncultured Acidobacteriota bacterium. Classification (GTDB taxonomy): domain Bacteria; phylum Acidobacteriota; class Terriglobia; order Bryobacterales; family Bryobacteraceae; genus SYLY01. The sequence continues at coordinate 17,158 of CADECY010000071.1, forward strand.
CATTCGCTGGAATGCGAACCGGCCCGTGCGGATCATGAAGTAGACCGCGTGTGCGGTGATCTCGTCTTCCTCCTCCGGAAAGTCCACTTCGAGTTCGGCGCGCAACCCGTGGTTAGGCAGGGCGAGCGCGGGCGTATTGTGCGAATCCCACTGACCCATGAGGTTGAACTGCCAGCCCCGTTCGCGGCACAGCGCGGCGAATTGATGCTGCTTCACGATGTGCGCCGCAAAGCGGTTCGAGTAGACTGCTGTCTCCCGTTCGGCAGCCGTGAGCAGATAGACCTCGCGATGAGCTTGCTTGAACGGCTGCGTGAGGCCATCGTCCTCGAGGCGGCATCGCCAGGCGAGCACGGTCTGCACGTCAGACCGGATCGGATGCCAGAGGCGAAGGCGCGCTCCAGCGTCCAAGGCAACGGGTTGCCCTGCCCAATCGGCCGCCTCGCCGCCGTTCCAGATGGCGGTTCGGATCGTGCCCCCGCAATCGACCTCCCAGATCAGGCGCGTCGAGAACGTTCGCATCAGCGGGTGATCGAGGTACCAGGCCGTCCAGTTTTCGAGCGGGCACCAGGTCGCCGAAAGGAGCATCCGCTCGAGCCGCATTCGCTGCGAAGCAAGAGCGATGTCGAGTTCCTTCGCGGCCTTCTTGAACTCCGCTGGCACTCCGCTCTTGGACACCTTGCCGTTGCGAGTGAAAGTGAGCTTGGCTTCGAAGCCCTCGATTTCGAGCCGCGCCTCGCCATCGCCCGCGGGTTCGACGCGACTCCCGTTGGCATCGAGCCCGAAGGAAGGAACCGACATCGCTTCCAGATCCTCGCGCCTCACATTGTTGCGTACCGCCGCCGCGGCGAGCGCTTTCTCGATCAGGCGCTGCGCGACGTCGTACTTGACGCGGGCCGAAAGCCGGCTCAGTTGCGATACCGCGCCAAGCCCCGGCATCGCGGAAAGAACGTTGACACAGGCGTTTCCGGCACGATGGCACACCGCGCCGATTTGCGGGATCTTGCGAAAGCAGGCGCACGCGAAATCGCCGAGCGCTGGCGCGATGGAGGCGTCGCCGAGCGCTCCGAGGGTCCAAAGGAAGCCAGTTTGTACGGTGGCTTCCATTTCGGGCACTTGGACCGGCGGCGCGCCCGGCATCGGTCCGAGGGCGAGCCAGCGGCCTGCTGCGTCCAAGACCGCAGTGGCGCCAGCCGCGTTCGCGTGCGCGGCGGCTTCCGCCAGCCACTTCCGCGACGGCGAGCTTTGGGCAAGAGTCCGCGCGTGCAGAAACAGGTCACGCCACGCATCCGAGCGCTGCGCCACTTCCGCGAGCACGGCTTCCGTCCATGGACCCGAAGGTTGCAGCCCCGCATTCTCGGGCTTGCCGTAGAGTAGCGCATCGATGCGCGCGTGGATCTCCCGCATCTCGCCGCCGCCATGCCACTCGGTGACCACCGAACGAAGCCGCAGCAGCGAGTCGCGCATTTCCGCGGTCAACGGAACATCGGCGAGCACGTTGAGAACCGGCTTGAATGGAAAAGCGATGTCCCGCACGCAGACGGCATGCGACATCCGAAGCGCCTGCTCTGGCGAGATCTTGGGTTTCGAGCGCAACAGATCGGACACGGCTTTCCGCAACCCGCGCTGTAGGGTCCAGTTGCCACTGCCCGGCATGAACTCGAGCGCCTCGAAAACGAACGCGGCCTGCTCGTCCGGCGACAGCGTCTTGGCATCACGGAACGGATCCGCGAAGATCCGAGAAAGGTCGCTCTCGGAATAGAAAAGAGGTTCTGCGAACGCAGCGGCCGTCATCGCCTCGAGCAGCGGACTCATCGTATCCCTCCCACCAGCGGCACCAGCTTGACGAACTCGACTTCGGAATCCTCGCGAAGCGCGATAGGGTCATCGAGCGAGGTCACCTGCTCCCCATCGATCAGAAGCAGGAATCCATTTCGCTCGAAGGCGGAGCACGCCCGCGCAAACTGCGCCTCCCAGTCAAGACGCCGGTCTGGAACGCCGTTGAGCAGACGCTCGGTCTCCTCCGGTTCAACGAGCGGAGCGAATCGCTCAGGGGAAGCGGAGTTGTACCGATCCACACCTTGGCGCACGCGGCAACGGATCAGGTCACGCGCGGAGGCGGGGGACTCCCGCAACTCGATCGTCCCGGCCGGAACACGGCGCCCCGGCAGGGCCACATCCCACACGGCGAGCTGGGTCAGTGTCATCGATCGACTATCGGCAAATCGGTGCCGGGCCTCCACGAACGAGTGAGAAGCGCCCGGCCAGAAAGGCACGGCGACTACGTGAGGCAACACGCCGCCGTCGGTCCCGTAGCGAGTCGGTCTTGCGAGTAATCCCTGAAAAATTAATCGGCGGGAAAGCGACATTCGAAGTCTGCCGGAAGACTGCGACCGCCACCGCGCTGATCGCAGGCTCGCCCAGTCAACTGGACGAGAGTGCTCCTGTTGGCCTGGTGCCGCCGCCCGTGCCTCAACCGCTGGGACGAGCGCCCCTTGCATTCGCGACGCATTGGGACCCTCGCGCGAGCAGTGGAAACTCCCTGAGGCCCTCGCCGCCGTCAAGCGGGCAATCGGAACCGACGGTTCCTTCCAGCCATGGAGTGGTGCTTTTCCACCACATACCGACAACTGACCAGACCTGACAAATCAAGCAGAATCAATAGCTTCCAGAATTGGAAGCCAACGTGTACCGCAAATGGCGAGGTGGCAAAGATGAACCGCAACCTGCTCCCGATCCTGCTGCTGACAGCCGTGGCCGCGAACCCGCAGACCACGGAGAATGGCGGCGACGACGAAGACGACGTTCCTGGGCGTGGAGTCGCGCGGATCAGCGTGATCAATGGAGATGTTTCTGTCCGCCGGGGCGACTCGGGCGACTGGACCGCGGCCGCGATCAACGCTCCCCTGCTCACCCAGGACCGGCTGCTGACCGGGCCCGGCTCGCGAGCGGAGATGCAGTTCGACTATGCCAACATGATCCGGGTGGCGGCGGACTCCGAAGTCCGGCTGGCCGATCTCGAAAACCGGCGCTACATCATCCAAATCGCTCGTGGACTGGTCACATTCCGAGTGTTGCGCGATTCCGAGTCCGAAGTCGAGCTTTCCACTCCTTCGATCTCGATCCGCCCCAACCGGCGCGGCGTCTACCGGGTCGCGGTTCGCGAAGACGGCACCACCGAGGTGACGGTGCGCTCCGGCGAAGCCGAGATCTTCACGCCGAAGGGCTCCGAGCGGGTCCGCGCGGGCAAGACGGTGATGGCTCGGGGAACGCAGTCCGACCCCGAGTTCATGTACGCCTCGCGGGAAACACCCGAGGACGATTGGGACCGCTGGAACGAGCGCCGTGACCGCGATCTCGAACGGTCGCGTTCCTATCAGTACGTCTCTCGCGACATCTATGGCGCCGAGGATCTCGACGCTCATGGCCGCTGGGTGAACGACCCCGACTACGGATACGTTTGGGCACCGGCGGTCGCCGCCGGATGGGCGCCGTATCGCGCCGGACGTTGGGCCTGGGCCGATTGGTATGGCTGGACGTGGGTCAGCTACGATCCGTGGGGCTGGGCTCCGTATCACTATGGGCGTTGGTATCATCACTCGTCCTGGGGCTGGTGCTGGTGGCCGGGCGGCGGCCCGCGCGTGCGGCACTTCTGGCGGCCCGCGTTGGTGAGCTTCATCGGCTGGAACTCGGGCTTCAGCGTGGGCATCGGCTTCGGACGCGTCGGTTGGTTTCCGCTCGCTCCGCGCGAGATTTATCGCCCCTGGTATGGCGGACGCTACTACGGCGGTGGACGCAGCCGGGTCAACATCGACAACAGTGTCAATGTCGTCAACAACGTCAACATCACCAACGTCTATCGCAACGCGCGAGTGAACAATGCGATCACCGCTGTCGATGGTGCCGACTTCTCGTCGGGCCGCGTCAGCCGGATTCACAGCGTGAATCGGGACGACTTGAGCCGCGCCTCGGTCGTTCGTGGACAAGTCCCCGTGACGCCGGCCCGCGAAAGCCTGCGGCTGGCCGACCGGGAAGTCCGCGGACGGGAAAGCTCCGGCAATGACCGCTTCTACAGCCGCCGCGAACCTGCACGGTTGGAACGAGTCAGCTTCGACGAGCAACGGCGTGGCATCGAGCAGATGACCGCGCGGCGGGGCGGAGACGAAGGAGTGCGCGGCGGGGGCCGTTCAACCGAAGCGGTGGCCGGCGAGTCCGGCCGGCGCGTCGGCGACAACGCGGACCGCGGCGGATGGCGCCGCGTGGGTGGATCAGAGAATGGTGCGCGTGGGGCGGATCCCGCTTCCACGACGCGCCGCTCGGGCGATAACGGTGGATCGGCGGAGAACGGTAGACGCCGTGGCACATCGGACAACCCGGCCGTGAGCGCACCTCGCACGGAAAACTCCGGATCGCGGCGCGGCACGGACGGTTCCGATCGGGGCGGATGGCGCCGGCTCGGCGACAACGGCGGATCTGTGGACGGCGGACGCCGCGGCGGCACGAGTGACCCCGCCGTAGTAGCACCTCGCACCGAAGATTCCGGATCGCGACGTGCTACGGATAGCTCCGACCGCGGTGGACGCCGTGGCGGCACGGCCGATCCCGCGGTGTCGGCACCTCGCACCGAGGACTCCGGATCGCGGCGCAACTCGGACGGTTCCGATCGGGGCGGATGGCGTCGGCTCGGTGAGAACGGCGGATCCGTGGACGGCGGACGCCGCGGCGGCGCGACTGATCCGGCGGTGGTGGCGCCTCGCACAGAAGACTCCGGATCGCGGCGCGGCGCGGACGGCTCCGATCGCGGGAATTGGCGGCGCTTGGGCGAGAACGGCGGATCAGTGGACAGCGGAAGGCGTGGCGGAACGGCGGATCCCGCGGTGACGGCGCCTCGCAATGAGGATCGCGGGTCGCGGCGCGGAGGTGACAGCAGTGCTCCGGCCGCAACGCCCCGAAACGAAGATCGCGGGTCGCGGCAGAGGTCCGATAACTCCGATCGCAGCGGGTGGCGCCGCTTCGGAGATCCCTCGGGCGGCGGCGAGCCCGTTCCGCGAACCGCGGATCGCGGAGGGCAGCGAACTTCGGGCAGTGCCGATCGCGGTGGATGGAGCGGATTCGGCGATCCCTCCGGCACCGCGAATCGCGGCTCTACAGGCGGCGAACCGAGGCGGTCCCGCGACTCCGATAGCGGAGCAACCCGCGAAAGCCGCCGCTCTGAGTCCAGGCAGTGGAATTCTGAAGGCTCTCCCGTGCGTGTGAACCCTCCGGTCGTCCGCGAGCGCAGCTCCGGATCGGAGGGTCGACGCAATTATGAGCCGTCTGGGGGCGGGCGCTCCTCCTCGCCCGCCTGGGGCGGCGGTGGCCGGTCGAGCGGCGATTCCAGTGGCGGTCGCATGAGCGGCCGTTCGAGCGACGGCGGAGGGCGCTCCTCGGGCGGTGGCGGTGGCTGGTCAGGCGGCGGAGGCGGTGGCGGACGCAGCAGCGCGGGCGGTGGAGGCGGTGGACGCTCCGGTGGCGGCGGTGGCCGTACCCGCTAACAACAGGTTCTTCCCTCGACAGCCCGGTGAGCCGTGACAACGGCCCCGGGCTATTTTTTGTTCAATTCGAAGCGGATCAGCGCTACCAGTTGTTCGAGCGGAAACGACGAGCCTTCGATGATCGCGATCAGACGGCGATCAGGCCCGATCAAGGCAGTCGCGGAGCTGTGCGCGATGAGGCCCTCCTCGGTCCAGTAAGACACGCCCAGTTGCTTCGCCACGGGTTCGACCTCACCGGTCAGGAACTTCCAGCGTGCCGGATCTGCGTGGACTCCGCGCGCGTACTCCGCGAGCACCTCGGGACGGTCGAACGCCGGATCCAGCGTGATCGAAAGCAGCACCAGCCGCGAGGGCATCTCGGCATGAAACTTCCGCTGCACGCTCGCAAACGATGCGGCGAGTCGCGGGCACACATCCGGCAGTGGACATCGTGTGTACAGAAAGTTCACCGCCACGAAGCGGCCAGCCAAATCGGAGAGGCGCACCGCGTTCCCCTGCTCATCGGCGAGCATGAAGTCCGCGACCGTGGCGCCAGGCGACAAGCGCTCGGACGGAACGGGAAAACGGAACTCACCATCGACACGGCGAGCATCCTCGACCCGAATCCGGGACGCCCTCGAACGCTGCCTGCGAACCTCCAACTGGAAAGACACCCGCGAGCCGGGCTCGACTCGATCGAGTTCGCGCGGATGATCCACGCGAAACGGCATCGTCATCGCGGGCATGAGTCCGGGAATGGCTCGATGGGCGACGGTCATCGCGCTCGCCTCGCGATCCACCTTGACGACGAGTCCCTCGACTGGATACCGTCGCGCGCACGAAGCCATGAGGCCGAGCCCGAGCACCACCGCGATGCGGAACCACGGCAGCACGCGGCGCACGCGGACCGGCCGCAATCCGGCGCGGCGCGCGAGCCCGGTGAGTTCGCCGGGCTTGAATCCGGCCCGGACCGAAAGAATGCCGTCATGGACGGTGTTGTCGTGCCAACGGAAGATCCAGCGCGTGGCCGGCAAGAACGAGCGCGCAAACCAGTGCCGCTCGATATCGTTGACAATCACCGCCTTGCGTGCCACCCGTGAGAACTCGCGCAGCAGCGTCTCGACACCGGCGTCCTCGAAATGGTGCAAGAAAAGGCTGGCGCACACATAATCAAACGAACCATCGGCGAACGGCAGGCAAAACGCGTCGGCCTGGACGCGAGGCTGCGGAGCATTCGCGAGATTGCGCGCTTGGCGGTCGAGGCAGACGATGCACGCGTTCGGAAACTGGCGGGAAAGCCGCCGCGCGTAGTCGCCTGATGCCGCTCCGCAGTCGAGCAGCGTGAAGCGCGAAGCGCGGGTTTCGAGCCGCGCCAACTCCGCGATCAATGTGGCGTGCCCACCGAAGTACCGGTTGAGCCGCTCGAGGTCGCGCAGGTTCACCTCGACGACGTCATCGGACTCATGATCGAGCCTCTCGGGCTCGATCACTCTCGTCTTCATTCCGCGCGGAACGTCATGGCCGCGAAGCTCACGACGCTTTGCGGATCGATCTGCCAATGTTCGTACCGTAGCATCTTGCCGCGAGCACCGGGAACGGCCTTGAGGAAGGTGTAGATTGGCGCTGAGCCGCACCATTTGAGCGGATCCTGCTCGGGCTGCACCAGTTCCCAGAAGCCGCGTGCGTCGCCGGACTCCATGCGTGCGATCCTGTCCTTGTCTCGGGCGGAAACGGAGAGCATTTCTCCTTGATGCGCGACGGCGGGGAAAGGATCTTGATATCTCGCACCGATGTGCGCCATGTCCACCCCGAGCACCCAGACCAGGTCGTTCTGGCTGGCGTGCAACTCGCCGAGCGAACCGAGGAAACGCTTCACCTTCTCGTCGTCCTCCGGCATTCCGCCTTCATAGAGACTGTGGGCGTAGCTGCCACAAAGGATCGGCAGGATGCGAACCTGGGGTCCATAGAGGTACTGGAGGAAGGCCACCTGGAACTCGATCGAATGTTCGGAAGCGTGGCAGTAGTCCTCCATCAGGATCGAATCAGGCGCGGCGGAAGCGAGCCGGTCGACAAGGTCCACTGCCGTGCGGGTTCGGCCGAGTGGAGTGACGAAATCCTTACGCGTAAGGCCGAAGCGTTCGGGCTGACCGTAGTGCGACGTTCCGAGAATCACGAAGGTCTTGTCCGCGTACTCCTTCGGCAGGGAGCGATATGCGTCGGCGTAGGCTTCCCAGCCTCCGTCCGGACTCACGTGCGGCGCGGCGATTCCGAGAATGCCCTGCTCCGGCACGGCGGTCGAGGCCCGCTCGAATTGATGATCGAAGTACGACTTCATCTCGTCGCCGGTATCGGGATACGCCGCTCCAGCATGCACGGCTACGCGGATCGGCGACTCGGCGAACGCACGATGACGGGCCTCGCGCAACTGATCGTAGACTTCGTTCTCGAGGAAGCCCGATTCCGACAACGCGCCGATCACCTGCTCTTCGATGCCCGACACGTCGAACTGCCCCGTGGTCTGTACGAGAAACTGGCGCAGGTCGAGTTCGGTGCCCTCACCATCGAACAATTGCAGCGCTGGAACGAGTTCCGGAGGGATGATCAGCGTCGCATCCGAGTAGTGATAGGGATCGCGAATGAGAAGGCCGGGGCGATCCGGCACGGGGCTCCGCATGAAGTCCAGGTTCATCCGCAGGCGCGGCAAGGGCTGTGACATGTGTCCCTACATGATCGCGCAAAACCGGTCGCGGAACGTGCCACACTGGTTCGATATGGCGTCACTCGACGGCAAAGTGGTCCTGATCACGGGAGCGAGCGGCGGATTGGGCGCCGCGGTCACGCAGGCGTTTCTCGCGGCCGGCGGGAGCGTTGTCGTGGTGGCCTCGAAATGGCCGAATCCGCCGGAGGGAACCACCGCGCTGGGGGCCGACCTTTCCTCCGAAGCCGGATGCACGGGCGTGGTTTCGAGCACGCTCGACCGCTTCGGGCGCGTGGATGCGCTCATGCATCTGGTGGGCGGATTCGCCGGAGGATCGAGCATCGAAGCGACTCCGCTCGACGAGTTCGACCGGATGATGACAATCAATTTCCGCACCGCGCTGAACATGCTGCGCGCGGTCTTGCCGCCGATGAAAGAGCGGGAGAGCGGAACGATCGCGATGATCGGATCAAAGGCCGCGGTCGATATGCCCGACGGTCTTGCCGCCTACAACGCATCGAAGGCGGCGATGGTGGCGCTCGTCCGGACCGCGGCCGCCGAGTGCAAGAAGAGCGGTGTGACGGTGAACGCCGTGCTTCCGAGTACGATCGCGACTCCAGCGATGCGCGCCGACGCAACGCAAGCGGAAGCGGCGAAGTGGGTAACGCCGGAGAGCATCGCCGAACTGCTGATTTGGCTCTGCGGACCGGCCGGCCGCGATGTGACCGGGGCTCTGCTGCCCATGTACGGGAGACTGTAATGAGGGATCATTGGAAATGTACAAGCTGACTAATGAGGAGATCGCGAACGCACTGACGAAGCTTCCTTCGTGGAAGATGCAGGCCGGAAAGCTGCACCGCGACTATGAGTTCGCGGACTTCATCCACGCGTTCGGATTCATGTCCACCTGCGCCATCGCGATCGAGAAGATGAACCATCACCCGGAATGGTCGAACGTCTGGAATCGAGTGACCGTTGATCTCACCACTCACGACGCGGGTGGAGTCACGCAGAAGGACATCGACTTGGCGCATCTGCTCGAATCATTCGCAGGGAAGCTCGGCTGATGTGCTGGCTGGTTCTCTTCCTATTCGTTTCCGCCTCGTTCGCGCAGGAGCGATTCAGCGGGTCCGCCGATATCGACCGCGCGATACAGGTGGCCATCGCCACCAAACAGATTCCCGGCGCGGTGGCGATGATCGGACAGCCGGGGAAGGTACTGCATCGCGCCGCTTACGGGAGCCGCGCCACGGTTCCAGCACGCGAGGCGATGGCACTCGACACGATCTTCGACGCCGCTTCGCTCACCAAGGTCGTCGCGACCACAGCCTCCGTGATGAAGCTGTTCGAACGCGGACAGATCCGGCTGAGCGATCCCGTGACGGTGTACCTGCCCGAATTTCAGGGAGGCAAAAGCGAGATCACGATCCGGCAGTTGCTCACGCACTTCTCCGGATTGCGTCCCGACGTGGACATCAAGCCCGAGTGGAGCGGTTACGAAACCGGATTGAAACTGGCCTTGATCGACAAACCCGTGGCCGAACCGGGCGAAAAGTTCCTCTATTCCGACATCAACTTCATCCTGCTCGGTGAAATCGTCCGCAAGCTGACCGGGCGGCCTTTGCCCGAATTCGTGAGGGACGAGGTCTGGCAGCCGCTGGGAATGAGGGACACCATGTTCCAGCCGCCGGCGGAGCTACGCGCGCGAATAGCGCCCACCGAGTTCAAGGAACGTACGCGCGTTCCCCTGCGTGGCGTCGTCCACGACCCCACCACGCGATTCATGGGCGGCGTCGCGGGTCATGCTGGCGTGTTCACGACGGCGGCGGATCTGTCGCGGTTCGCTGTGATGATGCTCAACGAAGGTGAGCTCGACGGCGTTCGCGTCTTTCAACCGCTCACGGTGCGCAAGTTCACAGAGCCCGCATCGCCGCCGCATCATACGGTGTTGCGAACACTCGGGCTCGACATGGATTCGCCGTATTCCTCCAACCGCGGCGAGTTGTTTCCGATCGGTTCATTCGGACACACGGGCTTCACGGGAACCTCGATCTGGATGGACCCAGGGAGCAAGACCTATGTGATCCTGCTCAGCAACAGCGTGCATCCCACGCGCAAGGCCGGCATCATCCCGTTGCGCTCGAAGGTCGCGACGATCGCCGCGGCACACGCGGGTATCACCACCCAGAAGGCATCGCTCACCGGATACAACGAAACGCTGGTGGGCGTCACCCGGCCCCTGAATCGGACCGGTTCGGTGAAGACGGGCATCGACGTCCTGATCGCCGAGAAGTTCGCGCGCCTGAACGGAAAGCGGGTGGGTCTGCTGACCAACCATACCGGGCTCACCGCCGATGGCAAGCGCAATATCGACGTGATGGTGGCGGGCGGCGTCAAGCTGAGCGCGATCCTCTCGCCCGAACACGGAATCAGCGGCACCGAGGATCACGAGGAAGTGGCGGACGCGAAAGACGCGGCCACGGGCCTCCCGGTCTACAGTCTCTATCGAGGAAAGGATCGCAAGCCGCCCGAACAGTTGATGCGCCAATTGGACGTGCTGGTGTTCGATATTCAAGACGTCGGCGCGCGCTTCTACACCTACACGTGCTCGATGCTGAACGCGATGGAAGCAGCGGCCAAAACCGGAGTGCCGCTGATGGTGCTCGACCGGCCGAATCCGATCACCGGGAATCGCGTCGAGGGGCCCGTGGCCGACGAAGCGCTGTTGAGCTTCGTCGGCTGTTACACGCTGCCGTTGCGGCATGGAATGACGCTCGGCGAAATCGCGATGATGATGAACGCCGAAAAGAAGATGGGCGTGGCGCTAGAAGTGGTGAAGATGCACGGATGGCAGCGTGGCGACTGGTGGGACTCGACCGGCTTGATCTGGCTGAATCCTTCGCCGAACATTCGCAGCCTGAACGCCGCGCTTCTGTTTCCCGCGATCGCTATGATCGAATACAGCCGCAACTACACAGTGGGGCGCGGAACGGACGCGCCGTTCGAGCACATTGGCGCCGAGTGGATCGACGGGAGGCAACTGGCGGCATACCTCAACTCCCGTGGCATTCCTGGGATCCGGGTTTACCCGGTCCGCTTCAAGCCCGATTCATCGAATCTCGCTGGCAAGCAGGTGAATGGCGTCCGATTCGTGATCACCCAGCGGGAGGCGTTTTCTCCTTCGCAGTTCGGAACCGAACTGATCGCGGCACTGCACAAGCTGTATCCAGGCAAGATCTCGCTCGAGACGAACAAGAAGCTGATCTCCAACCAAGCCTACATGTCAGCACTGGATTCCGGCGCCGAGCCGAGAACCATCCTCCAGCAACTGGCTGACGATCTGACACCGTTTCTCGAGCGGAGAAGCCGCCACCTGCTCTACTAAACTGAGAGGCGGCTCACAGCGGCCTCATTCTCCAGCAGCAGCCTTGGCCGGGCGTCCACGGGTGGGCTTCACCGCGGTGGGCGCGGATATCGCTTCGGGTTCGTCGCCCCGTTTGCGTGCCTCGACCAGCCACTGTGGCGGACGGCCACGGCGGCGCCCTTGTCCCCGAGCCAAACGCTCGAGGGTCAGAATCGCTTCCTCAATTTGCGTGCGTTCCTCGCGTAACTCCGCGAGCATTTTCATGACATCCATGGACTGTTGCCTCTCCCTGTGTCTGGCGTATCCTGCATTCAGAAGTCCGCTCCTCCATTCAGAAGTCCGCTCCTCCGAACGATCTTGGCGGCGTCCTGTTCCGGTTTCAGAACAGAATACCGCACTTCAAAGTCAAACGACAATTTTATAGCGCAAATCGCCGCGAAGTTCAAGTGCGTGTTCTGAATTCGGAACAGATTCGAAAACCGGACAACCGTGTCCCTCTATGGCCGCGCCGCCGCGCCGGGGACCTGATTCTTCTGGTTCTTCCAGTATAAATAAAATGGTAAACCCGCGAAAATCAACCCGAGGCCCGAGATCGACCTCACGGGATTGTCGAGCAGAGTGCTGATGAGGAGGGCGCCAGCAACCATTACGAAGATAATCGGCACAATTGGATATCCGAGCGTGCGGTAGGGCCGCACGATGTCGGGGCGCTTGATCCGAAGCACGATGACCGAAGCGGTGGCCAGTGCATAGAGGATCCAGCTTCCGAAGATCACGTAGTTGAACAGATCCTCGTACGATCCGCTCAGCACGAGCAACGCCGACCACGCCGATAGAGCGATGATCGAGTTCGCCGGCGTGAAGTAATGCGGATGGACGGCCGCGATTGATTTAAAGAAGAGCCCGTCGCGCGCCATCGCGAACGGCACGCGTGAGCCGGAGAGAATCGAGCCGTTGATCGCCGCGAAGATCGAGATCATCGCGGCCACCGAAACCGCTCCCGCACCCCAATCACCAAGAACGCGGCGCATCATTACCGCGGCGACGCGATCGCTCCCCGCTACCTCTTGCGGCGACAGCACGTAGAAGTAGGCGAGATTGGCGCCGAGATAGACGAGCACCACGGCCAGCGTTCCAAACGTTAGCGCGAGCGGCAGGTTCTTCTGTGGATTCTTGATTTCGCTCGCCACCATCGTGACGTTGTTCCATCCGTCATAGGCCCACAAGGCCGCGACCAGTGCCGCGAAGAAACCCGCGAACCCGGCTTCCGATGGAATCGCCTTTCCGAAGTTCGAAAAATCGCCGGCCGTCGCGGTCAGCCCCACGAGAATGATCCCCGCGATGCAAGCAACCTTGATCACCGTCACGACGATCTGCACGCTGCCGCCGACCTTCACGCCGAAATAGTTCAGCACGCCGAGCCCGACGATGACGATGATCGCGGCGACTTGTCCATAGCTGATCTTCAACGGCCCAATACTGGCGAGATTGCCTTCGAGATACGGATAGAAGTTGGCGAGGTAAATGAAGAACGCGGTGGCGAGCGTGGCGATCGAGCCGCTCTTGGCCACCAGCAATTGCGTCCAGCCATAGAGGAATCCGAACATCGGACCGTAGGCTTCGCGGAGGTAGACGTATTCGCCGCCGGCTTCGGGCATCGCGGCGGCGAGTTCGGCATACGTGAGCGCGCCCGCTAGACTGAGCAGCGCGCCCACGACCCAAACCACGAAAACCATTTCCACCGAGCCGACGCGCTGGATCATGGTCTTGGGCACGAGGAAGATGCCGCTGCCGATGACGGTTCCAACCACGATCGCCACCGCGCCCCACAGACCGAGGTCGCGGCGGAGTTGATGGGTTTCAGACATGAGAGGGAGACTCCTTGAGGAACAACGAGGCCACGAGCGCGGTGGCAAAGGTGACGCTCGATCCGGTCAGCACGTACCAGGTGAAGGCGACGGGGGTCGCGAATTTCAGATACAACACGATCGCCAGACCCGCTACCATGCCACACATTGCCGCGCGCTCACCCACGCGTTTGGTGAGAACGCCGAGCAGAAAAACGCCGAGCAGCGCGCCGTAGATGATCGAGGCGATGCCGAGCCCGGCTTCGAGCACGCTCTTGACGCCTTGCGCCACCACCGCGATCGCAAACAGGATCGCACCCCAGGCGAGCGTGGCGCGCCTGGCGATCGCGAGCCATTCGGCATCGGTGCGTACCGAACGCGAGAGCGGACGCATGAAATCCATCACCGTGGTGGAGGCGAGCGAGTTGAGAGCGGCGCTCAGATTCGACATCGCCGCGGCGAGGATCGCCGCGATCGACAGCCCGGCAACGCCAACCGGCAGTTGGGTCCAGATGAACATGGGGTAGATGCGATCGCGTTGCGCAGGGATCGCGAGGCTGTTGTCCCGATAGTAGACCCACAGAATCACGCCCACTACCAGAAACAGAGTGAACTGGGAGAAAATGACGGCCCAACTGGCGAATAGCGCCGCACGGCTCTCGGTTTCCGACTTCGCCGAGAGCAGCCGTTGCACCATCAACTGTTCCGTGCCGTGGCTCGCGGTGGTGAGGAAGCATCCTCCGAGAAGGCCGGCCCAGAAGGAATAGGAGCGCGTGAAAAAGTCGAGCGTGGGTTCGAAGCGGAAGTCGAAGATGGCGAGCTTGCCCGCGGCACCGGCGGACTGCCAGACGTGTTCCCAGCCCCCCGGGATCTTGCCGAGAATCACGAATAGGCTGACGGCGGCTCCGGCAATGTAGAGGATCATCTGCACGACATCGGTCCAGATCACCGCGGTCATTCCGCCTTCGAAGGTGTAGAACAGCGTGAGGCAGACGATGATGAAGATCGACAACTCGGCACTGGTGTCGAGCACGATGCCGACAACGATCGAGATCGCGAATACGCGAACGCCTTCGGCCATGGCGCGCAGCACGAGAAACGATCCGGCCGTGAGCCGGCGAATGCGCGGACCGAACCGGCGCTGCATCAGTTCGTACGCCGTGTACATCTCGCCGCGGAAATAGTGCGGCAGCAGAAGAATCGAGATCACCACGCGAGCGAGCAAGTAGCCGAAGACCACCTGTAGGAATCCGAGGTTGCCGGCGAACGAGATTCCCGGCGTTCCGATCACGGTGAGCGTGGAGGTTTCCGCCGAGACGATGGAGAAGGCAATGGCCCACCAAGGGGCGGTGCGGCCCCCGAGAAAATAATCCTTCAGCGTCTTTTGCGAGTGGCGGAACCGGGCGCCGAACCATGTGATGCCCGCCAGGTACAGGACGATGAGAGTGAGGTCGGCGTAGCGCATGAGCCGGATGGGGGATTGTAACACGCGGCTCGCCTGCGACGGCTTCGCGGAGCGGTTCTGAAGGGGATTTAACAGGCGCGGCGGGAACATTTTCGCCTCGCGCGGCATCCCAGCAATCGAGGGCGTGCGTCCAACCGATTGTTTGTTGCGAGATGCGGAACGATTTGGGTATACTCCGCAAGAGCGTGAACAACATCAATGCCAGGAACCGGACAGAGGGAACGGCGGGATGGAGTGTCGCGCCATCGGCTATAATCGCGAGAGCCGCATGCCGGTTCGAGGGTGCAGTTCCACTGCGCTCCAAATTTCAACGGACCTGACGAGGAGGCGTGGAGTGGTTTTGAAGCAAATGCAGAAGCTGGCCGCATCATTGGCGATCATGACGCTCAGTGGCAGCTTGTTCGTGGCGGTTGCCCAAGAGAAAAAGGTCAAGGATCAGGCCGAGTACGACATCTTCATGGCGGCGTCCAAGGAAACCGATCCGGCCAAAAAGATTCAACTCCTCCAGCAGTGGAAGGAGAAATACCCGACCTCCGACTACAAGGAAGACCGGCTGGTGATGATCATCGACGGATATCAGCGGCTGCGTCAGGGCGACAACATGTGGGCCACATCGGTCGAACTGTTGCAGATGAATCCCAACAGCGTGCCCGCGCTGTTCTTCCTGACTTCACTGACGACTTCGCTCGGCAACACGGCCGCCGACCGGCTCGACACCGGAGAGAAGGCCGCTCGTGGCCTGCTCGGCAAGCTCGACGACATCATCGCCAAGAGCAACGCCGCCGAGGAGCAGAAGAAGAAAGAGCGGAGTGGCATGGAGACAATGGCGCGCCGCACGGTCGGCTGGATCGAGATGACGCGCAAGAATTTCGAAAAGTGCGAGCAGGAGTTCACCGACCTCGTCAAGTTCAACCCGAACAGCGGCCAGGTTGCCTACTGGCTCGGCTCCTGCATCGTGGCGCAAAAGAAGCCCGAAAAGCAGATCAGCGCCTTGTGGCAGTTTGCCCGCGCCGCCAGCTACAAGGGTGAGGACGAGTTGCCCGAGGCGAGCCGCACGCAACTCTCCGGCTTCCTGGAGCGGAATTATGTCGGCTTCCACGGCGGCAAGGATGGCCTTCCGGAGATGATCGCCCGAGCGATGAAAGAGCCGCTCCGCCCGGCCGACTTCGACATCGAATCCGCCTCGGCTCGCGCCGCCCGTGAGTACAACGAACTGCTGCAGTCCAATCCGCAGAAAGCGCTCTGGCTCAACGTTCGCAAAGAACTCGTTGGGCCGGGCGGAGCCGACTACTTCGAGAGCACCCTGAAAGGCTCGGCGCTGCCGAAGCTCAAGGGCAAGATCATCGCGATGAAGCCCGAGGCGCGGCCCAAGGAGATCGACATCTTCATCGCTGCCGAGAACACTTCCGAGATCCGCCTGATCGTCGATGCCGCTTTCGCGAACAAAGCGGAAGTGGGGACCGAAATCGAGTTCGAAGGCGCGGTGGCCAAAACCTTCACCTCCGATCCGTTCTTGCTGACCTGCGAAATCGAGAAAGCGAAGATCACTGGCTGGCCAGCGCCGCCCAAGGGCGCGGTTGCCCCCAGGCCGGCCGTTCGCAAGGCGATTCCCGCCAAAAAGAAGTAGCGCAACCTCATTCGATCCGCACTCAGGGCGGGAGCACCTCACGGTGCCCCGCCTTTCGTGTTTCCAGGGCTGTGGTACGATAGCCGGTCATGACCGGACTCCTGCTTCGCTGGATCATCAGCATCGCCGCCCTGCTCATCGTCGCCAACGTGGTTCCCGGGATCGGAGTCTCCGGCACCAAGGCGATTCTCATCGCCCCAGTGCTGATCGGATTCGTCAACGCAACCCTCGGAACCCTGCTCAAGATGCTCTCGTTTCCGGTGACGATCCTCACGCTCGGGATGTCGTCCCTGGCGATCAACGGACTCATGCTGATGCTGGTCGCCTATCTCGTGGACGGATTCCGCGTGGACACCTTCTTCGCCGCATTTTTCGGAAGCATCCTGTTGAGCATCACCAACTGGGTGCTGCGGCTGTTCCTCCCGCGCAAGGACGACTGACATTTTTTCAGAAATAATCTTGAATATTTCCGCCGATTTATGATAACAATAGATTGACGGACGGCGTTGCCCGACCGAGCGAGGCGCGCGTTGCCGCGGCCGGATTGAACCATCAGGTATGCGGCAAATGGTATCGAACTCACGAGTCTTGTTTCACCGGTTCTGGCTGCGCGAGAGCTGGACCCAACCGATTGTTCCCGATTTTCAGGAAACAATCGATACGGATTTTCCCGCCGAATTCGACTGGCGGATGGAAGGTGACCGCGCTCCCTACCGTGTCGAGGTTTCGCTGCGGGGTTCCGCGGGCCAGCGCCCGGAACCACTGATCATCGATCCAGCGCTCACGGGAACCAAGGCGGCACGCAAGCGCTGGATCGCCGGCCTGCTGGCGCATCGCAACGGAGCCGCGCCCGCATGGAACGGCTCGGTGCCAGTGGAGTTGCACCTGCCGTGCGTCGACCGGCGGGGTGCTTCGAACTGGGAAACCGAAGCGAGCGCGGCGCGCGTGACCGAGGACGGAGCGATCTATCTGCAGGATCCGGGAATGCATCAAGCGCGCGTGAACGCAGCGCTCACGATTCTTTTCCGCGGCTCGAGGGTGCATGCCCCATTCCACTCGCGATTCACCGACATCCGCACGTTGGACCAGGAGACGGCGCTTTATCAACTGCCTCCGGTGCTCGACCGCTACGGCTTGGGTGAAGGATGGAAGGAGTGGATTGCCGCGCGGCCGGGGCACCGGTTCGACGTTTCGATCCTGCTGCGGCTGAAGGCGGATGCCGCGCAGGCGTGGGTGGAGATTCCGGGTCCTAGGCAGGCGGCATTCTACGACCGGCTCATCCAGCTCTCGAACGCCGTGCAGGCTTCGCTGCGCGTCTGGCTGAGTTACCTCTACTTTCAGGATGTCGCGCACTACCGTGATCCGGCCAAGGCGTGGCCGATGATCGTATTCAGTGCGATGAGGCCGTTCCGCAGCAAGTCCCGCGCGGACTATTCCTACGAGGTAACCGACCATTCCTCGGTTCAGCGGGCGCTTTGGGGCGTGCTGCCCGCACTCGAAGATGAGATGAGGCGGATCGCCCCGCGTATGGATTCGCTGCCCGTGACATTGCAACAGATGTATTCGCAGCGCCGCACCCCCGAAATGGTGCGCGAGGCGGGCCGCTTCCCAAGGCTGTTCGGAGCGCTACTGTTCGGCGAACGCGAGATCGTGGAAGCGTTCCTTCGGTTCGCGCAACATATCCACGAAGCGATCCCGATCGGCAAGCCGGATGGGATCGTCAAGCACGGCTCGGCGCTGTACCGCAAGATCGAACGGCGGCTTGCCTCCATCTACGGCTCGCTCGACTTCGGACACCTGGCTCCGATGATTCTGCTCGAGGCCACGTCCGCCCTTGCATCGGCCACTGGATATTCCTTCCCCGTCGAGGCCATGGTTCGGATTCGCGACCGCGACGAGGGTGCGGACTACTACAGTGCAAATTCTTCCTTCACGGGGTGAGAATTTTCGCCGCCGTTTCGCACTAATTTAGTGTGAGAACTCTCGTGCTCCTCCTCATCGCGCTGGTGGCCCCGCCGTCGGCCCCGGCTGCCTCGCGAGCCTCGAAGCAGGCCGCATCCTCCCAACGGCAGTTGCCCGATCCGGAACTCGAACAGGCGATTCGCGCGCGGTTTGCGCGCTCGAAGATCTCGGTGAACAAGTTTACAGTCCGCGTACAAGGCGGCACGGCGACGATCGAAGGCAAGACGAACGTCATTCAACACAAGGCCACCGCGACCCGGCTGGCCAGGCTGGCCGGCGCGCGGACGGTCCGGAATCAGATCGAAGTGTCCGAGCAGGGCAAGGAGGCCGCCGCGAAGAATCTGGCCGAGGGTCGAAGGCGGGCCCAGGTGAAGCGCTCCGAGGCGCCGGAGAAGCGATAACCGCGAAACGGCCGGCGCGAGCCGGATTGCCCGCGATATCATTTGGGTTTGCCCGAACTCCCTGACGTCACCGTATACATCGAGGCAATCGGCGAACGCGCTCTCGGCCAGCGGCTCGAGGCGGTGCGGCTCGGTAGCATTTTCCTGTTGCGGACCGTCGAACCGCCCCTCGAAGCGGTACAGGGACGCAAACTCGCCGGGTTACGGAGGATCGGCAAGCGGATCGCATTCGGCTTTGAGGGCGATCTCTGGATGGTCCTGCACCTGATGATCGCCGGCCGGCTGCATTGGACCACGAAGCGTCCGAAGGTGGACGGGCGGCGGAATCTCGCGTCGTTCGACTTTCCGGCGGGCAGTCTCTCCCTCACCGAGGCGGGAACCCGGAAGCGCGCCTCGCTCCACATGGCGGCGGGAGAGGAAGGCCTGCGTGCCCTCGATCCCGGTGGAATCGAGGTGCTCGATTGCTCGCTCGAAGAATTCGCGGTGGCCTTGACCGCGGAGAACCACACGCTGAAACGTGTGCTCACCGATCCGCGAACGTTCAGCGGAATCGGAAATGCCTACTCGGACGAGATTCTACATCGCGCGCGGCTCTCCCCGATCGCGCTTTCTCAAAAGCTGAGCCGCGAGGAGATCGGGCGTCTGCATGGCGCGATGAAGGAATCGCTCGGATACTGGGTCGAGCGTCTGCGCGCGGATGCCGCGGGCGGATTCCCCGAAGGCGTCACGGCGTTTCGCGAAGGGATGGCGGTCCATGGACGCCACGGACTCCCCTGCCCCGATTGCGGCGAGAAAGTGCAGCGTATTCGCTATGCGAGCAACGAGACGAATTACTGCCCGCGATGCCAGACCGGCGGCAAGCTTCTCGCCGACCGGGCGCTGTCCCGCTTGCTCGGTAAGGATTGGCCCAGTACGCTCGAGGGATTGGAAGCACTGAAGCGGCGATAGACTAGAAGGAGCGTGGGTTCGAACCGCAAGGCGCTGGCCTTCATCTTCGCGACCGTATTCCTCGATCTTCTGGGCGCCGGGATTCTCCTTCCGGTGATTCCGTACTTCGTGAAGCCCTTTCGCGCGGACGCGACGACGGTCGGCGTGCTGAGCCTTTCCTTCTTCGCGGCGCAGTTCTTCGCCAGCCCGATCCTCGGCGTGCTATCGGACCGCTATGGCCGCCGCCCGGTGCTGCTTTCGAGCATCTTCGGATCGGCGTTGGGTTATTTTCTGTTCGGCATCGGAGGATCACTCGCGGTTCTCTTCTTCGCGCGCCTTCTCGACGGATTCACGGGCGGAAACATCTCGACCGCGCAAGCCTACATCGCCGACGTGACGGCGCCCGAGGATCGCGCCAAGAGCTTCGGGTTGATCGGCGTCGCCTTCGGTCTCGGATTCATGATCGGACCGGCGGCGGGTGGCGCGCTCAGCAAGATCAGCTTGAGCGCACCCGCGTGGGCCGCGGGGATACTGGGCTTGGCGACCACGATCTTCGGATACTTCGTTCTTCCAGAGTCGCTCCCTCCCGCGCGCCGCCGTCGCGGACCTTTGGCTCTCCGAGACTTCAATCCGTTTCTCGCGTTGCGCGGAGCTCTCGACCGGCCTGCGCTGCGATTGCTCCTGTTCGCGGTTTTCGTGTTCAACGTCGCCAACTCGGCGCTGCACTCGAACTTCCCAGTGTTCACGAGCGCACGCTTCGGCTATGGGCCGGACTGGAATGGCGTGCTCCTGGCGCTCGTCGGCGTGACCGCGGGTTTGACCCAAGGGCTGATGGTGCGGCGTCTCGCGCCTGTTTACGGCGAGCGGAAACTGGTGCTGGCGGGCCTGGTGCTGGCCGCCGTGACGTTCGCCTGGATCGCCGCCGCATTCAGCGGTTGGGCACTGTGTGGCGCGCTGATGGCAAACGCGGTTGGGGTGTCGCTCGCGGCGCCCTCGTTCACAGGGCTGGTCTCGCAGGCTGCGGGCGAAAGAGAACAGGGCACGATCCTCGGAGCGATGACGGCGATCTCATGCCTCGGCCGCGTCGCGGGTCCGCTATGGGCGGGCGTGACATTCGATTCGCTGGGACCCGGCGCGCCGTATTGGACGGCGGCGTTGTGGATTCTCGGCGGACTGTGGCTGGTCCTGCGGGCGCCACGGCCAGCGGCTACGCCCCGCGGGATGGCGGCTAGCGTGGGAGCAGTTCGGTAAGCGAGTCCACCCAGTAGTCGGGCTCCCAGCGTCTCATCTCTTCGTGGTTCCCGTAGCCGTAGCGGACCGCGCAGGTTTTGACCCCTGCCCGGCGTCCGGCTTCCATGTCGGGGCCAGCGTCACCGATCAGCAGGCAATCCTCAGGCTTGGCGCCCAGCGCGTCGAGCGAGCGGAAGATCACGTCGGGGGCGGGTTTGCTCGGAAAGCCGTCGGTTCCCTGCACGTGATCGAAGTAGGGCAGGAATCCGAACTTGTCGAGCACGATCCGCGTGGTGGGCGTGCCCTTCGTGGTCGCGGTGGATTTCCGTCCGCCGAGCCTGGACACGGCTTCGAGCGCGCCGGGATACGGAAACGTATTGCGGTGCTCGCGCGCCGGATAGAGCCCGCGATATTCGACCACGAGGGAATCGCGCTGTTCGGGCGTGTACTCCGGAAACAAGTCCGCGAACAGATCGAGGAGGTGGTGTCCGATGTAGCTCCGAAGCTTTTCGAACGGGACGTTGTTCTGGTGAGTCTTCGACAGCACCTGCTGGACGGCTCCGCAGATATCGGCGGCCGAGTCGACCAGAGTGCCGTCGATATCGAACAGATAGACCGGAAACCGGGGAATCAAGCGGGCTGAGGGCCGCCTTCGATGATGGGCCGGACGTTGAGGCCAGCCGATTCCGGCCGGATCACCTGCTGGACATCCGCCTTGGTGCCGTCGCCACCCTTGGGCGTTCCCTTGGCGGCGAGCGTGCGGCCATCGATCAACTGATGGACCTCGTCACCGTCGAGGATTTCGCGGTCAAGCAGGGCCTCGGCGATCCGGATCAGCGCATCGTGGTGATCGGCGATCACGGTCTTCGCCCGCTGGTACTCAGCGTCGACCATTCCGCGAACCTCTTCATCGATCTTGAGCGCGGTCTCTTCGGAGTAGTCGCGATGTTGGGCGATCTCGCGGCCGAGGAAGATCTGCTCTTCCTTCTTGCCGAAGCTCAACGGTCCGAGTGTGCTCATGCCCCACTCACAGACCATCTTCCGGGCGAGGTCGGTGGCGCGTTCGATATCGTTGCCAGCACCGGTGGTGGTCTGATTGAGGAAGATCTCTTCCGCGATCCGGCCGGCCATCAGGATGCAGATCTGGCCCTTCAGGTAGCGCTCGGAATAGGAGTGCTTGTCGTCGAGCGGCAACTGCATCGTCAGTCCGAGAGCCATCCCGCGCGGGATGATCGTGACCTTGTGCAGCGGATCGGCTTCAGGCAACCGGGCGGCCACGAGGGCGTGTCCGGCTTCGTGATAAGCGGTAGTCTTCTTCTCTTCGTCTGAGAGCATCATCGACTTGCGCTCGGCGCCCATCATGACCTTGTCCTTGGCGACTTCGAAGTCATGCATGGTGGCGACCTTGCGATTCTGGCGGGCGGCGATGAGCGCGGCTTCGTTCACCAGGTTGGCAAGATCGGCTCCGGCGAAACCCGGTGTTCCACGGGCGAGGACCGAGAGATCCACGTCATCAGACAACGGGACCTTGCGGGTGTGAACCTTGAGGATGTGTTCGCGACCCTTGACGTCGGGGCGTGGAACCACCACGCGGCGGTCGAAACGGCCGGGGCGCAGGAGTGCCGGATCGAGCACATCGGGGCGGTTGGTAGCGGCGACGAGGATCACGCCCTCGTTCGATTCGAAGCCGTCCATCTCGACGAGAAGCTGGTTGAGCGTCTGCTCACGCTCATCGTGTCCACCGCCGAGACCGGCGCCACGATGGCGGCCGACCGCGTCGATTTCGTCGATGAAGATGATGCAGGGTGCGTTCTTCTTGCCTTGCTCGAAGAGGTCGCGCACGCGGCTGGCGCCGACACCGACGAACATCTCGACGAAGTCGGAACCCGAGATCGAAAAGAACGGCACGTTCGCCTCGCCCGCGATGGCGCGGGCAAGCAGCGTCTTACCGGTGCCGGGAGATCCGATCAGCAGGACACCCTTCGGAATTCGTCCGCCGAGCTTTTGGAACTTCTGCGGTTCCTTCAGGAACTCGATGATCTCCTGCAGTTCGTCCTTGGCTTCCTCGACTCCGGCAACGTCTTTGAACGTCACCTTCTTCTGTTGCGAGGAATGAAGGCGAGCGCGGCTCTTGCCGAAGCTCAGCGCCTTGTTGCCGCCCGATTGCATCTGGCGCATCATGAAGACCCAGAAGGCGAGCAACAGGATGATCGGCACCGCGTTGATCAGCAGCGTGGCCAAATTGAGCGAGGTGCCTTCCTTGATCTTGACGTTGACACCACGTTCCTTGAGCGTCTTGTACAGATCCGGATAGTTCAACGGGATCTTGGTCCGAAGCGTCTTGGTGGCATCTTCCCGGAACTGGCCGGTGACGTCATTGCCGTCAATCTCGACCGACTTGATCCGGTTCGCCTCGACCTCGGCGATGAACTGGGTGAGCGTCAATGCCTCTTCTTTCTTGTTGTTGCCCTGTTTGACAACCGCCCAGAGCAACACCGCGAGACAAATCACTACGACCCAAAACACCGCGTTCTTCACATTGGAATTCATGCACTCTCCCAGGCTGCCGTACCACCGCCTACTCTGTCAGACGGCGCAACGGCTCCCTTCGATTCATTGTCCCACCATTTTTCGACGTTCACCCGCAGGACACGCCGGGTGTCCATCGTACATCCAGCTTCCGCCGAGGCTCCAAACCGTTTGGCCCAAACGATCACGTCGCCCCTCGTAATGATCGGCCAATCCTGGCGATCCCATAAGGGGATTCGCGCGGATTGAAACAGATCATTCACCCTCTGGACACTTCCGTAATTCATGGGACGGTAGGCGTCACCCTCGGTCCAGTTGCGGAGTACCAGGGGGCCATCTACCCGATCGGCGTCCAACGCATCACGGTCAGTCCGGGCATCCTCATTATAGCCACATTGTTCTAGTACCACCCGGACCCGCTCGCTTCCCCGCCTAATTTCCGCACCGGCCGGAGCCAGTTCCACCGTGTATGGCACGAACGGAAGCGCGAGATGAACTGAATTCCGCCACCAGACGGCGACGATTCCAGGGATCCGCGCCCGGCGAGGGCAGCCTTGCAACAGCATCCGCAGAATCGTCTCCACATGCTCGAATCCGATGCGAGCCAAGTCGCCCTTCACCTCTTCGATCGCCGAGCGGGCCACGTGGCGCAGCAACGCGGGCGACTCCCGGCCGCATTCGCTGCCGAGCAATACGACGCCACGATGGTGCGGGCGCGCCAAGCGATCCCACGTCTCGCGGACTCGCGCCTGCCAGTAGAGCCGTTCGTCATTGGCAACCGCCGCGGTGTGCGCCAGCGTGGAGATCAGGCTCGGGTTCCAATCGCGCTCCAGTTGCGGCAGCAGTTCATGCCGGATCCGGTTGCGCGAGAATCGCGTGTCGAGGTTCGAGCGATCTTCTCGCCACTCGATCTTTCGCGACGCCAGATATTGCAGCACTTCACGGCGCGAAGTTTCGATCAAGGGCCGGACCAGACCTTCCGCGGTCACGGGCAGGATCGCGGACAGTCCAGTGGTTCCCGCACCCCGCAAGAAGCGGAACAAGACGGTCTCAGCCTGATCGGACCTCGTGTGGGCCGTTGCCACCTTATCGAGACCGCGCTCCTTGCGCATGCGTTCGAAGAACGAGAGACGCGCGTGGCGGCCGGCCTGTTCGAGATTCCCACCCGTGGTGTCGAGCCGAACCCGCTCGACCACGCATGCACAGTCGAGCCGCCGCGCGAGCGCCTCCACGAACGCCGCATCCCCGTCGGACTCCTCGCCACGCAGCCCATGATTCAGGTGCAGGACGGTGATCGACACGTGCCAGTCGAGCTCGAGCAGCATGTGGAGCAGCGCCACGGAATCGGCACCGCCGGAAACCGCGACACCGATACGCGCGCCCGGTTCGAACATCCGGTGGCGCGCGATCGTTTCGGCGATCTTCATTTGAGGGCGAATGCGATGATGTTCGAACCCGCGGCCGTGGCGACATACTGCCGGCTTCCCACCAGATAGGTCATGGGCGAAGATTTCCAGCCTTGATTGGCGGGGAAGCTCCACAGCAACTTGCCGGAGCGGGCATCCGCGGCGGCGAAATCGCCGTTGTCGTGTCCAAAGAAGACGAGGCCCCCTTCGGTCGAGAGGACGCCTCCCCAGGTATTCGCGGGCCCGTCCTGTTCGAGTTCCCAGCGGAGTTCGCCGGTGGCGAGGTCGATCGCGCGCAGATACTTGCGCCCGCGTTCGTTCGGCACACGCTTGGTGTCACCGCCGTAGTGCGATTCACCGGGCTTCCATTCGGCGGGGCGCTTCGAATAGATCGTGCATTTTTCGAGCGACTGCACGTAGTACAGTCCGGTGCCTGGATGGAAGGCGGTCGAAAACCAGTTGGTGGCGCCCTCGACCGCTGGACACGCTTTCGTCCCTTCCGGTGTGGGCACCGCTTCGGGCTTGCGAATCGGGCGTCCACTCTTCGGATCGATCCCGCTCGCCCAGGTCAGTCGCTTGACGAACGGTTTAGCGTAGACGAGCTTCCCACTGGTGCGATCGAGCACGTAGAAGAATCCGTTGCGGTCGGCATGCACTAGCAGCTTCTTTCCGCCGTGATCGACCGACATCATGGTCTCGGTGGAATCCCAATCCCAAAGATCATGCGGGGTGAATTGATAATGCCATCTCAATTTACCCGACTTCGGATCGAGCGCGATCACCGAGTTCGCGTACAGGTTGTCGCCTAGCCGGCCGTCGCCGTTGTAGTCGGGACACGGATTCCCCGTGGGCCACAGAATCAGCTCGAGCGATGGATCGTATGACCCGGTGAGCCACGTGGCCGCGCAGCCGTGTTTCCAATCGTCGCCCTTCCAGGTTTCCGATCCGGGCTCGCCCGGCGCGGGAACCGTCCAGAAGCGCCATGCGCGCTTGCCAGTGGAGGGGTCGTAGGCGTCGAGGAATCCGCGTGCTCCTTCGTCTCCGCCGGACATGCCCGCGATCACCAGTCCACCGGCGATCAGCGGTGCCGAGGTGGCTCCGTAGTTTTCGCGATGGTCCGCCATTTCCGCTTCCCACAGCAGACGTCCCGTGGCGCGATCGAGCGCAAGCAAGTGGGCGTTATCAGTAGCGATGAACAGCCGGTGTTCGAGGATCGCGACGCCGCGATTGATGCCACTCGCCGCGTCTCCGGCCATGCCCTTGGTCCGCGGACGGCGGAATCGCCAGATCTCGCGACCATTGTCGGGCCGAATCGCGTAGGCTTCGTTCGGCGCAGTGACGTACATCACGCCGTCGAAAACGATCGGTGTCATCTGCAGCCTCGGCGCGCCGGGAATCGAATAGAGCCAAGCGGGCGCGAGACGGCCGGCGTTCTGCTCGTTGATCTGGTTCAGCGGACTGTGACGATTTCCAGAGACGTTGCCGTGATAGGTGGGCCAGGAGCCCTCGGGTGGTTTCACGATCTGCTCGAGGCTTGGGCCGTTGATGCGGATCTCCGTCGCGGGCGCGCGCCCGGACGCAGTGGGTTCGAGCGACTTCATGTAGGCGACCAAGTCGCCCATCGGAGCGTCAGCGAGCGCGATCGGCGGCATGCCTTTGTCTGGAATGCCTTTGCGGACGAGATCGGCGAGGTCGGTCCGCTGGCGGAGGTTGCGATCGGTGATCGCGGGTCCACGCTCGCCGCCCCGGCCATTGGCGCCATGACAGAACGAGCAGTGGCGAGAGAAGAGCGCCTCCCCGGGGGATTGCGCCCATGAGGCGGCAGCGAAGAGGATGACGAGAATGGCGAGCATGCTTTCGCCAGTATAGACCCGAAGCGCTGGCCGGGCGGTTGCTACTGGAGCGTGAACAACCACGGACCCGTGCCGCCCACATCGGACCATGGGCCCCAACCAACATCGGAGTCGGGCACGCAAGCCGCTGGCGGAACGGCGAGGCAGGCCCGCACTTTGCCGGTGTAGTTCCCGGGGGCCAAGCTGAACACTCCGCGTGCATCCGTGAATTCGAGGCCCGAGACAATCGGGGCGCCGGTCGCGGGATAGAGAACCCACTGATAGTAGGACACGCCCGGCACCGGGGCCCAGGCGAGCGCGATCGAACCATCCTGGCGGCGGGGAACGGCAGTCTCCTGGTATCCCGGAATGACCGGTGCCGGCGACTGTACGGCGGGGCCAGAGAGCACGAAGTTCGCCACCGCGCTCTGCACATCCTGACCGTTGACCTTTACCAGCACGATCGAGTCATAGCGCTTGCCCGGCTGCAATCGCATCGCCCAGAAGTTCTGGGTCGTGTACACATTACCCGAAGGCGCTTGACGTTCCATGTCCTGAACATAGAGGCGGTAGGTCGTGTTCGAGCCGTTATCGCCGGGGATGCGGCTCCAGGCGAAGAACACCACCGGTCCGGTAACGTAGGTCCCCGCCGCTGGGGCCGCAATCACAGGCGCTGAAGGGCTGGGCCCCGCTGGGTTGATGGCAACCGGCGCCGAGTGCGGCGCGCAGCCATCTCCGTTGCAAGCCGAGACGACGACATTCGCGGCACCAGCCGGAATCGGAAGGGTCACGGGCGATGCCGAGACCATCCGGGCTGCCACCGTGAGGGCTCCACCTCCGGGTCCGGTATTCGGCTGGATCACCTGGATCAGGTAGAGGTCCGCGCCCGCAACGGTGGGGAAGTTGACCGTAACGGAATTGCCGCTGCTGACCACCGCCGATTGGATCGCGGGCGACGAGGTGGGCACGGTGGGCAGTTGGATCGTGAATGTGCGGGTGACTTCCGAGAAGATCCCACTTCCTGATCCGGCCAGGCGCATCGTGTAGTTCCCGCTCGGAAGCGAATAGAATGCTTGATTCAAAGGAGCGTTGTACCAGTCGGCGAAAACCTGCTGACCATTTCGCAGCACCGTGAGCCGGTAGCTGGTGAAGCCGGGAACGTTTTCCCAAGAAAATGTGACGGTCGAACCCGTCAACGCCGCACCGGCAGCAGGGGTCAGAATCACGGGACGCAGACTAACGTCAATGGCAGTCCGGGCCGATTCACCGCAGAAGGTGTCGCCGAACCCGTTCAGGCAGGCGCGGACCGCGACAGTATAGCTGGCCGTCTGAACGCTCTGCACCACCGGAATCAGCGCCGAAACCGTTGCGCCGCCCGATACGTCTTGCACGACCGAATAGGCGCCGAACGGACCCTGCATGACCGACACTTGGTATCCGGTGGCCCCGATCACGGGCTGCCAGGAAACCGCAACCGCGGACTGTCCGGAGGCCGGTTGCGCCGCGGTGATGCCGCCGGGAACGCCAACTTGACTGACATTCGTCATGGACGTCTTGCGCGCCAGAAATCCCCCCGCCAAGACTGCGTTGGAAACGGTATAGATCGCTCCCGAGGCATCGACTTCGAGGGACTGGATCGCGCGAGAAGTGATCAGCGGCTCCCGGGGTTGCGACGAAGCGGTCGAGACGGATGGCGCCGAAAGTGAAGGCGGATACCGGCGGGCGAAAGCACGAGATAGATCGGTTCCGCTCAATCCCTCGGTTCCCGCCAGCCAGATGTCGCCGTTTGCCGCCCGTGCGAGTGACCGCGGTCCGATTGTACCGGAGGTTCCGTCACCGAACTGAGTGCATGCGACCTGATTGGTGGAAACTTGCGCCGCCGCGGCCTCGTTGCCGGCTCCGTCCAATCGCAGTAGGGTAGCCGCGATCACGCAGCCCGTGCTCCGCTCGATGCGCGCAACGAAAACGCCACCACCGCTGCCATCCGGCTCGACGAGAGCTCCGGCGCCTGAGCTCGCCGTTGTTGTCCAGGTCTTCACGTAGGCTCCCACGCCAGGGTCCGCTCCGGCGCCCAGTTTGGCGACAGCGGCCACATTGGGAGTATTTCCACCGCTCGCGAACACCGCCGTTCCTTCCGTCGCAATGTCCGTGAAGACAACCCCGGCGACCCCGAAGTTCGGACTATGCGTCCACACCACAGCGCCCGAAGAGGCGATCTTGGTCACGGCGGGCGTGCCACTCGCGCTCGCAACGAAAATGCCGCCATCCGCCGCTATTGTCATGGGGCCGATCGCGCCCTCATAATAGGTGACGAATACGAAGCCAGCGCCATCAGGCCGGACCTTCGCCAAATAGCCGGACGCCGGAGATGTTCGCACCGCGTTGAACAGTGGCGGCGGATCGCCTGGATTCACAGGCCCAACCGCATAGAAGGCTCCGGCCGTGTCCACCGCGACCGCCGTAATCTGCTGCGTGCTGTTGAACGGCAACGAGTACTGCGACTGCCCGGCGGGATTCAGCTTCTGGAAGACCGGACCAGCCGGGAGATTCGAGCCCCCCGAGGCCCAACTCGCGTGGTACACACTGCCGTCGGCTCCGAGCGCCTGCAGGCAGCAAGCCGTCACCGGCGTCGAGTAGATCACCTCGGGATCGATCACGAGCGTCGCCCCGCGATCGTACTCTCCGAGGTCGAAGGTCACCGTGCGGCCCGAAATCCGGAAAGCGGAAGCGACCTCGACTTCGCGGCCATTCCGGGACTGATACGAGTACGGCCGGCGATGGCGGAAGGTACCCATTGGGGAGCCGGCGACCAAGTCCCCCGCGGCATCGATCGCGAGGCTCGTCGCATTCGGAAATTCCAGACGGATCCGGGATGGGTCCGCGCCCGGCGCGACGATGAAGTCGTACTCGAACAGCGCATCGCGGTCTTCGCGCCGGTAGTATTTGACGTCGATTCCTGGATAGACGGCTTGGTAGAGCCAACCTGGCCCCGGGCCTGCCGGGGAGGCAATCGAAGGCTTGGCTCCTTGGAGAACCATGTGACCCTGAGCCGGGGCGGCTGTCAACGAAAGCCCGGCAGCCGCCAAGATCAGGAAGCATCGGGCTGGAACACGTGACATCGCATCCTCCGATCGAAGAGTGACTCGTAACCTAGTCGGCGAGATTCCCTAAAGACGGAATGATGATAGCATGGCAAGCGTGGCCGGGCGTGCGCCTGTTAGGTAACGGTCATTTTGGTTACCCGAGGCGAGCGGCGATTCGGCTCGGCACAGCACCGGCCTCGAAGGGCAGCTTAGACAGCTTCCAAGCCGCCCTCGTCGAGCTTCGCGACATGCCGATTGCGCGATCCGTCCGTCAGGCGCGCGCCGGAATCGCCTCGCGGACCGCCGGCATCCGGTCCACGAAACCCCCCTTGTTTCC
>CADECY010000072.1 GCA_902825945.1 uncultured Acidobacteriota bacterium
GGGCTCCCTACTTTCGACACGCCTGCCGCCACGCAGAAGTTCTTCTATGACCGCTGGGGCAATCGCGCGGTGAGGACCGGCTCCTATGTGCCCCCGGGTTTCCCCGCGGATGTGGCGCACTCGTTGCGAGTCGCGACGCAGGAGGAGGCAGATGTGAAGTTTCCGAAGAACCGGTTCGTGCATCAAGGCGCCGCTTTCGACGATGCGGGCCGGATGACGCAGATCGAGGCCCGGGGAATCGAGTATGATTTCCATGGAAGGATCACGAAGGTGACGGTATCGACCGGCTCGACCTCGAGCGAACAGACGCGGTGGTTCTACGACGGCGAAGGACGCCGCGTGAAAGAGGAGCGGTGGACCGTGGGCAGCAACGCGGAAACGATCCAATACACGACCGTGTTCGTTTGCGATCCGCAGGGCGCGCTGGTGGCGGAGTACGATTCGCGGGGGCCACAGGGTCCGGCGGGGACGCGGTATCTGACCACGGACCACCTCGGTTCGACGCGGCTGGTGACGAAGGGGACTGGGAACACGGAGGCAGAGGTGGTGGATTCGCGGCGGGACTATCTGCCGTTCGGGGAAGAGGTGCGGGAGTTGGGTGGGCCGGGGCCGAAGGAGAAGTTTACGGGCAAAGAACGATCGGAGGTTTCGGGGACACGGCTGGATTATTTCGGAGCGCGGTACCTGTCGGCGATGCTGGGGAGATTTGTGAGTCCGGATGATATCAAATATTCCAGAATTCAGGATCCGCAGAGCTGGAACCTCTACATGTATACGAGGAATAACCCTCTGACCAAGGTTGATCCTGACGGTCACAACTGGTTTGAGGTCAACGGTGGATGGCAATGGTACCAGGGATCGGACGTGGATGCCAATGGCGACCCATGCAAGAAAGGGGGCAAGGGCTGCCGGCATAGCGACTATACCCATCTGCTCGTCGCCAAAGTAACGGGAACACACAGTAAAGGAGCTTACACCTACGAAGTCACTCTGTACAACCAAAATAGAGTAGTTCCAAACCTGGGTCGGGCAGGCTTCTCCGGAGGTAACGGGAACGCCTTCATTCCGAACGGAAATTGCTCTATGCTGCTATCTCACGACGCTCCGCCAACGCAAGTGAAAGCGGGAGACCCCGACCATAATCCTCCTGCAAACTACGGAATACAAGAGATCTTGCGGCGCGCACTGCAAGACCCAAGGTCTGGCGAGTATTTCGACGTTTTTTCATCGTACGGGCCAATTCGAGCCCGTCTGAACCCGTTAGATGGTCAGCCTGATCGGGGCTTCTATCTTCACGGGCAAGACCCCATAGGAGTGGGTCCACAACGGGCTGGAAGCACGCACGGTTGCCTTTGCTACGGGCAGGATACCCGTCTGATCAACTACTTGTGGAACCTGCCGCCTCAGCGGGTGCCGGTGGCTGTCGGCACTCCGGTAAGGCCGCAATGAGGTTATGATGCATGGCTAGGCATGCGCTATTGTTGGCATTTGTGGTGGCGAAATTGTTCGCTCAGGGTTTGCCCAGCGTCAAAGGAAACGATGTCTGGGTGACGAAGAGTATAAAATGGGCACGGGCTCCCCGCGACTACAACCCCAATCTCAGCAGCGGGTCGGCGACGGTGCTGTACTTCAGGCCTGACGGCAGATTCGGCATGATGCACTGCCGGCTTAACCGGGGGCCGAACTATCTGGTCGTAAGCTATGGGGACGGGCAGGTTGTATTCGAAGGAACCTGGAAAGCTCAGCGCACCGGCATTGCGGTTCGCTATCGACGCGTTACGGCTTCTGTTTCCCGCGTTCCTCCTGAGCAGTTCCCTGGTCCTGAGGAAACGGCCTTAGTGATCAATGCTCCTATGAACGAGCTAAGGTTCGCGAAGGGAACGTTCGTTCCTGTAGGCGATCGCCTTCACGCGACCGAACTAGACCCGGAGTTCTTTAAGTTTCAAGAGCCGGGCAGTCGGTGAGGTTTACGGGGATGGAGCGGTCGGAGGTTTCGGGGACACGGCTGGATTATTTCGGAGCGCGGTACATGTCGGCGGTGCTGGGGAGATTTGTGAGTCCGGATGAGCCGTTCCTCGCACAGGAGCCGAACGATCCGACGAGTTGGAACCCCTACTCTTACACAGGAAACCAGCCACTCGCCCGAGTCGACCCACCCGGATATAACTGGTATAACATCGACGGGCAATGGCAGTGGCAAGAGGGAGGCGCCTACTTGGACTCCAGTGGCAATCCGTGCAAGAAGGGATCGAGCGCTTGTGGGAACGGCTTCACTCATTTGATTGTCTTCGAGATTACCCGTCAAGACCGAAAGACCAAAGCTGCCCACGGGAAACTGACGCTGTGCGGCAATGATGGCGGCAAGGCGCTCTTGGAAAGCGATGTGTTCTCCGGGGGGCCCGGCAAGAAATACAAGCCTGCGGGCCTTGGCAATTATAGCATTAACCTCGCGTATTCGGTCCTGGGGAGGAGTGATATCTTAGCCAACTCAAGTGACCCGCGTTACGTAGCCTGGCGCCGAATTATGGCGTTCAAGACCTGCCCGCCTCGCTTCTCGGGACCGATTCGGCGTGGGGGAGGATCAGGGCCCGGCTCAACGCCCCCCCCTGGCGGAGCTGGCCTGCCTGATGAGATGAAAGGCTTATTCCTTCATGGATCGTTCGACTTCCTTGACTATACCAACGGGTGCCTATGTGAACGACGAGAGACCATCCTGCGGTGG
Organism: uncultured Acidobacteriota bacterium; assembly: GCA_902825945.1. Classification (GTDB taxonomy): domain Bacteria; phylum Acidobacteriota; class Terriglobia; order Bryobacterales; family Bryobacteraceae; genus SYLY01. The sequence goes on from CADECY010000072.1 coordinate 2,723, forward strand.
CTACGAGACGCGGCTCAGAGCAAGCGGCCTTGGGTATCCCCGTCAATTCCCGTCAATATCCGGTATCGGCAGAGGTGATCCGATGGATTTCGCTCGACGCGCAGTAGCTGCGACCGCAATATTGATCCATAGTGAAGCGGCATGGGGACAGGGCGCCACTCAGGAGGCGTTTCTCCACAAACGCGGCACGTGGAAAGCCCATCCCGCGACGACCGCCATCAAAGTGGGGCCTGCCACTCTAGTCATGGTCAAGGGCGACCAAAGAGCTATACGAGTTGAAGGTCACTTTCAGGAACGTAAAGAAAAGGGCATGCTGGTGTATGACTGGATGTGGCGCGATGGGTTCTTCGCCGCCCTGGGCCGCGTGGCGGAGAAAGACGGGGCCACTTCCATCTCATTCTACCGAGTCGAGGGAGTGATGACCGTTAGGCTGCCCGGCGCTCCTAGCTCTGGTCCGCCCTTACCCAAACCGTGCATCATTACCGGCACATTGTCCAAAGCGTCCGTGATTACTTGCGACGGAAAGAGACTTTCGAGAGCAAAGGTGACGACCTCATTCGAGTCGATTGAAGGTTCACTTCCCGCAAAGCCAGGATCGGAGGCGCCGTAGATTGCGACCGCCCACTCGAGGTCACTCCACTGCTGCGGGAGGAGGGCTTTCGCTAATCTCCCTACCGAAGCGCTACACAAGCGGACGGACGGGCGCCCAGCTCTTGTCATGACACATGTTCGCTGCTCGGCGCCGAGCGCTGCGTGTGCGGGCACGGGCAGGTTCCGGGGGCTGTGTACAATGCGGTATGATCACAAGCGCTGAGGAGTTTCGTGACTCGAGACTTAGCGAAGATCCGGAGGAGTACCTGCGGGCCGGGCGCGAGGAGGCGCCTCTGCAAGTATGGCGGGATGCCATTTCGCGCTTTCCGGATCTGAAAGTCTGGGTCGTGTATAACAAGACGGTTCCGCTCGAAATACTCCATGAGCTGTCAATGGACGAGGATGAAGTAATTCGGAAGCGTGTGGCCGACCGCCGAAAACTGGACAAGGACCTCTTTTGGCGCTTGGCGCGGGACCCTGGCGTATCAGTTAGGGGAACAATAGCCGGAAACGCGAAAGCGCCAAGGCTCGTCACGGACGCGTCACGGTGCGCAGGGTCAACGCTTTCGGGCGGGCGGTGGAAAGTGTTCGAGGCATTCGGCACGGCCGGGGCGATTAGTTAGTTAGCACCGGGCTCGACCACCTGACGAGCTACACTCAGGAGGCAGAAATCGGTCTTTCCAATACACGTCGCTCGGCCGGCTCAAGTCCGTCACACAGCCGAAGTTCGGGCCTCAGGCCAATGCCACTGGAACCGTCTCGTACACCTACGACGATGGCGGCAACCCGATGTCGAAGACCGACGCCGGGAACAAGGTCATGTCCTATGGGGCATATGACGCGCTCAACCGGCCCACGACGATCACGAAGACTCGCAAACGGGGAGCCGGTCGCCGCTGGACTGCTGCGTGTTCCTCCGCTGTTGGCGCCGCAGCGCCGCGGCTCTCTGCGCTTTCCAAAGGAACACGCGCACAACGGACTCGCTACAGCGCCCAACTCACGGAGTGTTCCTGAACATTTGGCGCCGCGCCTTCGCGGCGCGCTTTCCACCCGCCGTCGAGGTTGACCCGTGTGTGTCCTACTGGACCAGATGAATCGTGACCCGTCCGCTCTGCTGCCCCGCGGCCTCCACGTACAACTCCGCCGGGCCCGCATTCACGACGGCGGGCAGTTCGATTTCAACGAGGTAGAAACCGACGTAGCCGGGGGCGAGCGTCGCCCTGGTGACCTTCACTGGCTGCCGGTCCACGTAGACGCGAACCGCTTCCACGACCTTGGGCGGATTGTCCGCCGGTGCCGCCAGCCCAGTCGGCCAATCGGGCGTGACGCGACCGAGCCCTGTCGCCAGGATCTGGATCCTCGAGCCAGCCTCAACCGCCCGGCCGCCTTCAATCAGCACGCCGCGATCGGCGTCGAGCAGAATCGGGGTGCCGTCGTGATCCATGAAGATCGCTGGGGAGGCGGTTCGCAGAGCCACCTGGACTTCGCGCCGCGCCGCCCGGGCATCGACGAAGGCGAGCGCGAGCGAAGTGCCGGAAACGGCGAAGGGGACTTGTAGCTGCGTCTCGGAATCGGTGGCGGCAAGGATCGGGAATTCGAGATTTCCGGAACGGGCCGAGGTCAGCCGGGCGCCTAGCACACTCAGCAGCGTTCCGGGAGCGGCCGCGCGTCCACTGCCATCGAGCGCGTTCACCACCTTCGGTTCCCGGAATCGATGCGGCGCGAGGGTCGCGAAAACTCCGTGGCCTTCGAGCAGCACGAAGATCTGATTCCCTTCGCTGTCGAGCTTTACGTCGAGTGGGGCGACACCGGAGGGCAGGCCCGCGATCGGCTGCCACTCGGTGACCGGCGAAGCCGAGCGCAGGTCGGTGTAGGTGACGAAGATTCCGCCGCGAGTGGCGGCATAGATGGCTCCGGTCGAAAGGTCCGCCGCGAGCCCAGTCACGGGAGCGCCCGCAAGATTGGCGGTGATGTCATCCCAGAACAGGCCGCCATTCATGGTTCGGGCGACGCGCCGTCCCGCCGAGGCGAGCGCGATCCTCGGTTCACCTGGAATCGCTGCGATGGCAGCCACGCTGCCTTCGCCTAGGCGATAGCCAGGGCGCCACGTTCTACCCGAATCGATCGAGGCCAGGACGCGCCCGTCCACAGTACCAGCGTAGGCACCCTCCCCAGAGGTTGCGGAAACCGCGACTTGACTCTCAGCGCCGAGCTTCCAATCGGGCTTCATCGAGCGGGAGCCGGTGAGTGTCCAACCGGCCGAGGCGCCGGGCATCCACTCGGCTTCGACACCGCCGTCGAGCACCAATCGAGTCCGCCGTCCGGCCTCGGCGATTCGCGTGGCGGGCAGATTCGGCAATGCGTCGTTGAGCCCCACCCAGGAGTTTCCGCCATCGAGGGAGCGCCAGACACCCGCCGCGTTCCCGGCCACGATCTCGTCGCTGTCGCGCGGCGAAACCGCGGTGTCGATCGGAGCGCCGCCGAGAATCGACTTTCCACGATACTGGATCATCCCTGCCTGGAGGCGGAACAGGGAGGGCGCGGGAGGCTCAGCATTGGCAGGCTGCCAGGACTCGAAATCGCCCGTCGAGAACGTCGCACCGCTTCGGAGCCGGGCGAACAGCCGTGAACCGTCGGGCGAGTACCAGACCCGATCGACCGCGCCCCCCGCCGTTCCGGCGAGCCCGGCGTCAACGACCGTATTGCCGACCCGGCGCCACGCCGGTAGCTGCGCGTAAAGAATACCGGCTCCGGCCCAAACGAGGGTCGCGACCTGGAAAATTTTACGCACTGTGGCGGATGGACACATGCAATGCGACTATTGTACCCTTCTCTCTCCTTCCCTATCGGCGGAAGCTGCTGTAAATCCTGCCGGGGCGGGAAATTTGTCCTTTCGGTCAACCAATTGCGATGCAGTTTTGCTGTAGACTGAGGACATACCCTCTTGGACCCGTTTCGGAGGGGTTTGGTTCCGCCGTTCGAGAGTGTCGGAAAAAATGAAGCGTCTTGCGATGTCCGGTGTGGCACGGCTGGCCCTACTCGGGGCCTTCGCGCTAGCCGTGTGCGCGCAGACTCCAGGTGGACGGCCGGAGAACGTGGCCGCGACGCTGCTCGAATCGGAAGGACGCGTCTCGGTCCTGCGCGGAAACGTGCCCTGGGCGCTCAGCAACGGCGATGCCGTCAAGCCCCGTGAGGTGATCGTGACCGGGCCCGACGGCCAAGCGGTCTTCCGCGTGGATGACGGGAGCACCTTTCGGGTCTATCCGAACTCGCGAGTCACCTTCCGGAGCGACTACAACCCCGCCAATCTGCTCGACGTGATCATCGGAAAGATCAAGGTCCACATTCAGCGCTGGGGCGGATTGCCGAACAACACCACTATCAGCAGCCCGACCGCGGTCATCTCCGTTCGAGGGACGACCTTCGATGTCGAAGTGGACCAGCAGGACGAATCGACCGAAGTCGCCGTGGAAGAGGGCGAAGTCGCGGTGAAACATCTGCTCATCTACAACGAGCAGCCCCGGATTCTCCGTGGTGGTGACCGTCTGAAGGTTTACAAGAATGTTCCGCTGGCCAAGGCCAGGCTGGACAAAATGCCGCTGCTCGAGCGCGGCCTCCGCGCCGGAATGGACGCGCTGAATACGATTCTCTATCGCGGCACCAGGCCCGGCGCCGGCGGGCCGAACATTCCCACCACCCGCGGCCCGAGCGGCGACACCAACGGTGGCGGCCAGTCCGACCCGGGAACTCCAGCACCTCCTCCGCCCACTCCGCCTCCACCTCCTCCTCAATAAGAATCGCTTGAAGATTACCGCAATCTCTCTCTGTCTGGCGTCCCTGGCGTTCGGCCAAGCCGGCGGTGTGACGCCCCCCTGGGGAATCCAGCCGATGCTGCGCGCGCTGTCACAGGAAACGCAGCGCCTGAATCCGATTCTGCGCGACTTGCAACCCAAGGAGTGGGTTGCGAAAGGCGCGCCGGATTCCTACGTCTCCATGCACGCGAGCGTGCTCGCCGAGATCAAGCACCTTGGTGACAAGATCGCCGAACTCGAGAAAGAGCCGGAACGGATGACGCCGGCACTCGAGGCCTACTTCCGGCTACAGGCGCTCGAGTCGTCCCTTACCGCGCTGGGCGAAGGCGTGCGGAAGTATCAGAATCCCGCACTTGCGGATCTCATTCTCGGAGTCCTGTCCGAGAGCGAGAACAATCGCTCGCGGCTGCGAGGATATTTGGTCGAATTGGTCTCGACAAAAGAGCACGAACTGAGGATCATGGATTCGGAGGCCCAACGTTGCCGTGGAACGATTCTGCGGCAGCCCCCCGCCCGGACTCCGGCGCCCAAAAGCGCCGCGCCCCGGCCGGCACGGGCTCCTACTCCCTGATGACTCCCGTCTACACCTTCACCTGCAGCATTTGCGCCGATCCCAGCACTGAGATCTGCGTCTATTGCACCAAGGACGCCTGTTCCAATCATCGGTGCTCGAAATGCCTGCGTTGCAGCGACTGCTGCCGCTGCGAGATTTCCCTGAAAGGCGAAGAGCCGGTCAATGGCGTTCCGCGCGCCAAGGCCCCCAAGGGCGAGGAGCCAAACCCCGGATACCAGTGGCTGAAACACTACGACGACACGGTTCCATTCACGCTACCGCTCGCCGAACTGAGCCTGATCGACATCTTCGAAGCTACGGCCGCCGATCTCGCCGATTCCCCCGCGATCCATTATCTCGACCGCACGATCACCTTCGGCGAACTCGATGATCTTGCCAATCGCTTCGCCGCGCGGCTCGCGGGTTGGGGAGTGGGCAAGGGTGACCGCGTTGCGATCTGGATGCAGAACGACCCGGAGTTCCTCGTCGCCGTCTACGGGACCTGGAAACGGGGCGCGATCGGCGTGCCGTTGAGCCCGATGTTCAAACAGCGCGAGATGGAATACCATCTTCAGGACTCGGGCGCGGTGGTCCTGGTTTGCATGCGGGAGCTGTATGAGGCCAACGCGGCGCCTATCATCGATTCGACGAGCATCCGCCACACGGTCTTCACGGCGGACCTGATCCCGTCGCTCGCCTCCGAAACACCCGATCCGGCGCACCGCGTGCCCGCGCGGCTCGACGACATCGCCTATCTGGTCTACACCTCGGGAACCACCGGCAGTCCGAAGGGCGCGATGTGCTTGCATCGCAACATCGCCTTCAACGCGGAGGTCTTCCGCGCGTGGATGGAGATCAGCGTCGAGGATCGCGTACTCGCGATCGCGCCGCTGTTTCACATCACGGGCCTGGTTGCGGGAATTGCGGTTTCGTCGCTTTCCGGCGCGCCGTTGATTCTCTACCACCGGTTCGATCCGCAACGGACATTCGAGATGATCGAGCGTTGGGGCGCGACCTTCTCGGTCGCCTCCATCACGGCCTATATCGCGCTGATGAACCATCCTTCCTCGGCTTCGGCGAACCTATCGACATTCACGAAAGTATTCTCTGGCGGCGCGCCCGTCGCGCCTTCAGTGGTGGCCGAGTTCGAGAACCGCTTCGGTCACTACATCCACAACACCTACGGACTCACCGAGTCGAACTCGCCATCACACATCACCCCGATGGGCGGCAGGGGACCGGTTGATCCGGAGTTCGGCGCCCTCGCGATCGGCGTCCCGATTCCGAATTGCGAGGCGAAGATCGTCGATTCAGCCGATCGTACACGCGACCTGGCTCCGGGCGAGGCCGGCGAACTGGCGCTGCGCGGCCCCATGATCTTCCCCGGTTATTGGAACAAACCCGAAGCCACGCGCGAAGCTTTCCACGAAGGGTGGTTCCTCACCGGCGACATCGCCGTGATGGATCCAGATGGCTGGTTCTACATCGTGGACCGCAAGAAGGACATGATCGTCGCCTCGGGCTTCAAGGTCTGGCCGCGTGAGGTGGAAGACGTCCTCTACCAGCACCCGGCGGTCAAGGAAGCGGCGGTCGTCGGCGTGCCCGATCCCTATCGCGGCGAGACCGTTAAGGCTTTCGTCGCGCTGAAGGAAGATTGGCTCGAACCCGTCACCGAGGAGCAGATCATCGCGCATTGCCGGGACCGGATGGCCGCCTACAAGTATCCCAGGGCGGTGGAGTTCCTGGCGGAGATACCGAAGACGGCCAGCGGCAAGTTCATGCGCCGCAAGTTGCGCGATTGATATCGCTTGATGACCGCGGGCCGCTGCATCGGGCCGCACGCGCCATTCGATTCGCGGCCGGCATCGGCGCGGTTATCAACTCGAGCGGATCTCTAGATTGGAATTCCCCTCCAATGAATCAACTCTACGAGCCGGGATCGCCCAGGAGAAGTTCATGACCGGCGCCGCGACTGGATTTGCCACGGCGGTGCTGTCAAAATGCGGAGATGAAGATCTTCCACGCCGCTGATCTCGAGCCGCAAGGCATCTATCGTGAGTTCCTTCGCGTGCCGTCGATGAGCCTCGGCATGTACAAGCACACGGCCGGCACGGACGTTCCACAGGCGCCGCACCGTGAAGACGAGGTCTATCACGTGATCTCGGGGCGGGGCGCGATTGACATCGACGGAACGGACTACGCCGTGGCTTCGGGTTCGATCGTCTTCGTTCCCGCGGGCGTCCCTCATCACTTCCATTCGGTCACCGAAGACCTTTCCGTGCTCGTCGTCTTCGCACCCGCCGAGGGAACGCGCTGAGCCGGCACAAGCCGTTTGGTAAAATTCGAACCGCACGATGTGGATTCCGCTGCTCGCCGCCGCCGGCACGCTTTTCGCTCAGGGAGGCACCGCTCCGTCCGCTCGGGCGACTCTCGAAACGAAGTGCCTGAGCTGTCACGGACCAGCGAAAATGTCGGGGCTCGACCTGCGGGATCGCGCCTCGGCGCTTCGCGGCGGCAGCCGCGGCCCGGCGATCGTTCCTGGCAATCCGGAAGCGAGTCTGCTCTACCAGGCGGTGAAGCGCGAGGGCGCGGTCAAGATGCCTCCCGGAAACACGCCGCTGACCTCCGCCGAGGCGGCGATGATCGCGGCGTGGATTCGCGCCGGCGCGCCTTTCCCCTCGACCGTGAATCGCGATGCCGCCACATGGTGGTCGTTCCGCAAGCCCGTCCGGCCGCCGGTTCCCGCGGCGCAGGCAGCAAATCCGATCGACGCATTCATCGCCGCGAAACTCCGCGACAAGTCGCTGCGTCCCGCGCCGGAAGCCGACAGGCGCACCCTCGCACGCCGCGCCTACTTCGATCTCACCGGACTTCCACCCAAACCTGAACAGGTGGACGCCTTCGTCAACGACACCGCGCCGAACGCGTATGAGAAGGTGATCGACGGCCTGCTCGAGTCGCCCCGCTACGGCGAGCGCTGGGGCCGCTACTGGCTCGATCTCGTCCGCTACGCCGACACGGCGGGATTCGAGACCGATCACTTCTACACCACCGCGTGGCGATACCGGGACTACGTGATCAAGGCGTTCAACGACGACAAGCCCTACGATGTTTTCGTCCAGGAGCAGATCGCAGCGGACGAGATCTGGCCAATGAATCTCGACCTCGAAGGCACCTTGAAGACTCCTCACGCGAAGGCCGAGAACGTGCAGCGCCGCGTTGGGACCAGCCTGTTCACTCTCGGATCGTTTCCGATCGAATACACCTACTACGGCGACCAGTACCGCGCCGAGTGGCAGGCGGAGGCCATCGACACGATCGGAGCGGCCTTCCTCGGGCTGACGATGGGCTGCGCGCGCTGCCACGATCACAAGTTCGATCCGATCAGCCAGCGCGACTACTACGGGCTCACGGCGATGTTCGCAGGCACCGTCGAACGCGAAGTCCCGCTGGTGAGCCTGTTCGACGTACAGACCAATTCACGCAACTTCCCGTTGCTCGCCCAGGCGCAAACGTACAAGCAGATGGCGAGCCGCGCGCGGAGATCCGGCATGCCCGCAGCCGAACGCGCGGAGTTGATGCGTAAGCTCGGCGAGGCCTATCTGCAGGCTCCCGAACGTTATCCCTATGCAAACGTGCTGGCCCATGAGGAGGAAGTTCCCGACACGCATGTCCTCGTCAAGGGCGACTACAAGACCAAGGGCGAGAAGGTGGAGCCCGGATTTCCAGCGGCGCTCCATCCGGGACCCGAGATCCGTGAGCCCCAAGGGTTCCTCTTCGTCCCACGGCGCCGCAAGGCCCTCGCCGAGTGGCTCACTTCGCCCGAGAATCCGCTCGCCGATCGCGTGATGGTGAACCGTATCTGGCAGGGGCATTTCGGCGAGGGAATCGTGCGTTCGCCGAACGATTTCGGACGGCAAGGCGAGGCGCCCACGCATCCCGAACTGCTCGACTGGCTCGCGACGGAGTTTGCCGCGCGCGGACGCGGCATCAAGAAGATGCACCGGCTCATCATGACATCCGCCGCCTACAAGGCGTCGAGCAATGGCGATCTGGAGAGCATGAAGAAAGATCCGGAGAATCGCTTCCTGAGCCACCAGAACCGGCTCCGGCTGGATGGCGATGCGATTCGCGATTCGATTCTCGCCGTGGCGGGTTCGCTCAACTTGAAGATGGGCGGGGTAGGAATCATTCCTCCACTTTCGAAGGAAGAGGTGCTCGCCGCTCGGATGCCCTATCTTTGGCCCACCAATCCCGATCCGGCCGAGCATGACCGGCGCAGCGTCTACCTGCAGATGAAGCGATCGCTCACCTTGCCGATGCTCGCGACTTTCGACGCGCCGGACACGGCCACCAGTTGCGCGCGGCGTGAGAGATCGACCGTCGCGCCACAGGCACTGGCTCTGCTCAACAGCGAATTCACTGCGGCGCAAGCGGCGAAGTTCGCCGCGCGGGCGCGCAAAGCGGCTGCTTCCGAGAGCCCGGACAAGCTGATCGATGCCGCGTGGCGAATCGGTCTTGGCCGCTTGCCTTCCGCCGCCGAACGAGCGACCTCGGAGGGATACCTCGCTCGCGGCGGCTTCGAGAATCTCTGCCTGCTGATCCTCAATCTCAACGAGTTCATCTATGTCGATTGATCCATCGCGCCGCGAATTGTTGGGCCAGGCCGGGCTCGGATTCGGATGGCTCGCGGCTTCGGCAATGCTACACGCGGCGTCGAATCCGCTCGCGCCGAAGAAGCCGCCGCACCGAGCCACGGCCAAGCGCGTGATCTCGCTGTTCATGCAGGGCGGCCCGAGCCACATGGACACGTTCGACCCGAAGCCGCTGCTCAATGAGCTGCATGGCAAGCATCCGCCCGCGAGCTTCGGTGACGAGGATTTTCAGAACGGCAAGTTCAAAGACCTGATCGTGATGGGCTCACCACGCAAGTTCGGGCGGTACGGCAAGTCAGGGCTGGAAGTCTCGGATCTGCTCCCGAACATCTCCACGCAGGTAGACAAACTCGCCGTGGTGCGATCGGTTTATCACGAAGGATTCACGCACTCGCAGGCGCAGTTTCTGATCCACAACGGCTGGGCCCGCATCGGCCGCCCGAGCCTCGGCTCGTGGCTGCTCTATGGACTCGGCAGCGAGAACCAGAATCTGCCTGGATTCGTGGTGCTGCTGGAAGGCGGCGTGCGTTCAGGTCCGGCGGTGTACGGCAACGGATTCCTTCCAGCCGTCTATCAAGGCACGTCGTTCCGGCCCGGCAAGAATCCCGTGTTGAACCTGAGTCCGGCGCGCGGCATGAAGCAGACCGAACAGCGTGACCTGCTCGATGCGCTGAAGTCGCTGAACGAGCGCCATCTCGCCGAGCGGCAGGCCGATTCCGAGCTATCCGCGCGCATCGAGTCGTACGAACTCGCGTTCCGGATGCAGATGGCCGCGCCCGAAGCCACCGATATCGGCGGTGAGTCGGAAGCGACGAAGAAACTGTACGGGCTCGATAATCCGGTCAGCGCCGATTTCGGCGGGCGCTGTCTGCTCGCGCGGCGGCTGGTGGAGCGCGGTGTGCGATTCGTGCAGGTGTGGTCCGGCAACGGCATGAACGCGACCGACTGGGATGGGCACATCGCCTGCAACCAGAACCACGAGGCGAAGGCCGCGCAGACCGACAAGGCGGTGGCAGGCCTGCTGATCGATCTCGAGTCGCGCGGGTTGCTCGACGAGACGCTCGTGATTTGGGGCGGCGAATTCGGCCGCACCCCGACCACCGATGGCGGGCGCGAAGGCGCCGAGGGCCGCGATCACAACCCCTACGGCTTCTCCACATGGATGGCGGGCGGCGGCGTTCGCGGCGGGCAGGTGATCGGCGCGACCGACGAACTCGGCCTGCGCGCGGTGGAAGACAAGGTTCACATCAACGATCTCCACGCGTCGATCCTGGGCTTGATGGGTCTCGATCATCTGCAATTGACCTATCGATATCAAGGACGCGACTTCCGCCTCACTGATGTTGGCGGGAAGCTCGACCTGATGAACCGGCTGCGGAAGGGATGATAGGATAGCGGCTTGCCAGACCAGCCACCGCATCTTCCGCCAGCCGCAGTCGATGCCATTCGCCGAGGCAACAAGATCGAGGCCATCAAGATCGTTCGCGAGATTCGGCTTTTGGGCCTGAAAGAGGCGAAGGACCAAGTCGATGCCTACGTCAATGCGCATCCCGAACTGTCGGGCAGCGCCCAAGGGACCGCCGAGGCCGGGGCTCCGTGGCTGCCGTGGCTGGTGGCTTTGGTGGCTACCATGCTGCTCGGTTACTTCTACTACTACAAGCGGTGAAACCCTAATCAGTAGGCGTCGTGGTGCCGCAACCACCCCATCGGACGGTCGCCCTCGTCGCGTCCCTTCGGTACCAGATCGAGAAGTTGATAGGCGGGATTCAACGCGTCGAGTCCGCGAGAGAAGCACTGATAGGTGAGGAACACCTGCCCCGGACCCGTTCGCGCGAAAACGCTCACTCCCGGCGCTTCCTCGACTCCGAACGGGAGCGTGCCGAAGTTGTAGAGCGGAGCCTTGCTGGCGATCTCTTCGCGCGTGAACGAGACTCCGAAGTCGCGGTTGAAATCGGACCCGGCCGACGAGGCCCACTTGAAGCTCCAACCCATGCGTTGCTGGAAGGCGCGCAACTTGGCGAGGGGTGCTTTCGAGATCGTGATGAGGGTCACGTCGCGGTGAGCGAGATGGACGGCGATGCCGTCGTACCCGTCGGCCCAGAAGGAGCAACTCTTGCAGCCGGCCTCCCACGAGTCCGGGAACATGAAATGGTAGACGAGGAGTTGGCCGCGCCCGTCGAACAGTTGCTCGAGCGTCTCGATTCCATTCGGGCCCTCGAACGAATAAGGCTTTTCGATGGCAAGCCACGGGAGGGTGCGGCGTTCGGCAGAGAGCCGGTCCCGCTCGCGAGTGAAAGTCTTCTCCTTTTCCATGAGCGCGCGGCGGGCGGCCAGCCACGTTTCGCGATCGACAGTGGGGTTCATGCGATTGCCTCCCGGATGAACTTTGCCCGAGTCTATCGCAAATGGAGAGAAGAGGGAAAAAGCAATGGTTCTTTGCCACAATGGCACCCTCTGGCGTTTCGCCTGAATTCGGAGGCCTGCGATGCGCACGAGGACCCTGCGGTCTGAGCTTCCGGCAACGTTCAGCGGCTGCCTACCCAAGGGTACGGATTGATCCGAAAGAACAGCCAGATTCAAAACGGTCGCTCCCCTCCCGAACTGACGCCGCCGATCCGGCAATCAAGCGACCATCGCAACGGAACCATCGACATCGCGTTGGGTTCAAGAAAGGTTGCCTGCTATGATCGCCAAGATGCCGTTTCGCCGCCTCGCCGCCTTTGCTCTCGCTTCCGCCGCTGGGTTCGCCGCGCCTGTCACCGTACCCGTTTTCTTCGAACCGAATCTCGGACAAGCGCCCGCCGGCGTCCGGTTCGTAAGCCGCGCTAGCGGACTCACCGCCTACGTCAGCGAGAATGGAGTTGGCTTCGCGATCTCGCGACGCACGAACGCGCCTCAGCCGGGCGGACGGCGGAGGCACCCGGTGATGGAAGAGTCGGCCGTGCGGATGGTGATCGACGGCGCTCGCGATAACGCAACGGCGGAGGGCCTGGATCGCCTGGGTGGCGTGAGCCACTACTTTCCGTCACAGGACCGGCGCACGTGGCGCACCGGAGTTCCCCACTTCGCCAGGATGAAAGTCGCGGCCGTTTATCCGGGCATCGATCTCGTGGTTTACTCGCTGGACGGTCAGATCGAGTACGACTTCGTGGTGGCGCCCGGCGCCGATCCGGCATCCATCCGCCTTCGCTACGAAGGCGCGAGCCACATGCGTCTCTCCGATGCGGGCGATCTGGTGCTTTCCACCGCGCTGGGCGATCTGCGACAGATTCGGCCGCGCGTCTATCAGGAGATCGCGGGCCGGCGAATCGAAGTCGAATCGCGATACCGGATCTCGCACGGACGCCTCGGATTCGAACTGGCGCGCTACGATCGCACGAAGCCGGTAGTGATCGATCCGGTGATCGTGTGGTCGAGCTTCCTCGGTGGCGGTGCTGCTGATTCGGCGGCGGGAGTCGCGGTGGACGCACAGGGTAACTCCTACGTCGCGGGCTTCACGCGTTCGGCGAACTTTCCGGTCCGCGTACCGGTGCAGGGGGTACTGCTCGGATCGGTGACGGCGTTCGCCGCCAAGATCAACGCTGGCGGTTCGGCCATCGAATGGGCAACCTACATCGGCACCGATTCGCAGGCGACCGGAATCGCGGTGGATTCGTCCGGCAACGCGCATGTCGCGGGTACCGTCGCGGGCGCGTTTCCCGTGCTGAATCCCTATCAGGGGCTGCGCGGAGGCGGAACGGACGGATTCATCGCCAAGCTCTCGCCTTCCGGCAGCGCGTTGATCTACTCGAGCTACCTCGGTGGCACCGACGAAGACACGCCTTCAGGCGTTGCTCTCGACGCGGCTGGCAACGCCTACGTCGGCGGCATCACGGACTCGGTGGATTTTCCGGTGCTCAATGCCTATCAACGGCAAGGCGCTCCCGCAGCCTTCGTGACCAAGTTCCTGGCGGCGGGATCGCAGATCGGCTACTCGACCAAGCTGCTCTACCCGGATGCGCTCTACTCGAACGTCGCCGTCGGCGCGGATCAGGCCGGCGGCGCTTATCTGGCCGGGCGTTCATCCGCCAGCATTCCCACGACGGCAAGCAGCTACCAGCAGAACGTGGCGGGCGGAACGGATGCGTTCCTGGTCAAGTTCAATCCACACTCGACCGGAAACCTCACCGTTGGCTACGCAACCTACCTCGGCGGCGCGGGCGAAGACTACGCGACCGCTGTTTCGATCGCCGGAAGCGGGGAGTCGATTCTGGTGGCCGGCAACACCGCATCGGCGAACTTTCCGCTGCGGCTCGCCGCGCAGTCCACTCCCGGCGGTGGGTGGGACGGATTTGTGGTGCGGCTCTCGGTCTTCAACCTGATCTCCTCGACCTATTTCGGCGGAACGCTCGACGACTTCATCAACGCCGGCGCCATCGCCGCGGGACGTGAGTCGTTCGTTGCCGGGCAAACCGTCTCGACGAATCTGCCGGCCAAGGCGAATGAGAAGCACAACGGCCTCGACGCGTTCGTCGCGCGATTCTCCGAGGCTGGCAATGCCATCCTCTATTCGATGTACCTCGGCGGCAACGGCGACGACTTGGCGAACGCGATCGCCGTCGACTCGGGGAGCGTCGCACACGTGGCTGGCCAAACGGCCGCGCTCGATTATCCTCAGGTAAGTCCGGTCCAGAATTTCGGCGGAGTCAATGACGCCTTCCTTGCGAGGATCAGCCCTTGCGACACGATCGCGGCGAACCCGCGGACGATCACCGCGAGCGCTTCAACCGCGGGTTACAACATCAATTTCGCGGCGGACTCGGCGTGCGCCTGGCGGGCTGTGAGCGCTGCTCCGTGGATCACGTTCGGATCGGCCACCCAGGGGACCGGAGGCACGACGGTCAATCTGCTCGCCGCCACGAACGGCGGGCCCGCGCGGACCGGCACGGCATCGATCGGCGGCGTGGGAATCACGGTTCAACAGAACTCGGGGCTTCCCACCGGAGGACTCGGGTTGGCATCTCCGAACATCACCACTCCTGGCGCGAATCAGATTGTCGCGGTGTCAGGGGTCACGTTCCGGTGGGACCCGGTGGGCGGCGCCGATTCCTACGACCTGCGGCTCTTCGATGCCGCCACCAACGGGGTGTTGTTCAACGGCGGACTGCTCGGAGGCAACGCGGTATCGACGCTGATCAGCCTGCCGCGCGGCGAATACGTCTTCGCCGTTCGCGCCTGCTCCGGAGGACTCACCGCCGCGACGTGCGGCTCCTACGCGACACGGCTGTTCCGCGTCGACCCCGCGAGTCCGCTCGCCTCTCCGCAGGTGGATCAGCCGGTCGAGGGAGCGCAACTGACGAGTTCCACCGTGACGTTCTCCTGGAGCGCTGTGGCGGGTGCGGTTCGATACGAAGTGCTGCTCGAAGACGTGCAAGCGGGCACGGCCGAATTGCAGCTTTCAACCGCTGGATTGGGAACCGTCTATTCGTTGGGCGGATCGAATCAGTACCGGTTCGTGGTGCGCGCTTGCACGGCGGGATGTGGCCCGTGGTCGGCACCGGTCAGGTTCTCGGTGCAGCTTCCGCAGGTGCCGCAGACCGCCCCGCGGATCAGCCCGAATCCGGCTGTCGCGAATGGAAACCAAGTTACAGTGAGTTATAACTCGGTGCAGGGCGCCGACCTCTATCGGGTCTTGCTCGTGCAGCCCAACACGGGTCCCGGTGGCGGCGCCTTGACAGTCGCCGCCAACACGACCGCCCAGACGTCCATCACACTGCCAGCTCCGGCTGGAGCCGCTTCGGCCTTCGTCGCGGCGTGCAATGGGAACGGTTGCTCGGCGAACAGTCAGGTGGCTCCGGTGAATGTACCGGGCCCGAACCCGGCGGCGCCCGTGCTGGGATCACCCATCTCCGGCCAAACGGTGAACGGTCCGGTGGTGTTCTTCTCGTGGAATCGCGTGCCCGGCGACAATGGCTCGAACACGATTTATCGGCTCTATGTGCAGGACCTGCTGCGTCAGGCCGCGGCGCTCGACGTGCTCACCACGTCGAACTTCCACGCCGCCTACTTGAAGGCGGAAGGTACGCGATATGACGCGCTGGTGATCGCGAATCCGGGCGGAAGCGCGGTAGCGGGTCCGGCGGCGGGGTTCAACGTCCGCGGGACATCGGCAACGGCGCCGACGATGGTTGCACCCACGCATGACGGCACCGCCGTGGCGGGTAACGTTACGCTCGGCTGGTCACCGGTCGCGGGAGCAAACTTGTATCAATACTACGTGTCGATGCAAGGGCAGAATACGACGGTGACGGGAGTGACGCCGGGGCTGCTGGTGCAGGTTCCTCTGCCGCTGCTGAATGGCGGCCCGGCTCCGTACAGCGCAATCGTACGCGCGTGTCCGGCGGCAAGCACGTGCGCCGCGGGATCCGACGCGGGGTGGGGACCGTGGTCCAACCTGGGTGGCCCCGGCGTGACGAACTTCACGGCGATCCCGTAGTCTGAATAGAGTGCCACATCCGAAGACACTCATTTTCGACCTGGGCAACGTGATCGTGCCATTCGACTTCACGCGTGCCTACCGGAGGTTCGAGGAACTCACCGGAATTCCGCCCGAGGAACAACGCGCCCGCATCGCGGCGACTGGTTTGGTGCCGAAGCTCGAAACCGGGCTGATCGAGCCCGAGGATTTCGTGGACAAGCTGACCGCGGCGCTCGGCGCGCCGATGTCCTACGCGGACTTCCGCGACCTCTGGGTCTCGATCTTCCACCACGAAACTCTGATTCCGGAGAGCCTGTTCGTGTCGCTCGCCAGCCGCTACCGGCTGGTGTTATTGTCAAACACCAACGCGATCCACTTCGACATGATCCGCGAGAACTATCCGCATCTCGGGCACTTCGATCACTGGGTGCTGTCCCACGAGGTGAAGGCGATGAAACCTTCGCCCGCGATCTACGCGGCGGCAATCGAGCACGCTCACGCGTTGCCCGAAGAGTGCTTTTTCACCGACGATATTCCCGAGTATGTCGCGGGCGCGCGCGCGGCCGGAATCGACGCGGAGCAATTCCTCGGCTACGACAAGCTGTTGTCGGACCTTCGGACTCGCGGAGTGGAGGTATAGCGTGCTGATCGTTCACGTATTCGTGCATGTAAAGCCCGAGTGCATCGAGGCTTTTCGCGAAGCGTCGGCCGAGAACGCGCGCAACAGCGTGCTCGAGCCGGGAATCGCGCGGTTCGACGTGATTCAGCAGGCCGATGATCCTTCGCGGTTCGTTCTGGTCGAAGTCTACCGCACGGCGGAGGCTCCGGCGGCGCACAAGGAGACCGCGCACTACGCGCGCTGGCGCGATGCGGTGGCGGAGATGATGGCGGAGCCGCGATACAGCGTGAAATACGCGAGCGTATTCCCGCCGGACTCGGGCTGGTAGCGATGCGGTTCGAGTTCGCGACCGCCGCGCGCGTCGTGTTCGGTGAAGGCACGCTCGCGGAAGTGGCCACGATGGCGCGGGAGTTCGGCAAGCGAACCCTGGTGGTCTGCGGCGGATCCGGCCGCGAATCGCGGCTCGTTGGGATGCTCGACGATCCGGTGGTTTTCCGGATTTCGGGCGAGCCATCGGTGGATGACGCGCGATCGGGCGCGGAGTTCGCACGCGCCGAGGGGTGCGCGTGCGTGGTGGGATTCGGGGGTGGCAGCGCGATCGATGCCGCGAAGGCGATCGCGGGTTTGGCGGGCAATCCAGGCGATCCGCTCGACTATCTCGAAGTGGTGGGCGCGGGGCGAGCGCTCTCAAACCAGGGGCTGCCTTTCCTCGCTGTGCCGACGACCGCGGGAGCAGGCGCCGATGTTACCCGCAACGCCGTGCTACTGTCGCGCACACATCGTGTCAAGGCCAGTCTGCGGAGTAACCTCCTCTACGCGCGCGCCGCGGTCGTGGATCCGGAACTGACGTACGGCTTGCCATCGGCGCTGACCGCCGCTACCGGGATGGATGCGCTGACGCAGTTGATCGAGCCGTACGTCTCCTCGCGCGCCAATCCGATGACCGATGCCTTGTGCGCGGACGGAATCCAGGCGGTGGCATGGGCGCTGCCGCGTGCGTGGCGTAATGGCGCGGATCGCGAGGCGCGGCGCGCAATGGCATGGTCGAGCTTATCAGGCGGATTCGCCCTTGCAAACGCCGGGCTCGGCGCGGTTCATGGGTTCGCGGCGCCGATCGGTGGAGGGTTTCCGGCACCGCATGGAGCCGTTTGCGCGGCGCTGCTGCCGCACGCGATGGAGGTGAACCTGCGCGCGCTACGGGCAAAGTCGATGGAGGTGGGAGTCGCGCGATACCAGCGAGTGGCCGGGTGGCTCACTGGCAATGCCAGCGCGGCACCGGACGAGGGTATTGAATTCGTGGCGCGGCTATGCACGGATCTCGGGGTCCCGCCGCTGCGCACCTACGGAGTTGGTTCTTCTTCGGTCGCCGAACTGGTCCGGAACGCGGCGCAGGCTTCCAGCATGAAGGCGAATCCGGTCGCATTGACCGAGGCGGAAATGGAAGAGATCCTGACCCGTGCGATTTGAACAGCCTGGATCAGGCCTTGGTGAGTTCCGTGGTGGTTGAGGCGTTGACCGAGAAGTACTCGAGGAACTTCTTCTTCGACGCCGCCAGACGCCCGGGCTGGGATCGTTCCATCATGGCGTAGCCCAACGCCTGGAACTGGCGGCCGAGTTCAGTGTCGATTTCCACTTCGCGGCCCGCGGTAAGGGCGTTGTGAACACCACGATAGTCGTTTGAGAATTCCATGTAAACGGGAACGCCGAGAAGCTGCTCGATCTGCTGGGTAGTGATGAGAGGGCGCTTCTGCGAGCGGTTCAGCAGGACGGCGACGCGATCGCCGAGATCCATGCCGCTCAGCAGATGGAACTTCTGTCGCGCAAGGTGGAGCGTCGGAATTTCCGGCGTGCAGACCAGGAAAATCTTCCGCGCTTCCTGCATGACTTCGAGTGAGAATTTCTCCATGTTGCCCGAAAGGTCAATGCAGATGGCCCTGTAGAACCGGCGCGCGAAACCGATGAGTTGGCGCATCTGGATGGGATCGATGCGTGTTTGCGGGTCGAGCCGGCCGGCGGGAAGCACGTCTAGCTTCGAAACGTTGGCGACGAGTTG
This sequence comes from uncultured Acidobacteriota bacterium, assembly GCA_902825945.1. GTDB lineage: Bacteria > Acidobacteriota > Terriglobia > Bryobacterales > Bryobacteraceae > SYLY01. Next base: position 21,463 of record CADECY010000072.1, read on the forward strand.
GGGCCAGATGTGCTCGTCGAGCTTGTTGGAGTTCTCCGCGGCCTCATATATTGTGTAGACATTCTCGAGCTTCAGCATGAAGCCGATCAGGCCCGAATTCAGATCGAGGTCCATGAGGAGCGTGTGGTTGTCTGGCTGGTTGGCGGCCGCCACGGCGGCATTCAGCGCGATGGTGGAGGTACCGGCTCCGGCCTTGGAGGGCAGAAACGCGAAGACATTGTCGGTGGTATCGACCTGGGCCGGTTTGCGTTCGAGCAATTCCTCGAGGCGGCTGACAGTCGCCATGAACGCGTTGATATCGAACGGAAACGCGAGATATTCTCGAACGCCGAGGTGCATCAGGTCGAGCAGGACAGCGGGATCGCAGCCACGATCGACGGCCACCACCTGGCAACCGGGCAGATAGTGTTCGACTCCCTGCAAGACCTCGATCGCGTGCGGAAGTTGTTCGATGCTGAGGAAAACCGTTTGCGGCGCGTTGGCCCGCAGGAACCGCTCCAACTCATAGCTCACCAGATAGCGATCGATCGTCTTGGTGACGCCGACGCGCCCGGAACGGGAGATGATCTCGTTCAATCGCGTCGATAACTCGACATCCGGCGAAATGATTACGGCACGAAGCATTTCGGTCTCCCAGGCTTCACGTTAAGAAATTTCATGGAGAAGATCATTGACCAGCCACTCCCAGTGTTGACAGCGAAATACCTGAGCGGCGCATTCGTTAAACTAGGAGTCCCGCGGTCCGGCTGGTTCGCCTCGCCGCGGGCTTCCACGTCAATCTATCGGTCGGTACCGGGAAAATCCTTATGTGTTTCGTCCTAGTTCGCGCGTTCTACGTAACCCTGCTATTTTCCTTGGCTTTGGGCGCCTTCCAGGGCAAGAAGGGAGGCGGAAAAAAGAAGCAGGCGAGCGCCGATGGCCTCGAAACCGGCGCCGGAGTCACGCTTCCACAGGCGAAGTTCGCGGGCACGATCCCCGCCGAGCCCGCCAGCGATCCCGGAAAGCAATCGGATTGGCCAGCCATCGCCCACACGGCAGATGGCGCGCTGTGGATCGCCTATGTTGAATGGAACGACAAGGACGCGGATCGGGTCCTGATCCGGCGGAAACCGGTGGGCGGAGACTGGTCGGCTCCCGTGGAGCTGAAGGACGGCTCCGGCGACCATTACCGGCCCGCGCTTGCGGCGTCAGGCGACAGCGTGGTGGCCGTTTGGTCCGGACAGGTGGAGTCGAATTTCGAGCTCTTCTCAGCATCGATCGGCCCGGGCCTGAAGCCGGGCCGCGTGGAGCGCCTGACGCGTGCTCCGCATGGCGACTTCAACGTCCGGGCCGCCTCCGATTCGAAGGGCAACGTCACCATCGTCTGGCAGTCTTTCCGCGCCGGCAACGCTGACATCTTCGCGCGGCAGCGAACCGGCGGGAAGTGGGGCGCCGAGGTGCGGCTGAGTGACAGCCCGGCAAACGATTGGGAGCCCGCGATCGCGATCGACGGCCGCGGAGCCGCATGGGTGTCCTGGGATTCTTACCATCACGGCAACTACGACGTCTTGCTGCGCCCGATCGAGAACGGCAAGCCCGGCGCGATCGTGCCGGTGACCACGGAGTCCTCGGCGCAGTTCCACTCGACCGTCGCCGTGGATGGCGAGGGCCGCGTCTGGGTGGCGTGGGACGATAGCGGCATCAATTGGGGCAAGGACTTCTCGGCGGCCAGTGGGATGCCCGGTAGCCGAGGGCTCCACTACTCGCGCGGCCTGGGTATCCGGGTTTGGGCCAACGGCCGCTTGCAGGAGCCGTCCGCCAGGCTCGACCCGGTCCTGACTGGCCGCATGCAGCGCTACGCTGAGTTGCCACACCTGATGACGGACGGCGCGGGCGCGATCCATTTGGTCTTCCGCCACTGGACCGAAACCAAGCCGCATGAGATCTACCACTTCTACGAAACAGTCCTGGCGGGCGGCAAGTGGTCCGAACCCAATCAGTTGGGCAACAGCTCCGGCCAGAACTCGCAACACGCCTCGCTCGGCTTGGCGCCGAGGGGTGGGCTCACAGTCGCCTACGCAAGCGATGGGCGATCCGTGACGAACCTTCCGAAGAAGCAGGATCACGCGCTGCACTACGTGGCGTACACGGCGGCGATTGAGAAAGGCGCCGGAGCCCCGGGCGTAACCCTCGTGAACTTGGCATTGCCTGCTCCCGGAGTTGCGCCGCCGCGGCGTCCCCGGCATTCGATGACCGTGGCCGGGAAGACTTACAAGCTCATGATGGGCGATTGCCACCGCCACACCGACATTCGCGGACATTCCGGCGTCGACGCTTCCGTGCTCGACACCTACCGTTACGCGATCGATGCGGCGCAACTCGATTTTCTCGGCACCGCCGACCACAACGAGGTGACCGGTGGCGGCTGGCCCGACGGCCTGCGTGACTATCACTGGTACTGGGTCCAGAAAGCGGTGGACTTGTTCACTCACGATCCGGTCTTCGTGGGCATGTACAGTTACGAACACTCGATGGCTTCGCCCGGCGGGCATCGCAACGTGCTGTTCCTGAAACGCGGGGCGCCACTGCGGATGATCGATCGGGGCAAGGGCTACGATTCGGCGGATAACAGCCCACCGGCGATGTGGAAGTTCTGGGAGGAGAAAGTGCTCTCGCAGCCGGGACAAAAGTCGGTAATCGTGCCCCATACGTTCGCCTCGGGTCCGCTGGCCGATTGGAAATGGCCGAACGCGCGGTTCGATTGCCTGCTGGAAATCTACCAGGGCTGCCGGGGAAGTTACGAAGCTTGGCGCACACCGGCGAAGGAGAAACGAGGCGGTACTCAGACCGACCTCGAAGGCCACTTCGCGCAGGACGCGCTGAGAGCCGGTAACGTCTACGGATTCGTGTCATTCTCTGACCATGCGTCGACCCACAACAGTTGGGCCGCCGTTTGGGCGCTATCCGAAAACCGGCGCGGGATCATCGATGGAATGTACGACCGGCGGACTTTTGCCGCAAGCGACGAGATCATCGTCCGCGCCAGCGCGGCTGGACACATGCCGGGCGAGGAGTGGGAAGCGCCGGTATCGAGACCGCCGCGAATCGAGGCAAAGATCGAAGCGCCGGACACCATCCTGCGAATCGACATCGTCAAGGACGGGAAGTTCGTCTACACAGCACGGCCGAACGCGCGCGCGGCCGAACTCAACTTCCAGGATATGGAAGCAAAGCCGGGGAAATCATATTATTACGTCCGCGTGTTCCAGCGCGACACGGAGAAGCCCGAGGGCGATCCGGAGATCGCGTGGGCCTCGCCGTTTTATGTCACTTACAAGTAGCGCAAGGGGAGTCTACTGCTTGCCGAAGCAGTAGAGCGTCGAACGGGTGCGAACATAGATGCGGCCGTCGACGATCGCCGGCGTGGCGTGAACGGAGTCGCCGAAGTCGATCACCTTGGTCACTTCCCATTCACCGCCGGCCTTGATGATCGCCAGTTTGCCCTCTTCGTTCACCGTGTAGATTTTGCCGTCCGCCGCGATTGGTGACGCGAAGTAGTTGCCGAGAGCACCGGTGACACGGCCCTGCTTCAACTGCGCGCCGGTCTTGGCGTCGAGCGCGGTGAAGATGCCGCCATCCTTCACCATGTAGAGCACGCCCCGATAGAGCAGCGGCGAAGGGACGTTCGGGAGCGCCTTCTCGTACTTCCAGAGGCGGTTCTTGACCGTCATGTCACCCTGACCGCCCATCTTGAAGGCGTTGACACCGTTGATCACCGAGCGCTTGGCCTGGTACATTGACCAGTCGCGCTTCTCGAGCGCGCCGGTGTTGTCGAGGTCGAGATCGGCGAACTTCTTCTGCATCTTCTCGTCGAACTCTTCCTTCTGGAGTTTGCCATCCTTGTTCGCGTCGATCTTGGCAAGCACTTCGGCGAACTCTGGCACCGTCTCCTGCTGGCCGGGATCGGCCTCACCGGCCCAGCCGAGGATGAAGACGTTCTCGCCATCGATCACGGGCGTGGGCTTCAGTTGCCAGGTGAGTCCACCGACGTACCATTCTTCCTTGCCGGTTTCGACATCGTATGCAACGAGCCGGTAGGAACCGGCGAGCAGCACCTGCTTGTTGCCGCCGGGCGGAGTCCACAGGATCGGCGTCGAGAATCCGCGCGTGAATTCGGGCCGATCGATCTTCCACTTCGTCTTCCCGTTGCGCGCGTCGAGAGCGAGGAAGTAGGAGCCGGACTCCTGATCGAGCGGGAGCAGAATCGTGTTTCCTGTGAGCACCGGAGTCGCGGACTGGCCCATCGGATTGTTGAAAGGACCCAGCGCGGCGCGCCAGCGCTCCTCGCCGTCCGGACCGTAGGAGAGCATGCCGAAATCGGTGAAAAACACGAAGACGTTCTTGCCGTCGCTCGCAGCCGAAGCGGAGGTCGGTGAATTCGCCTTGTGCAGCTTCTCTTCGCGCGGGCGGGGCGATTCGCGCCGCCACAGGATCTTACCGCTCGAACGTTCGAGCGCGAAGGTGAACAGCTTCTTCTCTTCGTAGCCGGTGAGATAGATGCGGTTGCCGACGATCACCGGCGAGGAGTGGCCAGCCGGAAGCGCGGTTTTCCAGATGACGTTCTTCTCGGGTCCGAAGTCATCGATCAGGTTTTGGTCCGGTGCGATCCCAGAGCTGTTGATGCCGCGAAACGTCGGCCAGTCGGTCGCGAACAGCGAAGCGCAGAGCAGGAAAGGGAAGAAGCCTCTCATGGGGGCTTATTCTATCGCGAAACCGGGGCGCCTTGCCTCGTCAGCGTGACACGTCAGCGTGGATCACCTTCGAGGTTGGCCTCCATGCTTCGCGACTCCGGGTGAATCCGGAAGCGGCCGTGCAGCAACAACCGGAGGATCGGAGTGGGCCTGGCATACCAGCTTGCCCACGACAGAGGCGAGTCGCCGTTGGCGTCGAGCGCGTCGCGCTTTGCGCCGGCTTCGATCAGCATCCGGATCGCCGCTTCGTCTCCGAACGCGGCCGCGCGATGGAGCGGAGTTTCTCCCTTTGTCCGGCAGTCGCGCATGAAGCCTCCGGTTTCGACGCCCGGGATGGTGGCGAGATTCGGCTCCGCGCCGGCCGCGAGGAGCGCCTTCATCACCGGATTGTGCCGGACGCGATTGGCGGTGCAGAGCGCCGAATGCAACGGCGTCTCGGCGGTGTCGGGCATCGCGTAATTCGCGCTAGCACCGCTTTCGAGCAGGAACTGGCACAGGCGCCAATGGCCGTGGAAGCTCGCGCCAATGATGCCGAGGTCCGCACCGAGGATGTCGAGGGCAGCACCGTGGTGGAGCAGGTGTTTGATGGCGCTGACGTCGCCATAGTAGGCACACCATTCGAGGAGCGAGGTGCCGGACGAGTCCGCCTAGGTGGCGGCATTGCCCGCAGCCAGATACTCGAAAACGAGGTCGGTGCGGCCATCCGCGATGCGCTGAATCGGGTCCAACGATGTCCTCCTACGGTGTCACGGTGAAAGAGACCGTACCGGTGATGTTTTGCGACCACGGCCCCCAGCCCGTTTCGAAATCGGCCGTGCAGAATCGTGCCTGATCCTCGGGACAGGCGCGAACGATCGCCTGGTAGGTGGAGGGGGCGCCACCCGCGGCGGGAAACAGGATGTCGACGAAGAGCCCGGGCGTCACTCCCGTGAATGCCGGCGCGGTCTGCCCCACTCGCGTTACGTAATATTGATAGCGGACCGCACCCGTCACAGGTGACCATTGCAACCGCTTGATCCCTTCCTTGGACGCCGAGTTGTGAGTCGGTGCCGAGACCGTGGGAGCGAGCGCGCTGGGCCCGGTCATCATGAAGCCGGAGGCGGGGCCCATCACGGTTTGGCCGTTTTGCGTGGCGAAGACAAGCGCGTCATAGCGCCGGCCCTCCGACCGCAGAAGGGCGGCGAAGAAGTTGTTGTTCGTGACGGCATCGAGCGCGGGCGCATCGGTCGACAGATCCCCGACATAAAGCCGATACGAGGTATTGGTTCCGTTGTCCCCGGCGATCCGGTTCCAGGCAATATCGGCACGGGGGCCGGTGACGTTTACGACGGGCATCGGATTGCCGACGGCCGGGAGCGACGGATTCGGCCCCGTGACGTTGACGACCGAGGCCCCGGTGAAGGGACCGCAGCCATTGCCATTGCAGGCCGCCACGATCACGCTGTTCGCGCCGGAGGGTGCGGCAAGCGAGACATTCGGCGCCGACACTTGACGAGCGGCCACCGTGAGCGGGCCGCCGCCCGGACCGGCTGTGGGCTGAATCACATGCACGCGGTACAGGTCGGCTCCGGGCACCGGATTCCAGGAAGCGTTGATCTGATTGGTGCCCTGCAGTTGCGTGACGAATCCGCCGGGCGCAACTAGCGGGAGCGCAGGCAAGACGACGTCGAAAGGAGCCGCGGCGGCCGGGCCACACGCGGCTTGGCAGGCGCGGACCTTGATCAAATACGACCCCGACGGAGTCGTGTAAATCGTCGAGGGGATCGGAGTGTTGATCAGCAGGATCGACTGGTTGCTCGCAAGGTCGAGCATGCTCACTTCATAGCTGGTGGCCCCTGGCACCGCGGTCCAGGAGATCAGGTTGGTGGAAAGCGCGGTGGGGCTGGTCACGACGATCTGCGCGGGCGGATCGGCCGGACGCTGCAACAGGACATTGATATCGCGTTCGATCCAAGGTCCACAATTGGCGAAGGCCGCATCGGAACAGGCGCGAACGAGGAACTTGAACTGTCCGTCGGGCATGTCGATCACCGCACTTGCCGCACCAGATCCGGTTTGGCGGCCGGAGTAGATGATCCGCACCGGGGATCCGGTGTCCCGGATGTTCAGTTCGTAACCGGCCGCGCCGGTAACCGGCGTCCAGGAGAAGACGCTCCCCCGCGCCGTTTGTGTTTGCCCCACCGCGGGCGCGGTGATGCTGGGGACTCCCAGCCCGCTCCCGCCCGAGAACTGATCGATGGTCGAGGATTGGGATCCTAGCGTGACGGATCCAATTCGCGCTGGGCCTGAGTTCGGCAGGACCGTCACAACGAAGCTGCCGTCGCCGGTCCGGGGGAACTGAGACGGCTGCTCGATGCGCAGCCAGCCGAAGGACGTGGAGGGAGTCCACCGGCACGGAGGATAGGTCGTCACGATCAGCGATACCGTGGTACCCGCGGCGCTCACACTCTGGAGCGGGGGCGCGAAATCGAACAAGCAGGGAAGTTGTCCGTAGTCCGCCTGGTAGGTCGTGGCGGAGGCTGGGGTTGTCACGGTTTGGACGGCGTTGCCGCCGTTGGACCACGACGAAAACAGGTTGATGAATCCCGCCGCTTCGTGGACGTCGTTAGCATCGAGGACGTGCGTCGTGCCGGGAAGCCATCTCATTTGGGCGGGCGCGCTGACGATCCGGCCATCCACGCGGATTCGCGCTCCGGGCACGTTGCTGTCGATCGTCACGGTGACCAACGGCGGAAAAGCGCCGAACTTGGCGGCGAACACATCGCGGCTCCCTCCGTTGTACGTGGTGTCATAGGCGCCGGGCGTCACGCCCGCCGCGAGACTCGAATCCGTGATTCCGGTCAAATAGATCGAGCCCGATCCATCCGTGGCGAGCGCCGCTCCTTCGGCAGCACCAATGGCGGAGGTGGGGCCGAAGAGAGTGGAGGCAAGAATCGACTTCCCGTCCGCCGCGAACTGGGTCAGGAACGCGGCGCTATAGCCGATCGCTGACTGCCATGCTCCCACGGCAGGGAAGTCCGCGGACAGCGTCGTACCGGCGGTTGCGAACGTTCCATCGGGGAGCAACTTGATCGCGAACGCGAATTCGTCCGAAGTTCCACCGAGGTAAGTCGATGCGAGCATCGCGGTCCCGGCGGGATTGAGGATTGTGACGAAGGCATCGGTGCCCTGCCCCTGTGTCGACCCGCCCTTGTGAACGGCGTCCACGGGCGACGCCACGGGAAAGTCGGATGACCACGTGCCGCCCGTTACGTAGGCGCGCCCGGCGCTATCCGCAGCGACCGCGCCCGCGCTGTCATAGCGCCGCCCTCCCAGATAGGTAGCGTAGATCCAAGCACTGCCGGCCGGATTCAGCTTGGCTACATAGGCGTCGGTGTCCTCGATGTCTCCGCCCTTGCGGGGTTGCAGGCATCCCGGCGTTACGGTCAGGATACCGAGCGTCCAACCCGCAAGGTAGACCGAACCCGCTGGATCGATCGCCAATCCGTCGACGCTCCTGGCTCCGCGCAGGGTCTTCGAGAAGATCAACGCCGTACCGCTCACGTTGATCTTGGTGGCAAATGCCTCCTCGGAGCGTTGGCCCGGCGCGCCCGGAAAGTCCTGGGAGCCGGTGACCCCTCCGGCATAGATGCCCGTCGCATCCACCGCGACCTCGGTCGCCATATCGCCTAGCGATCCACCGAGGAACGTCGAAAACTGAACGCTTCCAGCGGCATCGATCTTCAACAGGAATGCATCGGTGCTCCCGCCCATCGCTGGCTGCATGGCGTTCTTCACGGGAAAGTCAACGGAGGAGGTGCGGCCCACCACCAGAGCGGCGCCGGCTCCGTCCACCGCAACTCCGTTGGCAACAGCGCCGTTGGCACCACCGAAGATTGCCGAGTAGACGAGGGTGTTTCCCGATATCTTCGAAACGAACGCGACAACCGGCGACCCGGTCCGCGGGGCGTTGGGAACAAGGGGAAACGTGTCGCGATCCGCCGTGCCGACGACGATCATCGCGCCCGCGGAATCCACCGCGATCGAACTCGGAGTCTCGTCTTGCGATCCACCCAGGTAGGTTCCGTAAGTAATTTGGGGATCGATGATGAGTTCGCGCTCCCGGTCATACGGCCCCAACACGATCCGCGCCGACCGCCCCGCGATCAAATACCGGCACTGCACCACGCGTTTCGATCCGTTCACGATCTGATGCGCGACCGGCCGCTTTTGCCGGAACTCACCACCCGGTGCCGGCAGGACGAGGTCGCCGTTGTCCAGGCGGAGCTGCCCGTCGCCGCCTTCCGCCTCGAGCCGGATCCGGGCTGGATCGGCGCCGGGGGCTACGACGAAGTCGTACTCCATTTCGCCAGCGCCGCCATGGTAGATCGCGTCGATCCCCGGATACAGCTCCCGCACCCGGATCCGCGCAAAGTGGGCGACTCGCTCGCGCCAAGTCTCGGGTTCGCGCCCCAGATAGTAGCCGGTGGTTCCCGGCATCCGGCCGCCGGGCTCGAGCAGGATGGCATCGCCCGATCCGCCGAACCGGAACCCCGCGTAGCCGCCGCCGATGCGCGCCAACAAGGCCGCGTCGCGGCGGATCACATAGCCGCGGGTGCCCGCGAACCCACCATACGCCACACCGGCGGCGAACTGGCCTTCGTTCGGCTCGAAGCGGACTGGCGGTTGCGGCATGCGATGCGGCGAAGTAGCCGCATGGATCGCCGGCGCCAGCAGGATGAAGAGGGCTGAACGCATACCCATATAATAGAGGGACAGGAACTCTTGGATCTCGAAAAGACGATTCTCCGCAAAGTAGGTGAGGCGATCGGCCGCTTCCAGATGATCAAGGACGGCGATCGCGTCGCCGTCGGACTGTCGGGGGGCAAAGACTCGGTCACGCTGCTCGAGGCTCTCATCCACCTGTCGCGCAAGGCTCCGGTCGCGTTCACCGTTTGCGCATTCACGATCGAGCAGGGAAAGTTCCTGCGGCCGATCGAGCCGATGGGCGCGTGGCTGCGCGAGCGGGGAATCGACTGGACCTATTATCACGACAAGCCGAGCCACCGCCTGCTCGACGAACAGCCGGACCATGGCTGCGACCTGTGCTCTCGCTACCGGAGGCGCGCGGTCTACGAAGTGGTTTCCGGCCTGGGCGCGAACGTGATCGCCTTCGGCCACACCGCCGACGACTTCTGCGAAGCCTTCTTGCGCAACGCGATGTTCACGGGCCGAATCAGCGCGCTTCCGCCCGTGACGATGTCCGGAGACAACCAGTTCCGGCTAATCCGCCCGCTGTGTTTCGTAACCGAGGAGTTGACCACCCGATTCGCCGAATCGCTCGGCGCTCCGGTGATTCCGTGCGGCTGCTCGCAAAAGACCGGAACCGTGCGCAAGCAGATTCGCGGACTGTTCGCCGATATCGAGCGCGAGCATCCGAATCTGCGCCAGAATCTGCTCGCGGCGATGGGCAATCTGCAACCCGAACGGCTGCTCGATCCGCGCTACCTGGTGCCCGGAGCCGCGGCTCCGCCGCGAATGGAAGAGCTTCTTCCGGTTTTGCGGGACTGACCGTAACGGAATTGTCATTTGACCCGGCGTTCACAGAACTGAGAAGATGAGTCTCTTGCGTTTCCCCACCGAGCCAGTGTCCGGATTATGCGCTTAATTCCACGCGAAGAAAAGTTCTTTCAGTTCTTCCTCGATCAAGTCAAGATCATCCGGGAGGCGGCGGTAGCCCTTCAGAAAGGCGTCGATGCCGGCAACTCTCACATGACGGCGTCGTCGAACACGATCCGCGGGATGGAGCAGAAGGGCGACGAGATCATCCACGATATCTTCACGCGCCTGAATTCCACCTTCATCACGCCGCTCGATCCCGAGGACATCCACTCGCTGGCATCGCACCTGGACGACGTGTTGGACGGCATCGAGGAGACCGCTCACCGTATCACGGCCTACCGGGTGGAACCGATCCCGGACGACGTCAAGAGGCTCTGCGGAATCGTGGTGGCGTGCGGCGAGGCTCTCGATCAGGCATTCCAGGCTCTATCGAACGACAAGCCTCTGCTTGAGCATTGCATCGAGATCAACCGTCTCGAGGATCAGGCCGACGGGATTGTCCGCACCGCGATCGCTGATCTGTTCCGCACGGAGAAGGATCCGATCCACTTGCTCAAGCTGAAAGAAGTTTACGAAATGCTCGAGGACACGACGGACTGCGTGGAAGATGTGGCGGACGTGCTCCAGGGCGTGATGGTCAAGAACAGCTAGGTCATGGAATCGGTTCCGTACCTCGTGATCGCGGTCGTGATCGTGGCCCTGATCTTCGACTACATCAACGGATTTCACGATGCGGCCAACTCGATCGCCACGGTCGTTGCGACTCGGGTCCTGACCCCGGGCCAAGCGGTGGCTTGGGCGGCGTTCTGGAACTTCGTGGCCGCGTTCAGCGCGGGAACCGGAGTAGCCACCACGGTCGGCAGGGGCTTGGTGGATCTCGACAAGGTGGACACGTACGTGATTCTCGCCGGCCTGCTCGGCGCGATCGCATGGGATCTGATCACCTGGTACTGGGGGCTTCCATCGAGTTCATCGCACGCGCTGATCGGCGGATACGCCGGAGCGGCAATCGCGCGCGCGGGCATGGATGCGATTTTGTGGGGACCGAAGTGGCGGGATACGCTGCTGTTCATCTTCATCGGTCCGCTCATCGGCCTGGTGCTCTCGTACTTTCTGATGATCCTGGTTTTCTGGCTCTTCCGGGGATTCTCCCCCCGGCGCATGGACGACTGGTTCCGCAAGCTCCAACTCGTCTCGGCCGCGTTCTTCAGTTATTCACACGGCGCCAATGACGCGCAGAAAACGATGGGCATCATCACGGGCGTGCTCTTCACGTCGAAGATGATTCCGGAATTCGCCGTGCCGCAGTGGGTGATCTTCGCGGCTTACATCGCGATCGCGCTCGGCACGTTGAGCGGCGGGTGGCGCATTATCCATACGATGGGCGGCCGGCTGACGCGCCTGAAACCGCGCAGCGGATTCTGCGCCGAGACCGCCGCCGGACTCTCGATCATCTTCGCGACGATCATCGGCAAGCCCGTTTCGACCACGCACACCGCCGCGGGCGCAATCGCCGGCGTAGGTTCGATTCAACGGCTGAAGGCCGTGCGTTGGGGTGTAGCCACCAACATCCTGTGGGCCTGGGTGCTCACGATCCCGGCTTCAGCGGGCGTGGGCTGGGCATCGATGAAAATGATCGATCTGCTGAAGTAGCTACCGTTTGGCGGCTTCGCGGCGCGCTTCGTCGAGCTTCTTCTCCAGATCCTTGCCACGCTTGGTTTCCTCGGCGAGCCGAACCTTCAACTCGCTGACCTCCTCACGAACCTTGATCCGCCCGGCTCCGGAAGCCTGGGTCCGGGTGCGGCCCGGCACGGCCTGACCGAGAAACCTGGCCATTTCCTGGAGGACGATCTGGTCCCCTTTGTACAGTTCCAAGCGTACCTGCAGATCCTCCGCCCGGCGCGTATAGAATACGGTTCCGCGCCGCACGTCTTCCTCGGTCAGATCGATCCCGCGACGGAGGTTGCCGTCCTGGATCGTGACGACGCCCCGGTCTGCCGAGCGAACTGGCCTGGCGGCGTGATCCCAGCGGACCTCGAGTTGGCCGTTCACTTCCTCCAGCTTCAGCGAGGCGGTCATCGGACTGGCTCGCCACAAATCTATCGCGGACCAACCGAAAACGGCCAGCGAGGCGACTCCGGCGACCACGATCGCCACTTTGGCGAAACGGAATGAGTTGGACGGTGGCTGCCGTTCCGGGAGCGGCGGTCTTCGGAAGGCGCTTGGCTCCGAAACGGCGTCTGGCCGCGGAACATCTCGTGGCAGTTGCACTTGCGGCGCCGGAGGCGGGGACAGGACAGCTCCGGCTACCGGCTGCGCGGACCGGTCGCGGCGGGAGGGCGATCCACGCCGGGCGGCCGTTAGGCGTGTCGGACCCAGCAGCGCCGCCGGATCGGGCACGACCGTGAATTCGAGCGCGCTCGCGTCCGGCTGGATGGCTCCGTGAGTGTCTCGCACGAAGAAGCCGGCGGAGGCAGGCTGGTCCTTGGTCAGGCGCATCACCAGCGCGACATCGTCGGGCTTCGCGAAGAACCGGTCATGGATGGCGAGATCGTCCGGTGACAGGAAGATCTTGCTGCGGGTATGGGTGTGAAACCAGCCGACGGGGAGAAGGGCCCGCAGTTCGGGAGCCTGCTGGCAGTGTTCGAGGAGAACCTCCAACCCGCTCAGGTCCTTCGACGAAAGCACGAACCCGGGGCCCTTGGCATGCTCGCATTCGATCGGCCGCCATTCGAGGACCCGAACCACACCCGGTTCGCGCGTGCCGAGCAGCACGGCGCCCACTTCGATTCCTCCGTGAGGGATCTTCTGGAACCCCTCCTCGGCCGCGGCACGAAGCTCTTCGAGTACCTGCGTGGAGTACTCGACGACAACCGGGGTACCTGGTGCTTGCCAGATTCCGGTGCCCTTGTCGTCCCTCCGGTTTGCGGTATTCATGACCATGCGTGACGGTTGTACAGCCGCTCCTCGAGTTTGCTACACCCGGTGCCGGGGAGCAACCATCATAAAATGAGTTTGTACTAGTTTCGCCCCATCTGACCCTCCATGGCAAGCCAGTCTATCCCCCTTTCGCAAGTGCTCGCGATCCGGCAATCGGCCGGGATCCTATCAACCGCGGCTCGCTTGGCCGTCGATTCGATCCTCGCCCACAAGCTCCGTAGCGCCCTGACGCTACTGGGGATCATCATCGGCGTGGCGAGCGTGGTGCTCGTCGGCGCAGCGATCGACGGGCTGGGCGTGTATGCCGAGCAGTCGACGGCCAAGGCCTTTGGTACCGATTCGTACATGGTGGCCCAAGTAGCCCAGGTGGGACGCATGACCCGGTCGGAGCGGGCGGCCAAACTACGCCGGAACAAGCGAATCCGGCAAGAAGATCTCGACTACCTCCGGTTGACCACGGGCGACCAGATCCTGTACAGCGGCTATCGCCTGAGGCCCGACGATGTGAAAGCGGGTCTGCTCACCTACGAAGGCGCGAACATCATCGGCGCCTCGGCTTCGCTCGCCGACATCCGCGACGTGGGAGTCGAGAACGGGCGCTTCTTCAACGATCAGGAGGAGCGGACGCGACAGAGCGTCGCGGTGATCGGCTTCGAGATCATTCAGCAATTGTTCGCGGGGCAATCTCCGCTCGATCAGACGATCCGGATTCGCGGCATCGACTTTCGCGTGGTCGGCACAATCGAGAAGCTCGGATCGACAGGCGGGCAAAGCCAGGACAACCAAGTCTACCTTCCGGCAACGGTTTTCACCAAGCTGTACGGCGCCGAGAACTCCATGGCCGTTTTCGCCAAAGCACGGTCGAGCACCGGGCTCGACCTCGAATCGGCGCTCGACGAGACCCGCGTGGCGCTGCGGACGCGGTTCCGTGCGCGGCCCGGACAGGAGGACAACTTCGACTCGCTTACTCCCGATGCGATCCGCGGTTTCGTGGGGCAGATCCTCGGATTGATCTCGGCCGTCGTAGTTCCTGTGACCTGCATTTCACTCGTCGTGGGCGGAATCGTCGTCATGAACATCATGCTGGTGAGCGTCACCGAGCGGACTCGCGAGATCGGAATCCGCAAGGCGCTAGGCGCGCGGCGTTCCGACATCATGATGCAGTTTCTGACCGAGGCAGTATTCCTGGCCGCGATCGGCGGATTGATCGGTCTCGGACTCGGCGTGGTGTCGGCGCACGTGCTGGGAATCGTACTGGAAGTGGGCCTTCCGGTGACGTGGCCGTACGTCGTGCTGGCAATCGCGGTGTCGAGCATCACAGGCATCCTGTCGGGCTGGTATCCGGCGAAACGCGCCGCGCGCATGGACCCAGTGGAAGCGCTGCGGCAGGAGTAACGAGATGGCAATGACACCGGTCGAGAATATTCGCATGGCGATCGAAGCCGTCTGGGCTCACCGCTTCCGCTCGGGGCTGACGATTCTCGGAATCGTGATTGGGATCACCACCGTGGTGACGGTCTCCAGTCTGCTGACCGGACTCCGGAAGGGCGTGGTGACGTTCTTCGAGGAGTTCGGACCCGACAACATCTTCATCAGCAAAGTCACCGGACCGCCCCAAGGCGAGGGTACGCTCAAGGAGCGCAGGCGGCGTCCGATCCGGCCCGAGTATGCCGAGACGATCGAGAAGCTGTGCCCCTCGGTCGAGCGGACGAGCGTATCGATCTTCGTGCCGGGTGTCACGCGTGGCAGGCCGACAACCGCGAAGGTCCCCGGGTACGAGACGGACAACGTCGAGGTGGCCGGCATCTCGCCGAGCGGATTCGAGACGCAGCCGCGCGAACTGCGCGAAGGCCGCGTGTACACCACGGACGAGGCATCGCGCGGAGAGCGTGTCGCGGTGATCGGCTCCAATACCGCCGGCGCGTTGTTTCCCGCCTCTTCCGCCGTGGGTCAGACGTTCATGCTGGACGGCGGCGAGTTTCGGGTAGTTGGCGTATTCGCGCCCGCCAAAGGCGGCTTCTTCGGCGAAAACGGGCTCGACCGCCAGATCGCGATTCCCCTTCGCACCGCCCAGATGCGCTACCCGGGCCTGGACAAATACCTGATCGTCGCCAAGGCGCGGCCCGGCCTGCGCGATCAGGCCATGGACGAGGTGGCGGCAACGCTGCGCAAGCTTCGCCGCTCGCCGCCGGGCAACGACGATTTCAATCTATCGACATCGGATTCGATCATCAAACGCTTCGACGCGCTCACCGGGTTGATCGTGCTCGTGTCGGTGGCGATCTCCGCGCTCGGCCTGCTCGTCGGCGGAATCGGTGTCATGAACATCATGCTGGTGAGCGTCACTGAGCGGACCCGCGAGATCGGAGTCCGCAAGGCGCTCGGCGCGCGCCGCTTCGATATCGTGTTGCAATTCCTGATGGAAGCAGTCACGCTCACCGGACTCGGCGGATTGATCGGCATCGTGTTCTCGATCCTGGTGACTCTCGTTGTCAGCGCGCTGGTGCCGTCGCTTCCCTCCGAGGTCCCGGTTTGGGCCGTGGGCGCGGGGTTCGGCGTATCGGTGGCGACCGGACTATTCTTCGGCGTCTGGCCGGCGTTTCAAGCCGCGCGCCTGGATCCGGTGGAAGCGCTACGTTACGAGTAGCCGCCGGCTCAGGCCGGAATCGCTCGCACGAACTTGATGGTCGTGATCGCTTGGCCGAGGTGGCGTTGCGAGTGTTCGGCGATGTGTACGATCAGGCCATGTACGGTGGTGGGGAGTTGCTTGCGCCCCACGCCGCGCGCTTCGCGAAGCGACGAAGGGTCGATCGCACGCACGGTCCGCTCGACCCGGGCGAGATCTTCGTGTAACTCGGCGAGCAGTTGCGCCGCCGATACCCCCGGTTCGGACTCAGCACGCAGCCGTGCCAGTTGCGCATCGGTCAACTGCTCACCGCGCAGGTAGGTACATAGCCGGTCCGCCGCTCCGCCGAGGTGGCGGATGTGGAATCCGGCCGAAGCCATTCCAAACGGGCGGCTCCAGAGTTGTTCGGTCGAGAGGTCCGCCGCGTGCGCCGCCAATTCCTGCCGCACCTGTTCGAAGGAATAGAGAAGCGGCGCGAGAAGAGGGTCAACCCCCTCGATCGGCCCGCTCAGCCACGGTTCGCTCAAACGGCCTCCGGCGCGGCCATGGGCGGCTTGGGCTTCGCTTCCTCGCCACCTTGCGGGCAGGGATCGACCGGCGCCACACCCGTAGCACCCGCACACTTGTCGATCGGCGCCAGCAGGGCCGTGCCCGCGAGCGCAAAGCAGCCAGCCATCGTGCAGACGATGAAGAGCCGGGAAGTCATTGGGCAAACCTCCTTTGTGTTCCCTGGATCCCGGCACCGCCGCTCCGCCCGGGGACCCGTTTCCAGAAAGTGTAGGACGAACGAGCCGGGAAAAAGTTCCCGCGAAGATGGGGGAATCTTCATTTTCGCTGAAGTTCAGGCTTCCGGGAGTTCTGGCCGCCAAATTAATAACGCGAATGAACGGAAATGTTCGCCGCGAGCCTCCCGGAGCTAGGGGTAGTATTCGATTGTCAAAGAACGTTGACGGGCGTGTTGGCCCGTGGTGGTGCAGAGCGTTTCCTTGCCGGTGGTGCCCCTGAAAGTGAGTCATTCTCGGCTACGAGGCCGCTCTCCTGGCTTGCCAGGCGGCGAGGGAGAGAGCCATTGCCAAGTCGCCGTGATGATGGCTGGAGGCTCGCATGTCGAGGAGCTCTTTTCGAAGCGTTCGGGCCTCGGAGAGCTCGTTGGCGATCTTCAGGCGCCGGTTCTGAAAATCCAATTGCAGGTTCGAGATGAGCTGCTGCTTCGGAACATGATTGATGCCGTGGGCATACGTGGACGCGCGCGTTCCAATAGCCGAAACAACGCCACCGGCTTGTCCGCGCGGGTTCGGCGGCGTATCATGATCACGATGCCGTGGTGCGCGTTGGAGGCCGCGAGGCGAACGAAGTCATCGCGGTTGCACGTCAAAAGCGCAAAGGGCCGCGGAGCCGCGGCGCCAAATGTTCAGGAACCCGCCTCGGGTGAGTACCCTGGCATAGGAGCAGTTGTGACCATCGAATTGAACTCGCGCCAAGAGCAAGCCATACGGGAAGCGACCATCGCTGGCAAGTTCCGTTCCTGGAGGAGTTCATCGATAGCGCACACGACGGTCTGTCGCTTCAGCTCGAGCCGAGCACCGGAGAACCTGCATCAATTCCGGATGAGGTCACCACTGCGACTACCCTCGGGGTCCGCAGGCGACTGAGGCCGAGGCGGGCCCGGCGTGACAGCCGCGCGGGCCGTTTCGCGGGTTGCCAAGCCTGAACTTCTGGATCTCGCACGCCTGCCTATCGCAGCCAATCCAAGCAAGAGCAGTTGCCAGGGCCCAGTTGTAAGGCTCCACATGCCACGGCCTGCAATGCCCGGCGCGTTGCTGGACCGCTCGCAGCCCGCATCCCGCACGGCTGGTGCTTCTATCGCTTGAAGTCCAGTTGGGCCAGACAGCCTGGAGTTCACGCTATGATCAGGTTGTGGCCATCGTTCCTAGCGGACTTGTTCGCCAGCAGGAAGTCGCCCGCGCGATTGGTCGCGCCGTGGAGCGGCTCCGCCCTGACGTCTTGCTGATCCGTTACAGCCTGGAGCCGGACTGGACGGGAGATCCGTCGATCTTTTTTCGGGTGCTGCTCTCCGATGAAGCAGCCCAACCCGGGCACCTTCGGGACGTTGCGCAGCGCGTGGCGATGAATCTGGAGGAAGAGGTTCAGCCGGAGAATTTCGGCTTGCACTTCTACGTCAATTTCCGGAGCAAGTCCGAGCAGGACCAATTGAAGGAACCCGCGTGGGCTTGAAGCGATGCCATTTCCGGAACATTTGCTGGAGCAAGCGCAACACCTCGCCAGCAGGGAGAAGAAGCGACCCCGGCAGGCCAGTCTCCGGCGCGCGGTTTCCACCTCGTACTACGCCCTGTTCCATCTTCTGATCCACGAGGCAACACTCAACTGGAAGCGCGCGGAACAACGCCCACAACTCGCACGGCTCTTCGAGCATGGAAAGATGAAAGCGGCCTCGGAGAAACAGCGGGCGGAATGTAACCGCCTCCTCAACTCCAATTCCACCGCTGGTCCTGAATTGGATTGCGTCGTGCCGTTGCGCAATGTCGCTGAGACGTTTTTTCAAGCTCAGCAGCAGCGTCATACCGCGGACTATGACAACTCCAAACAATGGACCCGCACGGAGGTATTGGCGCAAATCGAGCTCGTTCAAGGGGCATTTGCGAGTTGGAAGGCAATCCGCGACGAGCCAGCCGCCCAAGCTTACCTGATCTCACTGCTCGGAAATCCGAGAGGGTAGACCGTCCTCACAGGACCTCTCGTCGCAGGAGATGGCTCAGTGGTAGGCTCGCGGCAACGCGGCGGTGGCGGAGGATTTCCATGTCGAGCAGGCGTGTTTCTCCGATTTGCGACGGGAGGTGGTCGCGAAGTCCATGGAGTTGGCATACCAGTCCGATCTGGTGGTGGCGGTGCTGGCGTTCCGCAATCCGACCGAGTTCAGGGCAAGTATCGATGCCGTCCCGCACTTCCTGATCGAGGAGGAATTTCACTCAGGTGCCTGCGCCATCTGCCGCGCAACCAGGACCTCGATTTCGCCCCGGTGATCCTCATAATAGGCGAGGCACTCGTAGACTTGGGCTCTGGTCAACAGGGGAAAGCACCGGACCGGAACGGTATCGATTGTCTCGCCATTCTGCAACAACCCGATCACGTCGTGGACGCCGATGCGGGTGCCCTCCACTATGGGATGGCCGCCCCGTACACCAGCAGCCTGAACGATGGACGGGTAGCTGGCCGATCTCGAGGTCATCACTGCCATGGTATGGTCCGCGGCGCTGGGCGTCAACGCTCGCTCGATCGTTCTCGCGTTGCCGGATCTGGCACGGACTCGCAATTTTTGTAAGAATCCGCTTAGACGCACGTTTCCACCAGTAGAGAGGCTGGCTGGAGCCGAGCGGCGGATTCCGGCGGCCCAAACAGGCGGGCTTCGGCCTGCCGTCACCCCGCCGGGGAGGTGGGCACCTCCCCGGATCCAAACGTGATGGCGATTGCCGCCATCGGAAAGCTCATCGCCGCGTGAACTCGATTCCGCTGGTGCGGCCGATGCCGGCTTGCAGTCCCGAATCCACCACCTTGATCTCGAACAGGCCCGCTCGATAAATTCCGTCCGTTCCGCGCCGGATTTCGACAGGAATGCCGTCGCCGTGCAGCCAGAGTCGGCCGTCGCGCTGGCGGAGTTCCCAGACGGTCCGCAGTTCTTCGCTCCAATAGGTACCCGCGAGGCGCGCGGTCTCGCCCGGCTGCCACGGTTCGGTGGCCGGAGGTTTCGCGGCCGGGCTGACCGGAGGAGCGGACTCGCCCGTAAAGACCGAGACGACCTTTGCCGCGAGCGCTCCGGCCGACGCCGATCCGGCATTGCACAGGCAGACGACGGCGAGGCCATGCTTCGGAACACGGATGAATTCGGTGCTGTATCCGGCGGCGGCGCTCGGATGGCTGTAGGTACCGTCCTTCTCGATGATGCCGAGGGCGTATCCGCCGGGAGTCCGGCGGCCATCGGCGAGGCGGCCGGGGGTTTGCAAGGTGCCGAGCAATCCGTTGCCTGCGGTTGGCGTTTCGAAGTTGCGTGCCCAACGCAGCATGTCTTCGACGTTCGAATACATGCCTCCGCCACCGATCAGATCGAATGCGATATCGACGCCCTTCCAGCCGCCATCGCGCCGATGGTAGCCGTGCGCGCGATCGGGCACGGGCTCGCCGTGATCGGCCTGGAAGCGGCTCGCGTTCATTCCGAGCGGCGCGAAGATCTTCTCGCGCGCGTAGCCGTCGAGTGGAACTCCGGCCGCGCGCTTCAGGGCGATGGCCGTGAGCAGGTAGCCGGTATTGCTGTAGCTTTGATCGGTGCCGGGAGCGAACGTCAGCGCCTTCTGGCGCACGATCATGCGAAGCGTGGCGTCTTCGCGGAGGACGCTTTCGTTCGAGAATCCGCGGAGAGACCAGAGTGGGAGAAAGTCGCGGAGTCCGGCGGTGTGGTCGAGCATGCGGCGAATCGTGATGGCATCGGCGTAGTGCGGGAGTTCGGGCACATACTTGCGGATCGAATCGTCGAGCTTCCACTTCCCTTCCCGCTCGGCGATCAGCGCGGCGAGCGCGGTGAACTGCTTGGCGATGGAGGCGGCGTAGAAGCGCGATCGAGGCGAGATCGGGATGCGGTGTTCGAGGTCCGCCAGTCCGTAGCCTTTGGCGAAAGCGGCCTGTCCGCGCTCGAGCACACCCACGGCGCATCCGGGCGCATTGGGCGCTGAGAAGTCCGCGAAGATCGAATCCAAAAGCTTTTCGCGATCGCTGGCGGCAAAGCCCGCGATCGCGAAGAGAAGTGCCGCTGCGATGTGGCGCATGCCTGATTGTAAACGGGCGGTGCGCCTCGCGCCGTTACCGGACGCTCACCATGAACGGAGAGACTCCGAAGCAGGCGGCGGTGCCGATCGCGAGGTAGTCACGGGCGGTCCGAGGCGCACCGCGGAAGCGCGGGCATCACCATTGGCGATCCAGGAGACGCCGCACTTCGTTGCCCGGCGATTGGCCCGGCGCAGGATGGTGAACGTTGTGCCGGTCCCGCTGGTGTGATCAAGTTCACGCGGCGCTGACCGAAGCGCTCCGCGGTTGCTCGCCGGGTCCGGGCAGTCCGAACCAACGCGGGCGTGAGCTCGCATATGACAGGTAGGCCGTGCCAAATTGCTCGCGCAGGAAGGCTTCCTCAGGCAAGATAAAGCGGAAGTGCAGCCATAGTAGCAAGACGGCCGCCGCCGCGAGGTTTGCGTGGAGGCCCGTTCCAAGAGCGGGACTGGCGCACACCAACACCAATCCAAGGTACATGGGATTGCGAGTCCACCGGTAGGGTCCCTGCGCGAGCAGCACCGGCGTCCGGCTGAACGGACAGACGCCCACGTTGTTGCGGCGGAAAAGGCGGTCCGCCCAGAGGTTCAACGCGACACCAGTCAAGAGCAGTGCCGCACCCGCGATCACCTTCGTGCGATCGAACGCGAGTGGCCACGAAAGGTAGAGGAGCGGAAGCTGAGCCATCAGGCTGATCACGAGCGCCCGGGGCGGCAGCACGCCACGCGCATTCATCTTGTCACTCATTCACGGCCTCCTTTGCCGGTTGCAGTTGTTGGCGCAGTTCCTGGAGCAGACGCGCCGCCGAGGCAACGCGGTTCGCATCCAGATTCCCAGCGAGTTGGGCGAAGAAAGCCTCGTCCACGCGCCGGATCCGTTCCCACAGAGCCTTGCCCTTGCGGCTCAGACGCAACAGCACCGCCCGGCGGTCCGCTGGATCGGCGGCCTCTTCCACCCAACCCGGCTGCGTCAGGCCGCGGAGGGTCTGGTGAATGTGTTGCCGGCTCACGGAGTGCTTTTCGGCCAGAGCGGAAATGGAGACGGGCTCCGATTCGCGGGCCAGGAATTCGAGCAATGCGCGATCCCGGGCTTGGATTCCCATCGGCCGCAGTTCGCGATCGGCGGTGGCCGCGAGATCTCGAAACGCGCGGCGCAGTTCCCAGATCAGCCGCTCGACCTCGTCCGCGCTTGCCTTCACATTGTCAATTATATTGACAGATCAGACCGATTGTCAATGGAGTTGACGAACCAACGCCTGTTCGCTCACTTGGCGGGGTCGAGAAAGCCCCTGCCGCGCATCCAGTCGGCGAGCCGCGCGGGCCATGACGACAGCACCGCGTCTGACCATGCCAAGCCGACGCCGTGGCGGCCGTGCTCGTAGATGTGCATTTCCGCCGGAACGCCCGCCTTGCGTAGGGCCAAATAGAAGAGCACGCTGTTTTCCGGCGGCACGCCCGTATCTTCGTTCGTGTGGAATAGGAACGTTGGCGGCGTGTCCTTGCTCACCTGCAGTTCGCTGGACATGAGCTTGACCAAGTCCGGATCAGGATTGTCGCCGAGCAGGTTGCGGCGAGAGCCTTTGTGCGTGTACTCGGTGGTGAACGAGATGACGGGATAGGAGAGGATGGCGAAGTCCGGCCGCGAGCTCACGCGTTCGATCGGGTCGGCATCGCCCGGCTTGCCGGAATCGAACTTGGTGGCCGCGGTCGAGGCGAGGTGGCCGCCGGCGGAGAATCCCCAGATTCCGATTTTGTCCGGAGCGATCCTGAACTCGGCGGCGCGGGAACGCACGATGCGGATCGCGCGGTGCGCGTCACCGATCTGGACCGGGTGATGATATTTGGGTCCGAGGCGATACTTCAACACGAATGCGGCGGCGCCGAGCGAGTTCAGCCACTGGGCGATCTGCCTGCCTTCATGGTCAACCGCGAGCGCGCCATATCCGCCACCAGGGCAGACGACAACCGCGCCTTGCGCTTTTCGGCCTTGGGGCAGATGGATCGAAATCGATGGCTGGTCGGCGTCCGAGGAACCCTGCGCGGCGGGCGCGCCGTTGGGCCAGAGCAGTTCAACCTTGGGTTCGGGTCCGGGGCGTTGGGCGCATATCGTGAGGGCGGCGGCAAGCGCGAGGAATGCGAGGCGTGGCATTCCTCTCAGTCTACTGACGCGCCGCGGCCCACGTCTTCGAGGCTCGATTCCCCTTGGGCATCGAGTGGACGCGGGCGAAGTGCACGCGCCCACTCTCCTCAATCAGGCAGCACATGCCCGCGTCGAGATCGGTGAAGTAGAACAACTGGCCGTTCATGCCGTTCACCTTGTAGAATCCGTGGACCATCTTGATATCGGGCAACTCGCGCTGGAAGCGGATCTCGACCACTGCCACCTGGATGTCGAATTGGTGTTGCGCCGTCATCCCCAGGAATTCCGTAAACCGGGTTTCCGTCGTGTCACGGCCCAGATCCCAAAACGCCTCCACATCCGCGAAGTGCGTGCAGAAATAGACGAAAATCTCCGAGAGTTTCTTGTCCGCCGCCAACCGCCGCCGTAATTCCGAAACCTTGTCAGCCGTCATCGTACCGTTCCTTTGGAGTGTGATGACCGCACGGGCCTGCCTCGGCCGGACCGGACCGCGAAACGTGGTGGCGGGCAGGCAGCGCTTCCCGGTCACCCTGCGGATTCGTCGCGATTCGCCCTCATCATCGCACGGGCGGACGCTCAGTATAATGGCTGCCAGCATGAAGACTTTTCTGCTGGCCGCTGTTGCGGCCACTGCACTCCTTGCCGCGCCGCGAGGCCGATACGCGAGCGGCTACATGTACAGCTATTACGTTCCTCAATCGGCGAGCACTCCCTGGCGCCCCGCATGGTCCCCCGATGGCAACGAGATCGCGTTCTCCATGGCCGGATCCCTTTGGAAAATTCGAGTGGGCGAGACCACCGCGTATGAACTCACGCGCAACGCGACCTACGATTCGAGCCCCACCTGGTCGCCCGATGGCAAGTGGATCACCTACACCACCGAGGACGGCAACGGCGTGAACCTGATGCTGCTCAACGTCGCGACGGGCGAAAGTACGGCGGTCACGAAAGGCTCCGCGCTCACGCTCGATCCGGCCTGGTCGCCCGATGGCAAGCGCCTGGCATATGTGCGAAACGAACCGCGGGGCCAGTTCCATATTTACGCGATGGACTTCACCGGCGGCCGATTCTCGGAGCCGCGGCGCCTCACGAACGAAAACAATTTCGGCCGCGCGCGTCTTTATTTCAGTGCCTACGACGATCACATCTCGCCCACGTGGTCGCCTGACGGCAAGGATCTGATTCTCGTTTCCAATCGCGGGATTCCTCTGGGCTCCGGCGCCATCTGGCGCGCGCCCGCGAGCGAAGACCTGATGTCGAAGGCACGAATGATCCTGCGCGAAGAGACGCTTTATCGCACGCAGCCGCAATGGTCGAAAGACGGCAAGCGCATTCTCTATAGCTCGCACCGGGGCAGCCAGTTCGACAATCTCTACGTTCTGCCGGTCGAAGGCGGCGAACCCTATCAGCTTACGTTCGGCGACTGGGATCATTTCGATCCGCGCTGGTCACCCGACGGGGAGTGGATCGTTTATGTGTCCAACCAACACGGCCTTTCCGATCTACGCTTGCTGCGCAGCTTCGGCGGAGAAGAGCGCAAGATCGAGATCAAGCGCCGCGTTTATCGCGCGCCCATGGGCAAGCTGGAAGTGATTCTCCGCGACCGGGGACGTTCCGCTGCCGCACGGCTGTACATCACGGGTCCGGACGGCAAGGCATACACGCCGCCCACTTCCTACGCGCGCGTCGAAGGACGCACGAAGCATCGCGACTTCTTCCACGCCGATGATCGTTTCACAGTCGACATTCCGCCCGGCGAGGTGAAGATCGAAGCGGCGAAGGGCGTCGAATACGCGGGCATCACCCGCACCGTGCGCATCGAGCCCGGCGTTTCGGCGACCGTCCAGCTCGACTTCGAGCGCATCATCAACATGAATGCGCTCGGCTGGTACAGCGCGTCCGATCACGTTCACATGAACTACGCGGGCAACCTGCACAACACGCCCGAAAACCTGATGATGATGGCGCGGGCGGAGGATCTCGACGTGATCGGCGAGAAGGTGGCGAACAAGGACAATCGCATCTTCGATCATCATCACTACACGCCCCAACCGCACAGGTTCTCGAATCGCGACCACATTCTCACGTTCGGCGAAGAATACCGTCCGCCTTTTTATGGCCACATCAACTTCATCAACATGACGAAGCATCTGATCTCGCCGTTCACCACGGGCTATGAGGGCACCGCGATCGAGAGCCTCTATCCGAGCAACACCGACATGTTTCGCCTTGGCCGTGCGCAGGGTGCTCTCGCCGGATACGTGCATCCATGGTCCCGGGAACCGGAGAAGTCGACCTACGCCGTCGCGCGCGGATTCCCGGTGGATCTCGCGCTCGGGACCTTCGACTATCTGGAGTTGATGACGAGCGCGGGTCATTTCACCAATACCGAAAAGACGTGGCATCGCGCGCTGAACTGCGGATTCAAGATCACTGCTTCCGCCGGCGAGGACTCGATCCTCAATCTCCACGCCACTCCGATCCTTGGTTCGGCGCGGCTTTACGCCTACCTCGGCGACAAGCTCGATTGGAACGCCTACGTGGACGCGATCCGGAAAGGGCGCACGTTCGTCACCAATGGTCCGCTGCTGACGTTCACGGTGAACGGCGAAATCGCGGGCTCGGAGATTCAGCTTCCGGCGGGTGGCGGCAGCGTCGAGATCTCGGCGGCAATGAAATCGATCGT